>NZ_CP119392.1:1627460-2243690 GCF_029224025.1 Rhodanobacter sp. AS-Z3
AAACGGTGTCGAGTAAGCCCGTTCAGGGTATTGCTCGCTGACATACGAAATGAGGTGCAAGGACGCACCTCGTGTTCGGGTCCAGGACGGCTGAGCGTTGGCTTGCCTATGGCAAGCTGCTCATGTTAAATTCCCGCTTCTTGGCAGACCGAGCTTGATCGGGCTGCCTTTATGTTTTCAGGAACAGCTACGCATGACGACAGTCAATCAGTTGGTGCGCAAATCGCGCAGCCCCAAGACCTACAAGAGCGGGTCGCCGGCCCTGCAGTCCAGCCCGCAGCGTCGTGGTGTCTGCACCCGCGTGTACACGACCACCCCGAAAAAGCCGAACTCGGCCCTGCGCAAGGTTGCCAAGGTGCGCCTGACGAATGGTTTCGAGGTCATCAGCTACATCGGTGGCGAAGGTCACAACCTGCAAGAGCATTCGGTGGTGCTGATCCGTGGCGGTCGCGTCAAGGACCTGCCCGGTGTGCGTTACCACACCGTGCGCGGCAGCCTCGACTGCGCCGGTGTGACCAAGCGCCGTCAGTCACGTTCGAAGTACGGCGCCAAGCGCCCGAAGAAGTAATGTCGCGCGGCCCTCGCTGGCCGCTTTACAGGCGGGCAGGAATGTCCGCGAAAATAACGGACAACAAACATGTCGCGTAAAGGTTCACATCCCGCCCGTCTGGTTCTGCCGGATCCCAAGCACGGTAGCCAGCTGATCGCTCGATTCATCAACATGGTGATGAAGAGCGGCAAGAAGTCGGTTGCTGAAAGCATCGTCTACGGTGCCTTGCAGCACATCGGCGAAAAGAATGCCGAGCCGGTGGCTCTGGTCGAGAAGGCACTGAACAACATCGCTCCGGCGGTCGAAGTAAAGTCCCGTCGCGTCGGCGGTGCCACCTATCAGGTGCCGGTTGAAGTGCGTCCAGGTCGCCGCATGGCGTTGGCGATGCGTTGGGTGATCGACGCGGCGCGCAAGCGCGGCGAGACCTCGATGCCGCGCAAGCTGGCTGCCGAGTTGCTGGAGGCCTCCGAGAGCCGCGGCGGCGCTGCCAAGAAGCGCGAAGAAACACACCGCATGGCCGAGGCCAACAAGGCCTTCTCGCACTACCGCTGGTAAGTGCGTCGTCCGCGCCGTCTTCAGTGGCGGTGCGGGCTGGTCGTAGGCGCTCGTGCCTCGACCTTGACGGTGAAAGAAGATCCGGCGCTCATGCCGGACTTTTCATACAAGCTGCAGCCCGGACGGCTGCGTGAATCCTGGGCTGGATCGCCCGATACAGGTAGAGATATCCATGGCACGTACCACTCCCATCGCGCGCTACCGCAATTTTGGCATCATGGCGCACATCGATGCTGGCAAGACCACCACGACCGAGCGCATCCTGTTCTATACCGGCGTCAGCCACAAGATTGGCGAAGTGCACGATGGTGCGGCCACGATGGACTGGATGGAGCAGGAGCAGGAGCGCGGTATCACCATTACGTCGGCGGCAACGACGGCGTTCTGGAAGGGTATGGATGGCTCCATGGAGCAGCATCGCTTCAACATCATTGATACCCCCGGACACGTCGACTTCACCATCGAAGTCGAGCGTTCGCTGCGCGTGCTTGATGGTGCGGTGTTCGTGTTGTGTGCGGTCGGTGGCGTGCAGCCGCAGTCCGAAACCGTGTGGCGTCAGGCCAACAAGTACAAGGTGCCGCGTCTTGCGTTCGTCAACAAGATGGATCGCACCGGCGCCAACTTCAACAAGGTGGTTGGCCAGCTGAAGTCCCGTCTGGGCGGCAACGCCGTGCCGATGCAGGTGCCGATTGGCGCCGAGGACGGCTTCGAGGGCGTGGTTGATCTGCTGAAGATGAAGGCGATCATCTGGGACATGGAATCCCAGGGCATGAAGTTTGAATATCGCGAGATTCCGGCTGAGCTTGCCGATGAGGCTGCCGAAGCTCACGCGTTCATGGTTGAGTCGGCGGCGGAAGCCACCGAAGAGCTGATGAACAAGTATCTGGAAGAGGGTGACCTGACCGAGGCGGAAATCATCGCTGGTCTGCGTCAACGCACCCTCGCCAACGAAATCATCCCGATGTTCTGCGGCACGGCGTTCAAGAACAAGGGCGTGCAGGCGATGCTCGACGCCGTTGTGCAGCTGCTGCCGTCGCCTTCGGATCGTCCGCCGGTTGCCGGCATCGACGAAGACGAAAAGGAAGCTAGTCGTCCTGCGGACGACAAGGCTCCGTTCTCGGCGTTGGCATTCAAGATCATGACTGACCCGTTCGTGGGTTCGCTGACCTTCTTCCGTGTCTATTCGGGCACGTTGAATTCCGGCGATGCGGTGTACAACCCGGTCAAGAGCAAGAAAGAGCGCGTCGGTCGTATCCTGCAGATGCACGCGAACGAGCGGCACGAGTTGAAGGAAGTGTGCGCTGGCGATATCGCCGCCGCCGTTGGCTTGAAGGATGTGACGACCGGCGACACCTTGTGCTCGCAGGAACACATCATCACGCTTGAGCGCATGGTTTTCCCGGAGCCAGTGATTTCGATGGCGGTCGAGCCGAAGACCAAGTCCGACCAGGAAAAGATGGGTATTGCGTTGGGTCGTCTGGCTGCAGAAGATCCGTCGTTCCGCGTGCGTACGGATGAAGAGTCGGGTCAGACCATCATCTCCGGCATGGGCGAGTTGCATCTGGATATTCTGGTCGATCGCATGCGCCGCGAATTCAATGTCGAGGCGAACGTCGGCAAGCCGCAGGTGGCTTACCGCGAGACGATCCGCACCAGCGACGTCAAGTCGGATTACAAGCACGCCAAGCAGTCGGGCGGCAAGGGTCAGTACGGTCACGTGGTGATCGAGATGTCGCCAATCAGTGCTGCCGATCGGGCTGACGAGAAGATCGCGGCTGGCATCAAGGACGACTTCCTGTTCATCAACGACATCACTGGTGGCGTGATTCCGAAGGAATTCATTCCTTCAATCGAGAAGGGTTTGCGCGAGACGATCACCAGTGGTCCGCTGGCCGGCTTCCCGGTGGTGAACGTCAAGGCCAAGTTGGTCTTCGGTTCCTACCATGACGTCGATTCGTCGGAAATGGCGTTCAAGCTGGCTGCGTCGATGGCGTTCAAGCAGGGCTTCGCGAAAGCCAGTCCGGTGTTGCTGGAACCGATCATGAAGGTTGAAATCGTGACGCCTGAGGATTACATGGGCGACGTGATGGGCGACATCAGCAAGCGTCGTGGCATGCTCACCGGCCAGGAAGATACGCCCTCGGGCAAGACCATCAATGCCGAGGTTCCGCTGGGTGAAATGTTCGGTTATGCGACCACGATTCGTTCGCTGACGCAGGGCCGGGCCACCTTCACGATGGAATTCGATCACTATGCCGAAGCGCCGACCAACGTCGCCGAGCAGGTGATGAAGAAGGCGTAAGCCGTGCGATCTTTTTGATCGCGGCAGCAAGGATCAAGACGCGGCTGTTGTTGGCTGCCGTCTCCAACGGCGCCCCTCGTGGACGCATTATCAAATTCAAGTTCTCTAGAGGTATGGGTCATGGCAAAGGGTAAATTCGAACGCACCAAGCCGCACGTCAACGTCGGCACGATTGGTCACGTGGATCACGGCAAGACGACGCTGACGGCAGCGCTGACGAAGGTCGGTGCAGAACGTTTCGGTGGCGAGTTCAAGGACTACAGCGCGATCGACGCGGCGCCGGAAGAGAAGGCGCGCGGCATCACGATCTCGACCGCTCACGTGGAATACGAGTCGCCGAAGCGCCACTACGCGCACGTCGACTGCCCGGGCCATGCTGACTATGTGAAGAACATGATCACCGGTGCGGCGCAGATGGACGGCGCGATCCTGGTGTGCTCGGCCGCAGACGGCCCGATGCCGCAGACCCGCGAGCACATCCTGCTGTCGCGTCAGGTTGGCGTGCCGTTCATCGTGGTCTACCTGAACAAGGCAGACATGGTCGATGACGCCGAGCTGCTTGAGCTGGTCGAGATGGAAGTGCGCGAGCTGCTTTCCAAGTACGACTTCCCGGGCGACGACACCCCGATGATCCACGGTTCGGCCAAGCTGGCGCTGGAAGGCGACCAGAGCGAGATTGGCGTGCCGTCGATCATCAAGCTGGTCGATGCGCTGGACAGCTACATCCCGGAGCCGGTGCGCGTGATTGACCGCCCGTTCCTGATGCCGGTGGAAGACGTGTTCTCGATCTCCGGCCGCGGCACCGTGGTGACCGGTCGTATCGAGCGCGGCATCATCAAGGTCGGCGACGAAATCGAAGTGGTCGGTATCCGCGACACGCAGAAGACCACCGTCACCGGCGTGGAAATGTTCCGCAAGCTGCTGGATCAGGGTCAGGCGGGCGACAACGCCGGTCTGCTGCTGCGCGGCCTGAAGCGTGACGACGTCGAGCGCGGCCAGGTGTTGGCCAAGCCGGGCACGATCACCCCGCATACCGACTTCGAGGCTGAGGTCTATGTGCTGTCGAAGGACGAGGGTGGCCGTCATACGCCGTTCTTCAAGGGCTACCGTCCGCAGTTCTACTTCCGCACCACCGACGTGACCGGCGCCTGCCAGTTGCCGGAAGGCGTGGAGATGGTGATGCCGGGCGACAACGTGAAGATGGTGGTGAGCCTGATCCACCCGATCGCGATGGACGAAGGCCTGCGTTTCGCCATTCGCGAAGGTGGCCGTACCGTCGGCGCCGGCGTGGTGGCGAAGGTCATCAAGTAAGTTCTGTTATCCCGGCAGCTTGCTGCCGGGATAACCCTTGTCGTTGATCCGGTCTACGGTCGGATGGCGTCAAGGCAGTGAGATGCATCACATTGCTTCGTACCCCTTCACTAATCGAAGATTAGTCGGTATACTTGGCAGCTCACTCGTTGATCAATCGCGTTTTTGATCAACTCACCGCGAAATGAGGTGCAGGATGCGCTTCGAGTTCGCTGGCCGTGGATCGGCCCTCGCAAGTTGACGTGATCGCAGGAGAAGTCCTGTTGATACGTCTTTTTGCGCGAGATTCGAATTGCACCAGGCGAGCTGATCCATGCTCGCCTGGTGTTTTTCAAAGAAGTCGCACGAAACATGCGCGACTTGGTCAAGTGGCAAAAGGTTGTGCGGGGCGGTGAGAAGCCGTTTCGTTTCACATTACGTTCTTTAGACAACAGGACACGGTTATGGCGAACCAGAAGATTCGGATTCGGCTGAAGGCATACGATCATCGACTGATCGACCGCTCGGCCAGCGAGATCGTCGAGACGGCTAAGCGCACGGGTGCCACGGTACTCGGCCCGATTCCGCTCCCGACCAAGATCGAGCGTTACACCATTCTGACGTCGCCGCACGTCGACAAGGATGCACGCGACCAGTACGAGACTCGTACCCACAAGCGTGTACTCGACATCGTCGACCCGAACGACAAAACCGTGGACGCGCTCATGAAGCTTGATCTCGCCGCTGGCGTCGATGTTCAGATCAAGCTCGGTTGAGCGACAGACAGGATACGAATATGAGTATCGGATTGGTTGGCCGCAAATGCGGCATGAGCCGACTCTTCACTGAAGATGGCCGCTCGATTCCGGTGACGCTGATTGAAGCGACGCCGAACCGGGTGACCCAGTTGAAGACGGACGATAACGATGGCTACAGCGCCGTCCAGGTTTCCGCTGGCACCAAGCGCGCGAATCTGTTGACGCAGCCGCTGAAGGGCCACTACGCGAAGGCCAAGGTTGAGCCGGGTCGTGGCTTGTGGGAATTCCGCGTTTCTGCCGATGACCTTGGCAAGTACGCCGTGGGCGCCGAGATCAAGGCTGACGACGTGTTCACCGTCGGCCAGATCGTTGACGTTGCCGGCGTTTCGAAAGGCAAGGGTTTCCAGGGCACGATCAAGCGCTGGAACTTCAAGATGGGTGACGCGACCCACGGTAACTCGCTGTCGCATCGCGCGCCGGGTTCCATCGGTCAGCGCCAGACTCCGGGTCGCGTTTTCCCCGGTAAAAAGATGTCCGGCCACATGGGTGCGGTGAATCGCACGCAGCAGGGTCTGGAAGTGGTCAAGGTCGACGTCGAGCGTCACCTGATTGCGGTGAAGGGCGCGGTACCGGGTGCAACCGGTGGCGACGTCATCATCGTGCCGACGACCAAGGGTTGAGGAGAGACGCCATGGAACTCAATGTTATTGGCGCCAAGCCGCTCAGCGTGTCGGACGAAGTGTTCGGCGGTGAGTACAAAAAGGCCCTGGTCCACCAAGTCGTGATCGCCTATCAGGCGGCCGGTCGTGCAGGTACGCAGTCGCAGCTCTCACGCGGCGAGATGTCCGGCACCACCAAGAAGTTCAAGAAGCAGAAGGGCGGCGGTGCCCGCCACGGTGACTATCGCGCTCCGATCTTCGTCGGTGGCGGTCGTACCTTCGCGGCGAAGCCGCGCAGCTACGAGCAGAAGGTCAACCGCAAGGCTTACCGTGTCGCTATTCGTTCGATCTTCTCCGAGCTGATTCGTCAGGATCGTCTGAAGGTCGTTGAGACTTTCGGCATCGAAGCGCCGAAGACCTCGTCGATGGTTGCCAAGCTGGCTGAGCTGGAAGTGTCCGGTCGCGTGCTGCTGGTGTCGGAAGATGCCTCCGAGTCCGTGTTCCTGGCCGCCCGCAACATCCCTTATATCCACGTGCTGGATGTGATGGGTCTGAACCCGGTCAGCCTGGTCGGTTCCGACCATGTGGTGATGACGGTCGACGCCGTGAAGAAAGTCCAGGAGTGGCTGGCATGAACAACGAACGCATTCTCGATACGCTGCGCGCGCCGCATATTTCCGAGAAATCGGCGCGTCTCGCCGAGCACAATCAGTACGTATTCGTGGTCGCCCCGACGGCGACCAAGGCCGATGTCCGTGCTGCCGTGGAAGGTTTGTTCGACGTCAAGGTCGAGCAGGTCAACCTCGTCAACACCAAGGGCAAGGTCAAAGCCTTTCGTCAACGCGCTGGCAGCCGCCAGGGCAAGCGTAAGGCCTACGTGCGTCTTGCCGATGGCCAGACCATCGACGTCGCCGCCAAGGCCTGAGCCAGGAGTTCTTTGAAATGGCACTAATTCACCACAAGCCGACCTCGCCGGGTCGTCGCGACGCAGTCAGCGTCAAGACGGAAGGGCTGTACAAGGGCGCGCCGTACGCGGCGTTGACCGAGTCGCAGTCCCGCACTGGCGGCCGCAACCACCACGGTCGCATCACCGTGCGTCATCGCGGCGGCGGTCACAAGCAGCATTACCGCATCATCGATTTCAAGCGCGACAAGGAAGGCATTGCCGCCCGCGTCGAGCGTATCGAATACGATCCGAACCGCACCGCGCACATCGCGTTGCTGTGCTACGCCGATGGCGAGCGTCGTTACATCATCGCGCCGAAGGGCGTGCAGGTGGATGACCGTCTGGTGTCGGGTCGTGATGCGCCGATCAAGGCTGGCAACTGCCTGCAGCTGCGCAACATCCCGATGGGTAGCACCATTCACTGCATCGAACTGCGTCCCGGCAAGGGCGCGCAGATTGCGCGCAGTGCCGGCGCCTCGGTGCAGCTGGTTGCCCGTGAGTCTGGTTATGCCACGCTGCGTCTTCGCTCCGGCGAAATGCGTCGCGTCTCGGTCGATTGCCGCGCCACCATTGGTGAAGTCGGCAACGGCGAGCACAGCCTGAAGAAGCTCGGCAAGGCTGGCGCGAAGCGCTGGCTGGGTATTCGCCCGACCGTTCGCGGTGTGGTGATGAACCCGGTCGACCATCCGCACGGTGGTGGTGAAGGCAAGACCTCCGGCGGTCGTCATCCGGTCAGCCCGTGGGGCACGCCGGCCAAGGGTTACAAGACCCGTAACAACAAGCGCACGCAGCAGTTCATCGTGCGTCGTCGTACCAAGTAACAGGAAGCCGACATGCCTCGCTCTTTGAAGAAAGGTCCGTTCGTCGACCTTCACCTCGTAAAGAAGGTGGAAGCTGCGGTTTCCGCCCACAACAAGCGCCCGATCAAGACCTGGTCGCGTCGCTCGATGATCCTGCCGGAAATGGTCGGCTTGACCATTGCCATCCACAACGGCCGTCAGCACGTGCCCGTTCTGATCAACGAGAACATGGTCGGGCACAAGCTCGGCGAGTTCGCGGTGACCCGCACGTTCAAAGGCCATGTCGGCGACAAGAAGGGCAAGTGATGAGCACTGAAGCCAAAGCGATCCTGCGCGGCGCCCGCATTTCGGCGCAAAAGGCACGCCTGGTGGCTGATCTGGTCCGCGGGCTTCCCGTGGGCCGAGCCAGCGACGTGCTCACCTTTACCAACAAGAAAGCCGCGCTCCTTGTCCGCAAGGTGCTGCTGTCGGCCGTCGCCAACGCCGAGAACAATCTCGGTGCCGACGTCGATGAGCTGAAAGTGGCCAGCATCTTCGTGGACGAAGGTCCGGCGATGAAGCGTATGTATGCCCGCGCCAAAGGCCGCGGTTCGCGCATTCTCAAGCGCACCAGCCACATCACTGTGGTTGTTGGCAACTAACCGAGGATAGAGACGATGGGTCATAAAGTTCATCCCACCGGTATCCGCCTCGGCATTGCCAAGGACTGGAACTCGAAGTGGTTCGCCAACAAGCGTGATTACGCGAAGTATCTCGTGGCCGATATCAAGGTCCGCGATATGCTGAAGAAGAAGCTGGCCGCTGCCGGCATCTCGAAAATCCAGATCGAGCGTCCGGCCAAAACCGCACGCGTGACGATCCACACCGCCCGTCCGGGCGTGGTGATCGGCAAGAAGGGCGAGGATATCGAGAAGCTGCGCAAGGAAGTCAGCGACATGATGGGCGTTCCGACGCACATCAACGTCAACGAAGTGCGCAAGCCCGAGCTCGACGCACAGCTGGTTGCCGAGTCGATCGCGCAACAGCTTGAGCGCCGCATCATGTTCCGTCGGGCAATGAAGCGCTCGGTCGGCAACGCGATGCGCCTGGGCGCACTGGGCATCAAGATCAACGTCTCCGGTCGTCTGAACGGTGCCGAGATCGCTCGTTCCGAGTGGGCTCGTGAGGGTCGCGTGCCGCTGCATACGTTGCGCGCAGACATTGACTACGGTACGGCCGAGGCGAAAACCACCTACGGCATCATCGGTATCAAGGTCTGGGTCTACAAGGGTGAGATCTTCGATTTGGCTGCTGCCAGCCAGGAAACGAAGGACGAACCGTCGCAGCCGCGCCGCGAAGGTGGCGAAGGTCGTCGTAACGATTCGCGTCGCGAGGCCGGTGACGGCCGCCGCGAGCGGTCTGCGAAGTAAGGAGAGTTGCCATGTTGCAACCTAAGCGAACCAAATACCGCAAGCAGTTCAAGGGCCGTAATGACGGTCTGGCGCAATGCTCCAACCTCGTCAGCTTTGGCGAGTACGGCCTGAAGGCGACGACTCACGGTGCGCTTACCGCGCGTCAGATCGAAGCCGCACGTCGTTGCATCACCCGCTTCGTCAAGCGTGGCGGCAAGTTGTGGATTCGTGTGTTCCCCGACAAGCCGATCACCAAGAAGCCCATCGAAGTCCGTATGGGTGCCGGCAAGGGCAGCGTCGAGTTCTGGGTCGCTCCGATCCAGCCTGGTCGCATGCTTTACGAGATCGAGGGCGTTGACGAGTTGACTGCGCGCGAGGCGTTCCGCCTCGCCGCTGCCAAGCTCTCGGTGCAGACTCAGTTTGTGACACGGGCGGTGATGTGATGGCCAGCAAAGATATCAATAACCAGTCGGCCGACGAGCTGAAGCAGCATCTGCTGGACCTGCGCAAGGAGCAGTTCAATCTGCGCATGCAAAAGGGTTCCGGCCAGCTCACCCAGCCGCACCAGCTGCGCCGCGTTCGGCGCGACATCGCCCGCACGAAGTTCGTGCTCGGCAGCAAGAAGTAAGGGACGGCCGACATGAGCGACAACAAGAAGCAGACGCGTACCCTTGAGGGCCGCGTCACCAGCAACAAGATGGACAAGACGGTTACCGTCCTGATCGAGCGTCAGGAGCAGCATTGGTTGCTCGGCAAGATCATTCGCCGGTCAACCAAGTTGCACGCGCAGGACGACCTGGGTGCGAACGAGGGTGACCTCGTGCGTATCGCCGAGTGCCGTCCATTGTCCAAGACCAAACATCACCGCGTGGTTGAGATCATCACGCGCGCCAACGTCTAAGGGAGGGTGCAGACATGATCCAGATGCAGAGCACGCTTTCCGCAGCGGACAATAGCGGCGCGAAGGAATTGATGTGCATCAAGGTGCTCGGCGGCTCCAAGCGCCGTTACGCCGCGATCGGTGACGTGATCAAAGTCACCGTGAAAGATGCGATTCCGCGCGGCAAGGTCAAGAAGGGCGAAGTTTACAACGCCGTGGTGGTTCGTACCGCCAAGGGTGTGCGTCGTCCCGATGGTTCGCTGATCCGTTTTGACGGCAACGCAGCGGTCCTCCTCAACAACAAGCTCGAGCCTATCGGCACCCGTATTTTCGGACCGGTTACCCGCGAGCTGCGCAGCGAGAAGTTCATGAAGATCGTCTCGCTTGCTCCCGAAGTGCTCTGAGCGGAGTCAAGATATGAACCGTATCCGCAAGGGTGATCAGGTCCTCGTGATCACCGGCAAAAACAAGGGTCAGCGCGGCGATGTGCTGCGTGTTGCAGACGATCGTGTATTCGTCTCCAACGTGAACCTGGTCAAGCGTCACACCAAGCCGAATCCGCAGGCCAATCAGGCCGGTGGCATCGTCGAGCGTGAGGCTTCGATCCATCTCTCCAATGTGCAGCTGTTCAACCCCGCCACGAACAAGGGTGAACGCGTCGGCACCAAAACGCTCGAAGATGGGCGCAAGGTCCGCGTGTTCCGTTCGAATGGCGAGGTCGTGGACGCGTAAGGAATCACGATCATGACCCGCCTCGAAAATTTCTACAAAGAACAGGTAGTCGCCAAGCTCACCGAGCAGTTCGGCTACCAGAACGTGATGCAGGTTCCCCGCATCACCAAGATCACGCTGAACATGGGCGTGGGCGAAGCTGCCGGCAACAAGAAGATTCTTGAAAACGCCGTGGCCGACATGGCCAAGCTTTCCGGCCAGAAGCCGATCACGACCAAGGCCCGCGTTTCAGTGGCTTCGTTCAAGATTCGTGACGGCTGGCCGATTGGTTGCAAGGTCACTCTGCGCCGTGCCCAGATGTGGGAGTTCATGGACCGCCTGATCAACATCTCGCTGCCGCGCGTGCGCGACTTCCGTGGTGTGTCGGCAAAAGCGTTTGACGGTCGTGGCAACTACAACTTCGGTATCAAGGAACAGATCATCTTTCCTGAAATCGACTTCGACCAGGTTGATGCGTTGCGCGGCATGGATATCTCCATCGCCACCACCGCCAAGACTGACGAAGAGGCGAAAGCCCTGCTGACCGCGTTCAGCTTCCCGTTCCGCAACTGATAGGCGTTATCCATGGCCAAGACATCAATGGTGAACCGCGATATCAAGCGGACCAAACTCGTGCAGAAGTTCGCCGCCAAGCGCGCTGAGCTCAAGGCGATCGTGCAGAGCCCCAAGGCCTCTTACGAGGAGAAGATGGAAGCTCAGACGAAGCTGCAGAAGCAGCCGCGCGACGCATGCCCAGCACGTCAGCGTACGCGTTGCGCCCTGACGGGTCGCCCGCGTGCCGTCTATGCGAAGTTTGGGCTGGGTCGCAACAAGCTGCGCGAAGCAACCATGCGCGGCGACGTGCCGGGTCTGCGCAAGGCCAGCTGGTAATCAAACAACGTTCCTCGCCGGTTTGACGGGTCGTGTTCCCGTCAGCCGGTTGCTCGACCGCAGCCATTGCTGCAGTCGTTGGATGCGACTACCGCGTCGTTATTCGCCAAAACCTGAAATAGCTGTTATAGTCGGCGGTCTGCGCAAAGCAGACTGGCGCTTTTGCCAGCTCACAATTTGATTGATTTCCGGTTTTCTCGGATATCGGTGCACTCTGAAGGATGTTTTCATGAGCATGACTGATCCCATCGCCGATCTGTTCACGCGCGTTCGCAATGCCCAGGCTATGGGCAAGCCCGTCGTGCGTATGCCGTCGTCGAAAATGAAGGTGGCGATTGCCGACCTTCTCAAGAACGAGGGCTACATCCTCGACGCCAAGACTTCCGCTGAGGAAGGCAAGCCGGTGCTCGAGATCAAGCTCAAGTATTTCGAGGGCCAGCCGGCCATCGAGAAGATTTCCCGTGTCAGCCGGTCCGGCCTGCGTGTGTATCGCGGCAAGGATGAGCTGCCGAAGGTCCTCGGTGGCCTGGGTATCTCGATCATTTCGACTTCTGCCGGTCTGCTGACCGATGCGCAGGCCCGTGCCAAGGGTCTGGGCGGCGAAGTCATCGGCCAAGTGGCATAAGGAGTCTTTCGATGTCACGTGTTGCCAAACTACCAATTTCCCTGCCCAAGGGCGTCGAGATGACTGTCGGTAACGACAATATCTCCGTCAAGGGTCCGAAGGGCACGCTGTCCGTGCATCACTTGCCGGGCGTCAGCATCGTTGTGGACAACGGCGTTGCCAACATCAGCCTCAACGAAGGCGCCGACGATAAATTCGGTGGCACCGCGCGTGCCTTGCTGGCGAACATGGTTACCGGTGTCTCCACTGGCTACGAGCGCAAGCTGGAGCTGGTTGGCGTCGGTTACCGCGTCTCCATGACCGGCACCACGTTGAACCTGAGTCTGGGTTTCTCGCATCCGGTGACGTTTGAGGCGCCGGCAGGCGTCAGCATCGAAACGCCGACGCAGACCGAAGTCCTGATCAAGGGTGCGGACAAGCAGGTTGTGGGTCAGGTTGCCGCCAAGATCCGTGGGTTCCGTCCGCCTGAGCCGTACAAGGGCAAGGGTGTGCGTTACTCCGGCGAGAAGATCACCCTGAAGGAAGCCAAGAAGGCTTGAGTACGCTTTCCCTGCGTGTGGAGGCGGCCATCCATGGCCGCACTACTCACAAGAGCGCTACTTAGTTTTTGCCGATCCGCTTTCGAGGAATACAGAAATGAACAAGAACGAAAATCGCCTGCGCCGCGCCAAGTCAACGCGCTCGCACATCCGCAAGCTGGCTGTAGCTCGCTTGTCGGTGCATCGCACTGGCCAGCATATCTATGCGCAGGTGTTCGACGCCTCCGGCACCAACGTGGTGGCTGCGGCCTCCACCGTGCAGAAGTCGGTCGCCGAAGGTCTGAAGGGCACCAAGAACCTTACGGCCGCAGCGGCAGTGGGCAAGGCCATCGCCGAGCGCGCCATGGCTGCGGGTATCGAGTCGGTTGCATTTGACCGTTCGGGCTTCCGCTACCACGGTCGCATCAAGGCGTTGGCCGAAGCGGCTCGTGAGGCTGGTCTGAAGTTCTAAGGGTTACTGGGTCGGGCATCTCCCGATTTCCACTGCGTCATCTACAACTCCAAGCGGCTCAGCCGCAAGCAAAGTCCCGGTTCGCTGGGCACATGGAAAAGAACATGTCTTCTACCGATCGCGAAAATTCCGACGGCCTGCTGGAAAAGTTGATTGCCGTCAACCGTGTGGCCAAGACCGTCAAGGGCGGCCGCCAGATGAGCTTCACCGCACTGACTGTTGTTGGTGATGGCGAGGGCAAAGTGGGTTTTGGTTATGGCAAGGCGCGTGAAGTGCCGGTGGCCATTTCGAAAGCCATGGAGCGCGCCCGTCGCCAGATGGTCGATATCGAACTGAACAACGGTACGTTGTGGTACGCCGTCAAGGCGAATCATGGCGCGGCCCGCGTCTACATGCAGCCGGCCTCCGAGGGTACTGGCGTGATCGCCGGTGGCGCCATGCGCGCCGTGCTGGAAGTGGTCGGTGTGAAGAACGTGCTGGCCAAGGCCGTCGGTTCGCGCAACCCGATCAACCTGGTGCGCGCGACCATCAAGGGCCTGCAGGCGGTTGCCTCGCCCAAGAAGATCGCCGCCAAGCGTGGCAAGACTCTGGATGAGGTGTTGGGCAATGGCTAATAAGAACGAAACCGCTGCCGCCACGGTGCGTGTGCGCCTGGTCAAGGGTCTGCGCGGTGTACAGGCTCGTCATCGCCTGAGCATCAAGGCGTTGGGCCTGGGCAAGATCAACGACGTCCGTGAGTTGAAGGACAGCCCGCAGGTTCGTGGCCTGATCAACACGGTCTACTACCTGGTCCGGGTCGAGGAGTAATCATCATGCGTTTGAATGAACTTAAGCCGGCCGCCGGTTCCCACAAGACGCGCCTGCGCGTTGGTCGTGGTATCGGTTCGGGCATGGGCAAGACTGCGGGTCGCGGTCACAAGGGTCAGCACGCTCGCGCGGGCGGCACCCACAAGTTTGGTTTCGAAGGCGGCCAGATGCCGCTGAACCGCCGGATGCCGAAGGTTGGTTTCCGTTCGAAGAAGCTGGTTGCGAGCCAGGAAGTGTTTCTGTATCAGTTGGCAGCCCTGAAGGCCGACGTGATCGACGCTGTCGTGCTGCATCAGGCTGGCCTGATCAACAGCCGCGCGAAGCGGGTCAAGGTCGTGCTCAAGGGTGAAATCGGTCGTGCGGTGAAGTTGTCCGGTCTGCTGGCTACCGCCGGCGCCAAGGCAGCCATCGAGGCGGCCGGCGGCAGCGTGGAGTAAGGCCGGTGGCAGCAGCCAAGGGCAACGCACTCGGCAAGCTCGGAAAACTCACCGAGCTTCGCCAGCGCATCTTCTTCGTGATTGGTGCGTTGGTGGTGTTCCGGCTTGGTTCGTTCATTCCGGTACCTGGCGTCAACCCGGAAGCGATGACCAGTCTGGTCAGTGGCAACGGCCTGATGGACATGTTCAACATGTTCTCGGGTGGTGCTTTGGCGCGGTTTTCGGTATTTGCGCTCGGCGTGATTCCGTACATCTCGGCGTCCATCGTGTTTCAGATGATGGGTTCGGTTGTGCCCAGCCTGCAAAGCCTCCGCAAGGAAGGCGAGTCAGGCAAGCGCAAGATGACCATGTATACGCGGTATGCCACGGTGGCGCTGGCGGCTTTCCAGTCGTTCGGTATCGCGGTGGCACTGCAGGGACAGGTCGCGGCGGGTGGTGCTCCAGTCGTGTATACGCCTGGCTTCGGTTTCGTCATGTCATCGGTGGTAGGTCTGACCGCTGGCACGATGTTCCTGATGTGGCTGGGTGAGCAGATGACTGAGCGTGGTGTCGGCAACGGCATTTCGCTGCTTATCTTCGCTGGTATTGTGGCCGGTCTGCCTGGCGCGGTGGTGCATACGCTCGGCATGGCCAGCAACGGCGAGTTGACGTTGATCAAGCTGTTGATGGTGTTCGGTCTGGCTTTGGCGGTGACCGCTTTCGTGGTCTTCATGGAGCGGGCGCAGCGTCGAATCACGGTGAACTACGCGCGACGGTCCGGTGGGCAGAAGGCCTACATGAACCAGAGCTCCAACCTGCCGCTGAAGATCAATATGGCGGGTGTGATTCCGCCGATCTTTGCCTCGAGTCTGCTGATGTTTCCGGCGACCGCGGTGAGTTGGTTCAGTACCGGGCAGCAGTCGCGCTGGGTGCAGGATCTGGTGCAGGCGCTCAGCCCCGGCAATCCGTTGTATGAAATTGTGTTTTCGGTACTGGTGATCGGTTTTGCGTTCTTCTACACCGCAATCGTGTTCAACGCGGATGAGACGGCCGACAACCTCAAGCGTTCGGGCGCCCTGATTCCGGGCATTCGTCCGGGCAAGGGAACGGCCAACTACATTGATGCGGTGATGACTCGTCTGACCGGTGTCGGTGCGTTGTATCTGGTACTGGTGTGTCTGGTGCCGTCGTTCATGCAGAACGCCTGGCATGTACCGTTCTATTTCGGTGGCACGTCGCTGCTGATCGTGGTGGTGGTGGTGATGGACTTTACCTCTCAGGTGCAGGCGCATCTGGTCAGTCACCAGTACGAAAGTCTGCTCAAGAAGGCCAATCTTCGTCGCAACTAGTGGCTGCTGGTGTGGGCGTGGTTGGTCAAACGTAGGAAGCTCGCGTCGCCTCGGTGTCGCAGGGCTTTCCAGTCAGGGTAATTCAGGTTAAAATTGCGCGTTTATCGCGCACGAAACGCATCGGAGAAAGTACATCATGGCGCGCATCGCGGGTGTCAATTTGCCGGTCCAGAAGCATGTCTGGGTTGGTCTGCAGAGCATTTTCGGTATCGGCCGTAGCCGAGCCAAGCAAGTCTGCGTGGATGCTGGCGTGGTTCCGACCACCCAGATCAAATCCCTCAGTGAAGGCGAGGTGGAGAAGATCCGCCACGAGATCGCCAAGTACACCGTCGAGGGCGATCTTCGCCGCGAGGTGGGCATGGCGATCAAGCGTCTGATGGATCTCGGTTGCTACCGTGGCTTGCGCCACCGTCGCGGCCTGCCGGTGCGCGGCCAGCGCACGCGTACCAACGCACGTACCCGCAAGGGTCCCCGTCGCGCGATCAAGAAGTAACGGATTCCGAATATGGCTAAGCCGGTTAAAACCAAGAAGAAGATCAAGCGCGTTGTCACGGATGCCGTGGCCCACGTGCAGGCCTCCTTCAACAACACCATCGTCACCATCACCGATCGCCAGGGCAATGCCTTGTCGTGGGCTACTGCCGGCGGCGCCGGTTTCCGTGGCTCGCGCAAGTCGACCCCGTTCGCTGCGCAGGTTGCCGCCGAAAAGGCTGGCCGTGCTGCAGGCGACTACGGCGTGAAGACGGTCGAAGTTCGCATCAAGGGCCCAGGTCCGGGTCGCGAATCGGCTGTGCGCTCGCTGAACGCGCTCGGTTACAAGGTGCTGAACATCATTGACGTTACGCCGATTCCGCATAACGGCTGCCGTCCCCCCAAGAAGCGTCGAGTCTAAGGAGTAACCCATGGCCCGTTATCGTGGAGCTACCTGCAAACTCGCCCGTCGCGAGGGTGCGGATCTCAGCCTGAAGAGCCCGGCGCGTGCGCTGGATTCCAAGTGCAAGATGGAAAACAAGCCCGGTCAGCATGGCGCCAACAAGCGCATGCGCATGTCCGACTACGCCGTGCAGTTGCGTGAGAAGCAGAAGGTCAAGCGCATCTACGGTGTGCTTGAGCGTCAGTTCAGCAACTACTACACCAAGGCAACGACCCTCAAGGGCAATACGGGTGAAAACCTGTTGCGCCTGCTCGAGAGCCGCCTGGACAACGTCGTCTATCGCATGGGTTTCGCGGTTACCCGCGCCCAGGCCCGCCAGTTGGTCGCCCACAAGGCGATCCTGGTGAACGGCAAGAAGGTGAACATCCCGTCTTACCAGGTTCGCCCGGGTGACGCGATCGCATTGACCGAGAAGGGCCGCAGCCAGCTGCGCGTCCAAGAGGCGGCGACCGTGTTTGACACGATGGACCTGCGTCCGATCTGGGTCGAAGTCGACGCCAAGAAGTTCGAAGGCACATTCAAGGCGGTGCCGGATCGCGGTGATCTGCCGTCCGATATCAATGAAGCATTGATCGTCGAGCTTTACTCGAAGTAATTACCGGAGTTCTGCATGGCAGTTTCGTCAACTAGTGTGCTGCGGCCGCGTGGCCTCAGCGTCGAACAGCTCGGAGCCAACCGCGCCAAGGTGGTGGTCGAGCCGCTCGAGCGTGGCTTTGGCCATACCCTGGGCAACGCGCTGCGTCGCGTGCTGCTCTCTTCGATCCCCGGCAGCGCCATCGTCGAGGTCGAGATCGATGGCGTGCTGCATGAATACACCACCCTGGAAGGCCTGCAGGAGGACGTGATTGAAGTCCTGCTCAACCTGAAAGACGTGGCGATTCGTCAGCATACCGGCGATGAAGTCACCCTGACCTTGTCCAAGAAGGGCAAGGGCGTGGTCACGGCCGGCGACATTGTCGTCGACCACTCGGTGGAAATCATCAACCCCGAGCACGTGATCTGCCATCTGACCAAGGACATCGTCCTCAACATGCGTCTGAAGGTGCGTCGCGGCGTCGGCTACCAGCCGGCCAGCACGCGCCAGCATCCGGATGATGAAGCACGTCCGATCGGTCGCCTGCAGCTGGATGCGTCGTTCGCACCGGTGTTGCGCGTGGCTTACGAAGTGGACGCCGCTCGTGTCGAGCAGCGCACCAACCTCGACAAGCTGGTGCTGGACATCGAGACGAACGGTACGATCGGTGCTGAAGATGCAGTCCGCAAGGCTGCTGAAATCATCAACGACCAGCTGTCCGTGTTTGGTGACTTCTCGCGTCGCGAGAGTGCTACCGACAAGGCCGAGAAGAGCGGTTTCGATCCGCTGTTGCTGCGTCCGATCGATGATCTGGAGCTCACCGTGCGTTCGGCTAACTGCCTGAAGGCCGAGAGTATCTACTACATCGGCGACCTGGTGCAGAAGACCGAAGTCGAACTGCTGAAAACGCCGAACCTGGGCAAGAAGTCGCTGACGGAAATCAAGGACGTGTTGGGTGGCCGCGGTTTGGCTCTCGGCATGAAGCTTGAGAACTGGCCGCCGGCGGGTTTGTCACACGGCATGCAGTTGGGTTGATTGGCGGTTTGCGATCATTCGTGATCGCAAGCGGCAACGGTGAACTGGCGAGTTCGAGTTTCGGCTCTCTCGCCAGGCACCACCAGCGGCCCACGTGGCCGCATTGTTTCTTTTGGCGATCCCCTTTGATCGCCGTGTCACCGCGGTTTGGCGAGTATGGGTCTACCTGCTCCGTCAGCCGTCAAAGTCGGTCATTCATGGCTGCGCTTTCAAACAAGAGCCCGTTCCAGAAAGGCTCCTCATAGCGGGTAACCGCGGGAATCCGGACCTACGTGCCGGCTTTTCATAACAACAGACATCCACAGAGAATCCAGTCATGCGCCATCAAAAATCCGGACGCAAATTCAACCGCACCAGTTCGCATCGTGAAGCGATGTTCAAGAACATGGCTGCGTCGCTGATCAAGCACGAACTGATCCGCACCACCTTGCCCAAGGCGAAGGAACTTCGTCGCGTGGCTGAGCCGCTGATCACGCTGGGTAAGGTCGATGGCGTTGCCAATCGTCGTCTGGCCTTTGCGCGTCTGCGCGATAGCGAGGCGGTGGGCAAGCTGTTCGTCGAGCTGGGGCCGCGCTACAAAGAGCGTCCCGGTGGTTACCTGCGCATCCTGAAGTGCGGCTTCCGCGTCGGTGACAATGCGCCGATGGCGTATGTCGAGCTGGTCGGTCGCCCGCAGGTCGAGGCTGTCGACGCCGAGTAATCCACTCGCGTTGCAAAGCTCTGCAGTATCGAAACCCGGCCGGGCAACCCGCCGGGTTTTTCGTTTCATTTCGCCGGGCCTGCCGCGCATTTTTTACGAAATGTCGCAGGCAGGCTGACAGCGTCCCGGCGAACCGCTATGGTCACGGTTCCGCAACGCAGCAATTCGCCATGAATCCCTTTCGCTGGTCCTATCGTGTCACCTTCCTCGTCGGTTTTCTGATCTGTGCAGCGCTGCTCGCGTTTGCGCTGTACGCCGAATACGGGTTGGGTATGACGCCTTGTCCGTTGTGCGTTTTTCAGCGCATCGCGTTCCTGGTGATGGCGCTGTTCTTCCTGCTCGGCGCCATTCACGCACCGCGTGGCAACGGGCGTTGGGTCTATACCGGTCTGGTGCTTGCAGGTGCCGTGGGCGGGGTGATCAGCGCGAGTCGCCATCTGTGGCTGCAGAGTTTGCCGGCCGACCAGGTACCGTCCTGCGGCCCCGGGCTCGGCTACATGCTCGATGCCTTTCCGTTCGCGAAGATGTTGAAGCTGGTGTTCACTGGCTCTGGCGAATGCGCCAAGGTCGAACCCATTCTTGGTTTGCCGATGCCACTGTGGAGCCTGCTGTGGTTTATCGCGTTGGCCGTGTTGGCCGTGCTGGTAACGCGCCGTCGCACGGTTTTGAAGTGACTGATCCAACTCCTTTCGGGAATTCGAAATGATTCACGCTGTACCCAATGTTTTCGCGCCCAGGGATTGGGAGCCTGCTTCCTGGCAACAGCGCGAGGCATTGCAACAGCCGCGCTATGACGACCCCGTTGAACTGGCCGAAGCCACCACGCAACTGGCGCGCCTGCCGCCCTTGGTGACCTCGTGGGAAGTATTGGCGTTGAAACAGTCGCTGGCCGAAGCCCAGGAAGGCACGCGGTTCCTGCTGCAGGGCGGTGACTGTGCCGAGAGCTTTGCCGACTGCAGCAGCCCGATCATTTCCAACCGCCTGAAGGTGCTGTTGCAGATGAGCTTGGTGCTGGTGCACGGACTGAAGAAACCGGTATTGCGCGTCGGTCGTTTTGCCGGGCAATACGCCAAGCCGCGTTCAACCGATGAGGAGACCCGCGATGGCGTGAGCCTGCCGAGTTTTCGCGGCGATCTGGTCAACGGGCCGGAGTTCACGGCCGTTGCGCGTCGCCCCGATCCGCAGCGGATGATTCGCGCCCACGCGCATTCGGCGTTGACGATGAACTTCGTGCGCGCGCTGATTGATGGTGGCTTCGCCGATTTGCGTCACCCGGAATATTGGGATCTGGCCTGGGTTGAGCATTCGCCGCTGGCGGCGGAATACCGCCAGATGGTCTCGGCCATCGGCGATTCGCTGCGCTTCATGGAAACGCTGGCCGGTCCGATTGGTGGCTTCTCCAAGGTGGATTTCTTCACCTCGCACGAGGCTTTGCTGCTGCACTACGAGGAAGCGTTGACGCGTGAAGTGCCGCGCAATCCCGGCTGGTTCAACCTGTCCACCCATTTTCCGTGGATCGGCATGCGCACCGCGGCGCTCGATGGTGCGCACGTCGAGTACTTCCGGGGCATCCGCAATCCGATCGCGGTCAAGGTCGGGCCCACGGTCACGCCCGAGCAGTTGTTGCCGCTGATCGAAGCACTGAACCCGCACGATGAACCGGGTCGGTTGACCCTGATTCATCGCATGGGCAACGGCAAGATCGCGGCGGCGCTGCCGCCGCTGCTCGACGCAGTGAAGCGCGAAGGGCGGCGCGTGCTGTGGGTGGCTGATCCGATGCATGGCAACACCGAGAGCACTTCGAATGGCTACAAGACCCGCCGCTTCGACAATATTCGCGGCGAGCTCGACCAGGCGTTCGATATCCATGCGGCGGCCGGTACCCGGCTGGGTGGCGTGCATCTGGAGTTGACTGGCGAAGATGTCACCGAATGCATGGGTGGCGCCCGTGATTTGTCCGAAACCGACCTTGACCGGGCCTACAAGTCGATGGTCGATCCCCGCTTGAACTACGAGCAGTCGCTGGAGCTTGCGATGCTGATCGTGCGCAAATCGGTGGGACATTCCGACCGCTGAGCGGGTGACAGCTGTCATCGGCGGTGGCTGGCACGACGCACTGAAGTTTCACGGCCAGATGCGTGAAAGTGGTGAATGCCAACCATTGCCGAGTTAACCAAGATGCCGCTGAGCAGCCCCGTTTCCCCGCGCGTGAACCCCTGGACCCTTGCCGGACTGGCGTTGCTGTTGCTGCCGCTGCTGACCATGGCGCATGAAGTGGCGGGCCATGCACTGGCGTGCGTCGCCACCGGCCATATGCCCAGCGAGATCGGTGCGTATTACGTGGAGTGTCCGAATACCGGCCCATGGGCCCGGCGCATCGTGGCGATGGCTGGTACCGGCATGGACGTCCTCCTTGCCGTGCTGGCGCTGATTGGCTGGCATCGCGTGCGCCGACCGCTACCGCGGCTGGTGCTGTGGCTGGTGTTCACGGTGAAGGGCATGGTGGCTGCGGGCTACTGGATGTTCTCCGGTGTTTCCAATCTGGGTGATTGGGGGCCGGACGTGGGTGGTGGTATCGGCCCGTTGCCGTGGCCCTGGCTATGGCGGGTGGTTCTGTTCGCGGTCGGTTTGTTCTTTTACATCGTGGTGACCCGGCGAGCGATCCGCATGCTGGGCGCGATGCTCGGCGGCGGCGAGCCAGCACGGCAGGCGCAAAGGCGCATCGCCATGACGATCTACCTGATTGGCGGCGTATCGGCGGTACTGGTCAGCATGGTCAATCCCCTGGGCATCGTGATCACCCTGATCTCGGCGGTGGCGTCGACCTTTGGCGGCACCGCCGGCTTGTTCAACGTGGCCTACGCGAAACCGCGCGACGAGTCGCCGCGGGATTTCGTGATCGGCCGTCACCAGGCGATCATCGTGGCTGGCGTGTTGATGATGCTGGCCTTTGCCACGGTGCTGGGACCTACGTTGTACCTGCACTAGCGGAGGGTGA
This sequence comes from Rhodanobacter sp. AS-Z3, assembly GCF_029224025.1. Classification (NCBI taxonomy): domain Bacteria; kingdom Pseudomonadati; phylum Pseudomonadota; class Gammaproteobacteria; order Lysobacterales; family Rhodanobacteraceae; genus Rhodanobacter; species Rhodanobacter sp. AS-Z3. The sequence continues at coordinate 1,649,622 of NZ_CP119392.1, forward strand.
TATCCCGATCAGGGCGAGGCCAGCGGCTTGCCGCCGATGGTGTCGAGGAACTGCGGCGCCTGCCATGCCCTGGCATGCTGCTCGAAACCGTAGGCGATGGTGATCAGCGTCGGCTCGCTCCACTTTGCGCCAAACAGCACGATGCCGACCGGCAGTCCGTGCGCGAACCCGGCCGGTACGGTCATCGATGGATAGCCGGCGACGGCCGCCGGCTGCGAGGCACCACCGACCGTCGGATCACCGCTGACGATGTGGTCGCCGAGTAGCGGATCGGTCATGAACGCCGGACCCCACGAGGGCGCCAGCAACGCATCCAGATGCTGCGCTTTCAGCGCCGCGTCGATGCCTTGCGGACCGGACAGCCGTTTCGCCTTCGCCAATGCCTCGGTATACGCCTTGTCGCTGAGCGGGCCCTTCTGCTCGGCCTGCTCAAACAATTCCTGGCCGAACCACGGCATCTCTTCGCTGGCATGCGCGCGGTTGAAGGCGATCAGGTCGGCCAGCGTTTTCACGCCCAGTCCTTGGCGCGTGGCCAGGTAGGCGTTGATGTCGTGCTTGAAGTCGTACAGCAGCACGGTCATTTGCGGTGCGCCCAATTCAGCCAGATGCGGCACAGTGACCGGATCGATGATGATCGCGCCCTGTGCCTTCATCACGGCGATCGACTGATCGAGCACGCGATCGGCATTCGGCTCGGCGCCGGCGAACTGGCGCACCACGCCGATGCGCTTGCCCTTCAGTCCATTCGGATCAAGGAAGCGGCTGTAGTCGGTGGCATGACGATCGGCCTCGGCGGTTGCCGGGTCGCGCGGGTCGCTGCCGGCAATCACGCTGAGCAACGCAGCCGCATCGGCCACGTTGCGAGCCATCGGGCCGGCGGTGTCCTGGCTGTGGCTGATCGGCACGATGCCGGCGCGGCTGACCAGGCCAAGGGTGGGCTTGATGCCGACAATCCCGTTCATCGAGGCGGGGCAGATGATCGAACCGTCGGTTTCGCTACCTATGGCCACGGTGGCCAGCCCGGCGGCTACGGCGGCCGCCGAGCCGGCACTGGAGCCGCAGGGGTTGCGATCGAGCACGTAGGGATTGCGGGTCTGGCCGCCACGCGCGCTCCAGCCGCTGCTGGCATGGCTGGAGCGGAAGTTCGCCCATTCGCTGAGATTGGTCTTGCCGAGGATCAGCGCACCGGCGTTGCGCAGGCGTTCGACCAGGCCAGCATCACGCGGAGCCGGCGCGCCCGCCAGTCCGAGCGAACCGGCGGTGGTGAGCATGTGGTCACCGGTGTCGACATTGTCCTTGAGCAGCACGGGAATGCCGTATAGCCGACCGCGCTTGCTGTCGCTGGCGCGTGCCTCGTCGAGCTGGCGAGCCAGCGCCAAGGCGTCGGGATTGGTCTCGATCACCGCACGCAGGGTCGGACCGGAGCGGTCGAGCTGGTCGATCCGCTTCAGCAATTGTGTGGTCAGTTGCTGACTGTCGAGCGTGCCGGCGTCCATGCGCTGCTGCAGCTGGGCGATCGATGCATAGGCGACCTCGGGAGGCGGCGAGGTGGAGGCGTCGGTGGCTGCGGCGGACGTGACGAGCAGGGCGGTGGCCAGTGCGGCGAGATGGACGGCTGAACGATTCACGGTAACCCCCGTTTGAGATGAGGCGGCATAGTTTCGCCTGCTTGCAGCTTAGCGCCGCTTCGTGGCGAATGAGGCGGTAGGCATGCGTACAATGCCCGGATGACCATCCTCCTCCGTCCGTTTGTTGCCAGGTCCTTCGCTGTTGCCACGCTGTTCGTGCTGGCCATGGTTTGCGGATCGGCCAGCCGTGCCGCCGACGCCCCGGTGGTTCCCGATACCTTGCAGCAGCGGATCGCCGCCTGTACCACCTGCCACGGCGTGCATGGCGAAGGTACGCCAGGCAGCGGGTATTTCCCGCGACTGGCCGGCAAGCCGGCCGCTTATTTGACGCGGCAGCTGCAGGATTTCCAGAACGGTTTGCGCAAATACGCGCCGATGCAATACACCGTGCGTCAATTACCGCCGGCGTACATGCGCGAGATCGCCGAATACTTCGCAGCGCAGCAAGTACCGTACAGCCGATCACCCTTGCCGGCGGTTTCAGTGGCAACACTGCAGCGCGGTGAGGAGTTGCTCGGCAAGGGTGATCCTGCGCGAAAGATTCTTGCCTGCAGCGCTTGCCACGGAACCCAGTTGACCGGGGTGGAGCCGTCCACACCGGGTCTGGTCGGTCTGCCGTATGACTACATCAGCGCGCAGCTCGGGTCATGGCGCACACATACGCGTTCCACGGTGGCGCCGGATTGCATGGCTACCGTGGCGAGTCGGTTGAGCGCTTCGGATATCACAGCGGTGGCTGCTGCGCTGGCCAGTCGCGAGTTGCCGGGCGATACCCATGCACAACCTGCCGGTTCGGTGACGCCGCCGTTGTCGTGCGGCGTGCTCGGCGCCGCCGGGGACAACTCATGAGAGCGCTGCGCTGGCTGCTGCTGGCGGCGGTAGTGCTGATCGCCTTATTGCTGGCGTGGCTGGGGTTGGCGGGTGGTCATGCGCCCACGCCACGTTCGGCGAGCAAGGTTTCGGAAGCCACGCTGGCCGATCCGGCGTTGATTGCGAAAGGGCAGTATCTGGCTACCGTCGGCGACTGCGCCGGCTGTCATACCGCGCAAGGCGGCGCGCGGTTAGCCGGTGGCCGGGTCATGGTCACGCCGTTCGGTGATATCCCGGTGCCGAATATCACGCCTGATCGCGAGACCGGTCTGGGTGAATGGAGTTTCGAGGATTTCTGGCAGGCGCTGCATGCCGGCAAGGGACGTCATGGCGAGCTGTTGTATCCGGCGTTTTCGTATACCTCCTACACCAAGGTAAGTCACGACGATGCGCTGGCCATGTTTGCCTGGCTGCAGTCGCTGCCGCCGGTGCACCAGCCTGCTCGTGCGCCATCGCTGGCGTTTCCGTACAGTGTGCGCAACAGCCTGAAAGCGTGGCGCGCACTGTATTTCAACGAGGGTGAATTCAAGCCCGATCCGGCGCAATCGGCCGAATGGAATCGCGGTGCGTATCTGGTGCAGGGCCTCGGCCATTGCAACGAATGTCATGCGGCGCGCGATTCGCTGGGTGGTACGGCGAACAACGCGCTTCTCAGCGGCGGAAAGATCCCGGTGCAGGATTGGTACGCGCCCGATCTGAGCACGCGCGAGCACGGCGGCCTCGAGGGCTGGAGTGCACAGGACATCGTCGACCTGCTGAAGACGGGGCAATCCTCCAGGGGTGTGGCATTCGGGCCGATGGCGGCGGTGATCTCCGACAGCACCCAGCACATGACCGAGGCCGACCTGCACGCGGTGGCCAACTATCTGCAGTCGCTGCCGCCGCGCGCTCCGGCGACGGTAGCGACGACACCGTTCGACGCGAAGGCACTGACCGAGCAAGGCAGCAAAGTCTATGCACAGCATTGCGTTGATTGCCATGGCAAGCAGGGCGAGGGTGTAGCCGGTGTCTATCCGCCACTGGACGGCAATTCCTCGGTGACGGAACCGACCGGCATCAATGCGACGCGAATGGTTTTGCTGGGCGGTTTTGCTCCGGTCACCGCCGCCAACCAGCGGCCGTATTCGATGCCGCCGTTTGCCCAGCAATTGAGTGATGCCGACGTGGCGGCGGTGGTGACTTACCTGCGTCGCAGCTGGAGCAACCACGGTTCGATCGTGCGTTCCGAGCAGGTCCGCGCCTCGCGGCATACACCGGTCGATTGAGTCGGCTTCGTGTGACGCCGCTGTCGTAGGGCGGGCACTGCCCGCCGGCTCTTCGCTCATTCAAAAGCCGGCGGGCAGTGCCCGCCCTACCGTGGCTTGCCGATGGCGTGGTACCGCTCGCTCAAGGCCAGCCACGGCTTGATGTCCCAGTGACCACGTGCCTGTCCGGAAGGTGACGGCAGCACGAACAGTTGGGTGCTGCCGATCGTCTCGTCTTGCAGGCCATAGCCGACCGCATGCCCGAGCGCAGCGCGTGCCGCGTTCTTGCTGGTGAAGGCGAGCAGGCGTGGCGAATAGCGTTCGATCTTGCTGCGCAACGCGGGTGCGTCGAACGCATCATGCGGCAGTTCGTCGTCATTGCCTGAGTGGCGTTTGGCCAGATCGGTGAGGCCGATGCCGTAGTCGGGCAGCAGCGGAAATTCCGCCGGAGCCAGCAGGCGCCGCGTCAGGCCAGCTTCGAACAGCGCACGCCAGAACAGGTTGCCGGGGTGGGCGTAGTAGGCGTGTTCTGCGGCGGAGCGCTTGCCGGCGGCGGTGCCGCAGAACACCAGCGCGAGGCCTGCTTGCAGCAGGTCGGGCAGCACGTGGTCGTCAGTCGGCCGCGACATGTTCGTCCAGCAGGAAGTCGGTGAACTGGAAGCGGTCATCGCGCAGCACCGATTCGCCGCGACGCAGCTTCAATGGCTGGCGGAACAACGGGCCGGCGTAGCTCAGCGTGTGGAATTCGCCGCGCTCGCCGCAAGGATCAACCCCGGCGGGCAGCGCGTCGAGCAGGGCCGCATCGTAGGGGCGTCCACAATAGCTGGCGTCGAGTTGCTGGGTGTCCACACAGCACAGCATCGCGCGGTGGCCTGCGCGGAGGAAGTGGCGTGACAGGCTGGCGGTGTCTTCGCCCCACAGCGGAAATACCGCGCGCCAGTTTTCGCGACCCAGTTGGCGGACACGGTAGTCGCGCACGTCTTCCAGAAACAGATCGCCGAACGCGCAATGACGGATCCCCGGCCAGCGCATGCGTGCCTCCACCAGCGCCTGTGCGTGTGCTGCCTCGTACGCTTCGTTGCTACCCGGCCAGTCCAGCATCACTTCGACCAGCGGCAGCCCCAGTGAGCTGGCCTGGGCCAGCAGCACGTCGCGCTGCGTGCCATGCATGGCCACTCGCTGGTAATTGCGATTGACCGTGGTCAACAGCCCGACCACCTGCCATTGCGGATCGGCCAACAGTCGCTGCAGGGCGAGCAGGCAGTCCTTGCCGCCGCTCCAGGCCAGCAGGATGGGCGTAGTCATGGCTTGGGCTCCAGGGTGGCTCGTCCGGCGATCGTGTTCATTTGGCGTAATTCGGTATGTGAATGCAGATTCCATGCCGCAGTTCATCGACAGTCTACGGCTGCACCGCTATAAAGATGGTCTGTCCGGGGAGTATGCAGTGAGCGAAGAAATTCTGATCAACGTGACCCCACGCGAAACCAGGGTCGGGGTGGTCGAGAACGGCATGTTGCAGGAGGTGCATGTCGAGCGTGCGTCAAAGCGCGGTTACGTGGGCAACATCTACAAGGGACGCGTGCAACGGGTGATGCCGGGCATGCAGGCGGTGTTCGTGGAGATCGGGCTGGAGCGCGCGGCGTTCCTGCATGCCTCGGACATCGTGCGACCCACGCCGGTCGAAGGCAGCGAAGGCAATGGCCACGTGCCGTCGATCAGTGAGCTGGTGCACGAAGGCCAGGAGATCGTGGTGCAGGTGGTCAAGGACCCGATCAGCACCAAGGGTGCGCGACTGTCGACACATCTGTCGATTCCTTCCCGCTATCTGGTGCTGCTGCCGTATGCGCGCACGCTGGGCATCTCGGCGCGGATCGAGGATGAGGAAGAGCGCCAGCGCCTGCGTGATGTGTTGAATCCGCTGATCGGCGAAACGCCGCTGGGCTATATCGTGCGTACCAATGCCGAGGGGCAGAGTGCCGAGTCGCTCGCGTTCGACGTGACCTATCTGGGCAAGGTCTGGCGTGTGGTGCAGGAAAACATCGCCAAGGCGAAGATGGGCGAGCGCGTTTACGAGGAGTTGTCGCTGCCGCTGCGAAGTCTGCGCGACATGCTCAACGAGGATATCGAAAAGGTGCGCGTGGACTCGCGCCTCACCTTCGAGAATGTGGTCAAGTTCGTGCACAAATTCATGCCGAATCTGGACGACCGCATCGAGCATTACGACGGCGAGCGGCCAATCTTCGACCTGTACGGTGTCGAGGACGAAATGCAGCGCGCGCTGAAGAAGGAAGTGCCGCTGAAGTCCGGTGGTTATCTGGTGGTCGACCAGACCGAGGCGATGACCACGATCGACGTCAACACCGGCGCCTACCTCGGCACGCGCAACCTGGAAGAGACGGTCTACCGCACCAATCTGGAAGCGGCCCAGGCGGCGGCGCGTCAGCTGCGCCTGCGCAACCTGGGCGGCATCATCATCATCGACTTCATCGACATGAGCGATGAAGAACACAAGCGCCAGGTACTGCGCATGCTGGCCAAGGGCCTGGCACGCGATCACGCCAAGACCACCGTGTATCCGATGTCGGCGCTGGGCCTGGTCGAGATGACCCGCAAGCGCACCACCGAAAGCCTGGCCCGCCAGCTGTGCGAGCCGTGCCCGGCCTGCAACGGTCGTGGCCTGTTGAAAACCGCCGAGACGGTGACTTACGAGATCTTCCGCGAGATCACCCGCGCCGTGCGCCAATTCAATGCACAGAAGCTGCTGGTGATGGCGAATCCGGCGGTGGTCAACCGGATTCTTGAGGAAGAATCCAGCGCGGTGGCCGAGTTGGAGGAGTTCATCTCCAAAAGCATACGCTTCCAGGCGGAAGAGCATTATTCGCAGGAACAGTTTGATGTTGTCTTGCTGTAAATGGATCGTGGATTGCCGCGCGTGAACGTGCTGTGGCAGCGCCGGTTGCACCGTTGCGCGCGCGCCTCGGGTTGGTTGGCCGGCATTGCGCTGATTCTGCTGGCCGTCGTGGCGGCGTTGTCGCAGCTGCTGCTGCCCTTGCTGGCACAGCATCCGGAGTGGGTGGCAGCGCAACTCAGTGCACGCCTGCAACGACCGGTGAGCTTCGAGTCGATGGAGGGGCGCTGGACGCCGTCCGGTCCTGAGTTCGTGATGCGTGGCGTGACCGTAGGCGCTGCTGCGGGCCAGGCTGGTGCGGTGGTGAAGCTGCCCGAAGCCGATTTGCGGTTCGATTTTGGTGGCTGGCTGCTGCCGTCACGGCATCTGATCAATCTGCATGTTCGCGGCCTGCAACTCGACCTGTTGCATCAGGTTGATGGCTGGCACGTCAACGGCATCGGTGCGGCCGGCGGCAATGCACGACAGCCGCTCTCCCTGGGGCATTTGTCAGCCGACCTGTGGCTGGAAGATCTGCGTGTCTCGGTGACCGACGCTGTGCTGGACAAGCATTACATCGTGTTGTCAAAACAGCTGCGGCTGAGTCGTCAGGGTGATCAGTTGCGTTTTGCCGGCGCGCTTCGACGCGAAGGCGTCGCCGCCACCGTGCATAGCGTTGGTCGCTTTCAGCTCGATGGCAGCGCCGGTCAGGTCTGGGCCAGTGTTGACGGCGCCGAATTGAAACCCTTGCTTGATGGCGTCGATCTGTCCGGCTATGCGGTGCAGGACGGTCACGGCAAGATCAGCGCGTGGCTTGACTGGCGCGACGGTCGACTTGATCGCAGCCTGCTCCAGCTGAACCTGGACAGCTTGAGCGTCAGCGCGACGGGCGGCGACACCGTCCATGTCACCTCGCTCCACGCCCTGGCTGGCGTCCAGCGCGCTGATGACGGTTACCAATTGCGTTGGGCGGGCAGCGATGGCAGTGCGCTGGTGCTGAATCTGCATCAGCCGGGTACCGAACAGGTGGCGGTGGATGCGGTGGCGCGCCAGCTGCAGCTGGCTCCGTTGTTGCCATGGCTGGCATTGAAGCCGGGCCTGTCGCCGGCGCTGTCGCAATGGCTGGGCAGTGGCCATCCGCGCGGCGAAGTGAAACAGCTTCGGCTGCAGTGGAATCACCACGATGGCCTGCGCGCGCTGGAGCTGGCCTTCAGTGGCGTAGGCATCGATGCGGTGGGCACGTTGCCCGGGCTGGACAGCCTTGACGGCGAGTTGCGCGGCGATGCCGGGGCGTTGTCGGTGACCTTGCCCAGTCAGCCCGCCACGGTAGATCTTCCACAGTTCCGTCAGCCGTTTGTCTTGTCCAGATTCGGCGGCACCTTGGCATTCTGGTCGCAGGATGGCCAGTCGCACCTGGGCATCGATACGCTGGATTTCAGCGGTGCCGGTTATGCCGGCGAAGCACGCGGCGAAGTGGTGTTGCCCACGCAAGGTGGTGCGCCGTTCGTCGAACTGTATGCACAGCTGGATCACGCCGACCTTGCCGCAGCCAAGCTGTTCTGGCCGCGGTCGATGTCGCCCGCCAGCGTCGCATGGCTCGATCGTGGCCTGCAGGCCGGCCAGCTGGACGATGCCCAGGTAGTGCTGCGCGGCAACCTGCAAGACTGGCCGTTTCCTCACAACGAGGGGCGCTTTGAAGCCCACGCAGCGATCAGTGGTCTGAGCCTCGACTACGGCAAGGATTGGCCGCGGGCCGAGGACATCACCGCGGTGGCCAGCTTCGTCAACAACGGCATGCTGGTCGAGGCCAGTGGCGGCCACGCGCTGGGTGTGAAAACCGACAAGGTGGTGGCGTTGATTCCTGATTTTGCCGACCCGCTGCTCGATCTCAATGCACAGGGCAGCGGCAGTGGCAGCAGCTTGATGGAATTCGTGCGCAAGAGTCCAGTCGGCAGCCACGTGGCCGATACGCTGGCCAAGTTGAAGCTTGGTGGCAGTGGCAGCTTCGCCTTCCACCTGATCTTGCCGATGAAGCATGATGATGTTTCGGCGCAACTTGATGGCGTGGCCCAGCTGAAGGATGCCGACCTCAGCGCGCCGGAGTGGAACCTCAAGCTGGACAAGCTCAACGGCCCGCTGAAGTTTGATCTGCACGGCATGCAGGCCGGCCCGCTGGATGCAGGCTTCCGTGGCCAGCCATCGAAGCTGCAACTGACCGTGGCCGGTGCGAACACCGATCCGGCTACCGTGCTGTCAGCGCAGTTGCAAGGCGACTATCGCGTGGATGAACTGGTGCGCGACTACCCCACACTGGACTGGCTCGGCAAGCTGTCCGATGGGCGCGGTCCGTTCGATATCGGTTTCACCATCGCGCATGTCGCCGGCAGCGACGCGCTCAGCCAGACGCTCAGCGTCGACTCACCCATGCAGGGCGTCGCGCTGAGTCTGCCGGCGCCGTTGCACAAGGTCGCTGAAGAAAATCTGCCGTTGCACCTGAGCATGAGTTTGCCCATCAGCGGCAGCGAATTGCGCTTCGGTCTCGGCGATGCGTTGCGCGGCTATCTGCGGCTTGCCGATGGCGAGCAGCGTCCGCTGGTGGGCACGTTGGCGCTGGGTGCACAGATGCCGACAACGCTTCCCGATCACGACCTGCGCGTTCGCGGTCATGCCAGCAAGCTCGATGTCACCGGCTGGGTGCAGCAGGTAGCCGGTGGCAGCGGCAGCGGTGGGCCTGGGCTGGAAAGTCTGGACATCAGCACCGATCAGGCACAGTGGTTCGGCAATCAATTGGGTCCGTTGAAACTGCAGGCGCAGCCGCAGCCGGATGTACTCAGTGTGGAGGTGGAAGGGCCGGCCATGCTCGGCAATTACAGCGTGCCCACGCGCGAGCTGGACAAGCGCGGAGTCACCGCGCGCCTGAAGCGCATGTACTGGCCCAAGGCTGCCCCGGCTGAAGCTTCCAGCCCGCTGCACAAGGCCGCGGACAAAGCGCCCGCGTCGCTCGCGACGGCGCCCGCGCTAGCGCTGCAAGACCCGGCCAATACCGGCATCAATCCGGCGGCCTTGCCGCCGTTCCATCTATGGGTGGGCGACCTGCGCCTGGGTGATGCGAAGCTTGGTGAGGCGCGACTGGAAACCTGGCCGACGCCCGATGGTTTGCACATTGAACAGTTGCGTGCCCTGTCCAGTCGCGTACAGATCAATGGCAGCGGCGACTGGAACGGCGATGCGCGTTCCAGTCATACCCACATGCGGATCAACTTCGCCGCCGAGGATCTCGGTGGCATGCTCGGTGCGCTGGGTTTCGATGGGCTGGTCAACGGCGGCAAGACGCATGACCAGCTTGATGCGCGCTGGCCCGGTTCACCCAGCGGGCTGTCGCTGGCGACCATGGATGGCACGCTGAGCATCCAGGTCAATGACGGTCGTATTCCCGAGGCGACATCACCCGGTGTGGGTCGCCTGCTCGGGCTGGTTTCGCTGGCGGAACTGCCGCGCCGGCTCACCCTGGATTTCGGCGACGTGTTCGGCAAAGGGCTGGCGTTCGATTCGATCAGTGGCGATTTCAAACTGGCCAACGGCAATGCGACCACCACCAACCTGGTGATCGATGGGCCGGCTGCCAACATCAAGGTGACTGGCCGCACCGGTCTGCGCGCCAAGGATTACGACCAGCAGATGCTGGTGATTCCACACGTTGGCAACAGCCTGCCGCTGGTTGGCGCGGTGGTCGGTGGGCCGATTGGTGCAGCGGCGGGCTTTGCGGTGCAGGGCATTCTCGGCAAGGGCTTGAACCAGGCCGCCAGCGCGCGTTACCAGATCACCGGCAGCTGGGAAAATCCCGTCATTACCCTGCTCGAAAAACACGCCGCACCGCTGCCTGTTGCACCGTTGCTCAGTCCCGACGGCAACTCGCCCGCGGCTGCGGCAAGCGCAGGCACGCCGGCGCCGCCAACATCCCTGCGGGTTCCAGTGGCCGCAGCCAGCAGCGTCGCGCCGGCCTCGTCGAGTTCGGTCCGGCACTGAATTCGTGCACGAGCTACCGGCGGATCACTCCGTCGGTTTGCCGTCGGTCTTGTGCCCGCGGAATGGAAACAGCTGCTGTTTCACGAAGCCGTCCGGCATGTAGTCACCGACCACACCATAGCTTTCGGGAAACTGGTTCTTCGACTTCACTGCGGTGCCGAACAGGTAGTCGAGAAACGCGTAATGTGCGGCGTAGTTCTTGTCGATCGCTTCGTCATCCGACGCGTGATGCCAGTGATGGAAGTCCGGGGTCACCAGCACGTATTTCAACGGTCCCCACGGCAAGTGCACGTTCGCGTGGTTGAACACCGCCTGGAAACCCACAATCAGGATGTAACCGTTCATGGCCGCCTCGGAAAAACCGAGGATGTACAGCGGCGCCAGCACGCAGACGCGAGTGAAGATCAGCTCCAGCATGTGCTGGCGTGAACCGGCCAGCCAGTCCATCGTCTTCACGCTGTGATGCACCGAATGGAAGCGCCACAGGAACGGTATCTCGTGGTACGCGCGATGCGTCCAGTACTGGGCGAGGTCCGCCACCAGCACGCACAGCAGCAACTGCGGCAGGAACGGAATGTGCTGCACGCCCTGCTGGAAGTTGCTGCTGACCAGCCAGCCGAACATGTGGTGCAACAGGAAGTTCACCGACAGCAGGGCCAGCCCCACGATGAAATGATTCACCGCGAAATGTTTCAGGTCCGTCTGCCATTCCTTGCGGAAAATCGCCTGGCCCTTGTACAGCGGAAACAGCTTCTCGATCACCACGAAAATCAGCGTGGAGCCGAGCAGGTCGAGGATGAACCAGTCCAGCCCGATGTACGGCGTGTGGTCGGGGAATGCGCCTACCGGCACGCGCGAACCGCCCAGTGCTACCGCGGCGATCACCAGCACGAAGGCCATCACGTTGAGGTTGCGCTGGCGATTGAGAATGACATTGGCCAGCGACATGCCACCGGCCACCAGCAGGCCGACCAGCAACACCTGGCGCAGCACGTCCACCGAATACTTGTGGCGCAGGTCCGGTGTGGTCAGGTATTGCGGAAAATGGAACGCGATCACCGCCAGCAGGCAGAGGAAGCCGAGCGACAGTGCGATCACGCCAGTGATCTTGCCCAGCCCCGGTTTCAGCTCGCCGTCGCGATGCAACAGTTCGCGTGTTTCGGCTACCGGCCGCGCAGCACGAGTGACGGCGTCGCGCGCCGCTTGACGCCTGGAATGTTCGCTCACGGGTGATTCTTCACTGATGGGCCGGTTGGCGTTGTCGCATGGTAGTGGAAGACCGCCTGCGCAGGCTTTAAAGGGCCGCGCCGCAACCCCATGTGGGATAGTTCCGGAATCGCCACAGACCGAACACATCCCATGGATTCATTGATTGCCCTCGCCGAAAGCAAGCTGTTGTCCCCCGGCGGCATTGCCACCGGTGACCTCGACCGCGTATTCGCCCAGTTGATGGGCCCGTCCATCGACGCGGCCGACTTGTACTTCCAGCATTCGCGCAGCGAGTCGTGGACGCTGGAAGAGGGCATCGTCAAGGACGGCAGCCACTCGATCGAGCAGGGCGTGGGTGTGCGCGCGATGTCCGGCGAAAAGACCGGCTTCGCCTATTCCGACGAAATCGTGCTGCCACAGTTGCTGGAAGCCTCCAAGGCCGCGCGTGCGATTGCCCATGATGGCAACGGTGCCGGCAAGCCGCTGGCGCTGCACAATGCCCGCGCGTTGTACCCGGCGATCGACCCGGTCGAAAGCCTGCCCAATCCCGACAAGATCGCCTTGCTGCGCGAAGTCGACGCCTATGCGCGCTCGCGCGATCCGCGCATCAAGCAAGTCATCGTCAGCCTCGCCGCCACGATGGATACCATCCTGATCGCCGCCTCCGACGGCACTTTGGCTGCCGACGTGCGCCCGCTGGTGCGCATCAACGTGCAGGTAATCGCCGAGCAGAACGGTCGCCGCGAACAGGGTTACGCCGGCGGCGGTGGCCGTTACGGTTATGGCGAACTGATCGAGAACGGTCGCGCGCTCGGCTTCGCCGACGAAGCCGTGCGCCAGGCGCTGGTCAACCTCGATTCGGTCGACGCCCCCGCCGGCCAGATGACCGTGGTACTCGGACCCGGCTGGCCCGGCGTGCTGCTGCACGAGGCCATCGGCCACGGGCTGGAAGGCGACTTCAACCGCAAGGGCAGCTCCGCCTTCTCCGGACGCATCGGCGAGCGCGTCGCCGCCAAGGGCGTCACCATCGTCGATGACGGCACCCTCGCCGGTCTGCGCGGCTCGCTCAGCATCGACGACGAAGGCACCCCGACCGAGTGCACCACGTTGATCGAGGATGGCATTCTAAAAGGCTATATGCAGGACAAGCTCAACGCGCGCCTGATGGGCATGGCGCCTACCGGCAACGGCCGCCGCGAATCGTTCAACGCACTGCCGATGCCGCGCATGACCAACACCTACATGCTGGCCGGTTCGCATGATCCGGCCGAGATCATTCGCTCGGTGAAGAAGGGTTTGTACGCACCGAATTTCGGCGGTGGTCAGGTCGACATCACCAACGGCAAGTTCACGTTCTCGGCCTCCGAGGCTTACCTGATCGAAGACGGCAAGATCACTCGTCCGGTGAAGGGTGCCACCTTGATCGGCTCCGGTCCCGAGGTGCTCCATCGCGTGTCGATGATCGGCAATGATCTGGCGCTGGATGCGGGCGTCGGCATCTGCGGCAAGGATGGGCAGAGTGTGCCGGTCGGCGTGGGTCAGCCGACGCTGAAGATTGATTCGATGACGGTCGGTGGTACAGCGTCGTGATTATTGCCACCTGAATGGCGGGGCCTTTTTAGGGGCGGGCCCTGCGCGCGATGCTCCCGATTGTGCTGCTTCGCTGGTTCGAAAGATCCTGCAAGGGGAAGTACTTTCCGTGTGAACGCCTGAGTCTATCTACTCTCCAGCACACGAAGTTTCTTCAGTGCCACCGGTTTTGCTATTTTGGTGGAGCCAAACGCCAGATAGCTGCGCTGGGCAGTAAATCTAATTGTTGAGCTTCAGGACGAACCTAGGAGAAACACATGCCGGATAGCAGATATCTTGTTGGCATCGAAGCGGCAATGAAGATCGACATCGATCTATACAGAGGTGGAAATTCATCATCGCCACGTTTGGATCACGTTCGGGACAAGGACGTCGTAAAATATAAGGGCGACTTGACGGGGATCATGATGGTCAAGGGTATGTCCGGAGGCATTTCGACGTTCACGGCCCCCAAGGCGGAAACCAATTGGTGGTGGATAAAGGCCGGGACCCGGTGCCAGCCAAGCTGGTCGTTACGCGCGATACAACGGATCCAAAAACCGGGATCACCCACTACACCATCTGCCCAGCTTCAGACATTTTTCTAACGGAATTCGTCACCCAACTTCAGTCATTCCTGAATATTGAGAGACTTCCGATAGAGCGCGCGATTGAGCTCGGTGGGCGCTGGGAGAATAGATAAAATGATGACTATCGAATGGTCCGAGGTCAATTGTCTGATAGAGGCGTTGGTGCTTCTGGAAGCAAAACATAAAGTGATTCTTGAGGACGCTTCTATCGACGAAGATACTCGCTCTGATCATGTGAATGATCTGGCATACGTCGAAATTCTCATGCACAAGTACGAGCAAATGCGTGATCAAATCCAGGCCGGATAGGCCCCGGTAACAGGCATGACTCCCGGCCCGATCGTCATTCCGGCGAAGGTCGAAATCGCACTTGCTTCTACTCTGCATGCAGAAAAGCATCGCCCGCGAGCGGTGACGGGAGGTAACACCCGGAGAGTCAATCACGAAAACGGGGTCGGGTTCAGTTATCGCAGGGCTGCTTCGGTTGACCGGATGCCGCCGGTGAAGTCTTCGGGCCATCGACTAAGTGTTCGGCCGCTTGCTCGGCCACGTGCGAGGCGGCGGGCGTCGTGGTGAGCAGGCGTCGTTGCGGATTGGCAGGGCCGGGCTGCCATTCCTCGGGGGTGGCGCGATCTTGCAGGTCGGTGCGCAGCTCGTCGCTGCAGCCGGCGAGGAACGCATCCCAGTCATGCGCCGATTTCAGGGTGATCGGTGCCGCCGTGCCGTGAATCAGCACGGTGGCCTTGCCGGCGCGTATCAGGCGCAAAGTATTCAACACGGTGCCGGGACTCTTGCCGTCCCAGATCATCAGGCCGAAGTCGGCGGCCGCGGCCATCTCGCGATCTTTGGCGGCGTAGAACTGGAAGCCCCTGGCTGCCTTCGGCGGCGTAACGGCATACAGGCTCCACTGCCCGAGGTTGTTGCGTGGACGATCGCCCGAGCAGTACACGGTGACCTTGCGGTAGTTCGCCTCATGCAGAAATTTCTGCACCGCCTTGTCGGCACCGTTGGCATCGCCGACGACCACGTCATGGTTCTTGTCCATGACATTGTTGATCCGCTCCCTGACTTGGCTGGACAGGCGCGACACATGGCGTGAGCCACCGATAAAGATCGTGCTCAATGATGGCTCCGCGTGCGGGTGATGGTGTGGAAAACGGGGTCATGTGGAATACGGGGTGCAAGGGAAAACGGGGTCAGGTTCACTTACAAGCGTTTGATTTTTATGTGGCACCCGGCGCCTTACCGCAACCGTAGTGCCTGCGGCAGAAAACGGGGTCAGGTTCACTTACAAGCGTTTGATTTTTATGTTGCAACCGGCGCCTTACCGCAACCGTAGTGCCTGCCGTGTGCTGCCATCTCGGCTCTGCTCTGGCCCTTCTGGAAAACGGTGGAAAACGGGGTCGGGTTCAGTTATCGCAGGGCTGCTTCGGTTGACCGGATGCCGCCGGTGAAGTCTTCGGGCCATCGACTAAGTGTTCGGCCGCTTGCTCGGCCACGTGCGAGGCGGCGGGCGTCGTGGTGAGCAGGCGTCGTTGCGGATTGGCAGAGCCGGGCTGCCATTCTTCGGGGGTGGCGCGATCTTGCAGGTCGGTGCGCAGCTCGTCGCTGCAGCCGGCGAGGAACTGATCCCAGTCATGCGCCGATTTCAGGGTGATCGGTGCCGCCGTGCCGTGAATCGAAAACGGGGTCAGGTTCACTTACAAGCGTTTGATTTTTATGTGGCAACTGGCGCCTTACCGCAACCGTGGTGCCTGCCGTGTGCTGCCATCTCGGCTCTGCTCTGGCCCTTCTGAAACGTGCGGGCCACGATGGCCCGCTGCTCTACCCAGGGTCCCTTGTGCGGCGGTGAGGCGGGGACGACAGGCCGCGCAGCGGGAGTTGACAGGGATGTCGGCTCCTTTTCGCACGGGCAGGAGCCCGTTCGAAAAGCCCGGCCCCGGCTCACGTACTTGTTGGGCAGGATGCCCAACAAGCGCCAAGCGGGGTGGCCTTTCTCTTTGGTTAGCTTTCTCTTTGGCCACGCAAAGAGAAAGTAACTCGCCCTCCGAAGGAGGACGAAAGCTCTGACCCTGGAAGCGGCAAAAGCATCGCGCACAAGGTGCGCTCCTACAGGATACAAACAGCGAGCCGATCAGCCCTCGGCTGAATCATACGTCTGCACCAGATCCTTCAACAACTGAAAAATTTCCCGGTACGCCTTTGGCGGCTTGTTCGGTATGTCCTTCTCGACGCGCGCCTGCCGCACCAGCGAACGCAGATGTTGGCGATCGACCTGCGGATGCTCGGCGATCAATTCGGACAACGCCGCTTCGTCTTCGGCGATCAACCGATCGCGCATGGACTCCAGCCGATGCATCGCCGCGGTTTCCTGCCGCTGCTTCTCGCGGTTTTCGCCGAGCTCGGCGCGCACGGCGGCGAAGTCTTCTTCCTCGAAACGGCGCATGACCTTGGCCAGGAAGGCGAGCTGACGCTTTTTTGCGCCGTGCGAGGTGGTGCGGCGGGTGACGTCGATTTCGTGGCGCACGTCGTCGGGCAGCGGCAGCTTGGCCAGCCGACTCGGTTGCAGGTCGACCAGTTGCTGGGCCAGGGCGAGTACGGCCAGCGCATCGCGGCGCTGCTGGGTGCGGCTGGGGCCGTAGTCCGCTTCTTCTTCGAGTTCGTATTGGTTGCGGCTGCGGCTCGGGCTCACGGTGTCATTCCAGAATAGGGGTGGATCAGGTGTGCGGGTCTTCGCGGCCAGTCAGGTTGACTGCGTGGTTGCCACCGGCGGGCGCTGTGTCAGCTTGTTCCAGTGCGAAGCGGGGTAGCGGTTCGCCATCCAGTTCGACGGTCTCACAGAACATGGCTGCCGGACGTACCCACAGGCCGAAGTCGCCGTAGAGTGCCTGATAGACCACCAGTGGCTCCATCGTTTCGCTGTGTCGTGCGGTGCCAAGCACGCGATAGCGTTGACCCTTGTAGTGGCGATAAATGCCGGCGGCAGGTTGCATGGACGTGCTCCGCAGCTCTTTCATTTGGCGTTCGTGCCCCCAATTCGGGAGCCGACGGTCGCGAACCGCCTATTCTACCCGCCTAATAGCCAGGAATGCCCAACGTGAGCGAAGTTGCCATCTGCCAGACGCCGGACCGCAGTGAACAGGAAATGGAGCGACTGGCCGAACTTGCCGCTGACGTGATCCGCCGTACCAAGGCCGCGGGCGCCAGCCAGGCCGAGGTGGCGGCCAGCATCAGCAGCGGGCTGAGCGTGAATGTGCGGTTGGGCGAGGTGGAGACGGTTGAACATACCCGCGACCGCGGCTTCGGGCTGACCGTGTATTTCGGCCAGCGCAAGGGCTCGGCCAGCACCGCCGATCTCAACCCCGATTCGATCCAGGCGACGATTGACCAGGCCTGCGCGATCGCCCGCTATACCGAGGAAGATCCCGCCGCCGGGCTGGCCGATGCGGCGCGCATGGCGACGGCTTTCCGTGATCTGGACTTGTGGCATCCGTGGCCATTGGATACCGCGCAGGCGATCGAGCTCGGTATTGCCATCGAGGATGCCGGCCGCGCGCATGCGGGCATCAGCAATTCCGACGGCGCCAGCGTGCAGGCCGGGCAGGGTGTGTCGGTGTATGCGAATTCGCACGGTTTTGTCGGACGCGAGCGCGGCACGCGGCACTCGCTGTCGCTGGCCTTGATCGCCGGTGACGACGACGGCATGCAGCGCGACTACTGGTACGACAGTGTGCGTGCTGCCGGTGACTTCATGAGTGCGCAGGCGCTTGGCGACAAGGCGGCCGAACGCACGCTGGCGCGACTGGGCGCACGCAGCCTGTCGACGCGGCAATGCCCGGTGCTGTTCGTGCCGGAGCTGGCGCGTGGCTTGATCGGCCATTTGCTCGGCGCGGTAAGCGGCGGTGCGCTGTATCGCCAAGCCAGTTTTCTGCTCGACCACGTCGGCAAGTCGGTAATGCCGGGGTGGCTCAATATCAACGAACGCCCGCATCTTCTGCATGGCCAGGGTTCGGCCAATTTCGACGCCGAGGGTGTGGCCACGGTGGACAGCGCGCTGATTGAAGGCGGCGTGCTGGCGCGTTACATGCTGAGCAGTTATTCGGCGCGCAAGCTGGGCTTGTCCTCGACCGGCAATGCCGGTGGCATCCACAACCTGATCGTGGATGCGGGAGCGGCCGACGGCGAGTCTTCGGATTTCGAAGGCATGCTGGCGCGGCTGGGTACCGGTCTGCTGCTGACCGAGGCGATGGGTCAGGGCGTATCCATCGTCACTGGCGATTACTCGCGGGGTGCTTCGGGTTTCTGGGTCGAGAACGGCAAGATCGCTTATCCGGTGGAAGGCGTCACGATTGCCGCCAATCTGCGCGACATGTTCACCGGCATTGTCGCCGTGGGCAGCGATGTGGACCCTCGGTCGCACCTGCTCACCGGTTCGATCCTGCTGGAGCAGATGACCGTGGCTGGCGAGTAGGTCGTAATAGCTTTCGCCTGTGCCGCAAGTTTACTCGGCAAGCCGGAGGAAGCTTGCTAGGATCGTCAGCACCGGTGTTCGATCGCCGACCTGTTGATCACGTTTCGATCCTGAAGGAGATGCGCATGAGCGTTCCACCCGAGTCCGTGATTCCGCCGCCGCCGCCGAGCGAGCCGCCGATGGCCAGCGGGCCTTCTGCTGAAGAACGTCAGTGGGCCATGTTTGCGCATTTGTCGGCGCTGGTCGGTCTGCTCATTCCCTTTGGCAGCATCATTGGTCCGCTGGTGATCTGGCTGATCAAGAAAGACACCATGCCGTTCGTCAACGATCAGGGCAAGGAAGCGCTGAATTTCAACATCACCATGGGTATCGCGGCGATTGTGTGCTCGATGCTGATGTTGATTCTGATTGGCTTCCTGTTGTTGCCGGTACTGGTCATTCTGTGGCTGGTGTTCGTGATCATCGGCACGATCAAGGCCAACGAGGGCACCGCGTATCGTTACCCGTTCACCCTGCGTCTGGTCAGCTGAGCGTCAAGCAACACGTAACGAAAGGGGGCGGCGCGAGCCGCCTTTTTTTATGGGCGTCGCCCGTCAGTAGTGGCGGTGGGCCGCGTACAAGGCTAGCTCACGCAGCCCGCCCGCGTGGTTGCCCAGTGGCGCGATCGCCGCCAGTGCATGGTCGGTGAGTTCACGCAAGCGTGCGCGTGAAGCGTCCAGGCCGATGATCGAGGGGAAGGTGGGTTTGTCGGCGGCGGCGTCCTTGCCGGCGGTCTTGCCGATCACTGCCGATTCGCCTTCCACATCGAGAATGTCGTCGCGCACCTGGAAGGCCAGCCCGACAGCGTGGGCGTAGTGATCCAGCGCTTTTTGCGTGTTGGTGTCGGCGCCTGCAGCGAGCGCACCCAACTGCACTGAGGCGCGAATCAGCGCGCCGGTCTTGCACGCGTGCATGTGTTCCAGTTCGGTCAGGCTCAGTCGCTGGCCCACCGCAGCAAGGTCGAGTGCCTGACCGCCGGCCATGCCTTCCGCACCGCACGCCCGGCCCAGTACCTGCAGCATGGCGATGCCGGTGGTGGCGTCGGTCTGGCGCAGCGTGTCGTCGGCCAGCAATTCGAAAGCCAGCGCCTGCAGTGCATCGCCAGCAAGAATTGCCATCGCCTCGCCGAACACGATGTGGCAGGTCGGGCGACCGCGGCGCAGCGCGTCGTCGTCCATCGCCGGCAGATCGTCATGCACCAGCGAATAAGCGTGGATCAGTTCGACCGCGCAAGCCGGTGCATCCAGCGCTGTGCTGTCATGTCCCAGCGCGTGGGCGGCGGCGTAGACCAGCAACGGGCGCAGCCGCTTGCCGCCGCCGAGCACGGCATAGCGCATCGCGCGGTGCAGTTCGGCAGGGGAATGGTCGGCTGGCGGCAGATGCCGGTCCAGCGCCTGTTCGGCGCGCTGGATCAGGGACTGCAACGCGGGGCCGAGCTCGGCGTGATCAGAGTTCGGGTTCAAACGGTTGGGCGCCGTCGGGGGCATCGGGATCGAGCAGCAGGCGCACGCGCAATTCGGCTTGTTCCAGTGACTGCTGGCAATGACGAAACAGGCCGATGCCACGCTCGAACGAGGCCAGCGAGTCGTCGAGACTCATGTCGCCACCTTCCATCTTGGCGACCAGTTGTTCCAGCTCGTCGAGCGAGTGTTCAAAGTCGGCGGCGGGCGGAGTCTTGCTGGTTGCGGAAACGGTCTTGGCCATGACCCGCAACGCTAACGCAGAGGGGCCCGGGAATCAATCCAGAAAGCCAACCCATCAACAAGACCCGATCCACCATGCCACGGTGATGCACGAAGTCCCGACCCCCGCTCGGCACCTTCGCCTGCTCTCCCACTGGCGGGAGAGGATCGAGGAGAGGGTACGCGGCCAAGCCGATCCGTCAACGCAGATCAACGTCCCGGACGCCAAAGGGGGCGGGCACCGGCCTGCCGGAAAAGAGCCGCGCCGCGTGCGCTGATCCATCGATCGGCGACCGCGACCAGTTCGCGGTCGGCATGAATCATGGGACAGGCCTGGCGCTGCCATGGCGGCAGCCGCGCCTGCTGGAACAGATCGCGCAGTTCGCGGGTATGCGGGTTGCCTTCGGGCTTGATCCGTTCGCCACCGCGGCGCAGTTGCACGCGCAACGGCTGGGCCAGTCGCGCGCCGGGGTCGTCCAGCGACAGTTCACCGCCATCCGGCAGGGCCAGGGGTTCGCCGTGCCAGTCGGCGCACCAGTCCTCGACGATCTCGTTGGCTGCCGGCAGTGACCACAAGCGATCCTTCCAGATATGCAGCTCGGTATCGTCCCAGCGCACGCACGGCAGTCGGCCGGCGCGCGCCAGGCATTGCTGCTCTATCTGTCGGCGCTGCGCGGTGGTCGGTGCGCTGCGGCCTCGCGCATGCAGCCAGTGATCGAGCAGCGGTTCGCGCAAGGCCGGTGCCAGGGCCAGCCAGCCGCTCGCGTCCAGGCTGCCGCTGGCCGGGTCGCGCAGCGTGGCGAAGGCGAGCAGCCACTGGCTGCGCAACGTGTCGGCTGCGGCGCGGCTGAGTGCGGCGCTGTGCAGGATCGAGTCGCTGGCCTGCGGCCAGTAGTGCGCCAGTTGCGGCAAAATTTCGTGGCGCAGGCGATTGCGTGCCAGTCGGGTGTCGGCATTGGAGGGATCGTCGAGGCAGTCGAGCTGATGCGCGGCGACATAGTCGTGCAATTGCTGGCGAGATAGTTCGAGCAACGGTCGCCACAACTGGCCGCGACCGAACGGACGCAGCACGCGCATGCCGCCGAGTCCATCGGGGCCAGCGCCGCGCAGCAATTTCAGCAGCACCGTCTCCACCTGATCGTCGCGGTGATGGGCAAACAGCAGCAGCTCGCCGTTGCCCAGTTCACTAGCCAGTGCGGCATGACGCACTTCGCGTGCGGCGGCTTCCAGGCCCAAACCGCTGCCACGTTGTACCTGCACCGGCAACACGTCGCAGCTGATGTCGAGCGCGCTGCAGAACGTCCGGCAATGTTCAGCCCAGGCGGAACTGTCGGCATGCAGGCCGTGATCGACATGCAGCGCGCGCAGCCCTCGCGTGCGTGCTTGCGGCATGTGCGCCAGCGCGTGCAGTAGCGCGGTGGAATCGGGGCCGCCGCTGAGCGCGACGCACAGCGGCGCCGGTGGCATGCCTGTCAATGCGACGAGCAGATGCTTCTGCAACGTATCGCTCACTTTGGATCGCTCATTTCTTTGCGACACGCTGGCGCACGTAGATATGCTTGCCGTTGCCGATCTGGCGTTCCTCGGCATCGAACAAGCCGATGCCCTTGATCAGTCCACTGAGCTTGGCGTAACCGTAGTTGCGCGAATCGAAATCGGGCGATTGCTTGTTGATGATGCTGCCGATGGTTCCCAGCCCGGCCCAGCCGCTTTCATCGGAGGCCGCTTCAATGGCGTGGCGCAACAGGTTCATCAAATGCGTGTCGCCACGCAATTCCTTGGCCGAACGCTGCTTTGGCGGCGCTTCGGTTTCAGCGGTGCTGGGTGAGGTGCCGGCCAGTACTTCGGTGTAGATGAACTTGTCGCAGGCGGTGCGGAACGGTTCGGGCGTCTTGCGCTCGCCGAAGCCATAGACGGTGAGTCCGGACTCGCGGATGCGCGAGGCAAGGCGAGTGAAATCGCTGTCGCTGGAGACAATGCAGAAGCCATCGAAGCGATCGGCGTAGAGCAGGTCCATCGCGTCGATGATCATCGCCGAGTCGGTGGCGTTCTTGCCCACGGTGTAGCGGAATTGCTGGATGGGCTGGATCGAATGGCGCAGCAGCACTTCTTTCCAGCCATTCAGATCCGGCTTGGTCCAGTCGCCGTAGATGCGCTTGACGTGGGCGGTGCCGTACTTCGCGACTTCGGCCAGCAGGCCCTCGATGATCGCTGGTCGCGCATTGTCGGCGTCGATCAGGACGGTGAGCTTGTCATGGGCCATGGCGGGTTCCGGCAGTCAGAAGGTGCTGCCGATGGTAGCGCCAAGTGCGTGATGGCTGCGGGAGCGCGGCCGGCACTTATTCCTGATACGCGCCATAGCTGCGCAGCCGCTTGTAGCGCTGCGCGAGCAGGTCGCTGACGGGCATCGCTTCGAGCTCGTCGAGCTGCTTCAGCAGCACCGCCTTCAAGCGAATCGCCATCGAACGCGGGTTGCGATGGGCGCCGCCGAGCGGCTCGCGCACGACCTTGTCGACCAGGCCCAGTTCGAACAGGCGTGGTGCGGTCATGCCGAGTGCTTCTGCCGCATCTTTCACTTTGTCCGCGCTCTTCCACAGGATCGAGGCGCAGCCTTCGGGCGAGATCACCGAATAGGTCGAGTACTGCAGCATGTTGGTGCGGTCGCCCACACCAATCGCCAGTGCGCCACCGGAGCCACCTTCGCCGATCACGGTGCAGATGATCGGCACCTTCAGCTCGGCCATCTCCAGCAGGTTGCGCGCAATCGCCTCGCTCTGCCCGCGCTCCTCGGCACCGACGCCGGGATACGCTCCCGGAGTGTCGATCAGGGTCAGCAGCGGCAGGCCGAAACGTTCGGCCATCTGCATCAGGCGCAATGCCTTGCGGTAGCCCTCGGGGCGCGGCATGCCGAAGTTGCGGCGCACCTTGGTCTTGGTATCGCGGCCCTTCTGGTGGCCGATGATCACCACCGAGCGGCCGTTGATGCGGCCCAGACCGCCGACGATGGCGGCGTCTTCGGCATACATGCGATCGCCGGCCAGTTCGTGGAATTCCTCGCAGATCACGCCGATGTAATCGAGCGTATACGGCCGCGCCGGGTGGCGCGACAACTGGGTGGTTTGCCACGAGTTGAGGTTGCGGAAGATGTCGGCAGTCTTGATCTTCAGCTTCTCACGCAGCCGGCCGACCTCATCTTCGATATTGAACGCCTGGCCGTCGCTGGCATGGCGAAGCTCTTCGATCTTCGCGTCCAGTTCGGCGATGGGTTGTTCGAAATCGAGGAAGTTAGGGTTCATTCGTAGAAATTCATCGTGCTGAAGCGCTCCAGTATACCGTTCCGCAGCAAAACGCGAGAACGCCTCCGTATGGCTGGGATCGGTCGGAGGCGACCTGCCGCGGGCGCCGGGATTGGGTTATCTTCCGCCCATCACGCATCTACCGCCGGATCACCGTCATGCCCAACCCGCCCGTCATCGACAACGCGAAACTTGACCGCATCGTGGCCGAGGCCCGGCGTGCTGCCGAGCAGCGTGAACTGGGTTACCGCGAGCGGGCGCTGAAGATGTACCCGTGGATCTGTGGCCGCTGCGCGCGCGAGTTCACCCGCACGAACCTCACTGAACTGACCGTGCATCACCGCAACCACGATCACGACTTCAACCCGGCCGATGGCAGCAACTGGGAGCTGCTGTGTGTGTATTGCCACGATAACGAGCATTCGCGGCATATCGACCATGTGCGCGGTGGCGTGATGGCGGTGGAGGAAGCGCCGCCGGCTACCGGCAATCCGTTCGCGGATCTGAAGGCACTGATGGAGCGGGGCAAGAAGTAGTCCGCGTCATTGCCGCTGATAGGTGCCGTTGAAGCGCACATTCATGCCGCCGCATTGTTGATTGTCGCTGACCACCAGAAACTTGCCGGCCAGAATCGCCGTTACGCGGCAGTCTTCTTCCACGAACCGCACCTGACGACCCTGCGGCCGTGCCGTGCCACCCATGGAGCCCAGATTGGGGCCGCCCGGGAACTGCTCCAGCGGTGGGTCGGCCATCGGGTAGTACGCCTCGCCATCGGCGTGCAGCGACGACCCACGACGTGAGAGGGTGATGACGTTGTCATCCAGCGTCCAGCGCCCCTCCCAGTCGCTCAGTGACGGCGTGTCGGATCGTGGCAGCAATCGATCCTTGCGCAGCCAGCCGGCATGACCATCATGGCTATCGGGGAAGAATGCGCAGACATACTCACCGACCGGCTTGGTGGTCAGTACCGTGTCGCCGGGAACGAGATACGCCTTTTCCCGGCATGCTGACTGATCACTGGGGCAGCCTATGCCCTTCCTGATGAAGAACAGAGGTCCTTCACCTTGCACCGTCGCCACGGCGATGGCCGTCTCTGGAGTTGCGTTGCCATCACAGGAAAACGGGGCTTCGGGGTTCTGGCTTTGTGCGTGCGTCGTGCCGCCGGCCACGCTGAGGAAGCCCAGAAGCAGGAGTTGGGGGACGGGTCGGATGACGCTCTCCTTGTCGTTGGAATGTGCCGAAGGAATCGCTGTGTTCCATCTTGGTGACCCGCCTTGGCTCGGGTGGCGTTCAATCTTGTTGCTTGACGATACGCAGTCGAGCGGCTTGCACGCCGGGGAGTGCACGCACCGCACGCAGCAGGTCGGGTACGGCTTCCACGCGCCACGCCTCGCCCAGTTCCAGGTCGGCCTGGGCGCTGCGGTTGCGGTAGCCGTGGAGGGTCACGCTGGCGCGACCGCCACGATAGCCGGCCAGGGTCTTCTGCAATTGCGCGATGAAATCGGGGCCGATGCCGTTCAATTTCAACTGCAGCAATCGCGCGTGCTTGCGGCAGGCATCGGCCAGTGACAAGGCGCTGCGTGCGCGCAACTGGAAGCCGCCGCCGGAGAAGTCGTCGATGCGCAGGCCGCCTTCGACAATCAGCATCTGGTCGCGGGTGAGCAAGGGCGCAATCTGCTGGTATAGCTCCCCGAAGAAACTGACCTCGATGATGCCGCTGCCGTCTTCCAGGCGCACGAAGGCATCGCTGTCGCCGCGCTTGCGCACCGCGGTGACCATGCCGGCGACGGTCCACGGTGTATCGGGGCCACGGCGGAAGCGGTTGTTGTCGCCATCGTCATTCTTGCGCGGCTTGGGCGGTTGGTAGCGATCGACGATTTCACCCAGCGGGCAGGTCGACAGCTGCGCCAGTTCTTCCTTCCACGGATCGGTCGGATGACCTGATAGATAGTGACCGAGGGTGTCGCGCTCGCCCTGCAGCTTTTGTTCCAGTGGCCATTCGGCCACCGTCGGCAGATCGATCTTCACGACCGGCGTGGTGCTACCCATGGCCGCACCGAACATGTCGTTCTGGCCGGACTGGCGATCGCGCAGATGTTGTTCGGCGGCCTTGATCGCATCGGGCAGTTGCAGCATCAGGCTGGCGCGATTGGCGGCCAGTGCATCCAGCGCACCGGCCATGATCAGCGCTTCCAGTACGCGTCGGTTGAGCTTGGTCGGATCAACGCGGCGGCAGAAGTCGGCCAGGTCGGTGTACTTGCCGTTGGCGCGTTCGGCCACGATGGCTTCGCAGGCGCCTTGCCCGACACCCTTGATCGCGCCCAGACCGTACTGGATCACCTTCGGCTCGATGGCGACGAACATGTAGTCGGACGCATTGACGTCTGGCGGCTGCACGGCGATGCCAATGGCGCGCGCTTCGTTGAGGAAGGTCACGGCCTTGTCGGTGTTGTCCATATCCGCGGAAATGGTCGCGGCCATGAATTCGGCAGGGTAGTGCGCCTTCAGCCAGGCGGTCTGGTAGGAGACCAGCGCATACGCGGCCGCGTGCGACTTGTTGAAGCCGTAGCCGGCGAATTTTTCCATCAGGTCGAAGATGGAATCGGCTTTCTCGCCGGTCAGCCCGTCCTTCGCCGCACCTTCGCGGAACTTGGCGCGCTCCTTCGCCATTTCCTCCAGCTTCTTCTTGCCCATCGCGCGGCGCAGCAGGTCGGCGCCGCCGAGCGAGTAACCGCCAACGATCTGCGCCATCTGCATGACCTGCTCCTGGTAGACCATGATGCCGTAGGTCTCTTTCAGGATCGGCTCGACGCGCGGGTCGGGATATTCCACTTCCTCGCGACCGTGCTTGCGCGCCACGAAGCTGGGAATCAGGTCCATCGGGCCGGGTCGGTACAGCGCCACCAGCGCGATGATGTCCTCGAAGCGGTCGGGCTTGGCGTCCTTGAGCATGCGCTGCATGCCGGAGGATTCGAGCTGGAACACGGCGATGGTCTGCGCCTTTTTCAACAGCTCGTAAGGCTTGGGGTCGTCCAGCGGCAGCTTGGAAATATCCAGCGGCTCTTCGCCGGTCTTGGCGCGACGCCGATTGATCGCCTTCACCGCCCAGTCGATGATGGTCAGCGTGCGCAGGCCGAGAAAGTCGAACTTCACCAGGCCGACCGCTTCGACGTCGTCCTTGTCGTACTGGGTCACCACGCCGCCACCGCCGGCTTCGCAATACAGCGGTGCGAAGTCAGTCAGCGGCGTCGGCGCGATCACCACGCCACCGGCGTGTTTGCCGGCATTGCGGGTGAGGTTTTCCAGGCTCAGCGCCAGATCGATCAGCGCGTGCGCGTCCTCGTCCTGCTCGTAGGTTTCGCAGAATTCCTTGACGACGCGGTCAGGCTCTTTCTTCGATTTCTCGGAACGGCCCAGCGCATCGGACAGGGTGAGATCCAAGGGGCGCGGCGGCACCATCTTGGCCAGCCGGTCGACCTGACCGTAAGACATGCTGAGCACGCGACCGGAGTCGCGCAGCACGGCCTTGGCCGCCATCGAGCCGTAGGTGATGATCTGGCTGACGCGGTCGCGACCGTATTTGCGCGCGACGTAATCGATCACCTCGTCGCGGCGATCCATGCAGAAGTCGATGTCGAAGTCAGGCATCGACACGCGTTCGGGATTCAGGAATCGCTCGAACAGCAGGTTGAACTGCAGCGGGTCGAGATCGGTGATCTTCAGTGCCCAGGCGACCAGCGAGCCGGCACCGGAACCGCGGCCCGGGCCGACTGGAATGCCGTTCTGTTTGCCCCAGTTGATGAAGTCCGCCACGATCAGGAAGTAGCCGGGGAAGCCCATCTCGATGATGACGTCGAGCTCGCGCTCCAGCCGGGCGTCGTAGTCTTCGCGGCTGTGGTCAGCAGCCAGGGGAGCAAGCGCCAGGCGCTCTTCCAGGCCCTGGCGCGACAGCTCGCGGATGTGGCTGTTGAGGTCGTGACCTTCGGGCACCGGGAAGTCGGGCAGGTAATACGTGCCGAACTGCAGCTCAAGCGTGCAGCGCCTGGCCAGCTCGACGGTGTTTTCAAGCGCTTCGGGCAAGTCGGCGAACAACGCCGCCATTTCGTCCGGAGTCTTCAGATACTGCTGGTCGCTGTATTCGCGTGGTCGCTTGGGATCAGCCAGCACGCGGCCCTGGTTGATGCATACGCGTGCCTCGTGTGAACTGAAGTCATCCTGCTTGAGGAAGCGCACGTCGTTGCTGGCCAGCACGGGCAACTGAAGTTCGCTGGCCATGGCCAGCGCGGCGCTGTTCCAGTGTTCTTCACCGTCGCGCCCGCAGCGGGTCAGTTCCAGATACAGCCGCTCCGGGAACCGCCGCGCCAGTGGACGCAGTTTGGCCAGTGCAGCATCGTGGCCCTGGCCGATCGCCAGTCGCGCGACTTCACTGTCGCGACCGAGCAGCGCGATCAGGCCGTCGGTGGCGGCGGCGGTGAGCCACGCGGAGTCGATCAGCGCACGACCACCGTGCTGACCTTCCTGCCATGCACGGGAAACCAGCCGCGACAGGTTGAGATAACCGTCGCGGTTCTGGCACAGCAGGGTCAGTCGCCATGGGCGCGGGTCATCCGATGACGAGACCCACAGGTCGCAACCACCGATCGGTTTGATGCCGGCCGCGCTGCATGCCTTGTAGAACTTCACCAGCGCGAACATGTTGCTGTCGTCGGTCAACGCCACCGCGGGAATGCCATCGCGCACGCACGCGGCGACCAGCGCCTTGATGCGGATGGTCGAATCGACCAGCGAATATTCGCTGTGCAGGTGCAGGTGGGTGTAGCTGACGGTCATGCAGATTTACGCGCTGAATCCATGCAGGCTACCTGTCGCTGCGTGCAGCGGCAAGATTGACTTGTGCGCCGTTTGCGCGAAGCGCGCCAGAGCTGCTTATGGAGCTGAACTCATGGCCTTGTGACGGCTGCGGTGGCTGCCGGCTGTTCCAGCATCAGGGCATTGATTTCGCCAAGCAGGCTATCGAGCATGTCCTCGCCGTAACCGACATGGATATGGGCAATCGTGCCGTCACGATGCAACATCACCATCACCGGAATGCCGCTTACGCCGTACGGTTTGCCGATCGCACCATCGCGATCCCAGGTGACCAGCAGTTCCGGCAGGCTGCTGCGCAGCACGCGCGACGTACGCACGAACGTCTCGCGGTCCTCGCGATAGTTGACCGCAACGACTTGCAACGGCAGTCCGCGCTGGGTAGCCACGGCCTGCAACTTCGCCAGTACCGGAATTTCTTCCATGCAGTAGCCACACCAGGTGGCCCAGAAACTGATTACCACCACCTTGCCGTGCAACGACGAGACGGTTACATCCTGCCCGTGTTGGGTGCTGCCCAGCGTGTCCGGCGGGGTATCACCAGGCTGCAGTTTCGGTCTTGCGCTGGCGACTGCGTTGAAGCAGAACAACAGGCCAAGCAATGTGATCGCGATTCGGCACATGTCATGCGTTCCGCAGAGGAAGTGGCCAGCGTAGCAACAGGGATGCAGGTGAGGAAGGCGGCACGCGGCGTCTTGCTGCCGCGGGCTACGCCATCGCCGCGAGTTGGCGATAGCGTAGCCCGCCGCTCAGAACAGTCGCGCCTGATCAAGCAGTAGGCGTACCGGGGCAAAGCTGCGGCGGTGCTGGGGGCAGGGCCCCAACTGTTGCAGCGCTGCCAGATGCGCCGGTGTCGGATAACCCTTGTGTACGGCAAAGCCATAGCCGGGGTGCAGTGCATCCATCGCCACCATCAGCCGATCACGGCTGACTTTGGCAAGGATCGATGCGGCGCTTATCGACGGCTCCAGCGCGTCGCCACCGACGATGGCGCGACCGGCGCAGGGCAGGTCCTTCGGCAGCTTGTTGCCGTCAATCAGTGCTTCGTGTGCGGCAGGTGTGAGGCCGACAACCGCCCGGCTCATGCCGGTCATGGTGGCCTGGAAGATGTTCAGCCGATCAATTTCGTCCGGTTCGATCAGGATCACGCACCAGGCCAGCGCGCGCTCGATGATCTGCGGGTAGAGCGCTTCGCGTTTCGCTGCGCTGAGTTTTTTCGAATCGTTCAGTCCGCTGATTGGACGCGTCGAATCGAGGATCACGGCGGCGACAGCCAGCGGGCCGGCCAGCGGGCCGCGTCCCGCTTCGTCGACACCGGCGATGAGCACGCCCGCGCTGCTCAAAGGCGGGGCGGCAGCGGGATGCTCAAGCACCGTCTTGCGCTTGATCAATCAACTCGGCAATCGCCGCCGCGGCACGATCACCGGCGTGGTCGTGAAAACCACCTTGCAGCACGTGATGCAGGTGCTCGAACGCAGCGACAATGGTGCCGCGTCGCTCGCTGTTCTGAAACAGCGCCAGCGTGGCGGCCGCGAGCTTGTCGGCGGTGCAGTTTTCCTGCATCAGTTCCGGTACCAGCATGCCGCCGCCGATGTCGATGCCGCTGGCACGCGCCAAAATGTTCGGCAACGAGTAGACGTCGGTCTTCAGCATTTTCAGGGCGCGCGCAATCCGGTAACTCATGGGCGCCACGCGATAGCCGACCACCATCGGACGCTTGGCCAGCATTGCCTCGAGTGTGGCGGTACCCGAGGCCAGCAACACCACGTCGGCAGCGAGCATGGCCTCATGTGCCTGACCGTCCATCAGCACCGGTTTGCTGCCTTGCTGCGGCAGGCTGGCCAGCAAGGCAGCGAGTCGGTCGCGCACTTGCGGGTTGGCAGCCGGAATGATCACCTGCAGCCCGGGTATCGCCGCTGCCACGCGGACGGCGGCATCAATGAAGGGTTGGCCCAGTCGGCCCACTTCAGACAGCCGGCTGCCCGGCAGCACGGCGAGCACGGGTGCTTGCTGCGACAACTGCAGCGTGTCGCGCGCGCCGACGCGGTCGGAGACCAGCGCGAAGCGATCGGCCAGCGGGTGGCCGACGAAGCGCGCGTCGATGCCGTGCTTCGCATAGATCGCCGGTTCCATCGGGAACAGACAGAGCACACGCTGCGCGCTGCGGCCGATTTTTTCGGCGCGTTTCTCGCGCCACGCCCAGACCGAGGGACTGACGTAGTGCACGGTCAGCAGACCCGCCTGTTTCAGCCGTTGTTCCACGCCGAGGTTGAAATCCGGCGCGTCAATACCGACCACCACATCGGGCTTTGCCTTGAGCAGTCGCGCAACCAGCGTCTTGCGCAGGCGCAGCAGTCGCGGCAAATGGCGAACGACTTCACTGAAGCCGAACAGCGACAGCTCGCCAATGTCGTACCAGGACTCAAACCCCTCGCGCTGCATGCGCGCACCGCCGATACCGACGAAGCGTGCTTGCGGGTAGCGCTTGCGCAAGGCGACGATCAGGTCCGCGCCCAACTGGTCGCCGGATTCTTCGCCGGCAAGCATGGCGATCAAGGGAGTGTGCTTGGAGACGTCGATGTCTTGCATTTCGTCTCCTGGGTGAAGCGGACGCCGTGGCGTGTGTGGGTTCTTCCGACCAGCATGCAACGCTGGTCAGTCACATGTCAGCGCGCCAGCGACCGCTCGCTCTGGTCGACGAACTCCAGCATGGCGCGTACATCGTCGCTTTCGCGGGCCTGTTCGACCAGCTTTTCGCGTGCCTCGGGCAGCGACAGACCGGCCATGTACAGGGTGCGGTAGGCACGTTTGATCGCGGCGATGCGTGGCGCATCGAAGCCGCGACGCTTGAGGCCTTCACTGTTGATGCCGCGTGGACGACCGTGCTGCTCGTTGGCCATCATCACGAACGGCGGTACGTCATGACCGACCAGACAGCCCATGCCGATGAACGCGTGGGCGCCGACCTTGCAGAACTGGTGCACGCCGGAGTAGCCGGAAAGGATGGTCCAGTCGCCGATGCTGACGTGTCCGGCCAGCGCCGAGTAGTTGGAGAACACCACGTTGTTGCCGATCTGGCAGTCGTGGGCGATATGCACATAGGCCAGCACCCAGTTGTCGTTGCCAAGCCGGGTGAGTGCACCACCGTCACCGGTGCCGCGATTGATGGTGGTGAATTCGCGAATCAGGTTGCGGTCGCCAATCACCAGTTCGGTGCGTTCGCCCTGCCACTTCTTGTCCTGCGGATCGCCACCCAGCGAAGCGAACTGGTTGATCCGGTTGTCGCGGCCGATTCGGGTCGGTCCTTCAATCACCACATGCGGACCGATCACGGTGCCGTCGCCGATCTCCACGTCGGCACCGATCACGCTGTACGCGCCGATGCTGACGTTGGCGCCGATGATGGCTGACGGGTCAATCACCGCGGTGGGATGAATCATTTGCCCGACCTCGCTGCGCACATCAGTTCGCAGCTGGCCACTTCCTTGCCGTCGACCAGCGAGCGTGCGGTAAAGATGCCCATGCTGCGCATCAACCTTTTCAGACTGACTTCCATGCGCACCTGATCACCCGGAACCACCGGCGCACTGAAGCGTGCGTTGTCGACCTTGACCAGATAGAACAGCGCACTGACCTGGTCGCCTTTCATGTGGCGGCTGATCTGGGTGAGCAGGCCGGCCGCCTGCGCCATCGCCTCGATGAGCAATACGCCGGGCATCACCGGGTGACCGGGGAAGTGCCCCTGGAAGAACGGTTCGTTGATGGTCACGTTCTTGATCGCCACCACGCTGACGTCGGGTACGATCTCGACCACCCGGTCCACCAGCAGGAAAGGGTAACGATGCGGAAGCAAGGCCTGGATCTGCTCCACATCGATCGGCAGGGTCAAGAGGTCGCTGTTGTCAGTCATTGTTGTTGTCCTTCTCCAGCGTCGACAGGCGACGCGCGTACTCGTCCAGATGTTTGAAGCGTGCAGCATTCTTCCGCCACTGGCGGTTGTCCTGCAGCGGCACGCCCGATGAATATTCGCCGGCCTCGCGGATGGAATGCGTCACCAGGCTCTTGGCGGTAATGGTAACCCCGTCGGCGAGTTCCAGATGACCGAGCACGCCGGCGTTGCCGCCGATCATGCAGTAGCGGCCGATCTTCGCGCTGCCGGCAACCGCGGCGCAACCGGCCATGGCGGTGTGCGCGCCGATGTGGACGTTGTGGGCGATCTGGATTTGATTGTCCAGTCGCACGTCTTCTTCCAGCACGGTGTCGTCCAGTGCGCCGCGGTCGATCGTGGTGTTGGCACCGATCTCGCAGTCGTCACCGATGCGCACGCCGCCCAGTTGCGGCAGCTTGATCCAGCCACCGTGGTCGGACACGCTGCGATCGAAAGCGAGGCCGAAGCCGTCCGAGCCGATCACTGCGCCGGGATGCACCAGTACGCGCTGGCCAAGCGTCACTCGGGTGACCAGGGTGACCCGGGCCACCAGACGGCAGTCGGCACCGATCGTGCAGTCTTCGCCGATGATGCAGTGCGGGCCCAGCACCACGTTGTCGCCGATCACGGCGCGCTCGGCGATGACGCAGCCGGGACCGATGCTGGCGCTGGAGCTGATCTGCGCACTGTTGGCCACTACCGCAGCAGGATGAATGCCTGCAGGGGCGACGGGCACCCGCTCGAACAGCGTAGCCAGCTTTGCGTACGCCACGTAGGGATCGCTAGCGATCAATGCAGCGGTGGGACACTGCGCCAGATCGGCTTCGCGCAGGACGACCACGCCGGCGCGGGTCGCCGCCAGCTGGACGGTGTATTTGCTGTTCGAGAGAAAGCTGAGCTGGCTCGGTCCGGCCGCTGCCAGGGTGCCGACGCCGTCGATCACCCGGGTGCCGTCACCGTTGGCGACCAAACCCAGGTGCTGTGCCAGTTCGGCCACCGTGTAATGGATTGTGCTCATGCTTGCTCCGGAACTGCCGGCCATTGTAAAGGGTGGCGGCATGGCGTGCAGTCGACCCTTCCGGCAAAAGAAAGCGCGGCCAGGCCGCGCTTTCCTGATTCAACGGATGGACGTGTTCAGAACTGGCTGCCGAAGGTGAACTGGATGCGTTCCTGATAGTGACGGTCGGCCTCCTGCGAGCGTAGCGGCACGGCCAGGCTGATGATCAGCGGTCCGATCGGTGCTTGCCACTGCAGCGACAGGCCGGTTGATGCCCGCAGTTCCGAGGAGTTGAAGCTCTTGTAATCCTTGAACGCGTTACCGACGTCCATGAACCACGAGACGCGTGCGGTGTTGACGTCCTTGAGGAACGGCAGCGGCAGGAACACCTGCGCCGTGCCCAAGACCTTGAACGCGCCACCGATTGGCTGAGCGTAGTAACCGCCGCCGCCGCACATGCCCTTCAGATCAGGGACGCTGCCGTCGATGCACACGCGTGGTCCCAGCGTGTTGTCCTGGAAGCCACGCACGTCACGCACACCGCCGGCATAGTAGTTCTGCCAGAACGGCAGGTCCTGGCGCATGTCGGTAAGAGTACGGCCCGGGGTTTGTGCCTGGGTGGCCGTGTTCAGCGCATCGAAGGCAGCATCGGTGATGCCGTTCTTGCCGTAGGTCTTGCCGTAACCGAGCTGACCATCGAGGTAGAGCACAAAGCCCTTGCCGATCGGCCAGTAATGATTGAGTTCGGTGGTGAGCTTCCAGTACTGCACGGTCGAGCCGGGCAGGGCGACGTCACTCGACGCCGACATCAGGCCGCCGCGGGTCGGAGCCCAGTAACTGTTGCGGGTGTCGTGGTTCCAGCCCAGCGTGCCAGTCCAGGTATGGATGGTCTTGTTGCCGATCTGGTTCTGGTAGTCGACCAGCACCCGAGGGCTGTATCCCGGGAACAGGTTTACCTTGTTGGTACTGATGCCCAGACCCACGCGCAGACCATCGGTTTCGCTGATCGGAATGCCCAGGTAGGAAGAGAAACTCTTCGCGCTGGTGGCGTAGTTCGCGAAATCGGTATTGCCGTAGTCGGTCTTTGAATACGACGCGCTGTAGCCGAGGCCGATGCCGCTGTCGGTCAGATACGGGTTGTAGTAATTCATCGACAGGCGCGTGTAATAGCTGCTGCGCTCGCCGCTGACCGAGACACTGTCACCGGTGCCGAACAGATTGTTCTGCGACACCGAGGCATTCAGGATGATGCCGGAGTATTGCGAGTAGCCCACGCCGAACTGCATGCTGCCGGCGGATTGTTCTTCGACCTTGACCGTGACATCCACCTTGTCCTGGGTTCCAGGCACGAGCTTCTTGTCGATGTCGACTGTCTTGAAATAGCCAAGCCGCTGCAGACGCACCTTGGAGCGGTCGATGGCCGCCTGCGAATACCACGAGCCCTCAAGCTGACGCAGTTCGCGGCGCAGCACGCCGTCTTCGGTGCGCGTATTGCCCTGGAACACCACGCGGCGCACGTAAACGCGCTGGCCGGGCTCGACGTACATGGTCAGGTCGACCGTGCGCTTTTCCTTGTCCAGCTTCGGGATCGGAGTGACCTTGGCGTAGGCGTAGCCGATATTGGCCAGTACCGCCTTGATCGCCTTGCTGCTCGCTTCGATCGCGGCGCGGTTGAAGGTCTCACCTTCCTTCACGAACACCAGCTGGCGCATGGTCTTCTCAGGCAGGATCAAGTCACCGAGCAACTTGACGTCGGTCACCTTGTAGATCTCGCCTTCCTTGATCGAGGCGTCGATGTACATCGCGCGCTTGTCCGGCGAAATAGCCACCTGGGTGGAGTCCACGCCAAAGTCGGCATAGCCGCGATCCATATAGTAGGACTGCAGCTTTTCCAGGTCGCCGGAAAGCTTTTCGCGTGAATACTGGTCGTTCTTCGAGTACCAGGACATCAAGCCAGTGGTGTCTGATTCGAAATTTTCGCGAATGTCCTTGTCGGTAAACGCATGGTTGCCAAGGATGTTCAGCTCCTTGATCTTGGCGGCCTTGCCTTCGCGGATTTCGATTTCCACGGCAACGCGGTTGCGATCCAGACGGGTTACGTGCGGGTCGACCGAGACGTTGTACTTGCCGCGGTTGTAGTACTGCCGGATCAGCTCTTGCTGCACATTGTCCAGTGCCAGTCGATCAAAGGTCTCGCCTTCGGTGAGGCCGATCTCTTTCAGGCCCTTTTTCAGGTCGTCGGTCTTGATGTCCTTGTTGCCGCGCAGGGTCAACTTGGCGATTGACGGTCGTTCGACCACCTTGATCACCAGGATGCTGCCTTGGCGATCCATCTCGACGTCGCTGAAGAACTTGGTCTGATACAGCGCGCGGATGGCGCGCTGGGCGCCGTCGTTGGTCAGCTGGTCGCCCTTGTTGATCGGCAGATAGTTGTAGACGGTGCCGGCGGAAATCCGGCTGAGGCCGTCGATGCGGATGTCGGACACCACGAACGGGTCGAACGCAAACGCATTGGCGGAGAGGGAGGCAAGCAGGATCAGCGCGGCGATACGCTTCATCGTCGATTCCGTTAGGTTATTTCGATGAAGCGGCCAGCGCGGCCGCTCCGATCAGAAGCATGAGGCAGGGCCAGGCCCTGTCTCGAAAAAAGAAAGCTGCTCCCTGCCAGGGCAGGGCGCGACCAGGAACGTTGTTGCACCACATTGCGGCTGGTGCAGCCCGCCGTGTCGCGTGAATGCCGCAGTCGTCGTGCAGGAACATCACGACGGCAGCATGCGGTGAATATCGTTGTAAAAAGCCAGCCCCATCAGGGTGAACAACAAGGCAATGCCGATGTACTGGCCGATCACCATCGTCTGTTCGCTGACCGGGCTACCCTTGACCAACTCGACAACATAATACAGCAGGTGTCCGCCATCGAGGACCGGGATCGGCAGCAGGTTGAGGATCGCCAGGCTCAGCGATACCAGCGCGAGGAAATTGAGGAACCAGGGCAGGCCCATGCTGGCGGACTGGTTGGCAACCGAGGCAATGCCGATGACGCCGGACAGGTTGTTCGTCGATGCCTGACCGCTGACCATCTTGCCGATCAGGTTGAAGGTCTGCGCGGTGTTGCGCCAGGTGGCTTCGAGCGAGGCGGAAAACGCCTTGATCGGCCCATAGCGAAGGGTGACCTGTTCCGGGCCCGTGCCCATCACACCGATGACCCAGCGAGCCGGCTGGCCTTGCAGCGACTCGTGTCGCGCCTCGACGCTCAGCTGCACAGGCTTGCCATGGCGGTCGATGGCCAGGGTCAGGCGTGGCGACTTTGCCGCTTCAACCGGCACCAGCGTCTGGAAGGCGGCATAGTCGGCCACCGGCAGGCTGTTCACCGCCACGATGCGATCACCGGCTTGCAGACCGCCCAGGGCCGCCGGTTGCCCGGGCATGACGCTGGCGACCACAGCCGGTGACGACGCGAGCTTCAGGCCCAATTGGTCGAGGTATTTGGCCACGCCTTCACCAGCCGGCAGTTCGTCCAGCGGCAATACCAATTCGCGCGAACGACCGTCGGCTCCGCGCACGGTCAGTGGCAGTGGCGTGCGCCCAAGCAGCGCGTTGACCACGCCGTCCATCGCGTCGGTGTACGTGCTGACCTGTTCACCATCCACGCTGAGGATGCGGTCGCCGGGCAGGATGCCGGCCTGGGCGGCGATGCTTTGCGGCGTGGCGGTCACCAGCGGCGCGGCATCCGGTCGGCCGAGCATGAACATCAGCCAGAACGCAGCAATGGTGAAGATCAGATTGAAACCCGGGCCGGCGGCGACAATGGCGATGCGTCTCCACACCGACTTGCCGGTGAATTCCTGGCCCTGCAGCGCGGGGTCGACCTCGCCCTCGCGGGCGTCCAGCATCTTGACGTAGCCGCCCAGCGGGATCGCGGCGATCTGGTATTCGGTGCCATCGCGGCCGATGTGCTTCCAGATCGCGTTGCCGAAGCCGACCGAAAAGCGCAGCACCTTGACCCCACAGCGGCGCGCGACCCAGTAGTGGCCAAATTCATGAAAGGTCACCAGGACGCCAAGCGTCACCAGCAACCAGAACACCGAGCCGAAGAAGGAAGTCATCAAGTACCGGGGCGGAAAGTCATCGAAGCAAGAATATCAGCAAGCATTGCGCAGGACGCGACGTGCGGCAGCCCGCGCCATGGCGTCGCGTTCACAAAGCGTTCCAACATCGACCACGGCTTGCGCCGGCAGTTCCGCAAGCACGGACTCGACCACGTCAGCGATCGCCAGGAACGGCAGCGCACCAGCGAGGAAGGCTTCCACGGCAACCTCGTTGGCCGCGTTCAGTACTGCAGGGGCATCGCCGCCGGCGCGCAGCGCCTGAAAAGCCAGGGCCAGGCAGCGGAAGGTGACCAGGTCAGGTTGCTCGAACTGCAGCGGGGCGCAACTGGCGAGGTCCAGCGAGGCTACGCCGGACTCGACCCGTTCCGGCCAGGCCAGTGCGTGAGCGATTGCCGTGCGCATGTCCGGGTTGCCGAGCTGGGCGAGTACCGAGCCATCGACATACTCGACCATTGAATGAATCAGGCTTTGCGGATGCACCACCACGTCGATGACATCCGCTGGCGCGGCGAACAGATGGTGGGCCTCGATGACCTCCAGGCCCTTGTTCATCAGGGTGGCTGAATCGACCGAGATCTTGCGCCCCATCACCCAGTTGGGGTGTTTGCAGGCCTGCTCCGGCGTGATCTCAGCGAGCTCAGCACGACCGCGACCCCGAAATGGTCCGCCGGAAGCGGTCAGAATGATTCGACGCACACCGTGCTTGCCAAGGTCGGGTCGGCCGCCTGGAAGGCACTGGAAGATCGCGTTGTGTTCGGAGTCGACCGGAATCAGCACGCCACCGCTGGCAGCCAGTGCTTCGAGCAACAGCGAGCCGGCCATCACGATGGATTCTTTGTTGGCCAGCAACAGCCGTTTGCCGGTGCGTGCGGCGGCCAGCGTGGATTCCAGTCCGGCGGCGCCGACGATGGCGGCCACCACGGTGTCACACAGCTCACTGGAGACGGCGGCAGTCAGCGCGTCATGGCCGCTGGCCACCTCGCAATGCACCCCGGCCGCAGCCAGACGACGCGCCAGCTCGGCTTCCAGCGCCGGATCGGCAATCACCGCCAGCTCGGGGCGATGCTTCACACACAACGCGACCAGTGCCTCGACCTGGCGGTGCGCGGTCAACACAGTGGCGCGAAAGTGCTGCGGGTGGCGTGCGATGACATCAAGCGTGCTGCCACCGATGGAACCGGTGGCGCCCAGAACGGCAACCTTGTGCATGTCAGATATCCAGCAGCAACAGACCGGCGGCGAATACCGGCAACGCGGCGAACACGCTGTCCAGTCGATCCATCAAGCCGCCGTGGCCGGGGAAAATGCTGCCGGAATCCTTCACCTGGGCATGTCGCTTCATCAGGCTTTCGAGCAGGTCGCCGACGATTGATATGGCAACGGTGATGGCCGCCAGCACTGACAGCGCGAGCAGCGAGCTGCCGCGGACACCGAGCAGCCAGCCGCCGATATCGGCAATCAGGACGCCGGCCACCATCGCGCCATAGGCGCCAGCCCAGGTCTTGCCGGGGCTGATCTGCGGCGCCAGTTTGCGTTTGCCGAAGGTGCGCCCGCTAAAGTACGCGCCGATGTCCGAAGCCCACACGATCAGCAGCGCCAGCAAGGTCCACCAGTGACCATGCGGCAGGCGGGCATGGATGCTGGTCAGGGCGACCCAGGTGGGAAAGATCACGAACGCACCGGCAATCAGTTTCAACGCGAGGTTTTCACGGGTCGGCGCCGCGCCAAAGGCGAAATGGCGCAACCACCAGCAGGCCACCACCCACCATGCCACGCCGGCGGCCAGTAGCCACGGTGTCCAGGCGCTGCCTTGAACCAGCCAGAGCAAGCCAAACACGATGGCGGCGACGGCCATCAGGGCCATCCGCGCGGAGCGGTTCGTCAGCCCGCTCAGCTTCGCCCATTCCCACCAGGCACCAAGGAAGGCCAGTGCAACGATCGCGCCGAAGATCCCGGTGGGTGCCAGCATGATGATCAGGATCGTCAGCGGCGCGAGCACCAGGGCGGTGAGAATGCGCTGAAGCAGCATGGGAATCCTCTACGTAACAGGGGCGACCTGCTCACCGGTGCGGCCAAAGCGGCGCTCCCGGCGGGCATAGTCTTCGATGGCCCGACGCAGACAAGTCTGGTCGAAGTCAGGCCACAGGGTATCGGTAAAGTACAGCTCGGCGTAGGCCACCTGCCACAGCAGGAAATTGCTGATGCGGCATTCGCCGCCAGTGCGGATGAACAGATCCAGTGGTGGCAGTTCGGCCAGGCTCATCCACTGAGCCAGTCGCGCCTCGTCGATGTCGTCAACCTGCAGTTCACCGCGAGCTACGGCGAGGGCAGCCTGACGACTGGCTTGCACGATGTCCCAGCGACCGCCGTAGCTCACTGCAATATTTACCTGCAGCTTGCTGTTGCTGGCGGTACGTGTCATTGCGGCCTGCATGCGTTCGCGCAGGTTCGGCTCGAACGCCGCCAGGTCGCCGATGAAGCGCAAGCGCACGCCATGACCGTGCAGCTCGTCCACTTCCTTGTCCAGCGCACGGACGAACAGGCTCATCAGTGCGCCCACTTCTTCCTGCGGGCGCTGCCAGTTTTCGCTGGAGAAGGCGAACAGGGTCAGCGCCTGCACACCTTCGCGCACGCAGGCCTCGATCACTTCACGCACGGCTTTGCGGCCGGCGTTATGGCCGAAACTGCGCGGGCGATGCCGCGCTTTTGCCCAACGCCCGTTGCCGTCCATGACGATGGCAATGTGACGCGGAACCGTGGCCGCTGCGGCGCCGGTCATGGTGGCTGTGATGACGCTCAGAGCGCCATCAACTCATCTTCCTTCGCCTTGACCACGGCGTCGATGTCCTTCACCGCGCGGTCGGTGAGCTTCTGGATATCACTGTCCGCGCCGCTTTCGTCGTCTTCGGTGATCAGTTTTTCCTTGAGCAGATCCTTGACCTGCTGCAGGGCGTCACGACGCACGTTGCGGATCGCGATCTTGGCGTTCTCACCTTCGTGGCCGACTCGTTTGGCCAGCTCGCGGCGACGCTCTTCGGTGAGTGCCGGCATGTTCAGGCGAATCACGGTGCCTGCCGTGGTCGGCGTGATACCCAGGTCAGAAGCCATCAAGGCCTTCTCGATCGGCGCCACCATGTTCTTTTCCCACGGCGTGATCAGGATGGTGCGTGCGTCGGACAGCGAGACCGAGGCAACCTGCGACAGCGGCATGTCCGAGCCGTAGTACGACACCTTGATGCCGTCCACCAGCGAGGTGCTGGCACGGCCGGTGCGGATGCGGGTGAGGTCGTGCCTGAGCGAGTCGATGCTCTTGCCCATGCGGGTTTGCGCATCTGTCTTGATGTCATTGAGCATGTCGTGCGTCCCGGTGAATCGTGCAACGTTTGATTATAGCAGTGGCTGCCTGCGCGGCTGCTTGCGGCGCGTTCAGCCGTTGTCGACCAGGGTGCCGATCGACTCGCCACGCATGATTCGCATGAGGTTGCCGGCCACGGTCATGTCGTAGATGCGCAGCGGCATCTGCTGGTCACGGCACAGCGCGATCGCCGCGGTGTCCATCACGGCCAGCTTGCGCTCGATCACATCGTCGTAGCCAAGACGATCGTAGCGGGTGGCTTCCGGGTGCGTGGCCGGGTCGGCGGTGTATACGCCATCGACCTTGGTGGCCTTCAACAACAGGTCCGCGCCGATTTCCACCGCGCGCAAGGCGGCGGCCGAATCGGTGGTGAAGAACGGATTGCCGGTGCCGGCAGCGAACAGCACGATGCGGCCTTTTTCGATGTGACGGATCGCGCGGCGGCGGATGTAATCCTCGGCCACGTCGTGGATCTGGATGGCGCTGGTCACGCGTGCGTAACCGCCGCGCTTCTCGATCGCGTCCTGCATCGCCAGCGCGTTCATCACGGTGGCCAGCATGCCCATGTGGTCGCCGGTAACCCGGTCCATTCCGGCGGCGGCTAGGCCGGCGCCACGGAAGATGTTGCCGCCGCCGATCACGATGCCGATCTGCACGCCGGTCTTCTGTACTTCGATGATTTCATCGGCCAGTCGGCCGATCACCTTGGGATCGATGCCGTAATCGGCCTCGCCCATCAAGGCTTCCCCGGAGAGCTTCAGCAGGATGCGGCGGTATTTCGGCTGGTCGCTCATGGGGGCTCCGGATTGTGTGGGGTAAACCGGCTTATTGTAGCGGCAGCCGCGTGGGGCAGGGGCGTTTGTTGGGCCTGGTCAGCATATTTTTCGACCAATCAGACGAGGAAGGTCTGGATGCAACGGCATGACGCGCAAAACACGATGGGTGGGAAACCCTGGAATACGGCCGAAAAGCAGCGTCATCTCTTCATGGCCGTTGGTTCTTCGCCGGGTCGTGACCGGTCAGGGCCCGCAGCATGTCGGCGACCGGGCTTTGCGTTGCCCGATGCAGATTGTCTGCGGCTTTCGCTGGCTCAGGCTGCGGTGCGGCTCGCAAGCAGATCGCAGCGGGGAATCCGCTTTTCGGAAGGCATCGACAAGGCAAATAAAAAAAGGCCGCGATTGCTCGCGGCCTTTTCTGTAGCGGAATGACTTGGCAGGCTTAGCCCTGCATCGCCTTGGCCACTTCGGCCAGGTAGTCTTCCTGCACTTTCTCGATGCCTTCGCCAACCGCCAGGCGGGCC
The DNA here is from genome assembly GCF_029224025.1 of Rhodanobacter sp. AS-Z3. NCBI lineage: Bacteria > Pseudomonadati > Pseudomonadota > Gammaproteobacteria > Lysobacterales > Rhodanobacteraceae > Rhodanobacter > Rhodanobacter sp. AS-Z3. Next base: position 1,691,688 of record NZ_CP119392.1, read on the forward strand.
ACCGAGATGACGTCGGCGCCTTCCTTCTTCAGCGCATCGGCGACGGTGACATTGGTGTCCAGCACGTAGGGCTGGCCGAGCAGGGTCACTTCGGAGACGATCTTCTGCACCTTGCCGGAGATGATCTTTTCGAGGATCTCGGCCGGCTTGGCCTTTTCCTTGTCGGACATCAGGCTCAGCGCGATCTCTTTTTCCTTGGCCAGGAATTCGGCCGGGACGTCTTCAGCGCGGATATGCGCCGGGTTCATCGCGGCCACGTGCATCGCGATGCCCTTGGCCAGCTCTTCGGAGCCGCCGGTGAGCGTCACCAGCACGCCAATGCGGCCGCCGTGGATGTAGCTGCCGATCACGCCGTCGGTGTTGACCACGGCCATGCGGCGCACGTCGATCTTCTCACCGATGGTAGCGATCAGCGTCTTGGCGGCTTCCTCGACATTGCTGGCACCCGGGTAAGCGGCGGCCTTCAGTGCGTCGATGTCCGTGGCACCGGAATTCAGCGCGACGTCGGCGACGGTGTCGCTGAATTTCAGGAAGCTCTCGTCCTTGCCGACGAAATCGGTTTCGCAGTTGATTTCGACCAGCACGGCCTTGCCGGCGCTCTGCGCGGCCACGATGCGGCCTTCGGCGGCGACGCGGCTGGCCTTCTTGTCAGCCTTGGCGAGGCCGGACTTGCGCAGCCATTCCATCGCGGTTTCGATGTCGGCATTGTTCTCGACCAGTGCCTTCTTGCATTCCATCATGCCGGCACCGGACCGCTCGCGCAGTTCCTTGACCAGTTGGGCGGAAATATTGCTCATCGTCATTCCTCTAATACGTGAATGGCGCGATGGCGAACGAACGCCACCGCGCGGTGATCTCGGGCAGGACCGGACGGCGGTCAGTGACCGCCGTCGGTGCGCTTACCTGGCGTCGTTGCGCGGACCGCGGCCGCCGTCACGACCACCGTCACGGCCGCCTTCGCGGCGCGGGGCAGACTTGCGCGGAGCAGCATCGCGACGCGGACGATCAACCTTGGCCACCGGGTTGCCTTCTTCGTCCAGTTCGACGAAGTCGTTGCCGTCACCCTGGGCGGCAGCCGGCGCAGCGGCCTTGCCTTCGAGGATGGAGTCGGCGGCAGCACGAGCGTACAGCTGGATCGCGCGGATCGCGTCGTCATTGCCCGGGATCGCATAGTCGACCAGTTCCGGGTTGTAGTTGGTGTCGACCACGGCGATCACCGGAATGCCCAACTTCTTGGCTTCCAGCACGGCGATGTCTTCGTGGCCGATATCGATCACGAACAGCGCGTCGGGCAGGCGATTCATGTCCTTGATGCCGCCCAGCGAAGCCTGCAGCTTGTCGCGTTCGCGACGACGGGCCAGCACTTCGTGCTTGACCAGCTTCTCGAACGAACCGTCGGTCTCAGCTGCTTCCAGTTCCTTCAGGCGCGAAACGGACTGCTTCACGGTGCGGAAGTTGGTCAGCATGCCGCCGAGCCAGCGCGAGGTGACGAACGGCATGCCGGCGCGGGCAGCCTCTTCGGCCAACGGCTCACGGGCCGAACGCTTGGTGCCGACGAACAGGATGGTGCCGCGCTTCTGCGCCAGCGCCGACAGGAAATTCATCGCGTCGGTGAACAGCGGCAGGGTCTTTTCGAGATTGATGATGTGGATCTTGCCGCGGGCGCCGAAGATGTACGGAGCCATCTTGGGGTTCCAGTAACGGGTCTGGTGACCGAAATGGACGCCGGCTTCCAGCATCTGACGCATGGTGACTTGTGCCATGGGTGTCGCTCCGAATTGTCGGTTCCCTTCAAAGAAGGAACCTGGGGGTTGGGACCTCCACGCATCCCCGGCTTCGACCGCGACTTGCCCGATTTTTTGAGTGGGTGAGGCGCAGCACCCCGAAGGCGGTGCCGATGCGTGTGTGGCGTTGGTTTGGGTGTTGAACCGCTGAGGGTTACAATCCCGGTTCGCTTTGCGCTGAATGACTGCCAAAACAGTTACGTCAGATCAGCAAAACTCGGAAATTGTAGCCGGTTCGCCGGCGCTGCGGCAAGTCACTGGATTCAGAGGGCTTTCGCCGCCACATCGAAAGTGGAATGCATGGCTATTACCCTGAAATCCCCCGAAGACCTCGAAGGCATGCGCGTTGCCGGCAAGCTGGCTGCCGAAGTGCTGGCCATGCTGAAGGAGCACGTCAAGCCGGGCGTCTCCACCGAAGAGCTGGATCGGCTTGCCTACGAGCACATCGTCAATGTACAGAAGTCGATCCCGGCGAATGTCGGCTACCACGGCTTTCCGAAGACCCTGTGCACCTCGGTGAATCATGTGATCTGTCACGGCATTCCGAACGTGGGCAAGGTGCTCAAGGATGGCGACATCGTCAATTGTGATGTCACCGTCATCAAGGATGGCTGGCACGGGGATACCAGCCGCATGTATATCGCGGGCACGCCTTCGGTGCTGGCCAAGCGACTGGTTGATACCACCTTCGAGGCGATGATGCGCGGCATCCAGGCGGTGCGCCCGGGTGCGACGCTGGGTGATGTGGGTCATGCCATTCAGCAACATGCCGAGGCGGCCGGTTTTTCGGTGGTGCGCGAGTACTGCGGCCACGGCATCGGCAAGATTTATCACGACGAGCCGCAGGTACTCCATTACGGCAAGGCGGGCACCGGCATCGAGCTGAAGAAGGGCATGACCTTCACCATCGAGCCGATGATCAACGCGGGCAAGCCGCAGACGCGGCAATTGCCGGACGGCTGGACGGTAGTCACCCGCGACCACTCGCTGTCGGCGCAATGGGAGCACACCATCGCGGTGACCGACGATGGCTTCGAGATTCTCACCGCGTGGCCTGATCAGGCTTAAGCGGAGCACGAACGAGGGGGTGGGGAACGGGGTCAGGCACGATGTGCTTTACTCGTTGCCACGCCCTTTTTTTGTTCTTCAAGGTTTGCCATGCCCGCGTCCATTGTTGCCTTGCCACCGCTGCCACGCCTGCCTGTGGCGGTGCCGCGTTCAGGCGTTGCTACCGAGGCGCGGCGTGCGCTGAGGCAGCTGCTGGGTGATGTTGACCGGGCCCTGGCTACCGCATTTCGTGATGGTGCTGACGCCACTGCACTGGCGCATCGTCGTGGCGAATCGGTGGCGCGTGTCGTTGCTCACGTATGGATGGCCTGCCTGGGTGAGGTGGCTGGCGCCGCGCTGTTTGCGGTCGGTGGATTTGGCCGTGGTCTGCTGTTTCCCTGTTCCGACGTGGATCTGCTGGCGCTGGCCGAGGCGCCGGACCCGGCACGGCTGCGCGCGATTGAACAGTGCTTTGCCACCTTGTGGGATATCGGTCTGAAGGTCGGTCACGCGGTACGCGATCCTGCTCAGTGCCGCGCGCTTGCGGCGCAGGAAGCGAGTGTCTTCACCAGCCTGCTGGACGCGCGTCGACTGGCGGGCGATCCGGAAATGGAAGGTGTGTTGCGCACCATCGTCGATGATCCGGGACTGTGGCCGCCGCGCGAGTATCTGGCCGCGCGACTGGCCGAGCGCAATGCGCGGCATGCGCGTTACGACGACACGGCCTATAACCTCGAACCGAATCTGAAGGATGGCCCCGGCGGCTTGCGCACGCTCGATTCGCTGCGCTGGATGGGTCGTCGGCTGGCGCATGCCAATGACCTGGCCGACATGGTGACCGAAGGCTTGCTCGACCCTGCCGAACAAGCCGTTCTGGAAGAGTCCGAGGCGACCTTGCGCCGCTATCGCTATGCGCTGCATCTCGAAGCGGGCCGGCCCGAAGAGCGTTTGCTGTTCGACTATCAACGGGGGCTGGCCGAACGACTGGGTTTCGAGGACGAACACGCGAAGAATCTCGGCGTCGAGCAGTTCATGCAGGGCTATTATCGCGCAGCCAGCCAGGTGGAACGGCTTGGTGTGCAGGTGGCCGAGCGCTTCGAGGAAATGCTGGAGTCACCCGGCGAGGCGCTACCCGTCGGCGAGGCGTTCGTGCGTTATGGATCGCGACTGGCGGCGATCGATCCGCAATTGTTCATGCGACGCCCGGCCGCACTCGTGGAAATTTTTATTGCCCGGCTGGATCAGCCTGGCTTGGTCGGCTTCACCGCGGACACCATGCGCCGCATCCATCAGGCCACCGCCGTGCACGCGGACGCGCTGGCCGATGACCGCGAGGCGCTGGCGGCTTTTCTGCATCTGCTGCGTCGGGGTGCGCCCGCGGTGGAGGCATTGTGGCGAATGAATCGACACGGCTTGCTGGCGGCGATCCTGCCGGCTTTCGGCAAGGTGTTCGGGCGCATGCAGTACGACCTTTTCCATGTCTATACGGTCGACGAGCACACCTTGCGCGTGCTGCGCAACCTGGCGCGCTTTGCCGATCCGGCGGCGCAGAGTGAGTTTTCGCTGGGCTGCGAGATATGGGCCAGCCTGCCGACGCCTGAAGTGCTGCTGCTGGCCGGGTTGTTCCACGATATTGCCAAGGGACGCGGCGGCGATCACTCGATCTTGGGCGAGCAGGATGCGAGAGCATTCTGCAGCCGTCTTGGCTTGCCACCTGCCGATGTCGAACGGATTGCCTGGTTGGTACGCCACCACCTGCTGATGAGCACCACGGCACAACGCCAGGACATCACCGATCCTGACGTCGTGCATCGTTTTGCCGAGTTGGTGGTCAATCGCGAGCAGTTGGGCCAGCTCTACCTGTTGACCGTGGCGGACATCATCGGCACCAGTCCGCGGCTGTGGAATGGCTGGAAGGACCGCCTGCTGGCTGACCTGTATACCGGCACTCGCTATGCGCTGCGCAGCGACGTGGAACTGCCTCGCGACATCGGCGAGCGTGTGCGCGATTGTTCCGAATATGCGCTGGCGCTGTTGCTGGATGAGGGACATGTCGAAGCAGAAGTGATTCGCGTGTGGGCGGGCTTTCCGCAACTGAGCTTCCTGCGCCACCGGCCCGAGCAGATCGCCTGGCAGACCGCGGCCATCCTCCATGCAAACGGCGCCGTGCCGTTGGTGGCCGTGCATCCGTTGTCGGTGCGCGGCAGTACCGAATTGTTTGTTTATACGCCCGACCGCGATGGTCTGTTCGCCACGGTGACCGCGGTGCTCGATCGCTTGCGTTTCTCGGTGATGGAGGCGCGCATTCTCAGTTCAACGACCGGCATGGCGCTGGATACTTTCCTGTTGCTCGACGCAGACAGCCAGCAGCCGGTAAGCCTGGCCCGCGCTGAGGAATTGCAGCAGCGGCTACAGCGTGCACTGGCACAGTCCACTGGCGTGCAGCCGAGCAAGCGCGGCATGTCGCGCCATCAGAAGCACTTCCAGATGACTCCGCGCATCAGCTTCCATGCGGCGGGTGATCGCACGCAACTGGCACTGATCGGTACGGATCGTCCGGGGTTGCTGGCCGCGGTGGCCCAGGTGATGTCGAGCGCGGGCGTGCGCGTGCACGATGCGCGCATTGCCACCTTCGGCGAGCGCGTGGAGGATTTCTTTCAGCTCACCGATCGGCACAATGCGCCGCTCAACGAGGCCGTGCAGCAGCGCTTGCTGCAGGCCTTGCTGGAACGCGTGGGGCCGGCGGCAGGTTGAGCAACCGCGCCCGCGCTATCATCCCGTTGCTGCACGCCGCAGTGGCCATTCGTTTCCTTCATGACCTATCTGTTGATCAAGTCGTTGCACCTGCTGTTCGTTATCGCCTGGATGGCTACGGTGTTCTACCTGCCGCGGATACTGGTGAATTTGTCCGAAAGTGCCGGTGAGCCCGCAGTGCAGGCGCGACTGCAATTGATGGGGCGACGTTTGTACAAGTTCGGCCACAACATGTTCGGCATCGCCTTCGTGTTTGGACTGGCGCTGTGGCAGGGCTGGCGGGTGTTTCCGCAAAGCTTGCCGAACGTCAGCGCCGGCATGCACTGGATCGACGCCAAGCTGACCCTGGTGGCGCTGCTGCTGGCTTATTTCATCTGGGCCGGGCGCCTGCTCAAGCGCAGCATGAAGGGTGTGGCGCTGCCGTCGTCAAAGGCGATGCGTTGGTTCAATGAGTTGCCGGTGCTGCTGTTGCTGGGTGTGCTCTGGCTGGTGATTGCCAAGCCGTTCTGAAGCCGTGATGTCCGCGCCGGATAACCCTCGGTATCGACCATGCGCCTGGGTCAAGCCGAGGCGTTGGCGGAGGGGATTGACGGCAAATTTGGGCTAAACTAGCGTTTCAGCAGCATCCACAAGCCCAAGGTGGCCTGCGCGCAGGTCGAGTGTGTGACATGACGACTACCTGCTTGCACGGTTAATCCACCGCGCCTTGTGTTGTTATTTTCAGAGAAGGGCGGACGCCCTTTTTTGCTTTCCAGAGAATGGTTCCCATGATTGAAATTACGCTACCCGACGGCAGCAAACGGCCGTTCGATCACCCCGTTACCGTGCAAGACGTGGCCGCTTCCATCGGCGCCGGTCTGGCCAAGGCGACGTTGGCTGGCAAGGTCGACGACAAGCTGGTCGATGCCGGCTACCTGATCGAACATGATGCCAGCCTGCAGATCGTCACCGAGAAAAGCCCGGAGGCGCTGGAAATCCTGCGCCACTCCACGGCCCATCTGATGGGTCAGGCGGTGCAGCGGCTGTTCCCCGGCGCACAGGTCACGATCGGTCCGGTAATCGACAACGGGTTCTTCTACGACTTTGCCTATGAGCGTCCGTTTACCCCGGATGACCTACCGAAGATCGAGGCGGAAATGCTGAAAATCGTCGCCGAGCAGTTGCCGGTGACCCGCAGCGTGAAATCGCGCGACGAGGCGGTGGCGTTCTTTCGTGGCATGGGCGAGAACTACAAGGCCGAGATCATCGAAGGCATTCCGGCCAACGAAGACCTGTCGCTGTACTCGCAGGGCGAATTCACCGACCTGTGCCGCGGCCCGCATGTGCCAAACACCGGCAAGCTGCACTCATTCAAGCTGATGAAGGTAGCTGGTGCCTATTGGCGCGGCGATTCGAACAACGCAATGCTCAGCCGCATCTACGGCACCGCGTGGCTCAACGACAAAGACCTGAAGGCGCACCTGTTCCAACTGGAAGAGGCCGAGAAGCGCGACCATCGCAAAATCGGCAAGCAGCTCGACCTGTTTCACCAGCAGGAAGAAAGTCCGGGCATGGTGTTCTGGCACCCCAACGGCTGGGCGATCTGGCAGCAGGTCGAGCAGTACATGCGCGGTGTCTACAAAAAGAGTGGCTATCAGGAAGTGCGTTGTCCGATGGTGCTGGATGTGTCGCTGTGGAAGCGTTCCGGCCATTGGGACAATTACGCCGAGAACATGTTCTTCACCGAGTCGGAAAAGCACACCTTCGCGCTGAAGCCGATGAACTGCCCGGGTCACGTGCAGGTGTACAACACCGGCCTGCACAGCTATCGCGAGCTGCCGATCCGCTACGGCGAGTTCGGTGGCTGCCATCGCAACGAGCCGTCTGGCGCGTTGCACGGCATCATGCGCGTACGTGCATTCACCCAGGACGATGGACACATTTTCTGCACGCCGGAGCAGGTCGAGGCGGAAGTCACCGCGTTCCACCTGCAGGCGATGAAGGTCTACAGCGATTTCGGCTTCACCGACCTGGCGATCAAGCTGGCGTTGCGCCCTGAAAAGCGCATCGGATCGGATGAATTCTGGGATCGCACCGAGGGCATGCTGCGCAATGCGCTGCGCGCCGCGGGCGTTGAATGGGAGGAATTGCCGGGCGAGGGTGCGTTCTACGCACCGAAGATCGAGTACCACCTGAAGGACTCGATCGGCCGCGCCTGGCAGGTCGGCACCATGCAGGTCGATTTCATGATGCCGGAGCGTCTGGACGCCGAATACGTCGACGAACATTCGCAAAAGAAGCATCCCGTGATGCTGCACCGGGCCATCGTCGGCTCGATGGAGCGCTTCATCGGCATTCTGATCGAGCACCATGCCGGCCTGTTGCCGGCCTGGCTGGCCCCGGTACAGGCGGTGGCCTTCAATATCACTGACGCGCAGGCCGATTACGTCCGCGAAGTGACGCAAACCCTTGTCGATAAAGGTTTCCGGGTACAATCGGATTTGCGCAACGAGAAAGTCGGTTATAAAATCCGCGAACATACGATGCAGAAAGTGCCGTACCTGCTCGTGGTCGGTGACCGCGAGAAAGAGATGGGAACAGTTTCTGTGCGTACCCGTTCCGGTGAGGATCTGGGCAGCATGACGCTGGCCGACTTCGTCGAGCGATTGGAGACCGAAACCCGGCGCTGAGCGAAAACGCTCAGCCTTGGCGGTCAGTGACATTACTTCTTCTGGAGGATCGTGGTATCGCAACCACCGACAACAAGGGCAATCGTCGTAACCTGGAAATCCGTGTGCCGCGGGTGCGTGTCATTGGTGCGGATGCCGAACAGCTTGGCATTCTGACCCGCGACGAAGCGCTGGCGCTGGCGCAGGAAGCTGGCATGGATCTGGTCGAGATTCAGCCCAACGGCGATCCGCCGGTATGCCGCATCATGGATTTCGGCAAGTTCAAGTTCGAAGCCCAGAAGAAGGCGCAAGCCGCCAAGAAGAAGCAGAAGCAGGTCGAGATCAAGGAAGTGAAGTTCCGTCCGGTCACGGACGTGGGCGACTACCAGATCAAGCTGCGCAACATGCTTCGATTCCTGGAAGAAGGCGACAAGGTCAAGGTCACCATCCGCTTCCGCGGTCGCGAGATGTCACATCAGGATCTGGGCCAGAACCTGGCCAAGAAGATTCAGGAAGACGTCGGCGAGAATGGCCAGATCGAGTCCTTCCCGCGTCTGGAAGGTCGTCAGATGGTCATGATGATCGGCCCGAAGAAGAAATAAGCTGACGCGACACCCTTGGGTGTCGCGTTGCCCGCAGGAGCGCACCCTGTGCGCGATGGTTTTCGGCTTCGTGGCCAGGATCATCGCGCACAGGGTGCGCTCCTACTGGTATCGGAGTGGCGAACTCCGTATAATCGCCGGTTCGACCCGCCTGGATGGGTCGTGCACCGATCATGGCAGGACGGAAAGTGTGGCTGGGCCCTCGGGGTACTGGTCGCCGCCAGATCAGTCAGAAACCGGGACCTCCATATCGGAGTCGTCCCACTCAAGGAGCATTCCATGCCCAAGATCAAGACCAACCGGGCGGCTGCGAAGCGTTTTCGCAAAACCGCGTCGGGCAAGATCAAGTGCGGTCACGCGTTCAAGTCGCACATCCTGACCAAGAAGTCGACCAAGCAGAAGCGTGGTCTCCGTGCACCGAACCACCTGAAGGCGTGTGATGCGCCCGGCGTGGCTCGCATGCTGCCCTACTTGTAAGGAGATAGACCATGGCTCGTGTAAAGCGTGGCGTCACCGCCCGTCGTCGTCACAAGAAAATCATCGGCCGCGCGAAGGGTTACTACAATGCCCGCCGCAAAGTCTTCCGCGTAGCCAACCAGGCCGTCATCAAGGCTGGACAGTACGCATACATCGGTCGCAAGCAGCGCAAGCGCCAGTTCCGTGCACTGTGGATCGTGCGCATCAACGCTGCCGCTCGCATGTTTGGCCTGTCCTACAGCCGCCTGATCAATGGCCTCAGCAAGGCCGGTATCACCGTTGACCGCAAGGTCCTCGCCGATATCGCCGTGCACGACATCAAGGCGTTTGAAGTGATCGCCGAGAAAGCGAAGGCCAGTCTGGCGGCGTAATTTGTGTGCAGCCCTTTGGGCTTGCGCCTTCAGGGATGAAGGAACAAGTTAAGTGCGGGGAGGAGGCCAATGCCTCCTCCCCGTTTTCGTTTTGGATAGTGATTTTTGCGTTTGCCTTCTCTCTCTTTGGGAGAGGATCGAGGTGAGGGTACGGGGCTTGCCCCATACTTCAGTCGAAGCATGCTTCGATCAGGCGACGGCGCAGAGTGACCCCTCACCCCGCCCTCTCCCGAAGGGGAGAGGGGAAGTAGCGAGAAGCGCATCTTATGGACGATCTGGACAGCCGCGCCGCGCAGGCGCTGGCCGATATCGACAAAGCCGATACGCTGGAGGCGCTCGACGCGCTGCGCGTGGGCCTGCTGGGTAAAAGCGGCATTGTCACTGCCGCGCTGAAGACGCTTGGTGCACTGGCGCCGGATGAGCGCAAGGCGCGTGGCGCCGAGGTCAACCGGGTCAAGGAACAACTGGCTGACGCGCTGGCTGCGCGCAAGCAGGTGCTTGAACAGGCCGAGCTTGATCGCCGACTGGCTTCCGAAAAGCTTGATATCAGCCTGCCGGGGCGCGATGGCGAGCGCGGCGGCATCCATCCGATCACCCGCGCGCTGGAACGCATCAGTGCGATCTTTGCGCGGCTGGGGTATCAGCGTGCCGACGGTCCGGAGATCGAGGACGACTGGCACAATTTCGAGGCGCTGAATTTTCCGCCGCACCATCCGGCGCGCGCCATGCACGACACGTTCTACTTTGGTGACGGCCGCCTGCTGCGCACGCATACCTCGCCGGTGCAGATTCGCTCCATGGCCGGTCGCCAGCCGCCGATCCGGATCATTGCGCCGGGCAAGGTCTATCGCAGCGATTCGGATCAGACCCATTCGCCGATGTTCCACCAAATCGAAGGCCTGCTGATCGACGAGACCTCGAGCTTTGCGGATCTGAAGGGTACGCTGGCCGAGTTCATTCGCGCATTCTTTGAGCGTGATTTCGAGATGCGTTTCCGACCCAGCTATTTTCCGTTCACCGAGCCGTCGGCTGAGGTGGATATTCGCTGGGATGCCGAAGATGGCTCCACCCGCTGGCTCGAAGTGCTCGGCTGCGGCATGGTTCATCCGAACGTGCTGAAGAATTGCGGCATCGATCCGGAGCGCTATACCGGCTTTGCGTTTGGTCTGGGCGTGGAGCGCTTTGCCATGCTGCGTTACGGCGTCTCCGACTTGCGCGCGTTCTTCGAGAACGACCTGCGCTTCCTCAAGCAGTTCGCGTAAGCCGGCAAGGAATCTGAAACGATGAAATTCTCCGAGAACTGGCTGCGCGAGCTGGTCGAGATCCAGGCCGATCGCAGCACCCTGTCCCATGCCCTGACCATGGCTGGTCTGGAAGTAGAGGAACTCACTCCGCTGGGCGACGATCTGGCTGGCGTGGTGGTGGCTGAAATCATTGCTGCGGAAAAGCATCCCGAGGCGGATCGCTTGCAGGTGTGCAAAGTCGACACCGGGCAGGGCGAACCGCTGCAGATCGTTTGCGGCGCACCGAACGCGCGGGTGGGCATCAAGGTGCCGCTGGCGACGGTCGGCGCGAAGCTGCCCGGCGGTATCGCCATCAAGGCGGCGAAACTGCGTGGCGTCGAGTCAGCCGGCATGTTGTGCTCGGCGAAGGAACTCGGCGTCGACGCCGATGCCTCCGGGCTGCTGGAGCTGCCGCTGGATGCACCGATTGGTCAGTCGCTGGCTGATTATCTGGGTCTGCCCGATGCCAGCTTCGAACTGAAACTCACGCCAAATCGTCCCGACTGCCTGGGTCTGGTGGGATTGGCTCATGACGTGGCAGCGCTGTTTGGTAGTTCGGTGAAGGTGCCGGTTCAGGCCGCAGTAGTGGTTACCAGCGAAGCGCGTCGTGGCATTCGTCTGGAAGCAGGCAAAGACGCGCCGCGCTACCTCGGCCGTATCGTCGAAGGCATTGATCCGGCCGCGCGCACGCCGTTGTGGATGGCTGAACGTCTGCGTCGCGCGGGCCTGCGCCCGATCAGCGCCGTGGTCGACGTCACCAACTATGTGATGCTGGAACTCGGCCAGCCGATGCATGCATTCGACAACGATGCGCTCGAAGGTGACATCGTGGTGCGCCACGCGCGTGCGGGCGAAACCTTGAAGATTCTGGATGGCAGCGAGGCGCAGCTCGATCCGGGTTTCGTGCTGATTGCCGACGAAAAGAAAGGCCTGGCGGTAGCCGGAGTGATGGGTGGTCATGCCTCACGCGTCACCGATGCCACGCAGAACATCTTTCTTGAATCGGCGCATTTCGCCCCGGCGGCGATCATGGGGCGCGCGCGCAAGCTGGGCCTGCATACCGACGCGTCGCATCGCTTCGAACGCGGGGTTGATCCGGAACTGCCGCGGCGTGCGCTGGAACGTGCCACCGAATTGTTGCAGGCGATTGCCGGTGGCAATGCCGGCCCAGTGCTGGTAGCCGAAAACCTGGCCGACCTGCCATCGCCAATGCCGGTGACCTTGCGTCGCACGCGCCTGCAGCGGGTTCTGGGTGTTGTGGTGGCTGATGCTGAAGTGGCGCGTATCTTCACCGCGCTGGGCATGCAGGTGGTGGTGGTTGCGGAAGGCTGGCAAGTCACCGCGCCGAGTAGCCGCTTCGACATCGAGCGCGAGGAAGACCTGATCGAGGAAGTCGCGCGGATCTTCGGTTACGACAACATTCCTACGGCCACACCAGCCGGTGCATTGACCCTGGCGGTCGAGCCGGAGGCGCGTATCAACGAGCTGGCCTTGCGCGAGCAACTGGCAGCACGTGGCTACTTCGAAGCCGTCAACCTGTCCTTCGTGGCGGCCGACCTGCTGGCAAGCTGGGGTTTCGGCAAAAACCTGGTGCCGCTGGCCAATCCGCTTTCCGCTGATCTGGCGGTGATGCGGCCGTCGCTGCTGCCCGGACTGATGGATGCGCTGCGCCACAACCGCGCCCGTCAGCAGGAACGCGTGCGTTTGTTCGAGGTGGCCCGCGTATTCGCGGCCGGTAATCCGCCTGTCGAAACACCCTCGCTGGCGATCGTCGCCTGTGGCAACGCTCGTGCCGAACAGTGGGGCGAACCCTCGCGCACGCTGGATTTCCACGATCTCAAGGGTGATCTGGATGCCCTGATCGCCTGGGGCGGCGAACCCCAGCGCTGGTCGGTGCATGCCGACGACCTGCCGGGCTGGCTGCATCCGGGGCGCAGTGCACGGGTGGCTTGTGATGGCGATACCGTGGGCTACCTCGGAGCATTGCACCCGCAACTGGCCAAGGCGCTCGATCTGGGAGCCGACGTGCATGTGCTGGAACTGGCACTGGAGCCCGTGCTTCGGCGCCGGCTGCCGCAAGCGAAGGCGGTCGCCCGGTTCCCGGCCGTGCGCCGGGATATCGCCATGGACGTGCCGGAAGCGGCAGCCTGGTCACAGATTGAGCAGACAGTTCGCAGCACGCTGGGCGAACGGCTGCAGGAACTTCGGCTGTTTGACCGCTACAGCGGGAAAGGGGTCGAAGCAGGCCGAAAAAGTCTCGCTATGGGCTTGATTTTACAGGACGCTTCACGCACCCTTACGGACGACGACGCGGACCGCTGCGTACGAGAAGCGATAGCTGCGTTGGAGCAAACATGCAAGGCGAAGTTGCGAGGATGAGATGGCGCTGACCAAGGCGGAGATGGCCGAGCGGCTTTTCCTCGACGTGGGCCTCAACAAGCGTGAGGCCAAGGAATTCGTGGATGCCTATTTCGAGGTAGTTCGCGGAGCGCTGGAAGAGGGCGAGCAGGTGAAGTTGTCCGGTTTCGGCAATTTCGACCTGCGCCTGAAAAACCAGCGACCAGGGCGCAATCCCAAGACCGGCGAGGAGATTCCGATCTCCGCCCGCCGTGTGGTGACGTTCCGACCGGGACAGAAACTCAAGGTGAGAGTCGAGGGCTATGCTGGATCAAGGGAATAACACCGAACTACCGGCCATTCCGGCCAAGCGCTACTTCACCATTGGTGAAGTGGGCGAGTTGTGCGGTGTAAAACCCCACGTGTTGCGCTACTGGGAGCAGGAATTCCCGGCTCTCAACCCGGTCAAGCGTCGCGGCAACCGACGCTACTATCAGCGCCACGACGTGTTGATGATCCGCCAGATCCGCTCGCTGCTGTACGACGAGGGTTTCACCATCACCGGCGCGCGCGCGCGACTGGAAGGCCCGCAGGCCCGGATGGAGCAAAGCATGTCACACCAGATCGTGCGTCAGGTGCGCATGGAACTGGAAGAAGTCCTTACTCTGCTGCGTCGCTGAAGGCTTCCGAACACACTGCGCAAGCTGTTAGACTTGCCAGCTTGCCAAATCATCGGGGCGTAGCGCAGCCTGGTAGCGCATCTGCCTGGGGGGCAGAGGGTCGTCGGTTCAAATCCGGCCGCCCCGACCAATTCGGCAAGAGAAAAAAAGCGCCCTTGGGCGCTTTTTTGTTGGGAACGGGGAACGGGGAACAAGGCAAACGCGTTCAAGCTTCGTTCCCCGTTCCCGCCCTCAGTACAGCACCCGGCTGCGCAAGGTGCCCGGAATCGCCGCAAGTTGCGCCTTCAGCACGTTCGCCTGTGCCTCGTCGGCGCTCACATCGATCACCACGTAACCCACTTCGCTGTCGGTCTGCAGGAACTGCGCGTCGATGTTGATATTGCCGGCCGAGAACAGTTCGTTGATGCGCGACAGCGTGCCTGGCACGTTGCGGTGGATGTGCAGCAGGCGTCGGCTGTGCGGATGTTCCGGCAGGGTGACTTCGGGGAAATTCACCGCCGAGAGGGTGGAGCCGTTGTCGCTGTAACGCACCAGCTTGCTGGCCACTTCGATACCGATGTTGTCCTGCGCCTCCAGCGTGCTGCCACCGATATGCGGGGTCAGAATCACGTTGTCCATGCCGACCAGCGGTGACACGAATGGATCGTCGTTGCCCTTCGGCTCGACCGGAAACACGTCCACGGCGGCACCGGCGAGATGGCCGTCGCGCAGCATGGCAGCGAGCGCGTCGATATCCACCACGCTGCCGCGCGAGGCGTTGATCAGCATGGCACCGGCGCGCATTTTCGCCAGTTGCTCATGGCGGATCATCAGTTGTGTTGCAGGCGTTTCCGGCACGTGCAAGGTGACCACGTCGGAGCGCTCGAGCAATTCGTCCAGGCTTGATACGGCGCGCGCATTGCCCAGCGACAACTTGGTTTCGATGTCATGGAAGATCACCCGCATGCCGAGGCCCTCGGCGAGCACGCCGACCTGGGTGCCGATGTGGCCGTAGCCGATGATGCCAAGCACCTTGTCACGCGTTTCGTAACTGCCGCTGGCGGACTTCGACCAGCCGCTGCGATGGCACTGCGCATTTTTCTGTGGAATGCCGCGTAGCAACATGATGGCTTCGGCAATCACCAGCTCGGCGACGCTGCGCGTGTTGGAGTAGGGCGCGTTGAATACCGGCACGCCGGATTTGTGTGCGGCGCCCAGATCCACCTGGTTGGTGCCGATGCAGAAACAGCCCACCGCGATCAGTCGCTTGGCATGACTCAGCACCTCGCCGGTGAGCTGGGTGCGTGAGCGGATGCCCACGATATGCGCGTCGCTGATGCGTTGCTTCAGTTCGTCTTCCGGCAGTGACTTCGCATGCAGTTCGACATTGCTGTAGCCGGCCCGGTGGAACACGTCCACGGCACTGGCACTGACTCCCTCCAGCAGCAAAACCTTGATGTCCTGGCGCGGGTAGGAAGTCTGCATGTCTTGTTCCATTTCGGGTGGCGGCGAAGACCCTCAGAGTAGGCGAGCTTTTGTCGCACTGCAACACTGGACGTGGCGCGGAGCTGCTGGCAGTCTGTGTGGATACTGGGAGCCGAAGCATGTCCGACCCGCGTCTCGCTGATTTGTCCCGTCGCCTTCCTGACCTGCGCCTGCTTACGGCATCGGGTGAATTGGAACACTACGGCCGCGACTGGACCCGCCGCTGGACACCAGCCCCACTCGCGATAGCGCTGCCTTCAACAACAATGGACGTCCAAACGATTGTGCGCTGGGCCAACGAGCACCATGTAGCCATCGTGCCGTCCGGTGGTCGCACGGGTCTGTCCGGCGGCGCGGTGGCGGCGAATGGCGAGCTGGTGTTGAGCCTGGAACGGATGAACCAGGTGGTGGATTTCAACGCGGTGGACCGCACGCTGACAGTGCAATCCGGCATGATTCTGCAGCACGTACAGGAGACCGCTCGCGGGCATGGCCTGCACTATCCAGTCGATTTCGCGGCGCGTGGTTCCTGCTCGATTGGCGGCAACATAGCCACCAATGCCGGTGGTATCCGGGTGATTCGGTATGGCAACACGCGCGAATGGATCGCTGGCTTGACGGTGATAACGGGCAGCGGCGAGTTGCTCGAACTCAACCGCGGGCTGGTCAAGAATTCCAGCGGCTATGATTTCCGCCAGCTCATGATTGGTTCGGAAGGCACGCTGGGCATCGTGGTCGAAGCGACCCTCAAGTTGACCGATCCACCACCACCATCGCAGGTGATGTTGCTGGCCCTGCCCGATATGGAAGCATTGATGCAGGTGTTCGCGCTGTTTCAGTCGCGGCTGGCCTTGCAGGCATTCGAATTTTTTACCGATCACGCGCTGGATCACGTGCTGGCGCACGGCGCGCAGCGCGCCATCGAGGGCGAGTATCCGTATCACGTGGTCACCGAGTTTGATGCCGTGGATGAGCGCATGCAGGACGCGGCGTTGGCTGCCTTCGAACATGCGCTGGAGCAGGGGTGGGTCAGCGACGGCGTGATCGCCAACAGCGAATCGCAGGCGGCGGCATTGTGGCGGCTGCGCGAAGGCATCACCGAGAGTCTGGCGCCGCGGCGGCCCTACAAGAACGATGTGTCGGTGCGGGTCAGCGCGGTGCCGGCGTTCCTGCAGGAGATGCAGGCACTGCTGGCGCGCGAATATCCGCAGGCCGAAGTGGTCTGGTTCGGGCATATCGGTGACGGTAACCTGCACATCAACGTCTTGCGGCCCGACGGACTTGCCGAAGACGCTTTCATCGCCCAATGCGAACACGTGACGCGGTTGCTGGCCGAAACCTTGCAGCGACATGGCGGCAGCATCTCGGCCGAACACGGCATCGGACTGGTCAAACGAGCCTACCTTGGCAGCACCCGCAGCGCGGCAGAAATCGCCTTGATGCAGGGCGTTCGCAAGGTGTTCGACCCGCTCGGCGTTCTCAATCCCGGCAAGCTGTTCGAGCAGGGCTGAAAAGCCGGAAAAGCAGTCCCATGCTAGTCTTCAGGGCTTGCCTGAGCTCATGAGGAACCGCCATGTCGTCGTCATTGCGTTCGCTTTATCCGGAAGTCGAGCCGTTTGACAGCGGCATGTTGCAGGTCTCGTCGCTGCACACGCTGTATTACGAGCAGAGCGGCAACCCGAACGGCAAGCCGGTGGTATTCCTGCACGGTGGTCCTGGCGGTGGTACCAATCCGAAGTGCCGACGTTTCTTCGATCCGGCGGTCTATCGCATCGTGCTGTTTGACCAGCGTGGTTGCGGCAAGTCGACTCCGCACGCGGAACTGAGCGGCAATACCACCTGGGATCTGGTCGCTGATATCGAACGCGTGCGCGAACACCTGTCGGTTGATCGCTGGCAGGTCTTCGGCGGATCGTGGGGCTCGACGCTCGCGCTGGCGTATGCGCAGACGCATCCGGACAAGGTCACCGAGTTGGTTCTGCGCGGTATCTTCATGCTGCGCCGCGCCGAACTGGAGTGGTTTTACCAGAAGGGTTGTGATGCCTTGTACCCCGACGCGTGGGAAACCTATCTCAACGCGATTCCGGAAGTTGAGCGAGGCGACTTGATGAGCGCCTACCATCGCCGCTTGACCAGCACGGATGCGAAGACGCGTGCCGACGCGGCACGCGCCTGGTCGGTATGGGAAGGCGCCACCAGTTTCCTGTGGCAGGACAAATCCCATATCGAGTCCAGTGGCGAAGATGAATTCGCGCTGGCGTTTGCGCGCATCGAATGCCACTACTTCGTCAACGGTGGTTTCTTCGAACATGACGACCAGCTGCTACGCAATATAGACCGCATCCGCAATATTCCGGCGGTCATCGTGCAGGGTCGCTATGACGTGGTCTGCCCGCTGCGCAGCGCATGGGATTTGCACCGCGCGTGGCCCGAAGCCGATCTGCATATTGTGCAGGATGCCGGTCACTCGGGGTTCGAGCCGGGCATCCTGCATCAGTTGATCGAAGCGACTGATCGCTTCGGAAGCGCAGCGCCATAGACGTTCTCCCTCACCCGGCCATCTCCCCGTCGGGGAGAGGGCCGGGTGAGGGGCAGAGCCACAGATAAAGTTGATCGAAGCTCGCGCCGCCTGTCAGTCTGCCGCTGGGCATGCCGGCTGGAGAAGACAGGTACTCAGTCGTTGGCCGGCAGTTGCTTGGTACCGAAAATCTTGTCGCCGGCATCGCCGAGGCCGGGCAGGATGTAGCCCTGTTCATTGAGTCGTTCGTCGATCGACGCGGTATAGATTTCGATATCGGGGTGGGCGGCGGTAATTCGGTCCAACCCCTCCGGCGCGGCAACCAGAAACAGGCCCTTGATGCGTTTGCAGCCGGCTGCTTTCAGCATGTCGACGGTAGCAACCAGAGTGCCGGCGGTGGCCAGCATCGGGTCGACAATCAGCGCAATGCGCTCGTCCATGCGACCGGTGAGCTTCTCGTAGTAGGTGATCGGTTTCAGCGTCTGCTCGTCGCGCTGCAGGCCAACGACGCTGACCTTGGCAGCAGGGATGAGGTCGAGCACGCCCGGCAGCATGCCCAATCCCGCGCGCAGGATCGGCACAATGGTAATTTTCTTGCCCTTGATCCGGCGCACCTTGATCGGCCCGGCCCAGCCATCGATCTCTTCCTCGACGGTTTCCAGATCTTTGGTGGCTTCGTAGGTGAGCAGGGCGGCGACCTCGGAGGCCAGTTCGCGGAATTCCTTGGTACTGATGCCGGCACGACGCATCAGGCCCAGCTTGTGCTGGATCAGCGGGTGGCGAACTTCGACGATCTTCATGGCAACTGACTTCAATGGCAGCGCGTGGCGCAATAGTCAGTGAGCTTAGCGAAGCTCGGTTGCCCACGCACGCATCGCCTGCGTGGGCAACGGCCGGGGTAACTTAGTGCGCGGCAGGTGCGGCAGCGTCACCCTTCAGGCAGCCGCTCATGAAGGTCTTGCGATCGGCACCCTTGAGCGCCTTGGTCTTGGCATCGGCGTTGCAGGTTTTCATCTTTTCCTGCTGGGTGGCTTTGGCTGAAGGCGCGGCCATCATGGTCTGACCCTTCAGGCAGGAACTCATGAACGCCTTGCGCTCGTCGCCCTTCTTGCCAGTTGCCTCTTTGTTGCAGTCAGCCATGCGCTGCTGCTGTGCGGTGCGTGGCTTTGCCGGTGCAGCGGTGCTGGCTTGCGGCGTGGCGGCGAAGCTGGCGCCGGCAAAGGCGAAGGCGGCACCGATTACAAGCAGACGAAGTGAAATCGACATCGTTGAGGTCTCCCTGGGAAACCGGCGGCTGCCGGCTGTACCAGTCTAGGCCTGGTGGGGGCATCCGGGGAGTAGGTGAAACCCGGCATGCATGAAGTATTCATCTGCGGCGACGCGTCATGGGTGGCGGCCCCTGAACCATCGGCGCAAGCGGTAGACGCGCTTCGGGCCTGGCATCGTCGAGCTTTTCAAGCAAACCCCTGGCCGATTGCCACGACCGGGCCACTTCCGTGCACCACGGAGCGAAGGTCGCTCGCCCGGAAGCGATTTGCCGCCGCAAGAGATCACGCCGATATTGCGTCCCCGCAGGTACTTCCTGCCGCAGCTCGGGCGTGGGCTTGGTCCAAGCGTGAACTTCGTGCCATATTCACTTTCGAGTCCGTGTCCCCAAAACCGTGGACGCACGTACGACAAAGACTCGGCAAGCCACGTCTGCTCACGAAGCTCAAGGGGAAACGGATGCCTGCAGGGTCAGCGTTCGGGTTGGCGTCCGCTCTACGGCCGCAGCAAGCCCTGCCTGTGCGGCAGGTGCTCGCGGTGGTGGTCGGCAATGCGATCGAGTTCTACGACTTCGTCACCTATGCCTTTTTTGCGGCCCAGATCGGCCGGGCCTTCTTTCCCTCGCACGCACCGGGCGCCAGTCTGCTGGCCTCGCTGGCCACGTTCGGTGCAGGTTTTCTGACCCGTCCGCTGGGTGCCTTCGTGATCGGTCGCATGGGCGATCGGGTCGGTCGCAAGCCGGCGATGTTGTTGTCGTTCACCCTGATCGGCATCGCGGTAGTCGGCCTGCCGCTGACGCCCTCGTATGCCAGCATCGGAATCGCCGCGCCGATTCTGGTGATCGGTTTTCGTCTGCTGCAGGGTTTTGCACTGGGTGGCGAGGTGGGGCCAAGCACCGCCTTCATGATGGAGGCAGCACCGCTGCATCGTCGCGGGCTCTATATTTCGCTGCAGGCGATGAGTGCGGATGCCGCGGTGCTGGTGGCCGGCCTGGTGGGTGTTGGTCTGGCGTCGGTTCTCGATGAGTCTGCGCTGGATGCGTGGGGCTGGCGGTTAGCCTTGCTGGTGGGAGCCATCATCATTCCCTTCGGCCTGGTGTTGCGCCGCTCGCTCGGCGAGACATTGTCCGTAGCAGAGAATGCAAGGTCGCATGGCGATAGTTCGCCCTGGCGCGGCTACGGCAAGATCGCGCTGCCGGCGCTGGCGATGCTCGCGGCGGCCACTACCACCAATTACATCCTCGACTATATGACGACCTACGCTGGCAGCACGCTGGGCATGCCCACGAAAGTTGCGCTTGGCGCCACTGTGGCGGTCGGTTTGAGTGGCGTGATCTGCGATCCGATCAGTGGCTGGCTGTCCGACCGGTTCGGTCGCAAACCGGTGATGGTGGTGCCATGGATCGTGCTGCTGCTGGCGATCTTTCCGTGTTTCTGGGTGATCGGGCATTGGCGCAACGGACCGGCTCTGTATGGGGTTTGTACGTTGCTCGCGGTCGCCTCGACGCTGTCGACAGCAACGGTGCTGGTATCCATCACCGAGTCATTGCCGCAAGCGATCCGCTCCGGCGGGCTGTCGATGATCTATGCGGTTGCCATCGCCATCTTCGGCGGTTCGACGCAGTTCATGGCGGCATGGCTCACCCGGATCAGCGGCAGCGCGTTGGCACCGGCGTGGTACCTGATCGCTGCGGTTGTCGTCGGGCTGCTGGCGATTACGCGAATGGCCGAAACCGCGCCGATACGCAATCTGCAACACGCCCGCGGAAACGCGGAGGCCACCCCGCTGCAAGCGGGGTGGCCTCCGATGGAACCCTGACGGATCAGGTGGTCAGGCTGCTTCGGCCTTGGCCTTGCGCGGACCTTCCAGCAAGGCCTTGCGCACATGCGCGACGACCAGGTCGACTTCGGCACTGGTGACGTTGAAGTGCGGGGTGAAACGCAGCGAGTTGGTGCCGCCGTGGATCACGCCGATGCCATGCTCGCGCATGTATTCCTCGGTGGAACCGGCGCCGTAGCACTTGTACTCCGGGGCCAGCTCGCAGGAGAACAGCAGGCCAGTACCTTGCACCTTGGTGATCAGGCCGCCCAGCTCGTTCTTCAGCGCGTTGAGCTTGTCGACGAATTCCTTGCCGCGCTCGCGGATGTTGTTGCGCACGGCATCGCTGAGTTCGCCCATAGTGGCCAGCGCCACGTCCAGTGCGCGGGGGTTGGCGGTCATGGTGTTGCCGTAAATGCCCTTGCGATACAGCTCGGCGGTAGCGGCGGTGACGGCCAGCACCGACAGCGGATACTGCCCGGCATTGAGCGCCTTGGAGAAGGTTTCCATGTCCGGCGGCGGCAGATTTTCAAAGCCGGGATAGTCGACGAACGACAACACGCCGTGTGCACGCAGGCCGGCCTGGATCGAATCGATCAACAACAGACTGCCGTGTGCGCTGGTCAACTCGCGTGCTGCCTTGTAGAACTCGGCCGTGACGGCGCGGCCCGGGTCGCCTTCGCCCATCACTGGCTCAAGGAACATCGCCTCGATGAACCAGCCGTGTTTGTCTGCATCAGCGAACGCCGCCTGCAGTTGGGCGACGTCATACGGCGCCACCGTGATCACGCTGTCTTCGTGGCGATAGCTGGCCAGGTTCTGTTGATAGGCCTTGCGACTGGAGTCGGAATACAGCGCCGGCTTCTCGGTGCGGCCGTGGAAGGCGCCCTTTACCGCGAGACGCTTGATCGTGCGGCCCGCGTAGCGGCCACCTTCGTCGGTCATGTTCTTGGCGTTGACGTCGGCAATGCGGCAGGCCAGGGTGACCGACTCGGAACCCGAATTCAGGCACATATAACGCGTATACGGGCTGCCGCCGCGACTGCGACCCAGTTCCTTGTTCAGCGCCTTGGTGAACTGCAGCTGCGCCACGCTGGGCGACATCACGTTCGCCATCACCTGGGGGCGGCCAAGGGCAGCAAGAATCGCTGCGTCGTTGTGGCCGAAACCGAGCATGCCGTAGCCGCCATTGTCGTGCACCACGGCGCCTTTCAGGGTGACGATCCACGGGCCACGGGCTGCGGCCGGCAGGTAAGGATTGATCGCATCGTCCGGGTAGAAATTGACGAAACCGGCTTGTGCCTGGGCCAGCTGCTCGGTTTCATCGAGCTTGAGGAAGTCGCCCAGATCGGCACGCAGCTCATGGTGGCGAGCCGCCGCTTCGGCAATCGCCTGAACCAGCAACGGGTCGTTGGCAGCCATGCGCTCGATGCTGGCGTCATCCAGGCCGATGGTGCGCGGCTTGCCGCCGAAATCGCGCAATTCGCGCAGCTGATTGATCACACCCATGACTTTCTCCTGAGGTAAACGTCGGCGCCTCGCACCCAGCGCAAAGCAGGCCGATGGATCTGCACATGGGCGACGTAGGCCCGAAACCCGCCTTGATCACCGACTCCAGCGTGAAAAACCCGCTACGGAGCACCGGATCAGCGCTGGCTGCGCAAGATCATCCCCTGAGCATAACGCGGCGGGCCGGGTCTCCGGTACCCCCGGGGTGACGGCTGTCACCTGCGATGGCTGACGCTGGCCCATGGGGAAAGCGCTCCAAACAGCCTAATTTGCAAGGCATTCCAGAGAAGGTATGGCTCGATGAATACTGCAGAACAGGTGGTTGCCCGGCTTGCCGGCGCGATCAAGCGTTACGGCTCGCTCACTGCGCTGGATGGCGCCGATTTGCTGGTACGCCACGGCGAACTGCTGGCCCTGCTTGGCCCGAACGGGGCGGGCAAGACCACCGCGATCGCCTTGCTGTTGGGTCTGATTCGGGTCGATGAGGGCAGCGCGCAGCTGTTTGGTGGTGACCCACAGGCGATCGAACCACGTCGGCGCATCGGGGTGATGCTGCAGCACGCGGAGCTTCCGCCGACACTGCGCGTGGGCGAGTTGTTGCGCCTGACCGCGAGCTACTACCCGAACCCGCGTTCGCTGCAGGAATCGGCAGCGCTGGCTGGAGTGACCGACCTGCTCAAGCGGCCTTACGCAAAACTTTCCGGCGGCCAGCAACGGCGTGTGCAATTCGCGCTAGCCCTCTGTGGGCGCCCCGAACTGCTGTTTCTTGACGAGCCGACGGTGGGTATGGACATCGAGGCGCGCCAGCAATTGTGGGCGACGATTCGCCAATTGATCAGCGAAGGTTGCGCGGTGTTGTTGACCACGCACTATCTGGAAGAGGCCGAAGCGCTGGCTGACCGCGTTTGCGTGATGTCACACGGCAAGGTGATCCATGAAGGTACGGTCGAGACGCTGCGCGCGCGCGTGGCGCAAAAGCGTATCCGCTGCGTCACCACGCTGACGGCGACTGCCGTCGGCAGCTGGCCCGGAGTCAGCGAAACCCGCCTGCAGGATGGGCGCCTGCACATTGTCACTGCCGAGGCAGAGGCGGTCGTGCGTCGCCTGCTGGAGGCCGATCTGCAACTGAGCGAGCTGGAGGTTCAGCGTGCGGGTCTGGCCGAAGCGTTTACCGAACTTACCCGTGACGCCGCCACCTCGGTGGCTTCCGACCAGCGTGAGGCTGCCTGAATGGACATCGTGATGACTGACGTAACGGCGGTTCCCATCGTGACCATGTCGCGCCGTCGCGTGCTGGGTGCCTACCTGGAAGAGGCGCGCAGCGAATGCCTGCGCTACATGCGCAACCCCAGTTTCATGCTGCCAATCATGCTGTTTCCGGGGATGTTCTATCTGTTGTTTGGCGTGTTGATGGCTAAATCCAACGGCGCCGACGCGGCGCGCTACCTGCTCGCCAGCTACGGTGTATTCGGGGTGATGAGCCCTGGCTTGTTCGGCTTCGGGGTGTCGCTGGCGCTGGAACGTAACAGTGGCCTGCTGACTTTCAAGCGTGCGCTGCCGATGCCGCCGGGTGCCTATCTGATCGGCAAGATGGTGATGGCGATGGTGGCTGCCGCCGGAGTGATCCTGTTGCTGCTGGCGATGGCGACGACACTGGGCCATGTGTCGCTGGCCGCGCCGCAGGTCGGTGCCTTGTTGCTGGTCGGCGTACTTGGCGTGTTGCCGTTCTGTGCGCTGGGCATGTTTGTCGGCACGGTGTTCAAGGGGCAGGGTGCACCCGGTGTGCTGCAGCTGATCTATCTGCCGATGTCGTTCATGTCAGGCTTGTGGTTCCCCTTGCCGATGCTGCCGAAGTTCCTGCAGCAGATCGCGCCGATCTGGCCGAGCTATCACCTGGACATGTTGGCTCTGGCCGCGGTGGGCATGAACAAGCAGCCGCTGTTCGCGCATGTGCTGATGCTGTTGGGGTTCACGGCCGGCTTCCTGCTGCTGGCGGCGCGGCGCTTGCGCCGGCATGGTTGAAGTAGCATGCGATGCAGCCTGCCCATTCCGCGAAACGACACGCCATGATCCCCGCCTTCATTAGCCGATGGTTCCTTCCGGCCCAGGATTCCGCCGTCGCCGACGACTTGCGACGCGGCAAGTCGCCATGGGCCGACAGCGTGCATCTGTTGTGGTCGCTGTGGATCTTCATCACGCCGATGTTCGACCACGGATTGCGCGGCTACACCACGACCTGGCTGTTGTTCACGCTGGCCTCGTATCCGGTGTTTCTGCTGCTGTTTGCCAGGATGCAGCTGGCTTCGCGTCGGACCGCCTATCGCTACGCCTGGGGCATGGCGGTGCTGTGCTTCGGTCTGATGCGCTGGTATCCCAGCGGCCTCAGCTATTTCGTGTACGCCTGCGTGATGCTCAGTCACTGCGACCGGCGGCAGTTCCGGAGTTATGCGCTCCAGGTATTGGCGCTCAATGCGATCTATGTGGGGCTGGCGTGGTGGATCGGTTACCCGAGCGCCTTGCTGGTAATCATGCCGGTCACCGTGTTCGTGATCTGCACCATCGTAACCGTCGAGCAACTACAACACGAAAAGGATGCGGCGCTCAGCCTTTCCCATGACGAGGTACGCCGGCTCGCCGCTACGGCGGAGCGCGAACGGATCGGCCGTGACCTGCACGACTTGCTGGGGCACACGCTGTCGCTGATCACGCTGAAGCTGGAGTTGTCGCGCAAGTTGTTCGATCGCGATGTCGAGGCAGCGAAACGTGAAGTGGAAGAGGCCGAAAAAGTTGCGCGACATGCGCTGGCCGAAGTGCGCAGTGCGGTCACCGGCATTCGCGCTACGGACCTGGCAGCGGAGATGGCGTCGGCGCGGTTGCTGCTTGAATCGTCTCGCGTGCATCTGGGATACGACGCGTCGCCGGTCGACATGCCGGCAGAAATAGAGCGGGGACTGTCACTGGTGTTGCGCGAGGCGGTGACCAATATCGCCCGGCACGCCGCTGCCAGTTGCGTGCGCATCGAGCTGCGCCGGGAGCACGCTGCGGTCTGCATGCAAATCAAAGATAACGGTCGCGGCGGCCTTGCCCGCGATGGCAACGGCATGACCGGAATGCGCGAGCGTGTCCGCGCGATGGGTGGAACCTTGGGCGTCGAATCCCCGTTAGGGGGTGGCACGCAGTTGCGGGTGCTCGTGCCCGTGCCGGTGCTGCGCCTGGTCGAGTCCTCGCGCGTGGCGTCGGCAGTCAACCCGGTGCAGGCCAGCTCCAGCTATCCTGCGGCCTGAGCGGCTGCTGCGGTTTCTGCGCCAGCGCCCCCCTTTCGACAGACAGGTAAACCCATGATTCGCGTGTTGCTGGCCGAAGATCAGGCGATGGTGCGTGGCGCGCTGTCGGCGTTGCTGCAGTTGGAATCAGATATCGAAGTGCTCGGTTCGGCGGCTGACGGCGAGGCCGCATGGCGCGATATCCAGAAGCACAAGCCCGATGCGCTGGTGACGGACATCGAGATGCCGGGCCTGACCGGTCTGGAACTGGCCCAGCGCATTCAGCGGCAGGAGTTGCCGATCAAGGTGGTGATCGTCACCACGTTTGCTCGCCCCGGGTTCCTGCGTCGTGCGCTGGATGCCGGTGTGTCCGGCTATCTGCTGAAGGATGCGCCGGCGGAGAATCTGGCCGAGGCGTTGCGTACGGTGCATCGCGGTGGTCGCGCGATTGACCCGCAGCTGGCGCTGGAAGCATGGTCGGAAGCCGATCCCTTGAACGACCGCGAGCGCCAGGTGTTGCGGCTGGCGGGCGAAGGCCAGTCGGCCGGTGACATCGCCACGCAACTGAATCTTTCGCACGGCACGGTGCGCAATTATCTGTCCGAGGCGATCGGCAAGCTCGGCGTGGCCAATCGCATCGAGGCGTTCCGGCTGGCGCGACAGAAAGGTTGGCTGTAGCGCCGCGCACCCGGGGATTTCGCAAGAAGCGGCCTGCTGCGAGATAATGCCGCGTTATCCACGCTGGCCGTCACCGTCTTGAAGAAGTCCGATTTCGATTTTGAACTGCCACCCGAGCTGATCGCGCAGGCCCCGCTGGCCGAGCGTTCGGCTAGCCGCATGCTCCTGCTTGATGTGCCGGCGCAGTCGCGGCAGGACCGCATGTTTCGCGAGCTGCCCGACTTTCTGCGGCCCGGTGACTTGCTGGTGTTCAACGACACCCGCGTCTTGCCGGCGCGCCTTTATGGCCACAAGGACACCGGTGGCGCGGTGGAAATCCTGATCGAGCGGCTCACCGGCGAACACGAGGCGATAGTGCAGCTCGGCGTCAGCAAGAAGCCGAAAGAAGGTGGCCGGATCGCGCTGGCCGATGGCAGCCATGCGGTGGTGCTGGGGCGTGATGAAGGCTTTTTTCGCCTGCGTTTCGAAGCGTCCGAGCCGCTGGAGAAGCTGCTGCTGAAGCTGGGCGAGATGCCGCTGCCGCCGTATATCGAGCGGCATGCCGATGCCAGCGACATGGAGCGCTACCAGACCGTGTTCGCGCGTGAACCCGGCGCGGTGGCGGCGCCGACCGCCGGTCTGCATTTTGATGAGGCGACGCTGCAACGACTGCGTGAGCGCGGTGTCGAGTTTGGCTATGTCACCCTGCATGTCGGCGCAGGCACGTTCCAGCCGGTGCGTGCGGATGATCTCAAAGATCACCACATGCATACCGAGTGGCTCAACGTCGGCGCGGAATTGGTAGGCCAGATCCAGCGCACTCGAGCGAACGGCGGCCGGGTGATCGCCGTGGGCACGACCGTGGTGCGCGCGCTGGAAAGCGCGAGCAAGGGCGGCGAGCTGCAGCCGTTTGCCGGCGAGACGCAGATTTTCATCTTCCCCGGCTATCAGTTCACCAGCATCGACGGCCTGCTGACCAACTTCCACCTGCCGCAATCGACCCTGATGATGCTGGTGTCGGCATTGGCAGGGCGGGAATTCATTCTGGACAGCTACCGGCATGCGGTCGAGCAGCGCTACCGCTTCTTCTCGTATGGCGATTCGATGCTGATCCTCCCACACGGCGAGTAAGCATCCTCATGCAAGTGGATTTCACCCAGCTCGACGCCGCCGAGTCCTACCGATGGCTGTCTTCCACCGTGACGCCGCGCCCGATTGCGTGGGTCTCGACGATATCCGCCAGCGGCGTCGCCAATCTGGCGCCCTTCAGCTTTTTCCAGGTGATCTGCGATGAGCCGGCGACGCTGCTGGTGAACGTCGGGCTGCATGCCGGTGGTCGGATCAAGGACACCGTTCGAAACGTGCGTGACACCGGCGAGCTGGTGATTCACCTGGTCAGCCGTGCAGCGGCGGAGACAATGAACGTCACCTCGGCCACGCTGCCGCACGATCAGAGCGAGTTTGCCTTGGCGGGTATTGAGACCGTGCCCAGCTGCCTGGTCAAGCCGCCGCGGATCGCCGCTGCGGCGGTGGCATTCGAATGCGAGTTGGCCGAAATCAAGCCTTATCCGGCTGAGAGTCCGCGCCAGTTCCTGATTTTTGCCAAGGTGCTGCTGGGGCACATCGACGCTGCCGTGATGACGGACGAGCGCCATGTCGACCCGGCCAAGCTTGATCTGGTGGGCCGCCTCAGCGGAAGTTTCTACAGCACTACGCGCGATCGTTTCGCGATGAAGCGTCCCGCTTGAAGTCCGGCAGAGCGAGCCGAGCGCGCAGCGTGCGGGTAAACTTGCGCGGATGACTTCCCTGACCTTCGATCTCTCGGCCACCGACGGCGCTGCCCGCCGTGGCCGCCTCACCTTCCCTCGCGGCACCATCGAGACGCCGGCGTTCATGCCGGTGGGCACGTATGGCTCGGTCAAGGCGATGACGCCGCGCGACGTGACCGAGACCGGCGCCGAGATCATCCTGGGCAACACGTTCCATCTGTTCCTGCGGCCGGGGCTGGAGATCGTCGAGAAGTTCGGCGGCCTGCACAAGTTCATCGGCTGGGACAAGCCGATCCTCACCGACTCCGGTGGTTTCCAGGTGTTCTCGCTGGCGCACAAGCGCAAGATCACCGAGGAGGGCGTGACATTTGCCTCGCCGGTGGATGGCTCGAAGGTGTTCCTGTCGCCGGAAGTGTCGATGCAGATCCAGAAAGTGCTGGATTCGGACATCGCGATGATTTTCGATGAATGCACGCCGTACCCCGCCACCGAGAAGGTGGCCTCGGATTCGATGGAGCTGTCGCTGCGCTGGGCGGCACGCTCGCGTCAGGCCTTCGACGAGCTGAAGAACCCGAACTCGCTGTTCGGCATCGTGCAGGGCAGCGTCTACGAAAACCTGCGTCGACGCTCGGCGGCAGGGCTGATCGATATCGGTTTTGATGGTTATGCGGTCGGTGGGCTGGCGGTGGGTGAGCCGGAGGCCGAGCGCAACCATGCGCTGGATTTCACCGTGCCCTTGCTGCCTGCCGACAAGCCGCGCTACCTGATGGGCGTGGGTCGGCCCGAGGACATCGTCGAGGCCGTACGCCGCGGCATCGACATGTTCGATTGCGTGATGCCGACCCGCAACGCGCGCAACGGCTTCCTGTTCACCGCCGAAGGCACGTTGCGTATCCGCAACGCGAAGTTTTCCACCGACACTCGGGTGATCGAGGAGGGCTGTGATTGCTACAGCTGCCGCAACGGTTTCAGCCGCGCCTACCTGCGTCATCTTGATCGTTGCAATGAAATTCTCGGCAGCCAGCTCGCCACCATGCACAACCTGCGTTACTACCAGCGGTTGATGGCGGGCCTGCGCGAGGCGATCGCCGGACAGGCACTGGAGGCGTTTGTGGCGAAATTTTACGCTCTGCGCGGGGTTTGAGCAGGGTTAGCGTTACTTTTCGCGGGGAAAAAGTGACTGTGACCCGGCCGGGAAGCTGCCGTGCACGCCCGGGGGGTGCATGGCATAATCGGGAATCTTTATTCAGGCATTCTGTCGAAAACCTCGACAGCGCCATAACTTGCGAGACAAATCCATGAGTTTTCCGATCTCTCCCGTGCTCGCCCAGGCCGCGGCTCCGCAGCCGGCCAGTAGTGGAAGCCTGCAAATGATCATCATGATGGTGGTGCTGTTCGGCCTTATGTATTTCATGATGATCCGCCCGCAGGCGAAGCGGCAGAAGGAGCATCGCGCGCTGATTGCCGGCCTGGCCAAGGGCGATGAAGTGGTCACCAACGGCGGCATTGCCGGACGTGTGGACGAAGTGGGCGAGACCTTCATCACCGTCGAGATCGCGGCCAACGTCAAGGTCAAGGTGCAAAAGGGCTCGGTGCAGCAGGTATTGCCCAAGGGTTCGCTGAAGTCTGTCTGAAGACGTGTCGCGCGCCGCCCGGCTTGGTTCGGGTGGTCATGGCGATGCAGCCTCTTTCCCGATTGTTGCTACCGCTGCGGCTTTTGCCGCGGCTTTGATGGATGCAAGGCATGAGTGATTTTCCTCGCTGGAAGTACGCGCTGGTCGCGCTGATGATGTTGTTCGGCGTGATTTACGCGCTGCCGAACGCGTTCCCGCCGCTGCAGGCGGTGCAGGTCACCGCAAATCGTGAAGCGCCGCCGATCAACGACGCCCTCAAACAGAAAGTCGAGGCCGGGCTGAAGGCGAAAAAAATTGCCGTGACGTCGGTCTTCGTCGAGGGCGACCACCTGCTGGCCACGTTCGCCAACTCCGACGTGCAGAAGAGTGGTTCGGACGAAATCAAGGCACTGCTAGGCGACGGCTACACGGTGGCGTTCAAGCTGCAGTCCAACGTGCCGCATTGGTTGGGCGCGATCGGTGCCCGTTCGATGCCGCTGGGCCTTGACCTGCAGGGTGGCGTGCACTTCCTGATGCAGGTCGACCAGAAGGACGCGATCGACAAGCAGGAAAACAGCTACGCCGACGACGTGCGCAGCCTGTTGCGGCAGAAGAACATCCGCTATGAGTCGGTGGTCCGCAATGCGGTTGCCGGGCAGGGCATCACGGTGATCCTGCGTTCCGCCGCCGATCGCTCCACCGCCTCGGATGCGATTGCCAACGAGTACACCGACCTCAACGTTTCCGAAGGCGCCAACACCGGTGACCGCTTCGTGTTGAACGTGGCGATCAAGCCGGAAAAGTTGCGTGAGCTGTCACGCAGTGCGATCACCCAGAACCTCGGCACCTTGCGTAACCGTATCAACGCGCTGGGCGTGTCCGAGCCGTTGATCCAGCAGCAGGGTGACAGCCGCATCGTGGTCGAGCTGGCCGGTGTGCAGGACCCGACCGAAGCGAAGAAACTGATCGGCGCCGTCGCCACGTTGCAGTACCGCCCGGGCATCGGTCAGCCTGGCGATCCGCGTGCCGTGGACGCGGCGCGTACGGGCAATATCCCGCCAGACGCCAACCTGTTCTACATGCGTGGTGATCATCGCCCGGTGCTGGTCAGCAAGCAGATCATCGTGACCGGCAACCAGCTGGTGGACGCTTCTTCCGGCATCGACCAGGAGAGTGGCACGCCGAAGGTCGACGTCACCCTGAACGCGGCTGGCGCCAGGAAGATGGCCGACTTCACGAATGCCAATGTCGGCAAGCCGATGGCGGTGGTGTACGTCGAAACGATTTACGAAACGAAGATTGTCGACGGCAAGGAAATCCGCGTACCGAAAGTCACCGAGACGGTCATCAATGACGCGAACATCGGCAGTCCCTTCAGCAGCAAGTTCCAGACCACCGGTCTGGGCAGCCCGAAGGAAGCATCCGAACTGGCCTTGCTGCTCAAGGGTGGCGCGCTGGCGGCTCCGATGGACATCGTCGCCGAGGGCGTGATCGGCGCCAGCCTGGGTCAGGACAACATCGACAAGGGTTTCATGGCGGTGATGCTCGGCCTGGCGCTGGTGTTGGTGGCCGCGGCGGTCTACTACAAGCTGTTCGGTCTGGTGGCCGATATCGCGTTGTTCTTCAACCTGGTGATCCTGGTGGCGGTGATGTCGCTGATCGGCGTCACCCTGACCATGCCTGGCGTGGCCGGTATCGTGCTCACCCTGGGCATGGCGATCGATGCGAACGTGCTGATCTGCGAACGCGTGCGTGAGGAATTGCGCAACGGTTCCAGCCCGCACGCCTCCATCCGCGCCGGTTACGAGAAGGCGTGGTCGACCATTCTGGACGCCAACGTCACCCACCTGATTGCCGCACTGGCACTGACCACAATGGGCAGCGGCGCGATCAAGGGCTTCGGCGTCACGCTGATGATCGGCATCCTGACTTCGCTGTTCACCTCGGTAACGTTGACGCATGCGTTCACCGCGGCGATCCACGGCAATCGCAAGCTCAAGACGCTGTCGGTCTAAGGAAACCCCATGGAAATCTTCAATCACGACAGCAATATCCACTTCCTGGGGATGCGCAAATACACCATTGCGCTCGCCATCCTGCTGATGATCGTCTCCATCGGCCTCATCGCGGTCAAGGGACTCAATTACGGCCTGGACTTCACCGGCGGCGTGTCGATGACCGTCGATTACGACCAGTCGGTGGAAATCGCCGATGTGCGCGCGGCGCTGGAAAAGGGCGGGCTGGATGGCGCCATGGTGCAGAGCCTCGGCGGCACGCGCGAGGTCTCCATCCGCATGCAGACCAAGGACGTGCCGGAAGCGGCCGATGCCAGTGGCAAGATCAACCTGGACCGCGTCGCCGCCAACGTCACCAAGGTGCTGCAGGCTGCACGCCCGGACGCCAAGTTGAAGAACCCCGAGTTCATCAGCGCCGAAGTGGGTGCCGAACTGCGCAGTGACGGTACCGTGGCTGCGGTGTTCGTGATCCTCGGCATCATGGCTTACCTGTGGATACGCTTCGAGCGTCGCTTCGCGATTGCCGCGGTGGCCACCGAAGTGCACGACGTGCTGGTCACGCTGGGCATTCTGGCGCTGGTGCAGCGTGAGTTCGACATGACCGTGCTGGCTTCGGTGCTGGCGGTGATCGGTTACTCGATCAATGACAAGGTGGTGGTGTTCGACCGTATCCGTGAGTTGTTCCGGCTGGCGCGCAAGGCCGAGCCGGAAGAGATTCTCAACCGCTCGATCAACAACACGCTGTCGCGAACCATCATCACCTCACTGTTCACCGCGATCACCATGGGCGCGCTGTTTTTCTTCGGCGGCACCGCGGTGCACGGCTTCGCGGTGACCATGCTGATCGGCATTCTGGTTGGCACGCTGTCCTCGATCTTCGTGGCCAGCCCGATCCTGCTGTGGCTGGGCGTGTCGAAGAAAGACTTGATGCCGGTGACCAAGGAAAACCCGGAGCTCGCACGGCGTCCGTAAGCGCAAGTATCTGCGGAGTCCACGAAAGGCCCGGCAATGCCGGGCCTTTCTGTTTGCGCGGGCTGTGATTTTTCTGCGACAGTCGACACCACGTGCGCCAGAATCCGGGTTACATATTTCTGGCCTGTGGTCGATAACTGGGGGTCGACCCCAAATGGAATCAGCATGCTTGTAGTTATTGGAACCCTGGTGGTCATCATCAGCGTGCTCGGCGGCTACATGCTGTCGCACGGCCACCTGCTGGCACTGTGGCAGCCGTATGAGCTGCTGATCATCGCTGGCGGTGCCGCCGGTGCATTCCTGATCGCCAATCCCATGAAGGTCGTCAAGGAGTCTTTCAGCGAAATGCTGGGTCTGTTGAAAGGTCCGGCCTATCGTCGGCAGGACTATGTCGACCTGCTCTCATTGCTTTACGACATTTTCAGTCTGATGCGAAAGAACGGCTTGCTCAGCCTGGAGTCGCATATCGAAGAACCCGCCAGCAGCGAGGTCTTTTCGGCGTATCCGCGATTGATGGGCGAGCATCATTTGATCGAGTTCATCACTGACTGCCTGCGCCTGATCGTGGGCGGCAGCATGAATCCGCATGAGCTGGAAGCACTGCTTGAACTGGAACTGGAGACCCATCACCAGGAAGCCGAGGCACCGGCGTCGGCCGTGATGAAGTCGGCCGACTCGCTGCCGGGCTTCGGTATCGTGGCGGCCGTGCTCGGTATCGTGACGACCATGTCGCAGCTCGGTGGCGACACCTCCAAGATCGGCGAACACATTGCCGGCGCACTGGTGGGAACCTTCCTCGGCATCCTGCTTTGCTATGGCTTTGGCGGGCCGTTGGCCTCGGCCATGGAAAGCCGGGCGCAGGAAGATGGCAAGGCGTTCGAGTGCGTGAAAGTGGCGATGATCGCCAACTTGCGCGGTTACAACCCGATGGTCTCGGTCGAATTTGCGCGCAAGTCACTGTCCGGCCATATCCGGCCGAGCTTTGTGGATCTTGAGGGGCATCTCAAGGGTGCACGTGCCGGGAACGGCGGATGAGCGACGATTCCGACCAGACCATCATCATCCGCAAGAGGCGCCGCCAGAAGCATGGCCATCATGGCGGTGCCTGGAAGGTGGCCTATGCGGATTTCGTGACCGCGATGATGGCGTTCTTCCTGGTGATGTGGCTGATCGGCGTAGGTACCCGCGAGCAGAAGGCGGCGATTTCCGAGTACTTCAAGAATCCCAGCATGACGCCCGGCACGGCGACTGTGGCGCCGCCAGGCAAGGACGGTCCAGGCGGTGCCAGCGACAGCATGATTGCGATGGGCGGCGCGATGGATATTTCACGCGGTCCCGGCAAGGACCGGCATGGCGTACCGGCGGTCAAGCACGACGTAGAGGAAGCGCGCAAACAGGCTCGTGCGGCGGACAAGGCGCGGCTGCAGGAGTTGATGAAGCATCTGAACGCGGCAATCCAGAACAGTCAGGCGCTGGCGCCGTTCAAGGATCAGCTGCTCATCGATATCACTCCGGAAGGTTTGCGCATCCAGATTGTCGACAAGCTCAATCGGCCGATGTTCGACATTGGCAGTGCCTCATTGAAACCCTACACGGTGCAGATCCTGCACGAGTTAGGCGAGACGATCGACGGCGTGCCGAACAAGATCAGCATTTCAGGTCATACCGATGACGCCCGCTATAGCAGTGAGCACAATTACAGCAACTGGGAATTGTCTGCCGATCGCGGCAACGCTGCCCGGCGTGCCTTGATTGACGGCGGACTGGACGCGGACAAGATTTCCCGCGTCGTCGGGCTGGCCGCCTCGGTGCCGTTTGACAAGCAACACCCTGCCGATCCGATCAATCGTCGCATCAGCATCATCGTGATGACCGATCAGGCTGAGAGTGCGGCGCGCGCGCAGGAGGCGCCGGACGCCAAGGGCGAAGTACCTCCGGCATCGTCGGCTTCCTCCGCGTCACCAGCGGCTTCCGCATCGTCAACGTTGCCGGTACCGCCCGTGGTGCAGCCTGCCTCCGTCGTGGCACTGCCGCCGTTGCCAGCGCTGCCTACGGTGATCAGCCGTGCCAACCCCGCCGGGATCGAGCCGGGCGAGGCTCAGCCGCCGGTGAAGTCAGCGTCACACTGACCCGTTGCCTGGTGACGCTCGACGGCAAGCCCCGTCAAGTGCGCGTCGATCTGTTCGAGGCGCGCCGGTGTGCCGACGTCGGTCCACTCGCCTTGATGGTGCACGCCGGTGACGGCATCTCGTTCCATGGCCGGCAGCAAAACGTGGCGCAGCTTGAAAGCAGGCGTGGTGGATGTCGGGTCGGCTGCGTTGCCAACGATATCCTTCCAGCCGTCCAGCAGTTCGCGGCGAAACACGCCGATGCCGCTGAACGTGAATTTCGGTGCCCCGGTGACATGCAGAACGCCTTGCGGATCCAGCGCAAAATCACCTTCGGGATGGTGCGCCGGATTGGCGACCATCAGCAGATGGGCCAGCCCGCGCGGTGCTGCCGGCAAGCTGGCCAGATCGGCGTCGCACCAGATGTCACCGCTGATCGCCAGGAACGGTTCGTGGCCAAGCAGCGGCAGCGCGTTCAACATGCCGCCGCCGGTTTCCAGCGGCGTCGGGCCTTCATAGGCGTAGCGAATTCGCAATCCCCAGCGCGAGCCGTCACCCAGCACGGCAGGAAACTGTTCGGCCAAGTGCGAGGTGTTGATCACCACGTAATGCACGTCAGCCGCCGCCAGCCGTTCCAGATGCCACACGATCAACGGCTTGCCGCCGACGCGCAGCAGCGGCTTCGGCGTGTGGTCGGTCAGCGGACGCATGCGCTCGCCGAGACCCGCGGCAAAGATCAGTGCGTGCCTCATGCGGCCACCGCCTGGCGCAGGTCGCGTGTGCCGACCTTTCGCTGCAGAAAACTCACCAGCTCGGCCAGTTCGGGATAGCGCTCCGCCACCTCGATCACGTAGTCATACACGCGGGGCAAATCGTCGAGATAGCCGGACTTTCCATCGCGGTAATACAGCCGGCAAAAGATGCCGAGCACCTTGATGTGACGCTGCAGTCCGATCAGGTCGAACCAGCGCAGAAAACGTTCGCGACAGACCGTGCTATCGATCAGGCCAGCATCCAGCAGGCGCATTCGGTACGACTCGGCCCACGCTTCCACTCGCATGCGATCCCATACGATGTAGCAGTCACGCAGCAGAGAGGCCAGGTCGTAGGTGATTGGGCCCAGCAGCGCGCCCTGAAAATCGATGATGCCCGGATTGTTGTGTGGCGTGATCAGCAGGTTGCGGCTGTGAAAGTCACGATGCACGAAGCAGCGTGGTTGTTCCAATGCATTTTTCAGCAACACGGTGAACGCTGACTCCAGCACGTCCCACTCTTCGCATTCGGGCGTGCAGCCAAGATGCCGTTGCAGGAACCACGTCGGCATGATCTCCAGCTCGCGTTGCAGGAAGGCATGGTCATACGCGGGCAAATCCTTGACGGCCACGTCGCGTTGCATTCGCAACAGTGCATCCATGGCGTCGCCATAGAGCGTGTCCACGCTGTGGTCGTTCAAGGCGGGCAGATAGAGCTGCGCGCCGAGGTCTTCGATCAGCAGAAAACCCTGCTCAAGATCCTGTGCGCGTACCGCCGGCACATGCAGCCCGGCAGCGGACAGCCGCGCGCCGATTTCCAGCCACGGTGCGGGATCTTCCTGTGCGGGCGGCGAGTCCATCACGATCCAGCTCTGTCCGGCCTGGTGCGTGCGCCAGTAGCTGCGGAAGCTGGCATCGGCAGACGCTGGTTCAAGCGTCAGCGTGGCGTCGGCCAGTACGGTACGAAGCCAGTTGAGACGGGCGGTGGCGCGAGGAGTGGCGATCATGGAAAGCAGCCGAAAAGAACAGCTGCAGCTTAGCGGGTAGATCGCCTTTCGGGGTGTTGGGCGAAGGTTTTGAGCGTGGCCTGTGCGTGCCCATGAGCCGGCCGTTTGAGGGTTCGGCGATACGCCGATGTCATCGCTGATCTGGCCGGTGCTGACCACACCGCTCGCCAGCCTTGCCAGGGAATGGTGTGCTGCAGTTGATTCCTGTCCCTCGCAAGCAGCATCAGACTCACGCTATCTGCCAGCACGCGCGCTCTTCGACGGCATCGTCGGGCAAGTCATGAGAATCTGCGTGCAGTGCCGGCGGTGGTGTATGAAGATGCTGGCTGGTCCAGGGTAATCCAACATGCACGACGATCAGCCGCACTCGACATGGCAAGCGCCTGCCGAAGAAGCTTCTTCAGCGGAGCCCGGCAGCGTTGGCTGGGGTTTTGTCGCCGCTTACGCCGCGTGTTACACCGGATTGTGGATGGCCTTGTTGTCGCCGATCCTGGTGGGCTTGACCTTGCGTGTGCGGGTGATCGATCCGCTGCATGCCGCCGGCAGTCTTTCCCTCGTGATGAGCGCGGGTGCCTTGCTGGCGATGTTCGGCAATCCCTTTTTCGGTCAGTTGTCGGATCGCACAACGTCGCGTTTTGGCATGCGCCGGCCGTGGCTGATCGTCGGTGCACTGGGCGGCTTGGTCGGGCTGGCCTTGGTGGCGCAAGCCGTGTCGATTCCGCAGTTGCTGTTGGGTTGGTGCATCACGCAGTTGGCCTTCAATGCGCAATTGGCCGCGCTGGTCGCCATCCTGTCCGATCAGGTGCCGCGGCATCAGCGGGGCACGGTGTCGGGCGTGGTGGGGATCAGCATGCCAGTGGGCATGGTGGGCGGTACATTCCTCGTGCAGATGCTGGCGGACTCCACGCTGGCCATGTTTCTTGTGCCGGGCGCTCTGGCTGTTGTCAGTGCGCTGGGTCTTGCCTGGGTGTTGCCTGATCGAACGCTGCCCGCAGGGACACATCCGCGTTATGCGTTGCGCGACTTTCTTGGCAGCTTCTGGATACGCCTCTGGCGCTTCCCTGATTTCGGCTGGGCCTGGAGCAGCCGCTTCCTGTTTTTCGCGGGGGTCTCGGTATTGTTGACCTATCAGGGCTTCTACCTGATCACACAACTGGGACGTGCGCCGGCGGAAGTCGCGCATTTGATCCTGCTGTCCACCCTGGTGCAGTCCGGCGCGCTGGTGATTTTCAGTGGGGTGGTCGGTCGATGGTCCGACGCCATCGGGCGGCGCAAGGTGTTCGTGTCAACCGCTGCCTTGATCTACACGCTGGCCTTGCTGGTGATCGCGTTTGCCGATTCCTACGGAGGGTTCCTGCTGGGCATGGCAATCAGTGGCGCCGGGCAGGGTATGTATCAGGCGGTTGATCTGGCCTTGGTGACCGACGTGTTGCCGCAGCGCGAAACGCATGCGGCCCGGAATCTGGGCATTTTCAATATTGCCAGCGTCATGCCGCAGTCGCTGGTACCGGCGCTGGCCCCGCTCATTCTGGTGGCGAGCCACGGCACGTATACAGCCTTGTTTGTGGTCGCGGCGGGTCTGGTGGCGCTGGGTGCGTGGGCCATTCAACCGGTCCGTGCGGTACGTTGAAAAGCTGGCCTGCCGACCACCCAGTGGTGCGTCGCGCGTGCCATGCAAGCTGTCGAAACGGCGGTTTTCCCGGCACGGGTACGGCACCGGGATTGACCTCGGCAGTTTGAATCAGTACCATTTTAGTCCCGATTCAAAAGCCCCCTCCGAGCGCCCCATGCTCCGCGTCAGCCGACTGACCGATTACGCCACCGTGGTGATGACCTGCATCGCTGCGCACCCGACCGAGGTGCTCAGTGCGGTGCAGATCGCTGACGAGACGCGGCTGGAGTTGCCGACGGTGAGCAAGCTGCTGAAGGCGCTGGGCCACGCCGCGTTGGTGGAATCCTTCCGTGGCGTCAACGGCGGCTATCGGCTGGCCCGTTCGGCCGACGACATTTCACTGGTCGAGATCGTCGAGGCAATCGAAGGCCCGATCGGCATGACCGAATGCAGCATGGCCGAAGGCCAATGCGATCGCGAAGCCCAATGCGGCGTGCGCGGCAGCTGGCAGCTGGTCAACAACGTGCTGGACAACGCGCTGCGCGCCGTCAGCCTCGCCGACATGCTGAAGCCACAACTCCCGCGGCCCTCGCGCCGAACGGTCGCCGTGGCCGTGAGCAGCATCGCGATGCCGGCCAAATCCCGCCGGGTCACCACCGAATGAACGAGATCATGAACGAGCAGAGCAGCACCGCCACCGCGTTGCGTGACAACGCCGCCGTCGCCGAGGCACTGGGCCGCACCTATAGCGCGGGCTTTGTCACCAAGATCGAGATGACCGGCCTGCCACCGGGGCTGGATGAAGATACCGTGCGGGCGATCTCGGCGGTCAAGGGTGAGCCGGAGTGGATGACGCAGTGGCGTCTGGAGGCCTATCGCCATTGGCTGACCATGCCCAAGCCCGACTGGGCCAAGCTCAATATCGATCCGATCGACTATCAGGCGATCAGCTATTACGCCGCGCCGAAGGTGCAGCCGAAGTCGCTGGCCGAGGTTGATCCAGCGTTGCTGGAAACCTACGAGAAGCTGGGTATTCCGCTGCACGAGCGCGCCGCGCTGGCGGGTGTGGCGGTGGATGTGGTGTTCGACTCCGTGTCGGTCGGCACCACCTTCCGCAAGCAGCTGGCCGCGGCTGGCGTGCTGTTCTGTTCGATGAGCGAGGCGATTCGCGAATACCCGGAAATCGTTCGCAAGTATCTCGGCAGCGTGGTGCCGACCGGTGACAACTTCTTCGCCGCGTTGAATTCGGCGGTGTTCTCGGACGGCAGCTTCGTGTTCATCCCCAAGGGCGTGCGCTGCCCGATGGAGCTGTCCACCTATTTCCGCATCAACGCGCAGAACACCGGGCAGTTCGAACGCACGCTGATCATTGCCGAGGAGGGCGCTCATGTGTCCTATCTCGAAGGCTGTACCGCGCCCAAGCGCGACGAAAACCAGTTGCATGCGGCGGTGGTCGAGCTGGTCGCGCTGGAAAAAGCGCAGATCAAATATTCCACCGTGCAGAACTGGTATCCGGGCGACGAAAACGGCGTGGGCGGCATCTACAACTTCGTGACCAAGCGGGGTGATTGTCGCGGTGACGATTCGAAGATCAGCTGGACCCAGGTTGAAACCGGCTCGGCGATCACCTGGAAATATCCTTCGGTGGTGCTGCGTGGTGATCGTTCGGTTGGTGAGTTCTATTCGGTGGCGCTGACCCATCACTTCCAGCAAGCCGACACCGGCACCAAGATGATTCACCTGGGCAAGCACACCAAGTCCAAGATCGTCTCCAAGGGCATCAGCGCCGGGCGCAGCTCGAACAGCTATCGCGGGCTGGTGAAGATGGAGAAGGGCGCCGAGGGCGCACGCAATTACACCCAGTGCGACAGCTTGTTGATCGGCAAGAAGTGCGGCGCGCACACCTTCCCGTACATGGAAGTGAAGAACCCCACCGCGATCGTCGAGCACGAGGCGACCACCTCGAAAATTTCCGACGAGCAGATGTTCTATTGCCGCAGTCGCGGCATCAGCGAAGAAGATGCCGTGTCGATGATCGTCGACGGCTTCTGCAAGCAGGTGTTCCGCGAGCTGCCGATGGAATTCGCGGTGGAAGCGAAGAAACTGCTTGAGGTCTCGCTGGAAGGAGCGGTCGGATGAAACTCGCTGCTGCGCTGACCGCGCTTCTTTTGGCGCTTCCCGTTGCCGTTCGGGCGGGGGACGCGGGTGGGGACTTCATCCAGTGCAATCCGCAAGGTTCGCAGACAGAGCTGAATGCCTGTGCGGGCGCGGGCTTTGGCCGCGCTGACGCCGAGCTCAATCAGGTGTGGAAGGCGATCCAGGCCAGATACGCTGATCAGCCACAGTTTTTGAGCCAACTGAAGACAGCGCAGCAGGCGTGGCTGGTATTCCGCGATGCGGAGCTGGCGGCGAAGTTCCCGCTGGCCGCCGGAGAGCGGGCGAACGTGCAGTACGGGTCGGTGTTCCCGATGTGCGAGAGCCAGTTCAAGGCCGAATTGACCAGGCAGCGCGTCGCGCAACTGAAGGTGTGGCTCGATGGTGTGGAAGAGGGCGAGGTTTGCAGCGGTTCGGTCAAGTTGAAAGAGTAATCGCGGTGACTCATGCCCATGCCACGCATATCGTGCTGCGATCCATCCACGCTAGTGACGTGTTGCAACCGCTGCGCTGATCGCGAGCCGTCGATGACGAAACCCGCGATGCCCTGTTGAACCCTCCAGAAATTATTTGTCAGGCAACCTCATGACCATGCTGAAAATTGAAAACCTGCACGCACGCGTCGCGGGCAAGGAAATCCTCAAAGGGTTGAGCCTCACCGTGAATGCGGGCGAAGTGCACGCGATCATGGGGCCGAACGGCGCCGGCAAGTCGACCCTGGGCAACGTGCTGTCCGGCCGCGACGGTTATGAAGTGACGGCGGGTACGGTGACCTACAACGGCATCGACCTGCTGGCGCTGGAACCCGAAGCACGCGCCGCTGCCGGCGTGTTCCTGGCGTTCCAATACCCGGTGGAAATTCCCGGCGTCAACAACACCTATTTCCTGCGTGCGGCGCTGAATGCGCAGCGCAAGCAGCGTGGCGAGAAGGAACTGGATTCCATGCAGTTCCTCAAGCTGGTGCGCGAGAAGCTGAAGGTGATGCAGATCTCCGACGAGCTGCTGCATCGCGCTGTCAATGAGGGTTTCTCCGGTGGCGAGAAGAAGCGCAACGAGATCTTCCAGATGGCCGTGCTGGAGCCGCAACTGGCGATCCTCGACGAGACCGATTCCGGCCTGGACATCGATGCGCTGAAGCAGGTCGCACAGGGCGTCAACACGCTGCGTTCGCCCGAGCGTGCATTCCTGATGATCACCCACTACCAACGCCTGCTCGACTACGTGGTGCCGGATTTTGTGCACGTGCTGGCCGATGGCCGCATCGTGGAAAGCGGTGACAAATCACTGGCGTTGCGGCTGGAAGAGCATGGCTACGCAGGCATCAAAGAGGGAGCGGCAGCATGAGCCAGCCGGCTTTGTTGCCCTTGGTCGAGTCGCTGCTCGACACGCCGCTGCCGGCCAGCGGCATTGCCTGGCTGGATGCCGCCAGGCAGGAAAGTCGCGAGGCCTTTGCGGCAGCGGGCTTGCCGGATACGCGGGTCGAGGCATGGAAATACACCGCCTTGCGCGCGCTCTCGCAGCGCCGCTTCGCGGGGGGTGACGCGACGGCACTGGCGCGCATGGTTGATGCCGCGACACTGGCCTTGCCCGGTGTGCAGGGCGCGCAGCTGGTTTTCGTCAACGGCGTTTTCCGCGCTGACCTTTCAACCTTGAACGCATTGCCCGAGGGGCTGACTCTGCAGCCGCTCTCGCAAGTGCTCAGCGAGGATGCCGAGCCGCTGCGCTTTGGCTGGTCGCGAGCGGCTGCTAGCGCCAAGGCGCAGGATGCCGGCGATGCTTTCGCGCGGATCAACGCCGCCAATGCCACCGATGGCATGGTGCTGCGGGTAGCGGCCAACACCACGATCGAGCAGCCGGTGCATCTGGTTTTCGTGGGCGCGGATGGCGAAGCCGAACTGGTCTGGCATGTGCGCAACCTGGTCGAGCTGGCTGCGGGTGCTTCGCTCACCCTGATCGAGCAGCACGTTGGCAGCGGCGAGCAGGCGCAGCTGGCGACCTTTGTCAGCGACATCCATCTGGGCGAAGGCGCAAAGCTGCGCCACACCACGCTGCAGAATGCGGCGCCGGCGACGAACCTGCTCCGCCACAGCCACCTGCGCCTGCAGGCGCGCAGCGAAGCGATCCTGCACGTGATCGAGCTGGGCGGCGCGCTGGTACGCCACGACCTGCAGGTCGAACTGGTCGGTGACGACGCGAAGCTGCAGACGCGCGGCGTGTTCATGCCGCACGGCCGCCAGCATATCGATACCCAGCTGGCGATCCGTCATCAGGCGCTGAACACCAGCTCCAGTTCCAACTGGCGCGGCGTGGCCAACGATCGGGCCCGCGGCGTGTTTCGCGGCGCGATCGTGGTGGCACCCGGCGCCGATGGCAGTGATGCCAGCCTCAGCAACAAGAATCTGCTGTTGTCGCCGAGCGCCGAAATCGACACCAAGCCGGAGCTGGAGATTTACGCCGACGAAGTGCAAGCCGCTCACGGTGCCACCGTCGGTCAGCTCGATGAGCGCTCGCTGTTCTACCTGCAGTCGCGCGGCATTCCGTTGGCCGATGCACGTGCCCTGCTGACCGCCGCATTCTGCCGCGCCGTGTTGGATGATTTGCCGAACTCCGAACTGCGCGAGCATCTGTCGGGTTTGCTGATCGCACAGTTGCCAGGCGCCTGATTCACGGAGCCGCGAAGTAGATCAAAACCCGGAAAAACCCTCTCCCCTGCGGGGAGAGGGAAGGGGTGAGGGGCCACGCCAACGCACAGCTTCATCGAAGCAGCACAGTCAATGCCCACTCTCGCGCCAAACCTCATCGAAGCGGACAGAGCCCGAATGAACGCACCAGCCAGCACGCCCACCGTCTTCGATGTCCAGCGCATCCGCGCCGACTTTCCGCTGCTGTCGCGCACCGTGCATGGCAAGCCGCTGGTGTATTTCGACAACGCGAATACCAGCCAGAAGCCGTTGTCGGTGATCGAGGCGATGAACGCTCACTATCGCCAGCACAACGCCAACGTGTCGCGTGCCGTGCATCTGCTGGGCGAAGAAGCCACGGCGGCTTATGAAGGTGCGCGCGACAAGCTGGCGCAGTTCATCAACGCGCCGTCGCGCAATGAGTTGATCCTTACCTCGGGAACCACCCAGGCAACCAACCTGGTGGCTTACAGCTACGCGCTGCCGCGTCTGAAACCGGGTGATGCGATCCTCACCACGGTGATGGAACATCACGCCAACATCGTGCCGTGGCAACTGGTGGCCGGGCGCGCTGGGGCCACGGTGAAAGCGGCGCCGATCAACCAGCGCGGCGAGCTGATCGTCGAGCAGTACATCGCCATGCTTACGCCCGAAGTGAAGCTGGCCTGCGTCACCCAGGTGTCCAACGTGTTGGGCACCGTCAATCCGGTGCGCGAGATTGCGCGTGAATGCAAAAAGCGTGGCATCCCGTTGCTGGTCGACGGCTCGCAGGCGGTGCCGCATCGGCCGGTCGACGTGCAGGCGCTGGGCTGCGACTTCTATGCGCTGACCGGACACAAGATGCTCGGGCCGACCGGCACCGGCGCGTTGTGGGCAAAGCGCGAACATCTGGAGGCGATGCCACCGTTCTTTGGTGGCGGCGAAATGATTCGTGAAGTGCGGTTCGAAGGCACCACCTTTGCCGAGGTACCGCACAAGTTCGAGGCTGGCACGCCGAATATCGCCGGCTTCGTGGGGCTGGCTGCAGCCATCGACTACTACCAGTCGGTCGGCTTCGACGCGATCCACGCCTGGGAGCAGCAATTGCTGGCCTACGCCACGGAGCGCCTGAGCGAGATTCCCGGCCTGCGCATTGTCGGCGAAGCTGCCGAGAAGGAAGCGGTGATCTCGTTCCTGATCGAGGGCGCGCAAGCCACGGACCTGGCTACCTTGCTCGATCTGCAGGGTGTGGCCGTGCGTTCCGGACACCATTGCGCGCACCCACTGATGCAGTTCTTCGGCGTACCTTCCACCTTGCGTGCGTCGTTGGCGTTCTACAACACGCGCGAGGAGGTGGACGAGTTCATCGTCGCCTTGCTCAAGGTGCGCAAGCTGCTGATGTGAAGCAGCTGCCGTTTCGCGCTTGCCAGCATGGCTCTTCCGGCCCGCGCAAGGCATCATGGTCGGCAGTTTTCCCTGCGTAGCCTGCCCATGCTTGTCTCCCTGCCTTCCGTGTTGCGCATCCCGCTGGCGATGCTGCTGCTTTTTTTGAACGTCGTGCTGCACGTGCTGCCGCTGATCGCGCTTGCCTTGCTCAAGGTGGTGGTGCCGCTGGGTTTCGTGCGGCGCCCGCTGTCACGCGTGCTGGTGCTGATCGCCGAGAGCTGGATCGGCTTCAACAATGTGCTGTTCAAACTGTTTACCCGCGTCCGCTGGCAAGTCGAGGGGCTGGACGGCCTGCGACGCGACGGCAATTACCTGGTGCTGAGC
Source organism: Rhodanobacter sp. AS-Z3 (assembly GCF_029224025.1). NCBI lineage: Bacteria > Pseudomonadati > Pseudomonadota > Gammaproteobacteria > Lysobacterales > Rhodanobacteraceae > Rhodanobacter > Rhodanobacter sp. AS-Z3. Next base: position 1,736,598 of record NZ_CP119392.1, read on the forward strand.
AATCACCAGAGCTGGGTCGATATTCCGGTACTGCAGAAAGTCTTCAACCGGCGCATCCCGTTCATGCGCTTCTTCCTGAAGCAGCAATTGATCTGGGTGCCGCTGCTGGGGCCGGCATGGTGGGCGCTGGATTTCCCGTTCATGAAGCGCTACTCGCGGCAGACCCTGTTGCGTCACCCGGAACTGCAAGGCAAGGACCGCGAGGCGACCAAGCGCGCCTGCGAGAAATTCCAGCACATGCCGGTGGCGGTGATGAATTTTGCCGAAGGCACGCGCTTCACCCAGGTCAAGCACGACGCGCAATCGTCGCCGTACCAGTATCTGCTGCGACCCAAGGCAGGCGGTGTGTCCTTCGTGCTTGATGCGATGGGCAAGGCGCTGCACGCGATCGTCGATGTCACCATCGTCTATCCGGAGGGCCCGTGCACGCTGATGGATCTGATTGCCGGCCGCGTGCACGACATTCGGGTGCATGTGCGCGAGCGACCCATCGATGCCGGATTGATCGGCAGCTATGACGAGGACGCGGCGTTTCGTGGCCGGGTCAAGGCATGGATGAATACCTTGTGGGTCGACAAGGACGCGCAGATAGCACGCATGCGTACGGCCACCGATGCCGCCTCGACGGGGCACTGACATGCGCATCCTGATGGTTGGCGCCGGTGCCACCGGCGGATACTTCGGGGGACGTTTGTTGCAGCACGGTCGCGATGTCACCTTCCTGGTGCGCGACCGGCGCGCCCGGCAACTGGCGCAGCATGGTTTGCTGATCCGCAGTGCCACCGGTGATGCTGATCTGCCCGCACCACCGACGATTGCTGCCCATGAATTGCGCGAGCCCTTTGACCTGATCGTGCTCAGCTGCAAAGCCTACGGACTGCAACAGGTGATGGCCGATATCGCCCCGGCCGTTGGCCCGCAGACGGCGATCCTGCCGCTGCTCAACGGCATGCAGCAACTGGATTTGCTGGATGAAAAGTTCGGTGCGCAGCAGGTTCTTGGCGGCCAGTGCGTGATCTCCGCCACGCTGGATGCGCACGGCGTAGTGCAGCACCTCAACCGGATGCACAGCATCACCTTCGGCGAGCGTGATGGCAGCAACTCGCCGCGCATGCAGGAAATCATCCGCGCCTTTGCCGATGCGGGGTTCGACTCGCGCCCCAGCAACACGGTGGTGCAGGAGATGTGGGACAAGTGGTTTTTCCTCGCCACCTTGGCCGGCATCACCTGCCTGCTGCGTGGTTCCATTGGCGAGATCGTGGCAGTTCCTGGCGGACGGGCGACCACGCTGGCGTTGCTGGAGGAATGCCGCACCGTGGCCGAGCGTGCAGGGCATGCGCCCAGTGAACGCGTGCTGGAACGGGCGCGCGGCATTCTCACCGATCCCGCATCGACGCTTGCCGCCTCGATGTTGCGCGACCTGCAGCACGGTCATCCGATCGAGGCCGATCATGTGGTTGGCGACATGCTGGCCCGGGCCGAGCGCGCCGATGGCGAGACTTCGTTGCTTGCCGTGGTCTACGCGCATTTGAAAGTCTACGAGGCCACGCGGGATTCCGCTGCTTCCGGCTGAGCAGCAGTGAAGAGCACAAAAAAGCCGCGGCCTTGCAGCCGCGGCTTTGTTTGACTCAGTGCTGCGGAGTTACCAGATTTTCACCTGCTTCGCGCCATCACGCACCATCGCATCGCCGCTCTTGCACTGGAACGCCTTGGCGAACTCCGGCATGTTCGATGGAGCACCGATGGCGCGGAATTGTGCCGGTGCGTGCGGGTCGGTGTTGAGCAAGGTCAACTGGGCTTCCGGACGGATATTGCCGCGCCACACCCGCGCCCAGTTGAGGAAGAAACGCTGGTCCTGGGTATAGCCGTCGATCTTGCTGGCCGCTTCGGTCGGGTTCTTCGACAAGGCCATTTGCAACGCGGTATAGGCCGCGTTGAGCCCACCCAGATCGCCGATGTTCTCGCCCATGGTGAGCTGGCCGTTGACGTGTTTGCCGGGCAGCGCTTCGTAGCCGTCGAACTGGGCAGCCAGTTTGTCGGTACGTGCTTCGAACGCGCTGCGATCGGCGGCAGTCCACCAGTTGACGTTGTTGCCGCTGGCGTCGAATTTGCTGCCCTGGTCGTCGTAGCCGTGGCCCATTTCGTGCCCGATCACCGCGCCGATACCGCCGTAGTTGATCGCGTCATCCGCCTTGGGGTCGAAGAACGGCGGCTGCAGGATCGCCGCCGGGAACACGATCTCGTTCTTCTGCGCGCTGTAGTACGCGTTCACCGTCTGCGGCGTCATGCCCCATTCGTCGCGATCCACCGGCTTGCCGATCTTCGCAACGCGGTAGGCGTAATTGAATTGCTGCGCGGCCTGCACGTTGGCGTAGTAGTTGGTCGGCTGCAAAGTCAGGCCGGACCAGTCGCGCCACTTGTCGGGGTAGCCGATCTTCGGCACGAAGGTGGCCCACTTCTGCAGCGCCTTCTGTTTGGTGGCGTCGCTCATCCACTCCAGTTGTTCGATGCGCGTCTTGTAGGCGGCGCTGAGGTTCTTCACCAGTTGCTCGGCACGCTGCTTGGAACTGGCCGGGAAGTTGTCGACCACGTACAACTGGCCGAGCGCCATGCCCATGCTGCCGTTGGTGGTTTCCAGCACGCGCTTCCAGCGCGGCTGCATTTCCTTCTGGCCGTTGAGCGTCTGCTGCTCGAATGCGAAGTCTTCCTGCTGGAACGGTGCCGACAGATACGGCGCGGCATTCGAGATTGCGTGATAACGGAAATACGCCTGCCACGTGCTGGCCGGAACATCGCCCAGCATCTTCTGCATTTCGGCGAAAAACTTCGGCTGCGCCATCGAGAAGCTGTTGCCCGCGTCCGCACCTTGCGCCTTGAAGAAGGCCGCCCATTCAAAACCCGGGGTCACCTTGTCGGCTTCGGCAATGCTGACCAGGTGGTAGCGGTTCTCTGGCTTGCGCATTTCCACGCGTGGCAGCGAGGCGGCGGCCAGTCGCGTTTCGAACGCGAGCACGGCGCTGGCCTGCTTCTGCGCTTCGGCCGGCTTGATGCCGGTGAGTTCGAACATCTTCGCGATGTGGCCGACGTAAGCGGTACGAATCTTCGCGAAGTCCGGCTTGCTGTAATAGTCGGTGGTGGGCAGGCCCAGGCCACCCTGGCCGGCGTAGGCAATTTCCTTGTTGGAATCCTTGAAGTCCGCATTGCCACCGAAGCTGAAGAGCACCGGCTCGCCGTGGGCATAACTGTCGCGGATATAGGCGGCCACGCCGGCGCCGTTCTTCACGGCGGCAATGCGTGCCAGCTTCGGTTTGATCGGATCAAAGCCGGCCTTGTCGATCGCCGCTTCATTCATGCCGCTGGCGTACAGATAGCCGATCTTCTGTTCGATGGAACCGGGCTTCGCTTGGGCGGCATGGCTGGCGGCGTTCTCGACCAGCTTGCGCTGCACATTGAGGCTGTCTTCGCGCAGCGCATCGAACGAACCCCAGCGCGTGCGATCGGCCGGGATCGGATGCGCGGCAACCCACTTCGCATTGACGAAGCCGTTGAAGTCGTTGCAGGCGTTGATCGAGCTGTCGAGTTCGCTGACATCAAACGTACTGGACGTAGCGGCAAGGGCGCCGGTGCTCAAGGTCAGGGCGACGGCAAGGGCCAGCGGTTTCAGAAGGCGATGGGGCATGAACGAAATCCTCAGCTTGGAGTGCATTCCCGGCGCGCCAATGGCTCGCAAGGAGTTGCGGAACAGCCAGTGGGACAAAACCAGCGCGTGCCGCCCAGTGTCGAAAGTCACGTGTACGCCCCGCGGGCTGCGCCAGATCATGGTGGACCCTTCCGGCCAGCCACTATCATTCGCGCATGACTACTCCTTCTATTCCGGTCTTCCGCGTGGCAACGCCCGCCGATGTCGACGCCATCGTTGCCTTGGTGCAGTCGGCGTACCGCGGCGAATCCGGCCTGCGTGGCTGGACCACCGAGTCGCATCTGCTGGATGGTCAGCGTACCGATGCCGCCGACGTCAGCGACTTGATCGGACGCTCCGGCAGCCGCCTGTTGCTGGCCGAGTCCGACGGTCGCCTGCGCGCCAGTTGCCACGTCGAACGACGCGACAGCCACGGTTATTTCGGCATGTTCGCGGTTGATCCCACACAGCAGGGCAGCGGTCTGGGCAAACAGGTCCTGGCCGAGGCCGAGCGCATCGCTCGCGAGGAATGGCAATGCAGCGGCATGCGCATGACCGTGATCGTGCAGCGCGAAGAACTGATCGCCTGGTACGGCCGACGCGGTTATCGCCGCACCGGCGAATACCTGCCATTCCCCTACGGTGACGAGCGCTTCGGCGTACCCCGTCGCGATGACCTGCGCTTTGAAGTGCTGCAAAAAGAGTTCGACGAGGTGGCCGCATGAACGGTTGGGTGAAAGTCGGTACCCGCAGCGATTTCCTGCCCGGCGAATACAAGATCGTCTGGGATGGCGACACCTCGATCGCGGTGTACAACCTCGACGGCGCGTTGTACGCCGTGGAAGACGTCTGCACGCATGACGGTGGCGAGCTGGCCGGTGGCGAAGTGTTCGGCTTCGAAGTGGAATGCCCGCGTCACGGTGCACGCTTCGATCTGCGCACAGGCGCGGTGACCAAGCCGCCGGCATATGAGCCGATCGCGAGTTTTCCGGTGCGCGAGGAAGATGGGGTGATCTGGACTCGCGACGATCGGTGAGGGGGTTGCGGGAGGTCGGCTATCGGCCCCAGAAGCAGTCAGTCGGTGCCTCGCTCAAGCTGTCGGATAGCCGTCGCTCAGCGCACTGACACGCACCACGTACCACCGTAAGCGTGTGCCCACGTTACGCAAATTCAAACGACCGTAAGTGAACCTGACTCCGTGTTTTCGATCCACGCCAACAGCGCGGTCAACACCGCCTCCAGGTTAAGCAACAACGATGCGGACGCTGCCGAGGTCTGCGTCAGACCGAACAGGAGTGCCACGGAGCCGAGTACGCCTCCGAACCCGATGGCGAGCAGGAGCCAGAGCCACTCTTTCGAGGTCATCGACGGTGCCTGCCAACCGCGATCGCGCGCAGTTCGGATCAACCCCAAGCCGACGCCGCTGCCGAGATACAGCAAACCGGCCAGAAGAATCGGCGATGTGTCGTGGAGCAGCCATTTGGCGATAGGCGTGCTGGCGCCAAACAGCAACGCCGCGGCAATCGCGGCAGCAATAGCCGGAGAGAATGAGATGCGGGGCATGCGCGAAGTCTAGCGGGCTTTGCAGAAGACGCGATCGCGTTTACTCCGTTGCACAGGACCACACCGAACCGAACCGCCGCCCGCAGTGCGTTTGTGCAATAGTGAGCCACAATGGCCGATTTGGAAGCGCGTGTCAGCTTCCTGCGCTCGTCGTTGTTCAGTCTCCCCAAAGCTGCTGTTCGTAACCGTCAGGAAACCGGCGGCAGCGCCTGTCGGCCAAGTCCGGATCTCCGCCCTTTCAGGTAGAAAGCCGCAAAGCGGACCCTCCCGACCGGCTGCAACGGGTCGTTAACCTGCGCTCAACGCGTTGCTGAACGTGTCATCGGTGTGTCCCATGAGTACTTTCCGAGACTGCCCGTCGCGCATCGACACGGATAGTGTGGGTAGGCAAGCAGCGCATCGCGCTTGTCCTTCGTCACACCTGGAGCATGGCCATGTTACGCAGCAGCAAGGATCTCGAGCATTACGCCATCCATGCCACCGACGGTCTGATCGGACACGTCCGGGACTTCTACTTCGATGACAAGGCGTGGGTCGTGCGATTTCTCGTGGTGGATACCGGAAGCTGGCTGCACGGGCGCGAAGTGTTGATTTCACCGATATCGCTCGGTCACTGCGATTACGTGAAACAGCTCTTGCCCGTGTCGCTGACCAAGGCGCAGGTGAAGGGGAGCCCGGACATTGATACGCACCAGCCGATATCGCGTCAGCACGAAATGGGCTACCTGAGCTATTACGGCTATCCGTATTACTGGGGTGGCCATGGTTTGTGGGGTGCAGGCTCATTCCCGAGCCTGATGCTCACCTCGGTCGATGATCCCGATGGGCGCGGTGTGCTGCCGCATGCCTCGCCGATGCACGAGGCAGGGTCGGCGCCCGGCGATGATCCGCATCTGCGCAGCATCAACGCGATGAACAACTACTGCATCGAGGCCACTGACGGCGAGATCGGGCATGTCCGCGGCTTTCTGGTGGAGGAGGGAACGTGGGCCATTCGGTACCTTGTGGTGGAGACAAGTCATTGGTGGTTGGGCCATCAGGTCCTCATCGTGCCGGAGTGGATTCGTGCGGTGAGCTGGCTCGATCGATCGGTCAACGTGGTCGTCACTCGACACCAAATAAGTACGGCTCCCGCCTATGATGCCGCGCTGTTGCTTGAACGCAAGGACGAAGAGGCTCTCTTCAAGCACTACGGAAGCCCCGGATATCGGGGTCTGCCGTTCTGACGTTCTGGATGATTTCAGCCGCCGTGTCCCCCCGCAATTGGCGACTATGGATGTGATGACACAGTCGACGGTGCAACGTGGTGCGTTCATCATGGTTTTGACGCTGGCCGTTGGCGTCCGCGCGGTCAGTTTCGCCCGAACTCGGTTCGGCTACGGCAAAAGGAGCGTGCGCCGAAATTTGATTCAACAGACTGGAGGTGTGCGATGTGGGGTCACATGGGTGCTTATGGTGGAGGGTGGGGCATGGGTTTCGGCATGATCGGCATGGTGCTGTTGTGCGTGCTTTTTATTGTCGCGATCGTCGTGCTGGTGAGGTGGACTTCCGGATCGGGGCCGCATGCACCACCTCATTCCAAGTCGGCTCTGGACGTCCATAAAGAGCGCTATGCGCGCGGCGAGATCGACAAGCAGGAGTTCGAGGAAAAGAGACACGATCTGGACTGATGCCGCGCGCTTATCCGGCATGGCTGTGATGTTGTACATGGCGAAACCACAGGTCTGCGCCGTAGCCGATGCGCCGGGGTTACCAGTGCGCGTCAGTGTCTATGGCTTGAGACGGCGCACGGTGACCAGGATGGCAACGGGAACCACGATCCATTGCAGTAACGGTGAGGCGCCGATACCGGCAATGAGCGGCATCGATGCCGCGTAAGCCCAGCTATGCACGAGATAGACGTTGCGCCATTCGCTCAAGGCCGTGTAGCCGACGGTCGAAGCCAGCATCACCGCTATTCCCACCCATGGCTTCGTGTACGGCCTTGGGCGAGAGCGCGTAACGCCGATCACAATCAGGTACGCGATCGCCGTGATGATGCAGTCGCCGAGTGTGCAGTGGACTACCGCATACGCGACGCTGGTGTGCATCGCGGACAGATCGTAAAGGCCCAGTTGTGCGAGTTCCCAGACGAGATTGAAGACAAGTGCGAGCGTCAACCAGAGCAGTTCGTACAAGGTGACAGGCCCGACTCGACGCGATGTTGCGGCCCATCGTAGTCGGCGCCGAAGTTTCGCCTGGATGGGAGCCGGCCCAGCGTTGCCCCTGCTCGGAGACGGGCCGGCGTTGGATGCTGTTGTGTCCGAGTGCTTCATTGTTCTTGGGTGGTCAGTCTGGCGTACAGCGGCGAGGCTCGACCACATTGTGCAAAGCAGCGTTGCCACTCTTTCAAGACAGGGTATGCCGGCGTGGAAATCGATCCTGCGTCACTGTTTCGATGGCATGGGTGCGCGCATACGCGGGACGCTATCCATCAAGGAGCCGGACAATAGCGAAAAATGTTGCATCCCCACCTTTCTCCTAAAGCTTCAGCGTGCGCAAACGCAATGCGTTCACGATGACCGATACGGAGCTGAGCGACATCGCAAGCGCGGCAACGATCGGACTGAGACGAAGGCCGAAGGCCGGGTAAAGCACACCGCCGGCGATCGGTATACCGATCGCGTTGTACGCAAAGGCGAAGACCAGATTCTGGCGGATGTTCCGCATCGTTGCGCGGCTCAGCGCCATGGCACGCGCGATTCCCGCAAGGTCGCCTTTCACCAGGGTGATGCCGGCGCTCTGGATGGCGACTTCGGTTCCTGTTCCCATGGCGATGCCGACAGCAGCCTCAGCCAGCGCCGGGGCATCGTTTACCCCGTCGCCCGCCATGGCGACGATGCGTCCCTCGGTGGCGAGCTTCTTGACGATCCGGCTCTTGTCCTCCGGCAAGACATCCGCTTCCACTTCCTTGATGCCGAGCTTGTGGGCGACCGCCTCGGCCGTGGTCTTGTTGTCGCCGGTCAGCATCACGATCCGCAGGCCGTCTTTTCGCAGGCTATTGAGTGCCGCTTGCGTGGTCGACTTGATCGGGTCGGCAATGGCGAGGACGCCGCCCGGCTTGCCGTCTACGGCGAGGAACAGCGCCGTCGCGCCGTCGCCGCGAAGCGCATCGGCCTTGGGCACAAGATCGCCCAGCGCGATGCCGAGATCCGCCATCAGCTTCGCATTGCCCAGCGCCACCGACCGGCCGTCGATTTTGCCAGTGACACCTTTGCCCGTGACGGAGGCGAAGTCCGTCGCCTCTTTAATGGCAGCTTTCCGCTCGCTTGCGGCGGCGACGATCGCCGCTGCAAGCGGGTGTTCGCTGGATCGCTCGAGACTGGCCGCCAGCGACAGAATCTCCGGCTCCGACAATCCCGCTGCCGGAACCACCGCCGTCACCTTGGGCTTGCCTTCGGTGAGCGTGCCGGTCTTGTCGACGACGAGGGTGTCCACCTTCTCCATGCGCTCCAGCGACTCGGCTGACTTGATCAGAACGCCGGCGCCGGCGCCTTTGCCGACGCCGACGCCGATCGACATCGGAGTGGCCAAACCCAGTGCGCAGGGGCACGCGATGATGAGGACAGAGACCGCAGCAATCAGGGCGTAGGAGAACGCGGGCGTGGGACCCCAGATACTCCACGCGATAAACGTCAAGACGGCAGTGCCGAGTACGGCCGGGACGAAATAACCCGATACGGTGTCCGCCAGTCGCTGAATGGGCGCGCGGCTCCGCTGCGCCTCACTGACCATCGTCACGATGTGCGCGAGCATGGTGTCCGCGCCCACTTTGTCAGCGCGCATGACGAAAGAGCCAGTCCCGTTCACCGTCCCTCCGATCAGCTTGTCGCCGGGCTGCTTCGCGGTGGACATCGACTCGCCAGTGACCATGGACTCGTTCACCGCGCCCTTGCCCTCAAGTACTTCGCCATCCACCGGTACGCCGTCGCCAGGACGCACACGCAGGCGATCGCCGACGTGTACCAGTTCGAGCGCTACGTCTTCATCCGTTCCGGCAGCGGTCACGCGATGTGCCGTCTGCGGCGCCAGTTTGAGCAAGGCGCGAATCGCCCCGCCGGTCTGCTCACGGGCGCGCAACTCCAGCACCTGGCCGAGCAATACGAGCACCGTGATCACCGCGGCTGCTTCGAAGTAGACCGGAACCACGCCGCCCATCCCGCGAAAGCCAGCGGGGAATATTCCGGGCGCAAAGGTCGCAACGACGCTGTAGAGGTAAGCGGCCCCCGTACCGAGGGCGATCAGGCTGAACATGTTCAGGCTGCGATGCACGACCGATGCCCACGCGCGCGTGAAAAACGGCCAGCCCGCCCACAGCACGACGGGGGTCGACAGCGCGAATTGAATCCAGACGGAGATACGCTCCGGCACCAGGTCATGCAGACCAAACGCCGGGATATGGCCGCCCATTTCCAGCACAAAGACCGGCAAGGCCAGCACCAGCCCGACCCAGAAGCGCCGGCTCATGTCGGCGAGTTCGGCGTTTTCGCCGACCTCGGCCGTTCCCTCCACCAGCTCCAGCGTCATCCCGCAGATCGGGCAGTTGCCCGGCTTCGGCTCGCGAATTTGTGGGTGCATCGGACAGGTATAAATGGCGCCCGGCTTGGTCGAGCCGGGCGGAGATATGTCCGGGAGGCTGTCTTCATGGACGGCGTGTGTTCCATGATCCGCTACGGGCGTCACCACGATGCTGGCTGCAAGCGCAGTACCGAATTCACGAAGTTCCGCGAGCATCACTTCCTGCGGATCAATAGGCTCTGACATGGGTCGACCTCCGTGGACGTGAATTCGTTGGCCAGCAGTGGATTCGCAACGATGTGCACCGCAGCGCGACAAGCTGGGCGGCGACACGCGCTCACTTCGCTGTAGCGGTTCTAACGCAAGCCAAGCGCTGCCAAAAACGGAATCCCGCTGAGGACTCAAACAGCGCGGCGCCGCTTGCGAGATCAGCCGCAGCATCCGCCCTTGGTTCGAGTTACGGTCGCTTCTTCGCCCGCAGCCGCGACACCATAGCCAGCATCCTTTACGGCCGATTGCAGGCGCTGCCGAGAGGTCAGCTTTTCGTCGAAGTCGACGGAAGCCGTGCCGGGCAGCGATATATCAACACGCCCAACGCCGCGCAAGGCTTTCAGTGCCCGGGTCACTTTGCTGACGCAGCCGCCGCAAGTCATTCCCGTCACGCTCATTGTTTCGGTTTGCATGGTCGTTCCTCGTGTGGCGGGTGATCGGACAGAAAAGCGCTCAGAAATGCCGAGTGTCGACATCCACGTCATGTTGGTCGGAAGTCCCGACATCGCGACGCTGGCAACCGGTGGTCTTGCACAGTGCACGCGGGTGGGAAATTTCTCGTGCGGCACCGCACATATGCCAGCCTAGCGCTGATGTGTGTGTCGGTGGCAGCCTCGGCTTATACCTAGAGCTGGCCAGTCGGCACCTCATCCGCGGTCGCTGCGCGTCGGCGTCGAGTTCTACCTGTAGACGTCTGCCAGCTTGGTGTGCTTGAACATCAGCGCGTTGTTCGCCATGCCAGGCCTCCCATCACCACCCCGAGGCAACCTGAGCGGGCGAACGAGCGCAGTGACGCACTCATACGCTCATCCGCACGCAGTTTCCGTGGTTTCCGGCAGCCTCAACTCTGGATGCTGATTTGGATGGATCAGGGTTTGCTGAAGCCCATGTGCAGGGTGATTTTGTCACCCGCTTTCAGGCTGGCCATCGACTTCGGCGGGAAATGGACTTTCAAGGCCATGCCTCCGGCCGCGATATCGACGACGCCTGTCGTCGTGTCGGCAGCGGTCACAGTGGCTGGCATCATGTGCATGCTGCCCATCATGTCCTTGTGCATGTCCTTGTGCATGCTATTCATGTCCGAATGCATGGCACCCATCTTGTCCATGTTTTGCGGGCTTCCGGCCGGCATGGTGTCCTGAGCCCAAGCGGAACCGCCGAAGGCGAACGCCAGCGCCAACGAACCTAACAGCGGAACCAACGATTTGCGGGACATGGTCGTCATGATCTATCTCCAGAATTAGGTTGCAATACGCAACGGCGCAACACTGCGCTCGGATAGGTGACGAGGAGTTGAAGGCGACGGTGTGCCCCAAGTGTCGAAGAGGTTCTATGCGGTTGGCGTACTGGCCGTTCGAATTTGTGGCCTTGCGCTCGGACATTCCGCCGGCTGATGGTTCAACCCCTCGGCCTCGATCTTGAAGCTGACCGCGGCGGGCTTGCCGTCTTTCCATGTCACCCGAAGCACGTACAGCGAGTCGAAGTCCTCGTTGGCCCAGTGTGGAACTTGTACGTGACCACCGCTGGCGTCGATGAGTTGCTGCGCGGCCTGCTGCGCGAGGTTGTGTTCCCACGCGACGTAGATCGTGGCGGTGCTGTTGGCCGGCTTCAGCAGTTCCTGTTCCAGCGGCTTGAGGTTGGTCAGGCCGAACGCGGTGTTGACTGGCAGGCCGAGGCGGATGGCGGTGGGTTCGATGGTGGCCAGTGGGCGCACGTAGTTGTATGGGACGCCTTTGTCCTTCGCCTTTGTTCCCGGATCGGGCGCATAGATCGCGCTGGGCGCACCGAATTTCGCCAGCAGCACTGGCGGCAGTGCCAGCGCGCGATTGAAGCCCTGACAACTGAGTTGACCCAGCCCGAGCGTCGGCTTTTCGCCATGCCGGAGGAACACGATGGTCTGCTCGGCGTGGGCAGGTGGCATGCCTGCGGTGAGCGCGACGGCGGCGAACAGCGCTGCAAGCATCCTGGTCATGTCGACTCCTCGTGCCCGGTCTGGATACGCCGCGAGTGTATGCCCGGGCAAAGTCAGCTGCGTACTTTGTGTCGCCAACAATGCACAGGGCGAGGAGGGCCTCGCTTCAACGGTGGTAGATAAACGCGAGCGACTCGTTCCATTGCGTGCGCGCACCGAACTGCGTTACCAGCGGGCTGTTGCCGGCCCCGCCGAGCAGTCGCCCATAGATCACCGCGAGCGCGATGCCGGTGTGTTTGCTGGTGGGCATGAACAGGTCGTACTCCAGCGAGGCGAGCTGGCTGCCGGCGCCGGGTTGCCACGACTGAACCTGCAAGGCGCTGGCTTGCGACCGGCTGATACCGAAGAAGCGGTGCATGGCCGCGCTGTTCATCGCCTGCCAGCTGAGCTGCAGCGACTGTTGCAACAACCCTGCCGGCGGCAGGTCCCACGCGGCATAGAGCTTGAGGTAGGCGCCGGCGCCATTGGTGTCATGGCTCAGGTCCGCGCCGGCATCAAGCTGCTTGTCGAGCTGCCATTCCAGGTAGCCGCCAAGGTTGAGTCGTGGCGATAGCGGTGCGATCTTGTGGCGCAGCACGCCGAGATCGCCGCTCTCGCGGCCCCATTGGTAGTCGCCATAGATGCCACCGTGCAGCATCGGTCCACCGATCAGGTCCAGATGCAAGCCGTCCTGGGTCGACAAGCTCAGGTGGTCGGGAATCTGGATGTCGATGTAAGGGATCGGTTGAGTTCGCGAGGTCTTGGCTCCGGCCCAGGCTGGCAGGCGCGTGATACCGATGCCACCGGCGAAGGTGGGCTCCTCTTCGGTGCCGGCCATGCACGCCGAAGTCCACAACAGGCAGGCCAGCACGCCGGCAGACGCCAGCTTGCGGAGGAATGGCGCGCGGAATTTGTTCGTTCGGGACATGGAAGGCAAGCTTAGTGGCTGGTGTGTCGAGGTGGGAGCCCGAGTGCCGCACGGCGTTGAGCTTTCGTTTTGCGGCCACTTGTTGGCAAGTATGTGGCATGGTCAGGTGCCACCTAAGCGTTTTGCAAGACAGTTGCGCGATAGTGGCAACGCGGCTCTGGCATGGTTGGTTGACCTGCCGCCGTGGCCGTAAATGTAGGGAGGCTCGATGCACATCATTCTGGTGGAAGACGATCCGCAGTTGGGCGCCGCGATCGAGCGTGCGCTGGAGCGTCTTGCCTATACCGTCAGCTGGCTGCGCAGTGGTCGCGAGGCCTTGATGGCGTTACGCGACGAGACGGCTGACCTGGTGTTGCTGGACCTGGGCTTGCCCGGCATGGATGGGCTGGACGTGCTGGTGGAAGCGCGTCGCGCCCATGTGACCACGCCGGTGATCGTGATGACAGCGCGCGACGGCGTGCAGGCGCGGGTGCATGGTCTGGATGCCGGCGCCGACGACTATCTGATCAAACCGTTCCATCTCGACGAGTTGTGTGCGCGCATCCGTTCGATCAGCCGGCGTAGCCAGGGCTTGGCCGTCAACCGCATTGAAGTAGGCGTGTTGATGCTTGATCTGGGTATCTCGCAGGTGACGTTCCGCGGTGAGGTGGTTGAGCTGACCCGGCGCGAATTCGCCTTGCTGCAGATACTCATGGAGCGTGCCGGCAAGCTGGTACGCCGGGAAAGCCTGATCAACTCGCTGTATGGTCTGGACAATGTGGTCGGTGACAACGCGCTGGAGGTACTGGTGCATACGTTGCGCAAAAAGCTGAGCTTTGATGCCATCCGCACGGTGCGCGGCTTCGGCTACATGATTCCTCGAGACCCCGGATGAGTCAGCAGAGTCTGCGTGGCCGGCTGCGTTGGCTGATCCTGCTGGTGATGCTCGCGGTCTTGCTGCCGCTGGCGGTGCTCAGCTTCCGGCGCACCATGCAGGAAATCAATGAATTGTCAGACGGCAGGTTGGCGCAGTCTGCGCGTACCTTGCAGGTCATTGTCGAGCAGGAGGGTGCCGAGTCGCTGGGTGGCGATGATGCACAGAGCAAATCCGTGCCGATCGAGGCACTTCAAGTACATATCCTGCATCGACAAAGCCATGCGATCGAATCCGAAGTGGGGTTTCAGGTATTCGACGCGACCGGCCGCCTGATCATGGCAACCAGCAACCTTGCTGCGTTGCCCGCGCCCCAACCGACTGACGCCGATTTTCACGATGTCCGGGCCGGTGGGTATCGCTGGCGACTGTTCACCCTGCAGGACAAATCCGATGGTGTGGTGATCCGCACCGGCGAGCGTTACGACAGCCGCCACGATATTTTGTGGGCCTTGTGGTTCGATCATGCGCTACCGCTGCTGTTCGGCTTGCCGCTGCTGGGACTGCTGGTGGGCTGGGCGGTCAAGCGTGGCCTGCGACCGTTGCAGGAGCTGACCAGTGCGCTGGCCTCACGTTCGCTGGGTAGCCGGGAGCCGATCATGCTGGAACAGGCACCGCAGGAATTACTGCCGGTACTCGATGCCTTGAACGGGCAGTTGCAGCGGCTGGCTGACGCGCTGGAGCGCGAGCATCGTTTCAGCGCCGATGTGGCACACGAGCTGCGCACGCCGCTGGCCTCGATCATGCTCAATATTGAAAGTGCGACGGCTACGTGCGACGCGACTGAAGCCGAAACCAGCCTCGCCGGTGCTCGCCACAATGTCGCGGCGCTGGCGCGGCGGGTGGAGCAATTGCTGGCACTGGCCCGACTGGAATCCGGCACGGCTGACGAGCAGCGGCAGTCGATTGACCTGGTTGGCGTGGCCATTGATGTGATCGAGGAACTGGCACCCGTAATTGCCGAGTCCGGCGCGGAGCTTGGCTTCAGTCATGACAATTTGCCGGTACGGGTGCAGGGGCACGAAGCCGCACTCGCCGCTCTGCTGCGCAACCTGATCGAGAACGCCATGCGTCATGTGCCCGCCGGTGGCCAGGTACAGCTGTCGATTACGCAGGGACCGAACGCTACGACGATTGATGTGGCCGACGATGGCCCGGGCATTCCACTCGAACGGCGCGCCGCAGTATTTGCCCGTTTTCATCGAGAGTCCGCCAGTCGCGGCGAAGGCTATGGTCTGGGCTTGTCGATCGTGCAGCGCGCGGCGGAACTGCATGGGGCAAGCATCGCATTGCTTGACTCGCCATTTGGGCGCGGGTTGCGGGTGCACATTGCCATTCCGCATCCTCAAATTCTGTACACAAGCGCCTGACGGATAAACACCACCTGACCAGAGCCGCGATAGCAACAGGGGGCGCGCAAAAAAGTCCCTGCGCTAAGCGTCAGCAAAGCTCCTCCTGCGATTCTGGACGTCCCCACTGAAGAAGGAAGAAGTCATGCGTAAGGTATTCGTTTCCGCTGTCTCGATGTCCCTGCTGCTTGCGGGTGCTGCCATGGCGGCGCAGGCCCCGTCGACGGCAAAGCTGGAGGCACAGGCGAAGGTCAGCATGACCAGCGCCCGCGCCATTGCGCTGAAGGCCTATCCCGGCAAGATCGTGAAGGAAGAGCTGGAGCAGGAGAAGGGTGGTAGCGGTCTGCGCTATTCGTTTGATATCAAGTCAGCCAAGGCGACCCACGAGGTCGGCGTGGACGCAAAAGACGGCAAGATATTGGAGAACTCGGTCGAAGGTGCGGATAACGACTGAGCACGACGCATCAAGCGGTTCGGTTGATTCATTCGACCGAACCGCTATCGCGTGCGAGCCTGCCTTGCGATGAAATGCGAACTGAAGGTCTTTTATCACCGTGCCTTCGACGTCGGCATCTTGCTGAAAGGCGTGGATGGTCTGCTCGAGTTGATCGCGGGCATGACCTTGTGGCTCACCCCCCAATCTGCCTTGGTGGGGGGCGTGCGTTGGCTTGCCCGGCAGGAGTTGATCGAGGACCCGGGCGATCCCGTGGCAAACTTTCTGCTGCATTTCGTGCAGGGGTTGCCGGTCGGCAGCCGCCACTTTGCCGCGGCGTACCTGCTCGGCCATGGTCTCGTAAAGCTGGGTCTGGTAGCCGGGTTGTGGCGTGGCGCACGGTGGGCCTACCCGACGGCCATCGTGACTCTGACAGCCTTCATCGGCTACCAGAGCTATCGATGGATTCAGCAACCGTCGGCTTTTCTCGCGGCCCTGACCGTGTTTGATGTGTTCATCGTGTTGCTGATCACCGTGGAGTGGCGCTCGCGTCAAGTCCTCGCATGAGATACGGCCCGTAGTAGCTGCCGGCCAGCCAACCAGCTTGACCCTCAACGGTCGATAAGCGTGCTGAAAGCTAAATGATTCATGCTGAAGGCATGACTATCCCAAGTGACGCCCGTTCCGTCATCGCTGCACCCCTAACCGTTGCAGGCTCCCTGCAGGCCCGGGTCTCATGGGATGCGCGGGGGCGAGCGTGGGCTGCCTCGATATTGCGCCGCAGATTGCGCCGTGTCGGCCATCATTTGTGCGAGCCAGGCGGGTTGCCCACAACCGGAATTCATCGGGTGCTGGTGTGCCGGCCTAACCATCGGCTGGGCAACAACGTGCTGATCAGTCCACTGATTGCCGAAATCGAGGCGCTGTATCCCGGAGCGGAAATCGACGTGCTCGGCAGCCATGCAGCCGAGAGCCTGTATGCCAGTCGCTTCAGTATCAACCAGGTGTTTGTGTTGCCGCAGAAAATTGCGCGGCACCTGTGGTATTCGGTCGGCGTCTTGCGCGCGTTGCGGCGTGGTCGCTATGACCTGGCGATTGATGCCTGCAACGGCTCGCAGTCCGGGCGCATCGTGCTGGCGTTGGCGCAGGCGCGCTACAAGCTCGGCTTCCCCGATCCGGTATTGAATCCTGACTCGGCCTGGCATGCTTTGGCCTGTCCCGATCATCTGGCGCACCGCAACGTCTTCCTGCTGCGTCAGGCTTATGCCGGGTCCACGCGCACCGACTATCCCCCGCTCAATGTAGAGCTCACGCCGGAGGAAAGACACGAGGCGGCCACCGTGCTGGACAGGGTTTGCGGTGCAACGCGCCTGCAACGTGGCGCGACGGTGGCGATCTTCCCCAATGCCACGGGTGCGAAGTGTTACAGCGAGGAGTGGTGGCAACAGTTCGTGGATACCTTCCAGTCGCTGTGCCCGCAGGTACGCCTGCTGGAAATGCTGGCCGCGCATGGGCGTTCACAGCTCGGTTCGCGATTGACCCCGTACTACTCGCGCAACCTGCGCCGGATGACGGCGATGATTTCCTGCATGGACGGGTTCATCAGCGCCGATTGCGGCGTCATGCACCTGGCCACGGCAAGCGGCACGCCCACCCTGGGTCTGTTCTCGGTTACCGCACCGGCCAAGTACGCACCTTATGGCGGCGCCAACGCCGCGCTCGACACGCGCGCCATGGATGCGGTGGCCGTGGCTACCGCCGCTGCCGAATGGTGCAACGGGATGTTGTCGACGCGTGCGCTCATGGATGCTGCGGCGGCACCCAATGAATCCGTGCCGGCCCTGCATGTCACACCATGAATCCGCGCCGGTCGTGACCGGCGCGGATTCATGCTACTGCGATGGCCATAATCAACGGCTGCCTGTAGCAGCCGTTTTCTTTACGGGCGACCCACGGTGAGTATGCCGAAGCTGTCCGGCACCAACATTGGCCGGCCGTTCGGCTGACGTGTCGCACCCAGCTTCGCTGCGGACAGATACAGCCGGTGCAGTTTCGGGTCCAGCGTCAGCGTGCGCGCACTGGTCTGGGTGGGAATGGTGGCGCTGACGCTGTAATGGTCCGCGTTGTCCTCGTGTACTGCGGTGATCGTGCCGCTCTGGCCATTGGAGCTGTAGATCATCGACTCGGCCGCATCGAACTCGACGGCGTCGGGGCCCTCGCCGATCGGCACGGTGGCGACGTGGTGGCCGTCGAGCGCGTCGGTAACCGCCATCACCTGGTTGTCGCAAACCGAGAACAGGCGGTGATGCGGCACGTCGAAGGCCAGCCCGCTGGGCGACTCGCACGGTGCCAGCGGCCACACGTGCAGAACCTTGTTGCTATGCGTATCGATCTCGACCAGCTCGGACTTGTCCTCGATGTTGTTGTAGATGTGACCGGCGCCATCGGACACCGCGAATTCCGGTTTGCCGGGCAGGTCGATGGTGGCGATCACCGTGCCCTTGGCCGGATCGATCACGCTGGCCGAATGGCCTTTGCCATTGAAGGTGAACACGTGGTGCGACGCGCTGTCGTAAAGGATCGCATCCGGATTCAAGCCGGTGCCTTCGATCGTCGCTACCGTCTTCAGCGAGTCCAGATCGAACTCGGTCACGGATGCGGCCTTGCCATCACTGATGAAACCGCGATGCAGGTCTGGCGCCAGCGCAATGCCGTGCACGCCCGCGGTGTTCGCAATGGTGCCGATCTGTTTGTTCTGGTCGACATCAATCACCAGGACGCGGTCGCCGCGGCTGACAAACAGGTGGCGATGCGGTGCATCGAAGCTGAGGTAGTCCCAGCCGCCCGGGCCACCCAGCGGCAACGTCGACAACAGCTGCGGCGTGGGTGGTGCGGGCTGCGCGGCATTAGCGGCCAGCGGCAGCATCAGCAGTGCCAGTGAAGCCGGTAGAACGGAACGAAGCAGTTTTTTCATGGCAGGCACCTTGGTGGGTGGGGTTGGGAACCCATCATCACGTGGACGCACAGGGGTGAAACTCAGGTGCTAGCGGCACGGGGGCGACGCAGCACGGAATACAGCACCGGCATCACCAGCAGCACCAGTGGCAACTGCAGCAACATGCCGGAGATGATCGCCACCGCCAGCGGTTGTTGCATCTGTGAACCCTGGCCGAGCGCGAGCGCCAGCGGCAGCAGGGTTAGGATCGCCGCCAGGGTCGACATCAGGATCGGCCGGGTTCGGTGTTCGCCAGCTTCGTGCAGGGCATCGTGCAGCTGCCGTTCCTTTTCAGCGTCCTGCAGTTCGGAAAAATAGAAAATCGCCAGTTCGGTGACGATGCCCACGATCATGGTCATCCCCATCATCGCGGAGATATTGAGCTCGATGCCGGTCAACCACAGTCCGACGAATACCGCCGGAATGGCCAGCAACGGCATCGCCATGATGGTGATCGCCACGCGGAAGCTCTCGTAGAGAAACAGCAGCAGGGTGAATACCAGCGCGAGGGCTGCACCGAAGACGATCATCAGGCCGCGGAATGCCTGCTGCTGCTGCTGATAGGTGCCGCCGAACTGGAACACCACGCCCTTGGGCAACATGTCTTTTTGAGCCAGTACCTTCTTGACGTCTGCAATGGTCGAGCCGAGGCTGCGCCCGCTGATGCGCCCGGTGACCGCGACCATGCGCTTGAGGTTGTCGCGGGTGATTTCGGGTTGCCCCTGTACCTGGGTCAGCGTGGCGAGGCTGGACAGCGGCACGCGGTGGCCGTCGGCGGCACGAATCGGCAGGTCGGCAACCTGATCGATCCGGCTATACGAACTCAAGGGAAGGCGTACCCGCACGCCGACCAGTTTGTTGTTTTCCGGCAGCTGCGCGGCCACCGTGCCATCGACTGCGGCGGCTACCTGGTCGGTGACACTGACCGGGTCCAGTCCGACCAGCGCCGCCTTGACCGGATCCACCTTGATGTTCAGCGCATCGCCGGCGGGATTGATGCCGTCCAGAACGCCGACCACGCCGTTGATCTTGCCGATGGCCGCCGCGACCTTCTTTGCGGTGGCGTCGAGCTGCTCCGGCGTTCCCCCATACAGCTGTATCTCGATCGGCTGGGGTACCGCTACCAGGTCGCCGATGAGATCTTCCATCAGTTGCGACAGGTCGATATCCAGTCCCGGCACCTGCTGCTCGACCTTGGTGCGCACTTGAGTCATCACCGCTTCGGTCGATGGTCGCGAGCCGCTTTTCAGGCGCACGAAGAAGTCGCCGGTGTTCGCTTCGGTCAGTCCGCCGCCCAACTGCAGGCCGGTTCGACGCGAGTAGGTATCCACGTAGGGGTTCGCCTGGATGATCGTTTCCACTTGCCGAAGCACCCGATCGGTCTCCTCCAGTGAGGTGCCCGGTGGCGTCCGGTAGTCGAGAATGAACCCGCCTTCATCCATGTGTGGCATGAAACCGGTGCCCACGCGCGTGTAGGCGAGACCACCCAGCGCCAACACCGGCACGATCACTACCAGCACCCACCACGGGCGTTTCAGCCAGCGTGCGAGCACGCTTTGATAGCCGTTCATCATGCCGCGGGTGAAGCGGCCGCGTGGATGCTCCACCATGTGCTTTTGATCGAGAAAACGTTCGGCCAGCAGCGGTACGGCAACCCAGGTCAGCAGGTAAGAAATGATCAGTGCGCTGGCCATGGTCAGCGACAGGGCCTTGAAGAACGCGCCGGTAACGCCGGAGAGAAACGCTAGCGGCAGGAAGATGATGATCGTGGCCGAACTTGAGCCGGTCAAAGGCCGGGTGAACTCGAACGCAGCGCTGGCAATGCGCTCGTGCACCTTGCCTTCACCCCCGCCGACCCGACGCATGATGTGTTCGAGCATCACGATGATGTCGTCGATGATCAATCCCACGGCGGCCGCCATCCCACCCAGAGTCATCATGTTGAAACTCATGCCCAGTACCGACAGCAGCAGCACGGTGATGGCCAGTACAGCGGGCACCACGATCAGCGCAATCAGAATCACCCGCGTGTTGCGCAGGAACACGAAGAGCACGAGTCCGGCCAGCACGATGCCGATCAGGATCGCGTCGCGGACACTGCCGGCGGCGGCCGTCACCAGTTGGGTCTGGTCGTACCAGTTGGCAATCGTCACGCCCGCTGGCAATTGTGACTGGTAGTCGGCCAGTTGCTGCTTGACCTCCGATGCAATCTGCACCGTGTTGCTGGCCGGCTGCTGATACACCTGCAGCAAGACCGCATTCTGGCCATCGGCATTGACCCGAATCCACTGCGGGACGTGGCTCATGCTGACGGTTGCCACATCGGTGAGGCGTACGATCCCGCCGGGTCCGGCACGCACCACGATATTGCGCAGCGCCGCCAGCGTTCTCGGCTGGTTGTTGGCGAGCATCAGGTACAGCTTGTAATGATCTGAAATCCGCCCCATGGCCTGGATCGTGGCTGCCTTGCTGACCGCTGCAGAAACGTCGGCCATGCTCAGATCCAGAGCGCGTAAGCGTCCCGGATCGACATCGGCATGGAACTCGGCCTGCTCGCCGCCCTGGATATCGACATGGGCAACACCGCTGATGCCACTGAGCATGGGACGCAGCTGGTATTTGGCCAGGTCGTAGAGTGCGGCGGGTGAAAGCGTGTGCGAACGCAGGCTGTAGCCGAGCACGGGAAACGTGGTCGGGTCCATCCGGCGTGTGCTCAGCTGGGTGCCCGTCGGCAACTGCGGCAGGACTTCACTTACCGCGCCGTTGATCTCCTGCAGCGCCGTATCCATGTTGGCGCCCCAGTTGAATTTGACTTCGATCTCGGCGCTGCCACGGCTGGTGGTCGAGCGTACATCCTGCACACCGCGAACCCGGCGCACCGCCACCTCGATCGGCGTGGTCACCTCGATCGCCATCTGATCGGCCGGACGATCGCCCGCATCCAGGCTGATCTGCACGCGCGGAAACGCCACGTTGGGGAACAGCGCCACCGGCAGAAAGAACGCGCTGGCAATGCCGCCGAGCATCAGCATGAACGCCAGAAACAGCAGCGAACGTCGATGCTGTTGCATCCATTGCGTGGCGCTCACTGTGCCTGCCCCGGCTTCCCGGTGGGCGGTGTTCCGGCAGGTACCGCCGGCGTGGTTGAAGCGGTCTTGTCTCCGCTCGGATGATTGCTCTGCTCGCTGACGGCGGCGCCGTCGTCGAGTTCGTAAACACCCAGCACGATCACCCTGGCCTGCGGATCAAGCGGGCCTTCCACACCCACCGTGACACCATCCGGGCTACGCAGCGTCACGTCGACGCGCTTGGCGTGGCCTTGCTCAACCTGAAACAGATAATCGCCGTGCTCGTCCTGCAACACGGCATTGCGTGGCACCGCCCAAGCCTTGAAATCATCGGTGCGGATCTGCGCGTCCAGCGGCGCGCCAGCGATGAGGCTGGCGCTGGCGGCGGCTGGCAATTCGACCTGGGCGGTGAGCAGGTGGGTCTGCGCGTCGATCGACTGGCCGACCATGCGCAGTTTGCCTACAAAGGTTTCTTTCGAGCCGTATACGGGCCGCACCTGAACAGCCATGCCGGGACGCAGCAGCGCACCATCCTGCGGCTGCACGCCGAACAATCCAACCAACGCGTGCGCTGGTGTGAAACTGAGCAGTGGTGCATTGGCGGCAACGCGTTCGCCAAGGCTAACCTGCAGCAGCGTGACTACGCCATCAGCAGGCGCGCTGACCGTTTCAGTCGCGGCGCCGCCGCCCATGGCGCGCTGCGCGTCGAGTGCGGACTGGGCATCGGCAAGCGCCTTGCGCGCTGTCGCCAGCTGCGATTGAGTGGCCAGTCGCTGCGCAGCCAGTTGTTCGGTACGCTTCAACTCGCCTTGTGCTGCCGTCAGTGCGCTCTGTGCCTGCTGAAACGCGCTGTGTGCCGCGGGGTCCGGGGTGATCGTCAACAGCGGCTGACCGCGTGTGACGGTTTGACCCGCTGTTACCTCCAGCGCCGTCACCTGGCCGGCGTGGGCCAGGCTGATCGAACGCGCATGTTGCGGATCGCCCACCGCGCTGCCCCAGGCTTCGACGGTGTCGTGAAAGAGCTGCTGCCGGACGCTGGCGGTGGTCACGGCCACCTGACCCGCGGGTACTGCGGCCTCATCCTCATCCGGCTGGTGACAGCCGAACAGCAGGCAGGACAGCACGAGCACCCAGGCGGCGCGTGGAAGGTCGGATCGGTTCATCGGGTGGTGGCCTGCCGCGGGACGGACGAAGTGTTGATGAGGTCGGTGTTGCCGAGCAGCGCCTCCAGAGCGATTGACTGCCGGGCACGCTCCTGTTTCAGCGCGAGCAGTTGCAGATCGGCTGCCAGTGCGTTGCCACGAATGGCCAGCCAGGTTGGCCAGTCCAGCGTGCCGGCCAGCCACGCGCGCCCGGCGGCGTCGCGCGCCTGGTCGAGTTGGTGCGCATGAGTGTCGAGTTGAATGATCTGGCCATCCAGCGTGGTGAGGTCGCTGCTGATGCGCTGCAGGTCACTGCGTGTTTGCTGCAAGCGCGCTGCATAGTCGTCGTGCAATTGCTGGCGCGTCGCGCGTTCGATCGCGATATTGCCGCGGTTGCGGTCGAACAGTGGCAGGGTGATGCCGATGCTGAAGCCATTGGTGTAAACCGCGCTGGTATCGCGAGCGCTGTTGAAGCCGAGTGTCAACGCCGGGAATTGGGCCAGGATGGCACCACGCAATTTTTCCTGCTGCGACTGGTAGCCGGCCTGCAGCGCCAGCAAGTCGGGGCGACGCTGCGGCAAGTGATGCAGTGCGGTTTGCAACTGCTGCGCTGTTGGTGTGGGTGCGTAAGCCGTACCGCTGAGCTGGAGTGGTGCATCCGCGGCCAGCCCCAGCAACAGGTGCAGTTCACTGTCAGCCTGATGGGTGGCGATGGCGTTGTCGGCGAGCCGCGTGCGCACGTCTGCTACGGCATTCAAGCCCACGCTGGCGCCGTCATAGGTGAGATTGCCTGCTTGCAGGGCAGCGGTGATCGCACGGTCAACCTGAGCCAGTGCCTGCTGCTCGGCGTCCAGCGCGTCGTGCTGTGCGCGCAGGTTCAGCACCTGATCGAACAGCAGGCGTGCCTGCGCTACGGTCTGCCACTCTTCCCACAACAAGTCGAGGTTGACCTGTTCGGCCTGGCTGCGTGCCGCCGCTTTGCGCGACGAGCGCGTCAACAGCGCGCTGATGTCTTCGCTGAGGCCGAGGCTGTAGGCGTTGCTCAGGCCGACCGCCGATTGTCGTGGAATGTCGGTGGACACAGCCAGTTGCGGGTCGGGCAGCAGGCCGGCGGCGAACGCTTGCGCGCGTGCGATGCCCAGTTCGTCGCGCTTGAGTCGCAACGACGGGCTGTTCGCCACGGCGAGCATTGCCACTTCGGTGGCATCCAGTCCGTCGCTGGGATCGAAGCGATGGGTTGCCAGCACCGGCAGCGACATCGCCGCGGTCGGTGCGCCCAGCTGTGCCACGCTGCCGGCGCCGTGACCCTCGTCCAGGGGAAGGTCGTGATAGGTGGCGCAGGCGGATAGAGTGGATGTGATCGCGAGAATCAGACACAGCCATGCGACGGTGCGAGTCGTTGGCGTGAACATCGGTCGAAGCAGGCCAGTGCACAGGTGTTTGGTGAGTGGGCTCACGGAAGCTGGGGTTCTACTCATCATTATTTGAAATGGTGGATGAAGCCGACCTGGAAGCCGCCGGGCAGCCAGCCGAGGATCAACGGAGAGTTTCGATGCGATGCCCACAAGCCGACGCCGGTGCCGATCGCTGCGCCGACCAGTACGTCACTTTGCCAGTGGCCGTGAGTCTTGACCCTCGCCACGGCATCGTAAACCGGTAGCAGTGCCAGCGCGTAAATCGCGGGATGATCCTGGCCGTAATTGACCATGAACGGCGTGACTGCCGCCGAGATCGCGGCGACTTCACCACTGGGGAAACTTTGCGCGTGGGTGCCGGAAAACCAGCGGTTGGGATCACTGGTCTGCGAGGGGCGTTCACGCTGGAACGCCAGCTTAAGTCCCGTCGTGCCGATGCTGGTTACCGCGAGCGCGTCCACGGAACGCCAGAAGGTATCGCCCAGTTTGCTCTGGTCGCCGAAGACCAGCGCACCCCCGAGCACGGTGGTGATGGTGCCGGCCATCAACAGCTTCTGGTCCTTGCGCTTCCAGATGCCGCTGTTGTCATAGTGGATGCGATGGTCGATGCCCAGCGGACCGCCTGACGCGAAGGTGCTTGTCGAGGTCAGCAGGGCCACACAGAACAGCAGCGGGGGCAGGGTGCGCATGTCTTTCTCCGGGCCAGACAACTTCTGCTGACCATTGCACACCAAAGCTACGCAGGACAGCTTTTGGTTTGCTTAGAAAGGGGCGGAAACCTTGTCGACAGGCGCGGAAAGGAGCTGGAAAGGCAGGGTTCCTAAGATGGCATGAACTGATATCCGTGTGAGTGTGCAATGCCCGTGCCCGGCTGGACCATCCTGTGCGATTTCGACGGCACCATTTCCGTCGAGGACGTGATCGATTCACTGCTCGACCGTTTCGGCCGTCCCGGTTGGGAAGTGCTGGAACAAGACTGGCGCGCCGGTCGCATCGGCTCGCGCGAGTGCATGGCCGGACAGGTCGACCTGCTGCAGATGACGCGTGACGAACTGGACGCGCATCTGGCCGAGATATGGATCGACCATGCGTTTCCAGGCTTCGTGGCCAAGGCACGCGAACTTGGCGTGCCGCTGCGGGTCGTCAGTGACGGCCTTGATTATGCAATCCACCGGATTCTGGCGCGTTACGGCCTCAATGACCTGCCCCTGGCGGCGAACCATCTGGCGCCGGCCGAGCCGCCGAAGCAATGGCAGCTGACCTCGCCGTTCCAGGCGGACGGCTGCCGCAGCGGCACGTGCAAGTGCGCTTGCGTGGCACAGGCGCGTGAAGGCGGTGCAAAAACCTTGTTGATCGGCGACGGCGCCTCGGATTTCTGTGCTGCCGACCGCGTCGATTTCGTGTTCGCCAAGCATCGGCTGATCGAACACTGCCGTGCTACCGGCATTCCCTATGTGCCGATCACCGGCTTCGAGGACGCCCTCGAATTGTTGCCGCAACTGCTCGACGGCAGTCTGCTGGAACGTTCCGCCGTGGCTGCCTTGTCGGCAGCGTGAGCTGCACCGGCACACACGTTTTCCCCCTTCTGTTTCCCCGATACCGGACTCCCCATGAACGCTTTCGACAAGAACACTTCGGTGGTGATCGACGATGCCCAGCTGCTCGCCGATGAGGCGAAATACAGCTCGTTTGGCGACACTGTGCATTACGTCGACCCGCCGAAAATCTTCCGCGGCTGCAACGGCAGCTACATGTACGACACCGCCGGCACGCCGTTCCTCGACCTGCAGATGTGGTACTCGGCGGTCAACTTCGGTTATGGCAACAAGCGTCTCAACGACGTGCTTAAGAACCAGATCGACCTGTTGCCACAGGTGGCCAGCCAGTACCTGCACCAGACCCGCATCGAGCTGGCCAAGACGATTGCGCTGGATGCGAAGAAGAAGTTCGGTCTGGACGGTCGCGTACATTTCAACGTGGGCGGTGCGCAGGCGATCGAGGATTCCTTGAAGATCGTGCGCAACGCGCGTAACGGCAAGAGCCTGATGTTCGCGTTCGAAGGCGGCTATCACGGCCGTACGCTGGGCGCTTCATCGATCACCTCCAGCTACCGCTATCGCCGCCGCTTCGGCCACTTCGGCGAGCGCGCGATGTTCCTGCCGTTTCCGTATCCGTTCCGTCGCCCCAAGGGCATGACGCCGGAAGAATACTCGGATAGCTGCGTGAACCAGTTCGCCCGTCTGTTCGAGACCGAATACAACGGCGTGTGGGATCCGAAAACGAACCAGTGCGAATACGCGGCGTTCTACGTCGAGCCGATCCAGGGCACCGGTGGCTACGTGATTCCGCCGCCGGGCTTCTTCAAGGGTTTGAAGAAGGTGCTCGATCAGTACGGCATCCTGATGGTCTCCGACGAAATCCAGATGGGTTTCTGGCGCACCGGCAAGCTGTGGTCGATCGAGAACTTCGGTGTAACGCCAGATATCGTGGTGTTCGGCAAGGCGCTCACCAACGGCCTCAATCCGCTGTCCGGTCTGTGGGCGCGCGAAGAGCTGATCAACCCGACCATCTTCCCGCCGGGCTCGACCCATTCCACCTTCAATTCCAATCCGCTGGGTACCTCGCTGGGTCTGGAAGTGATCAAGATGGGGTACGAGCTGGACTACGAGACCACCGTGCCGAAGAAGGGTGCGCATTTCCTCGAAGGCTTGCGTGACCTGCAGAAGCGGCACAAGGAAATCGGCGACGTCGATGGTCTTGGCCTGGCTCTGCGCGCGGAAATTTGCACGGAGGATGGCTTCACGCCGAACAAGGCGTTGCTCGACCGCATGGTCGATATCGGCCTGGCCGGTGACCTGGAGCACAACGGCAAGAAGATCGGCCTCGTGCTCGATGTGGGCGGCTGGTACAAGAACGTGATCACGTTTGCGCCGTCGCTGGAGATCACCCATGAGGAGATCGATCTGGCGATCAGCTTGCTGGACCAGTTGCTGACCAAGGCCAAGAAGGGTTGATACTGCTTGTGCGCCGATCGTGCGCAAACGGAACCCGGCGCGCGAGCGCCGGGTTCCGTTTTCTTCCTCAATGCGCAGGGCGGGCACTGCCCGCCTGCCGTTATGACGTACGGCGCCTGGAGCGGCGGGCAAGGCCCGCCCTACAATGTGGCGCGACGTGGTTTGCTTCTATGGTCGCGGTGCCGTCATGGTGCGCGCTTGAGCGCCAATACCGCGTTCAGTCCGCCAAACGCGAACGAGTTGCTCAGCGCGGCCCGCACGGGCATGGCGCGGGCGATGTTCGGAACATAGTCGAGGTCGCAGGCTGGATCAATCTGGTCCAGGTTGGCGGTAGGCGGTACCACGCTGTCGCGCAGCGCGCCGATCACCGCGACCAGTTCGAGCGCACCGGAGGCGCCCAGCGCATGGCCATGCATCGACTTGGTGGAGGACACCGCGAGCCGATCGGCATGCGTGCCAAACGCCAGCCGGATCGCCCGGCTTTCAGTGACGTCATTGGCCTGGGTGCCGGTGCCGTGCGCGTTGATGTAGTCGACATCCTGCGGTGCCAGTCCGGCATCAGCCAGTGCCTGAGTCATCGCCGCCGAGGAACCGTCGGCACTGGGCATCACGATGTCGGTGGCGTCAGCGGTCATGCCGATGCCCGCCAGTTCGGCAAGAATCGTCGCGCCGCGCGCCTGAGCGTGCTCCAGCGATTCCAGCACGAAGACGCCGGCCCCCTCGCCGAGTACCAGTCCGCGGCGATTGGCGCTGAACGGCCGGCAGGTGTCGTCGGCCAGCACTCGCATCGCTTCCCACGCGCGCAGCGCGCCGTAGGTCAGGCAGGCTTCGGTGCCGCCGGTGATGGCGACATCCGCCATGCCGTAACGGATCATCTGCGCGGCCTGGATGATCGCGTGGTTGGCCGAAGCACAGGCGCTGGCCACGGCAAACGTAGGCCCGCGCAGACCCCAGGCAATACTGATCTGGCTGGCCGAGGCATTGGTCATCAGCCGCACGATGCTGAGTGGATGGCAGCGCTGTGCGTTCTCCGCGTAAAGTCGGCGGCTTTGTTCGTCCTGCGTGGTTTCCCCGCCGACGCCGGTGCCCACGACCACCGCGGTACGTGCGCCCAGAGCGCGGTCGCTGAAATCGATGCCGGACTGGGTGATCGCTTCGCGTGCGGCATGCAGGGCGAATTCGGAGGTGCGGTCCAGCAGGGGCAGCGTACGTTCATCGATTCCCGTCGCGGGGTCGAAACTGGCCGGCACCTGGGCGGCAATCTTCACGCGCAGCCGGTCAGCATCCGGATGCCGCAGCGGACCAATCGCGCTGCGGCCTTCACGCAAGCCTTGCCACAACGCATCGGCGCCGCTGCCAAACGGACTGATGGCCCCCATGCCGGTGATCGCGACACGGCGCGGAAGACTGGGCATCAGTGTGCGCCTTCGCCGGCCGCGGCCTTGTTGTCCAGTCCTTTCTGCACCGCCTCAACCAGGCTTTGCACCGTGTCGCTGTCGAAGTTGGCGCCTTGCTGGTCGGGGAAGGTGATGTTGAAGTGCTCCTCCATGTCGAAGATCAGCTCGATCGCGTCCAGCGATGCCACGCCCAAGTCTTTCAGCGTCGACTCGGGCTTGATGAGGCTGACATCGACCTTCGCCTGCTTGGCGATGATCTCGAAAACTTGCTGTTGGGTCGTATCGTTCATGGCGCGGGGATTCCTGGCGGCAGGCAATATCTTGCATGAACCAGTCTAGGGACGCTCGCTTACACATGCCTTTCATCGCACAGCTCGAGCCGGACAGCTTGTTGGCTCACTTCATGGCGCATCCGCCCGCGGGTTTTGTGGCGGATTTCTCGGCGCAGGGCATGCCCGGCTTCGTGGCCCCGTTCGACCTGCTGACCACAGCCGACGACGCGCTGCGTCGGCGCATTACCAGCTTGCCGGGGTATCGTTGGTGGGGCGGTCTGCTGCGCTGGCGCACGCGCTTCGCCGGCAGCACCGTTTGTGAATATGCACCCTTGCCCGCCGCGGTGGCACCCGCTGCGCTGGCGCAGGGATTGAAACAGGCCTATGCCGGTGACTGCCGCTTGCTGATCGTCAAGGACATTGCACAGGACTCACCGTTGCTCGGCGAGGCCGACAATGCGTATGCGCGCGAATTCACCCGCGCCTGCGAGGCACAAGGCTTCGTGCTGCTGGAGGGCCAGGCGCTGGCCTGGGTGCCGATCGACTTTGACTCGAACGATGACTACTTGGCGCGGCTGTCTTCCGGTCGGCGCAAGAACATCAGGCGCAAGCTGCGCTCGCTGGCCGATCTGCAGATCGAGGCGGTGCCGACCGGTGATGCGCGTTTCGCCGATGAGGCTACGCTCGCCGCGTTCCACGCCCTGTTTGACAACGTGTACGCGCAAAGCGAAACCCATTTCGACCGGCTCGGCGCGGCGTTCTTCCGGGCCCTGCTGCAGGATGCTGCCAGTGGCGGCGTGGTTTTTGTCTATCACCACGCCGGGCAGATGATCGGCTGGAATCTCTGCTACGAACACGGCGGCAAGCTGATCGACAAGTACGTCGGCTTTGCCTACCCGCAGGCACGCGAGCACAACCTGTACTTTGTCAGCTGGATGCACAATCTCGACTACGCCCTCCAGCGCGATCTCACCCATTACGTCGCCGGCTGGACCGATCCCGAAGTGAAGTCCTTTCTTGGTGCCAGCATGACCTTCACTCGCCACGCGGTGTATGCGCGCAATCCGCTGTTGCGCGTCTTGCTGCGCCGTCTCGGCAGCCACTTCGAGAGTGATCGACAATGGCAGGCCGCGAAGGAGTCGGCGCATGAGTGAGATTGCCAACCGCCCGGTAGTACTCGACATCGATCGCTCGGTGGGGCCTCTGCGTGATCGTCTGGTGGTGCCGCTGGAGCATTGGCAGGAGTCACTCCGCTTCGCTTGCTCGCTGGCAACCATGCGCCGCTTCGCTGTGGCGCTGGACGAACTGCTGCCGGCAGACCACGGTACCGTGTTCCTGGGCAGCGGCGATTTCCATCACCTGAGTTGGCCACTGATCGCCCGTCTTCCTGCCGACCGTCCGTTTCAGGTTGTGGTGCTGGACAACCATCCCGACAACATGCGCTTTCCGTTCGGGGTGCATTGCGGCTCCTGGGTGCGCAAGGTGGCGATGCTGGCGCAAGTCAGTCACGTGCATGTGCTTGGTATCACCTCGACCGATATCGGCAGTGGCCACGCGTGGGAAAACTACCTGACACCGCTGCGTCGACAGAAGCTCACTTACTGGAGCATTGGCGTGGACACCGAGTGGTCGCAACGGCTCGGCCTGGCGCACGCGTTCCGTAATTTCGATACGCCCGAGGCGATGGTCGATGCGTTTGTCGACTCGCAGCGTACGCAGACGCTGCCGAGTTATCTGTCGATCGACAAGGACGTGTTCGCGGCTGAGGTAGCTCGCACCAACTGGGATCAAGGCCGGCTGCTGACCCGGCATGCGCTGAGCATGATCGACAGCCTGCGTCACGGCCTGGTGGGCAGCGATATCAATGGTGAGGTGTCGCACTACCGCTATCGCAGCTGGTGGAAGCGCCGGTTGTCCGCGATGGACGAGCAGCCAGAGATCGATCCGGCGATGCTGGACGAGTGGCAGGCGCAACAGCATGCGCTGAACCTGCAACTGCTCGCGGGAATTGCTGCGCGTTCGGTGTGACTCAGCGCAGCACGGTTTCCAGTACCCCACAGATCGCTTCGAAATCCGCGTCGTTCATCCACGGGCTGTTGCTGATGGTCAGGCTGCGTGAGGCGAAGTCACGTGCATGCGGTACGTCCGGCGTGGGCACAAGACCGCCGAGGTAGGCGTAGTCGGGCAGGGCATGGATGAAGAGGCGGCTGACGCCATGGCCGGAGGACCACAGTTCGGTGAGCGCGGCATCTCGCCGTTGCGGGTCGGGCAACAGCAGCAGGAAGAAGGGCCAGGCGCCTCGGGCATCGGCCGGATCCTGCATCACGCGGACGCCGTCGATGCCACGCAGCCGAGGCAGGCGCCGCTGTGCCAACACCCCCCGTTGTACGTCGAAATCCGGAAGTCGTGTTGCTGCATGCGTTCCTACCGCCTGTCGCCAGCGGCCGACACGATGCAGTGGAATCGTCAGCGGGAAATCATCACCGACGGCGGTGACCGGATCACCACGTCGCAGCGCGCGACGCAAGGGACGGCCATACGCGAGTTGCAGGCCGCCGGGGCGATACAACGCTGCGTAGCCAAGCAACTCGATGCTGCGCTGACATTCCCGGATGACACTTCTCGGCACGATGCGTGCCGAGGTGTGCGCCAGCTGTTTGCGCAATGCCGGCTCACGCGCCAGCAACAGGCCGCCTTCATAGATCGACAAGCCTTTGCCGGCGGCAAGGCTGAAAAAACTAACGTCGCCGCCCATGCCGACACTAACGCCATGGTGGCGTGCGCCCAGCGCCTGCGCGGCGTCCTCGATGACGTACGCACCGACGAGGCGGGCCACGGCAAGCGCATCCTCGACATCGGCGACACGGCCAGCCAGATGGGTGGGGATGATCGCCAGCGTATGTTCGTCGCAGACCGCGCGCAGTGCGGCGGGATCCATGTCGTAGTGATCGGGGCGCAGATCACACAGCTGCAATTCCAGCCCGGCCTGATGCACCGCGATGGCGACCAGCGGGCAGGTGAAGGCGGGTGCCACTACGCGGCGACGCGCAGGTTGCAATTCGCTCAGCGTGATCAACGCGATCAGCAGGCACGCGGTGCCGGAGCATTCCAGTTGCAGCGGCGGCGTGCCGAGCTGCGCGGCAATGTCGGCAGCCAGCGTCGGTGCACCCGGTCGCAGGTCGCTCAGCCGCAGCGGCAGTCCGGCGGTGGGTGGCAGTTCGTGTTGGCGACGGGGCAGCATGCGCGCAGCGTAGCGGAGCGCTCAGGCTTGTGCCGGAGCGGACTCTTCTTCCGGTACTTGCTCGCGGCTCTCGGCCAGGCCCAGGCACACGATACCGGCGACGATGGCGATCGCGCCCAGCACGCGGGCAAGCGTGAGGTGTTCGTCGAACAGCCAGATCGACAACAGCATCACCGACACCACTTCCAGGTGCGAGGCGGCGAACGCGGGCCCGATCGGCGCATGTTTGAGCAGCGCCATCCAGGTGAAGAACGCGCCCACGTAACCGACGACCGCGCCGTAGACCCAGGGCTGGCCGAACACACGCAGCACCCATGCGACGCTGGCCTGCACCGGCAACGCCTGGGTGCCGGCGTACTTGAAGCTGATTTGCGCCAGCGTGTCGAACACCATCAACAGCAGGAAGCCAAACAGGTAGAAGCGCTTCATCCGGCGACTCCCACGATTACCACGCCGAGTGTCACCAGGCTGATGCCGATGACCCGAAGCCGGGTCAGCTTTTCACCGAACAAAAACCGTCCGGCAATCATGATCGCCACGATATTGATCGAACCGAGCAACACACCTTCGGACAGCGGAATCAGCGAAAGAAACGCGATCCAGACCAGAAATTCGATCACGTAGCAGCCCACGCCGAGCCATAGCCAAGGCCGCGCAGCCATGTATTTCCAACGCTCCAGACCGTCGCCGGCATGCTGATCCCCGGCGGCCGCCTTGAAGGCCAGCTGGCCCCCGGTATCGAGGATGACGTTGAGCAGCCACAGGCTGGCGACCAAGGTTGAGAAGGCACCGGTGGAAGGCATGCTCAGGCCGCGGCGCGCTGGGCATCGCTGGCTTCGGCGATGCTGCCGAAGAAGGTTGCCGAGCGCTCGATCAGGGTGCGTCGTTGCTTGTCGATGGTGATCATGTGGTAGCTGTCGTCGAGCAGCAGCAGTTCGGTGGGTGCGTTGACTTCACGCATCACCAGTTCAGCGTTCTTCACGCTGGCCACATCGTCTTCGCTGGCGTGGGCGACCAGGCAGGGCGAACTTACCTGCGGCAGTTGGCGTCGCACGTCAGCCGCGAGGCCATACATTTCGGCCAGTGAATACCACGGGTTGCCGGGCAGGCCGGCCGCGGCGCTGTCGCCGCTCAGCATTGCCGTGCTGACCTGGGCACGCAAACGCTCGTCGCGGATGCCGTAAGGCGGTTGCTCCATGAAGCTGCGCCCGCGCCCGATCCCGACTTTCTTCAGCAGCGGCAGCAGGAACGACAGCCGCGCCATGCGCGGGATGCTCCAGCCGTCGTAGCGGAAGGTGGCACCGTAGACACCGACGCCGGCGATCTGCTGCGGCCGGTCCGCTGCCAACTTCAGTGCCAGCAGCGCGCCCATCGACAGGCCGCCGACAAACAGATGGTCGACCTTGGTGAGCATGGTGTCGGCAGCCGCTTCCACGCTGGCGTACCAATCGCGCCAGCCGGTGGCGAGCAGATCGTTGGCATCGCCACAGTGTCCGGCCAGTTGCATCCCGTGTACGGTAAAACCGGCCTTGTTCAGGCCCTTGCCGAGCAGGCGCATTTCCATCGGCGTGCCGGTGAGGCCGTGGATCAGCAAGACGCCGCTGCGGCCACCCTCGAAGAAAAAGTCGGTTTGCTGGATCACGCGGTTGCCTGAAGAAGTGAGCGGTCGCCGAATCGCGCCGGCGGTTGCCCCGAATGATCGCCGATGGCGGTTTCCTCAGTCTTTCGCTGGCGCCGTGGCGGGGGCTGCCTTGGTCGGCGTGGTACCGGCACCGAAGCGTACGATCACCCGTTGGCCGATGCGCAGTGACTGCGGTTGGTCGAACGCGAGTACGCACTCCACCGTGCGGGCATTGGCGCGCACCTGCGGATCGTTCTCCAGTGAGGCGGGGCCGTAAACCTGACCAACACGCAGGACATGGGCAGGCCACGGGGTGGGGTTGCCGGCGCTGTCGGCGACGACTTCGGCTGGCATGCCGGGGTGGATGGTGCCGACAAAACTCTCGTTGAGCTCGGCGCGCACGATGCGTGGCTTGTTTGGCAGCAGCACGAACAGCGGTCCCGAGCTGGGCGATATGCTGGCTCCCGGTTGCGCCGAGACGTGTATCACCTCGGCGTCGAACGGTGCGACCAGGCTGCGCTGCTTCACTTCGTAGCGGGCCTCGTCCAGCTTGCCGCTGGCGATGTCGATGGCGGCACGGTTGGTTTGCCGATCCGCATCGAGCAGGGCGGCGGCTTCGCGGGCATCATCGGCGCTCTGACCATCGCCCGCGCCCGCAGCAGCTGCAGCCGTCAGGCGCTGCGCGCGCTGTTTCGCGGCGGCCAGCTTGATATCGAGCAATCCTGCCTGCGCGCGTGCCTGTTCCAGTTCAGCCTGGGCGCTGGCCTGTGCCAGCTTGGCTGGCTCGGCATCCAGCGTGGCTAGCAGTTGCCCCTTGCTGACATGCTCGCCTTCATGCACGGCGACGGTGGACAGAACGCCTTCGCGCGCCATGGTCAGATTCAGCAGGCCGCCTTCGATGTCGATCCGGCCACGCGCGACGGCCGCGTAAGCGGTTGGCTGGGCAGCGTCGGATTTGGGTGCCTCGCCGGCAGAACACCCGGCGAGCAGCACGACCATGACCAGCGCCATGCAGTGATCAAGTTGGATGACGTGTCGCAATGAATGAAATACGGACGGCTTCATGGCGAAGTTCTCTGGGGATCGATGACCGTCGCCGAGTTGCGGCGGTCGCTGAGGATGCGGCCATCTTCCATCGCTAGTACCCGATCCGCGTGGACGACCAGCCGCGGATCATGGCTCACGCACAGCACAGTCGTGTCGTGGGAGTGGGCGATCCGATGCAGGATGTCGATGATGATCTGGCCGTTGGCGGCGTCAAGCGCGCTGGTCGGTTCGTCGGCGAAAAGCAGCTGAGGTTGCTTGGCCAGCGCGCGGGCGATCGCCACTCGCTGCTTTTCGCCGCCGGAAAGTTCGGACGGGCGCAGTTGCATGCGATGGCCCAGGCCAACTTCTTCCAGCGACTGTTGTGCGCGCTGGCGCGCCTCGCTGCGGGTGAGCCCCATGTGGTTTAGCGGCAATTCAACCTGCTCGAACGCGCTTAGCGCGGGGAACAGGTTGAAGCCCTGGAACACGAAGCCGGTATGTTGCAGGCGGAAGCGTTCGCGCGCACGCAGGTCAAGTTGGCCGAGGTCGCTGCCGAGCGCATGCACGCTACCACTGTCGACTTGCTGCAGTCCGCTGAGAATCGCCAGCAGGGTGCTCTTGCCGCAGCCGGAAGGCCCCGAGATCAGGGTCAGTTCGGCCGCTTCGATGCTCAAGCTCAGGCCGTCGAGAACCTGCGTGCGCTGATGGCCGGAGACGAAGGCCTTGCTGACTTCGCTTGCCTGCAGTGCCGGCGAGTGCGCCGTTTCGGTGAGATGGGAAGACGGCATCGTGTTCATCGCAGCAAGGTTGCCGGATCAGCGCGACGAAGGCTGCGCATCGCTGCAAGTCCGGATACGGCGGCCAGTCCCATCACCAGTGCGATGCAAGTCAGCGCGGCCGGGATATTCAATACCACGGGCACATCCTGGCTGCGCGCCAGCAACAGCAGCACGATTCCAAGCAGGCTGGCGCCGAGCAGGCCGAGCGCGCCAACCCAGAAGGCTTGTTCCAGCACCACCTTGCGCAGCGCACTGACGCCGACACCTAACGCATTGAGGGTAGCGTATTCGCGCACCGAGCCGTTGACGGCGGCGATCAGCGTCTGGCTGGTGATCACGGCGCCAACCAGGAAGACGATGCCAGCGAGGAACATGACACCGGCACCGGCGCCGGTGTCGAACAGCCAGTAGCGAACCGAAATGTTCGCGAAGTCGCTGGCGCTCCACGCGGTGTAGGGGCCAAAGGAGGTCGTGCCACGCAGGCGTGCAGCCACTGCGTTGGCTTGGGTGGGGTCACGCAAGCTGGCGACCAGATAAGTGGGGCCGTTGTCGGGGAGGTCATTGTCGAGTCGTCGTGCGGTGTCCAGCGAGCACAACACGTTTACGCCGCCCAGACCGCGCAAGCCGCTGCTGATGCCGACCACCCGCACGCGTTGACCATTGATGGTTGCCATCTGACCGATGCCGACACCCAACTGGTCCAGTGCGGAACGGTCGACGATGATCGCGTTGGGTTCGGCCAGTCGTGCGCGCATGGCCGGTGGCAGGACTTTGGCGAACATCAGGCCGTCGGCGGCCGGATCGATGCCGGAGACGTAGACCGAGACGCCGCCCGTCTCGCGTGGTCCGCGCCAGTCGCCGTCGACCCACAGATAGGGCTCGACTCGCTGCACCTGCGGGTCCATCAGCATGCGCGATTCGATATCGGCATCGATCGAGCGG
Organism: Rhodanobacter sp. AS-Z3; assembly: GCF_029224025.1. Taxonomy (NCBI): domain Bacteria; kingdom Pseudomonadati; phylum Pseudomonadota; class Gammaproteobacteria; order Lysobacterales; family Rhodanobacteraceae; genus Rhodanobacter; species Rhodanobacter sp. AS-Z3. The sequence goes on from NZ_CP119392.1 coordinate 1,773,153, forward strand.
CCAAGTCCCACGCTTTGCGTGCCGGGGTAGCCCACCCAGACGTCACCCGCCGAGCCGGTGACATACAGGCTGGTGCTGCCAAAGATGCCAAGTACCAAGGCGATCTGCAGCAGTTGCAGCAGGCCGGCAAAGCCGACCGCCAGCATCGCCGGAAGAAAGCGCCGCCACTCGTAGATCAGTGTTTTACGGGCGAGCGCGACCATCAGTGCTGTACCTCGTCCGGATCGCCAGCAACCGGTAGCGGGGCGCCCCCGAGTGCCTTGAACAAAGCGACGTACGCGAGGTCGTGAGCGGCGCGAGCGTCCGCCAGATCGAGCGCAGCCTGATCGACGACCACGCGGCTTTCGTTGCGATCAAGCGGGCTGGCCAACTGCAGGTTCACGCGAGTTTGCACGGCCTTGTCGGCGCGTTGCAGGGCCTGCCATGCAGCCAGGCTATATTGCTCTCGCAGTCGCTGTTGCTGCACGCTGCCAAGTGCGGTTTCCACTTCGCTCACGCCTTGCAGCACCGCCTGTCGATAAGCCAGCACACTGGCTTTCAGCTGATGGTCGCGGGCGTGTTGGGCAGCGAGCCGAATGCCCCAGTCAAACAACGGAATGCTTATCTCTGGCCCGAACGAGTCAATCGCGTTTGGCGTGCTGGTATGCTTGCGGTTGTTGTCGATGTCAGTGGACCAGTTGATCGAGCCACCGAGGCCGATCCGTGGAAAACGGTCGGCGTGGGCGATGGCCAATTCGCCGGCCGCGGTCAGGACCTCGGCCTCGGCACGTGCGATCTCCGGCCGGCTGCGCAACATGTCGGCTGGCGTGCTGTCAACTTTCCAGCTACCCAGCTCCGGTACGGGGGCCGTTTGTAGCCAAGTGGGGTCTGGATGGTTCTGCCCCAGAAGTGCCGCTAGTTTTTGCGCGCTGGCGTTGATGGCTGTTTTTGAGGCAGCGAGTGCCGACCGGGCCTGTTCGAGTGCTGCCTGTGCGCGGTTCGATGCATCCGGTGCTGCAAGCTGCAGACGTTGCCGCGCTTGCGCCAGCTGCAATGCATCGCGGCGCGCTGCGCTGATATTCGCCAACAAATGTTCCTGTTGCTGGGCAGTGCGCAGGTTGATCCATTCGCGCACCACCTCAGCCACTAGTGTTACCCGGACAGCGCGCAGGTCCGCTACGCCGGCGTCGAGTTGGCCCTGCGATTCGCGCCGGGTGCCTTCGGCACGGCCGAACATTCCCAATTCCCAGCTCGCATCAAAGCCGACCAGGAAGTAGGAAGCGCTAGCATCCGGGTCGATTACGTCGTTGGTGCTTGCGCGTAACGACGGCAGATAGTGGTCGCCTGAGCGCTCGTGCATCGCACGCACCGCGCGCAGGCGCTCGATGGCCTGGGCCAGATCCAGATTGCCTGTCAGTGCACGCTGGACCATCGTGTCGAGATCAGAATCGTGGAAATTGTGCCACCAGCCGTTGAGGTCGGTGGGCTGCACCGTACTGGCGGCAATCTGATGTTGCCATTGCGCCGGTATCGGTGGCTTCAGCTGTGGGACGGGTGCGGCACAAGCGGCGAGCACGCTGCAGGCGGCACCTACCAGCCAACTGCGCCAATGTATCTTCCTGGTGGCCTTGCTCAGACGATGTGACACGGGGTACTGATTTCCATGGCGACGTTCCAGTGAAGCTATCTGATTGTCTCCGAGGAATCTTTCTTTCCCCTGAGCCACATCGATAGACGGTGCAATCATGCCTTATAGCTGCCTTGTTCATCGCGAGCGGCAGTGAGTGTGGAGGGACTGTCAGGTACCGGAAAGTGCACCTCGACACACAGGCCTTGCGCATCGGCAAGGCGATAGCTCACCGTGGCCTGGTGCCGTTCGGCAATGCGCTGGACGATAGCGAGTCCCAATCCGCTACCATCTTCGTGGCTGCCGGCCACACGAAAGAAACGCTCGCTCAGTCGTGGCAGCAATTCGGGCGGCACGCCGGGCCCGTTGTCCTCGACGATGAGGCTGCTGCTGCCATCGGCATGTGCCTGCAGCTTGACCGTGACGATGCTGCCGCGGCCGGCGTAGCGCATGGCGTTGTCGACGAGGTTGTCCAGCAGATCGTTCAGGCTGGCAGCGTCACCGATCACCGGGCAGACTTCGCTGCCGCCTTCGTAGCCGAGATCCACGCCCGCACGGAGGGCTTCGTGCACCCGCTGTGATACGGCGTCGGGAATCATTCGGGCGAGATCGATCAGACCACGCTCATCCATATCCAGCGACGGTGCCTGCGCGCGCGTCAGTGAAAGCAACTGGGCGGCTGTGCGTGCCGTGCGCCGGGTCAGTCGCTGGATGTGCTGCAGCGCGTCTCTCATGGTTTCCGGTCGCGGATCGGCTAGCGCGTGTTCGATATGCAGGCTGAGTCCGGTCAGCGGCGTGCGCAACTGGTGAGCGGCGTCTGCAATGAAGCGGTCGTGCAGCGCGAGCATCTTGCGCAGGCGATCGAACAGCGCGTCGATGGTGCGTGTCAGGGGGCGAATTTCCAGCGGAACATCGGGGCCATCGATCGGGGTTAGCTCATGGTTGCGCGTGGCCAGTCGCGCGGTCAGTGGATCCAGCACGCGCAGGCCGCGGCCCACGCCAAACCACAGCAGTGACAGCACGCTGACGACCAGTAGCGTTTGTATCACCGTCGCCAGCAGCAGGATTTCGCGCGCCTGCTGGTGGCGGTCCCGGAAGGTCTCGGCGGAGGTGACGATCAGGCTGTCGTGTGGATCGTGGAGTATGGCGACGTGGACGGATGCGGCCCGTAGTGGCTTTCCGGCCAGTGTCGTGTCGTACAAGACGGGATGCTTTCCGATCAGTGGGACCTGTGCCGGCAGCGGAAGCTGGCCGTTCCCGGCCAACAACCCATGCAGGGTGCTGCGTATGCTGAAGTAGCTGCGGCCGCCCGGATCGTACTCGAGCAGAAAGCGCGCCTGGGGTGACAGGTCCCCACCCAGTTGCTGGTCGCCGACCATGGTTGCCAGGGTTTGTACGTCTTCGCCCAGGTCTCGGTCGTGCACCCGATTGGCATAGGTGAGGGAAATGCCATAGCTGGCTACCGCATCCAGCAAAAGCAGGACGCCCATCGGCACCAGCAACAGCAACAGCAGCCGCCCGCGCAAGCTTGGTCGGGACGAACGCGTATGCGAATGCGTCATGCGGGATCGCCCCCGAAACCATCCATTTCCTCCAGCAGATAACCCAGCCCGCGGATCGTGCGTACACCGGTGCCGCTGCCACGCAGCTTGCGGCGCAGACGGTGGATGGCGATGTCCAGGCCGTTGTCGGTCAACTCCTGGTCCCAGTCACACAGGGCGGCGACCAGCTGCGCGCGACTGGTGACGCGATCGGCGCGCAGGGCGAGAGCCTCCAGCAGGCCGAATTCGCGCGCCGTGAGTTCCAGCGGCGTTTGCTCGATCCATGCACGGTGGCCGGGCAAGTCCAGCCGCAGTCGACCCAGTTGCAGTTCCGGCTTGCCTTGACTGCTGGCACGACGCAGCAGTGCGCGCACACGCGCCTCGAACTCGGCCAAGGCGAAGGGCTTTACCAGATAGTCGTCGGCACCGAGGTCAAGTACGCGGACACGTTCGGCCAGTCCGTCGCGGGCGGTCACCACCAGTACCGGCAGGCTGGTGCCGCGCTTGCGCAATCGGCGCAGCACCTCGCTGCCGTCCAGCGCGGGCAGGCCCAGGTCGAGTATCAGCAGGTCATATTCATGGTCGTGCAGGGCTGCGTCGGCGAGATTGCCGCGCGACACGTGGTCGATGGCATGCCCGCCATGGCGCAGTGACGCACAGATGCCTTCGGCGATGTCGGAGTCGTCCTCGGCCAGAAGAATACGCATCGGGATACTCCGGGGGTGCTATGACGAGGCATCAGGTTCCGCATTGAATTGCGGCTTATCATTGCGAATGATTCGCGTTTACTGTCTAATGAACTGACCGGGTAGCCGGAATGCAGTGCTCTGCAGCCTGCCACCGCGTTCATCCAGACCCCTACTCCTTGTCGCAGTTCCCCGAATTGGCCGGCGACGCGAAAGACGGACAAACATGCTGCGGTTCCAGCTACCCCGCGCACTCCATTATCCGCAGCGACGCGCGGTTTGGATATGCGAGCGGCGCCCGTGGCAGGAGATCAGCCCGACGCTGTATCTGTTTGGATGGCTGCCAGGTGTGCTCATCGGTGGCGCGATCGCCCGCGCGCGAAACATGGTGGCGACACCGCTGGTTGCACCCAACCAGATAAGCGGTATGGATGACCGAAGGCGCACGAAGCTGGCCGACAAGCGTTCCGCCACCAACTTCAACGGCGATGAATTCGTCAGGTGCGTGTTGTTCGTCTTCCCTGGAATACCGTGCTCATGATGCAGCGTGATGCAAGCGTGATACGCCGTGCGGCGCTCAGCAATGCACGGCTGCTGGCGGCTTTCGGACTGCTCACGATGTTGTGCCTTGCGTTGCAGGCAGGCGGGTGGAGCTGGATCGACCGACGTGGCGAGTATTGGCTGGACTGGACGCTGGCGTGGCTCGTGCTGCCGATCTTTCTTGGCGGGTTGCACCATCGGCGGGCTTGCGTGCTGCGCAGGCCAACCGTCGTGCAGGAAATGGCGGCTGACGCATCCGCCATTGGCGGCGCTTACGCTGTCGGCGATGTGCATGTCGTGCCTGCGGATAGTGCCGTACGCGTGGTCTACGCCAGCCAGACCGGTTTTGCCGAGCAGCTGGCGCGGCAAACTTTGCAAAGTCTGCAGCTTGCAGGCGTGAGCGCACGACTGGATGGCATCGACCAGCTCACGATGGAAGAGCTACGCGCTGCCGACCGCGTGTTGTTCGTGGTCAGCACCACCGGTGACGGCGAGCCGCCGGACAGCGCGCTCGCGTTGCACCGGCAAGTGATGCATCAGCATGCCGCGCTGGCTGGTCTGCGCTACGGTTTGTTGGCACTGGGTGACAGCGACTACGAAGACTTCTGCGGTTTCGGCCGTCAGCTGCAGCGCTGGTTGCAGGCCAGTGGTGCGCAGCCCTTGTTCGATCCGGTGGAGGTGGACAGTGAGGACGCGGCGAGCTTGCGGCATTGGCAGCATCATCTTGGTGCGATCTCCGGCATCAGCGATTTGCCGGACTGGCAGGCGCCGAAATATCAGGCGTGGAAACTGGTTGAGCGAGACCTGTTGAACGCCGGCAGCGTGGGTGAGCCCTGTTTTCATCTGGCGCTTGAGCCGCTGGAGGGCAGCGTCAACTGGCAAGCTGGGGATCTGGTTGAAGTCGGTCCGCGCCATGCATCGACCCGGGTAGCGACGTGGCTGGCGACGCACGCACTGGATGGCCAGATCAGAGTGGCGTTCGGACGCAAACAGCGACTGCCGCTGGCGGATCTGCTCGCGCGCTGTCGGCTGCCTGAGTCGGACGAGGTGGTCGGGCTGGACGAAGATGCCGTGGCGGCGATGCTGCAGTTATTGCCGCATCGCGAGTACTCGATTGCGTCGCTGCCGGAAGATGGCGCCATTCATTTGCTGGTGCGCCAGATGCGCGGGCGTGGTGGCTATCTCGGGCTCGGCTCGGGCTGGCTGACCGAGCACGCAGCGATCGGCACCGAGATCGCCTTGCGCGTGCGCAGCAACGCCAACTTCCACGCGCCACGCGATGCGCGGCCGATGATCCTGATCGGCAATGGCACCGGGCTGGCGGCTTTGCGCGCACTGCTCAAGGCGCGCATCGCGGCGGGTCATCGACGCAATTGGCTGCTGTTTGGCGAGCGTCAAGTGGCGCATGATTTTCTTTACCGCGAAGAGATCGAGCGATGGATCGCCGATGGTTGGATCGAGCGTGCGGACTTTGCGTGGTCGCGCGATCAGGCCGAACGCGTCCATGTAAAGCAGCGACTGCGTGAGGCGCCGGAGACTTTGACGCGATGGGTGGATGCGGATGCGTGCATTTATGTGTGCGGCAGTCTGGATGGTCTGGCACCTGGTATTGATGCGGTGTTGCGCGACGTGCTCGGCAGTCACCGCGTGGAGCATTTGCGCGAACAGGGTCGCTATCGGCGCGACGTTTACTGAACGCGTCGTCGAACGCGCTGTCGATGCGGTCGGGCTGACAGCAGGATCTTTCGTCGGACACGCATGACCAATGGCCTATGCCGGATTTGCTGCCTGCGGGCACTCTGTGACGATTGTCCAGGGGAGCGACAAACATGCGGCCAGTTGCATGCAAGTGGGGATATTTGTGTGCCGTAACCTTTGCGGTTGCGGCACTGCCAGTGATGGCACAGACAGCGGCGCCAGCGCCGGCAAGTACAACGGTCAATGAATCGGTGATGGTTCCGGTCAGCGCCAGTTCGGTGGCTGCCGACATTCCGTTGGTCTCATCGACGGCGGCGAATTTCCAGGTGCCCAGTGCGACCGACGCCTGGGGCGGTCCACGCGGTGAACATCCGGCCACCTTGTCCGACCAGGTGGTGAGCTACACCATCCAGGCCACGCTGGACCCGGCCAGGCACACGGTCGACGCGAAGCAGACGATGACCTGGCGCAATCGCAGCAACCAGCCGGTCAGCAAGATCTACCTGCATCTTTACCTCAACGCGTTTGAAGGTCCGGGCAGCACGTTCTTCACCGAGCGGCGCATGTTTTCAGGCAGCGGTCATTCGCGCGGCAACGCCAGCCTGAAAGACGGCGAGTGGGGCTACATCGAATTGAACAAGGTGCAGCAAGGTGGCCAGAACGTGAGCTGGCGCTTTGTGCATCCCGATGGCGGTCCGAAGACCGACAAGACCGTGGTGGAGCTGGATCTGCCGCAGGCGGTCCCGGCCCAGGGCACGTTGAATCTGGATATCGATTTCCACGATCAGCTGCCACGCGTGGTTGAGCGCACCGGCTGGTTTGGCGACTTCCACCTGGTCGGCCAGTGGTTCCCGAAGATTGCAGTGCTGGAACTGGCCGGCGAACGCGGTGCCACGGCGCCGCGCTGGAACGCGCATGAATTTCACTACCAGAGTGAGTTCTACGCCGACTACGGCAACTTCGACGTCAAGCTGACCGTGCCCAAGGGCTATACCGTCGGCGCGGTGGGTGAAGAGCAGGGCGTACCGGTGGAAGCGGGCGACAAGGTCACCCATCATTTTGTGCAGACCGACGTCGAAGATTTCGCCTGGGTCGCTGCGCCGGGTTACAAGGTGCAGCAAACCACGTGGACCGGACCCGGCAGCCCCAAGGTCGACTTGCAGGTGATCTATCCGCCTGAGTACGAGGCCAGCGCGCAGCCGGCGCTCAAAGCCAGCACCGATTCGCTGACCTATTTCTCCAATACGCTGGGTCCATATCCCTACAAGACGGTCACCGTCGTGGTGCCGCCGTACAACGCCAGTGAGGCGGGTGGCATGGAGTACCCGACGTTCTTCACCGCCGAGGGTTACAACAACGTCACGCCGAACACGTCGAGCCAGTACGGGATCGATTTCGTCACCATCCATGAATTCGGCCACGGCTATTTCATGGGCATCCTCGGCTCGAACGAGTTCGAGGAACCGATGCTGGACGAGGGCATGAACCAGTACTGGGACGACCGCATGCTGGTCGATCGCAAGCAGGACATCTGGGTCACCACGCCACTGCTGAGCAAGCTGGGCTTTGCACCGCACCTGAATCCGTTCGAAGCGGAGCGTCTCTCGGGCGTCGTCGGTATTGGCGTGCCGTCCGATTCGCTCGATTCCAATTCCTGGGATCGCATGTCCAGCAACAGCTACGGTTCGGTCTACTCGCGCACGGCAGCGACCATGCGCACGCTGGAAAACCTGCTCGGCCGCGAGGCAATGGGCAAGGCGATGAAGCTGTATTACGAGCGCTGGAAATTCCGTCATCCCGACGCAGCCGATCTGCGCGATGCGCTGGCCGAAGGTTCCGGCAAGCCGGAACTGGTCAATGCAATCTTTGCCTCGCAGGTCTATGGCACCGACAAGGTCGACGCCAGCGTGATCTCGATCGAGAACGAGGAACAGGTGCCGCGTACGGGTACCGATCTGCGTGACGGCAAGCGCGTCACGCTGACCGACAAGGATGTGGACAAGCAGATCGACGACGCCCGTGCCGCATGGAAGAAGGCGAACAAGGACGCCAAACATGGCGGTCCGTATTCGTGGCTGTCGACGATCACCGTGCGTCGCACCGGTGCGGCGGTGCCGCGCAGCGTGCTGGTCAGGTTCGCCGACGACAGCAGCGAGACAGTGCAGTGGGATGATGCCAGTCGCTGGAAGCGGTTCACCTTCACCAAGCCGGTCAAGGCGGTATCCGCCACGGTCGATCCCGGGCAGAAGATTCTGCTGGACGCGAATACGCTCAACGACAGTCGGACCACCAAGGCCGATGGCACCGCTTCGCGTCGCTGGAGCGCGGATGTCGCCTCCTTCTTTCAGACTTTCTACGCCTTGATGGGGACGCTGTGATGAAGACTGCACGTATTTCACGCCGCGTGGATTCGGCTGCCCTGATGCGCGCGCCGTTCGCCGCCATGCAGTGGCGATTGTTGCTGCTGTGGGTGTTGCTGCTGCTGTTGCCAACGGCGGTGGTCAGTCTGCCGTTCTGGCGCGCCATCAGCAGCGTGCTCGATCATTCGATCCATGTGCAGGAGTGGGCCACGACCTTCAGTGGCGCGATGCTCACTGATGGCATGACAGCGCTCAACATGTCGAGCTGGTTCGGTGGTCTCGCCTTGTCGGGCATGCTGCTGACCGTGCTGCTGTTGCCGTTTCTCAACGGCATGGTGGTGGGTACGGGGCGGGCTGGGCGCACGCTGGGGTTCAGTCATCTGCTTCAGTGCGGCGTCGTCGAGTACGGTCGCATGTTCCGCCTGATGCTGTGGTCGCTGCTGCCATATGTGGTCATGGCTGCGCTGATTGGCATGGTGATGGGCATGGCAGGCGACGTTGGCGACAAGGCCGTACTGGAATCGCAGGCTGACCGGGCTTCGCATCTGGCGCTGTTCGTTGCCGGCGTGTTGTTCGTGCTGGCGCAGTCAATTGTCGAGTCCAGCCGTGCGGCCTTTATTGCAGACACCGGGCTGCGCTCGGCCACGCGTGCAATGGGTCGCGGCGTCATGCAGTTGCTGCGTCGTCCGTTCAGTACGTTGCTGGGCTACCTGCTGATCAGCGTCATTGGCTACGCGATCGCCATGGCGATCGGAGTTGCTCGCGTGCACACGCCTGCGGTCGGTGTGGTTGGCCTGCTATTGGCGATGTTGCTGGCTCAGCTGTTGGTGCTGGTGATCGGCTGGGTGCGCGTGGCGCGCCTGTTCGCGCTGGCCGAGGTGGCGCGCTCGCTGACCTCGTCGCGCAGCGGTAGCGGCATGCCGTCGGCACTCTGAAGTACGGATTGCGGAGGGCAGGTCGGCTCTCCGCAATCCTTTGGTCTTTGCAGGGTGTTGCCATCAGGTATCGGTTTGGCGGACTTGCGCGTGCCGGCGTCAGACGAGGCAGCGCTCAGCCGTAGGCGCGGCGATGCTCGCGGTGTGGCGGGTAGTAGGCAAACACGTGGCTGTGACTGCCGTAGAAGTCCATGTCTTCGATGTGCTCGCCACCCAGACGTTCGGCGACGCGGTCCGAGGCTTCGTTGCCGATACGCACCAGGCTGATGACGCGCTTGGCGTGCAACTGGTTCCAGGCAAATTCCAGTACGGCGTTGCCCGCTTCGGTGGCATAGCCCTGATGGCGGTGTTCGGGCTTGAGCATCCAGCCCATTTCCAGATCCGGCCAGCCGTCGGGATACATCAGGCCGGCGCGACCGATGAATTCACCGGTCTGCCTCAACTCCAGCGCCCACATGCCGCAACCACGCAGCTGCCAGTGACCCAGCAACATCGCCAGTGAGCGCCATGCGTTGGTGCGATCCAACGGCTGCCCGTCGCCGATCCAGCGCGTACTGGCCGGGTCGGCCAGCATCGAGGCGTAATCGTCGAAATGGCGCTCGGTCAGCGCAGTCAGGCGCAGACGCGCCGTTTCTATGGTTGGAATATCAAACATCACGATCAGCGGTGGGCGGCAGCCAGCAGTTGAGCCAGTGCATGAGTGCTGCTGGCAAGACTTTCGTGCCAGGACAATCCGGTGATTGTCTCACCTGTGACCGAATCGACAAAATCCTCGGCCTGGCCCGGTGGCAGCAGGTGCCGGTAATCCACCGTGATCTCGCTGCCGGCGGGCAGGTCGGTCAGCGCAAACACAAAGCCCAGATGCCACAGGCCATTGGGCGTGAAGCTGTGGTTGATGAAGCACTCATCCGGCCAGTCGGGCGACAGCGTGTAGCGGTCCTCGAACCAGCGGGCGCTGGCATGGAACTGCGCACGCAATTCCGCCGAGGCCATGATGTCGGCGTAGCGATAGGTTTCGGTGATGCCATCCGGCGCGGTAATAATGCTGCCCGCAAGAACTGTTTCGTCGAGAAACAAACCGTTGCCGGCGCCGTGTATGGCCGAGGCGGCAATGTGATAACGCGGCAAAATCATGACCGGAAGGGCGCTGGGCAGGGCGCGCGAGTGTAGCGCAAGTGGCACGGTCCGCTGGGGGGCCGTGCCACTTGCCGGCGAAATGAAATGTCGCGTGCCGGCTTATTCCTCAACCTTGTCCTGCTTGCTCTTGTGGGCGGCCTTGGCTGGCGCATCAGCTTGGGCGACAGCATCGGCGCCGTCTCCCGCTGCCAGCTGGATGGCGCTGCGGTTCCGTTCGATCGTGGCCTTGCCGATGCCTTTGACGTGCTTGAGGTCGTCGGCTTTCTTGAACGGGCCGTGCGCTTCGCGCCAGGCCACGATGGCCTCGGCCTTGGCTGGGCCAATGCCATCCAGTGACTTGGCGATGGTGGCCGCATCAGCCTGGTTGATGTTGACCGGGGTGGCTGCCAGCAACAGGCCGGGCAGGGCGACGGCCAGTGCGAACGCAACGGCGGCGAGTTTGTTGAGCATGTCCTTTCTCCTTGGCGGTGATGACGGCATCCGGGTGCCGTGATGGCACTATCGCGCCGCGTCTGCCGGCCCGCACAGTGGGAGCAGCCGCAGAGTGGGCGTACGCGCTCGGCGTGCGTGTCTGTGGGTTGCGGCTGATCGCCTGTCGGCGTGGTGGAAGCCCGCTGTTACAATGGCTGACTTGATTCGCCTGCTGGAGTGAAACCCATGGATACTGCCCGCCTTTCGCGCTACGTCAGCGGCATCTGGGACGACGAAATCGTCCCTCAGCTGGTTGAATACATACGTATTCCCAACAAATCGCCGATGTTCGACAAGGACTGGGTGGCGCATGGCTACATGGATGCGGCAGTCAAGCTGATGGAAACCTGGGCGCGCTCCAAGCTGAGCCAGCTGCCCGGTGCCACACTGGAAGTGGTGCGCCTTGAAGGCCGCACGCCGCTTATCTATATAGAGGTGCCCGGTCAGGGCGACGACACCGTGATGTTGTACGGCCACCTGGACAAGCAGCCGGAAATGACCGGTTGGGCCGACGACCTTGGCCCGTGGAAGCCGGTGATCAAGGGTGATCGGCTGTACGGTCGCGGCGGCGCCGACGACGGTTATGCGATCTTCGGTTCGCTGGCCGCGCTACTGGCGCTGCATGAGCAGGGCATTCCGCACGCGCGCTGTGTGGTGATGATCGAAGCCTGCGAAGAGTCGGGCAGCTACGACCTGCCGTTCTACGTCGACCATCTGGCCGAGCGCATCGGCAGCCCGTCGCTGGTGGTGTGCCTGGATTCCGGCTGCGGCAACTACGACCAGCTGTGGCTGACCACCTCGCTACGCGGCATGACCGGCGGCAACCTCAGCGTGCAGGTGCTGGAAGAAGGCGTGCATTCGGGTGACGCGTCCGGCGTGGTGCCGTCCAGCTTCCGCATCCTGCGCGAGCTGCTGTCGCGACTGGAAGATCCGACCACCGGCACGATCAAGCCGAAAGAACTCTACGTCGATATCCCGCAGCAGCGCATCGATCAGGCGCGGTTGTCTGCCGAAGTGCTGGGCGACGACATCTACGACAAATTTCCGTGGGTCGACGGCATGCAGCCGGTGACCAAGGATCTGGCCGAGCTGGTGCTCAACCGCACCTGGCGCCCGCAGCTGGCGGTTACCGGCATCGGCGGCATCCCACCGCTGGAAAGCGCCGGCAACGTGCTGCGTCCGTTCACTTCGGTCAAGCTCAGCCTGCGCGTGCCGCCCACGTTGAGCGGCGCCAAGGCGGGTGAGTTCGTCAAGCAACTGCTGGAGAAGGACCCGCCGTACGGCGCCAAGGTTACTTTCACGCTGGAAAAGGACGGTTCCGGCTGGAACGCGCCAGCGCTGTCGCCGTGGCTTGCTCAGGCGGTCAGCGAGGCTTCGCAGAATCATTTCGGCGCGCCGGCCACCTACATGGGCGAGGGCGGCAGCATTCCGTTCATGGGCATGCTGGGCGAGAAATTCCCGCAGGCACAGTTCCTGATCACCGGCGTGCTCGGCCCGCATTCCAACGCACACGGCCCGAATGAATTCCTGCACATTCCGACCGGCAAGAAAGTCACCATGGTGGTTGCCGAAGTGGTGGCGCGTCATCACCAGCAGGGCAGCAAGGCCTGATCAGGGCGACGCGCATGGACAACGACAACGCGTGGCTGGCCGACAACTGGGCGCAGATCCGGCGTCGGGTTGACTCTGCCTGCCACGAGGCCGGCCGCGACCCGGCCGAGGTGGCGATCCTGCCGGTCAGCAAGACCTTCGGCCCTGATCTGATCCGCGCCGGGGTGGCGCTGGGCATGCGCCGCTTCGGCGAGAACAAGGTGCAGGAGATCCGCGACAAGTTTGCGCCGCTGGAGGATTGCGACGTCGACTGGGTGATGATCGGCCACCTGCAGACCAACAAGGCCAAGGACGTGGCCCGGCTGGCCAGCGAAGTGCAATCGCTGGACCGGCTGGAGCTGGCGCAGGCGCTCGATCGAAGGCTGCAGCATGAAGGGCGCGCGATCGACGTGTTGGTGCAGGTGAAGACCTCGGCCGAGCCCAGCAAGTACGGACTGCCACCTGAACAGCTAGCCGGTTTCCTGAGCGCCTTGCGTGGCTGCGACACTTTGCGCGTACGCGGCCTGATGACCCTGGCGATCCACTCCACAGAAACCGAGGAAGTGCGCGGCTGCTTCCGCCTGCTGCGCGAATTGCGCGACCAGTCGGTGCTACAAGGTCATGATGTTCAAGGGTTATCCATGGGTATGAGTGGTGATTTTCCGCTGGCCATTGCGGAAGGTGCGACTGAGGTGCGAATCGGTACGGCGATCTTTGGAAAGCGGGCTTACCCGGATTCGTATTACTGGCCTGAAGCAAAGGTCTGAACGTAAATGCATTGGAATCAATCAATTAGTTGATTGTGCGCGGCATCCCAGTTTTTCGGAACGGCAGAGTTCAGTTAACCGTAATCGAACATCTGGCTAGCCCCTTCTTGTTAAGTTCACTCCTTCGTCACGTTTTTGGCTGCCTCCGCGGGGCCAATCCAGTGAATAACAAGGATCTTTCCCCAGCATGTCCTTCAAGCATCTGACTGCCGCCACCGCGCTCCTCTCTGTGCTGCTGGTATCTGCACCCCTTCAAGCCAAGTCGCTTGCGCCGCTCGCCACTGTTGCTGGCAAGGTCGCTACCGTAATGCCGGCCCCGCTGGATGCCATGCTGATTGACAGCTTCAGCACGCCGTTGCTGGCTGAGTTCCCCGCGTTCAACCCGGTTGCCGGCCTGGCCCAAACCGTGGTTCCCGAGGCGGGTGCGATATTCGCGGATAACACCGCCGCCGTGGCAAAGAACGTCGAGGCGAACGATGGTGATGGAGAAGATGCCGCGGTTGCCGCAGTAAGCGCGAACATCACCGACCTGCGCAAATCCCTGCTCGCGGTGGCGATGGGGCTGCGCGATACCCGTTATGTGCGCGGTGGTCGCGATCCGTCGACCGGGTTCGATTGCAGCGGTTTTGTCCGTTACGTATTTGCCCATGCGGTGGGCATGCAGTTGCCACGCAATTCGGCGTCGCAGTTCCTCGCTGGCCTGAAGGTCAATCGGGCCGACATGCAGCCGGGTGACCTGGTGTTTTTCCGTACTCACGGCAAGCGCGCGATCTCGCACGTCGGCATCTACATCTCCAATGGTCGCTTCATCCATTCGCCCGCGACAGGCAAGTCGGTCGAAATTTCAAGCTTGAAGGAAGGCTATTGGGCCAAGCGCTTCGCGGGCGCCAAGCGCCCGGAAGCGATGGCGCAGGTTGCCGACAAGAGTTGAGTCTGAACCCACTGGTTTCCCTGAAGCCGCCGCAAGGCGGCTTTTTTCTGCGCTTCGCGGATGAACGAAAGCCGGCTTGCGCGGTCTGCAGTCGCAATCACCCTTGCCCATACAAGGCACCGTCTGGAACTTGCTGATGCCCTTTGATCTGCCACCTGTCACCCGCAACCTGCTGATCGCCAATGTGGCCGTGTTCCTGCTGCAGCAGGTGATGGGTCAAATGTTGTTGGTCCACTTCGCACTGTGGCCGCTCGGTTCGGGCCTGTTCGAGATTTGGCAGGTGGTCACCAGCGCGTTCATGCACGGTGGTTACATGCATATCGCCTTCAACATGCTGGCGCTGTACATGTTTGGCGGCACTATCGAACGGACCTTTGGCGCGCGCAACTTCACGATCTACTATTTCGTCTGTGCGATCGCCGCTTCGTTGCTGCAGCTGGCGGTGCTGTGGTTCTTTCCGCCTGCGCAGTATGGCCCCACGCTCGGTGCGTCGGGAGCCATCTTCGGCCTGTTGCTGGCGTTCGGCATGCTTTATCCGCAGGAAAAGGTGTTTCTGATCTTCCTGCCGATCCCGACCCCAGCGTGGCTGTTTGTGACTCTGTACGCGGCGGCGGAGTTAACCATGGGCGTGACCGGGATCGAGCCGGGCGTCGCCCATTTTGCGCACCTTGGCGGCATGCTTGGTGGCATCGTGCTGATCCAGTATTGGCGCGGGCGCCTGCCGTGGAAGCCGCAGCGGCGCCTGATGCGTTAAGCGATGGGGCACCGGCTGCGTAGGGCGGGCACTGCCCGCCGGCTTCTGGCTTTTTTGGCGAGATCGAACAAACGGCGGCGGGCAGTGCCCGCCCTACGGCGTTGCTGTGTGTGCAGAGGCGTCAGCGTAGCGCGAGAAAGTCCGCGCTGACCACGAAGCGCACCGCATCCAGGCGCAGGCGCGACTGTGGCAGTGCCTCCAGCAAGGCGGAGCGTTCGGCAACCACGGCAGCAATTTCTGCTTCGCTGACCGACGGGTTCACTGCACGCAACGCCAGCAGGCGCGACAGCTCGGCATCCAGCACGCTGGTGGCCAATTCGGTGGCCTCTTCGATACGTGTTTTCGCCTGTACGCCCGCCAGTGCCTCGGTGCGCTCCAGCATCGGCGGCACCAGCTTGCCGAGGAATTTGCGGTAACGCACCACCTCGATATTGCGGTCGGGCGCCTTGCGTAGTGCGACCTCGCTGGGCGCAAAATCGGCGCGTTCGACCAAGCGGGTGTCTACCGTGACCACGATCGGCAGAATCGGCAGGAAGCGTTCGGCATCGAGCTTCCGGTCAGCCACGCATTCGAGCAGGAATACCGCTTGCAGCAACGCGGTACGCGCGGGCAACACGTCATCCACCATGAACGCGGCGTTGCCCTGTTCGCCGGACAGCGCCAGATCCATGGCACCAGCTACCAGCGGGTGATCGAGACGCAGTAGTGGCAGTTCTTCGCGCGCCAGTGCCACGTCGCGCACGAAGGTGACCGATTGCGGACCATCGGCGAAGCCGGGCAGGGCGTCCGTAGACAGGTATTGCGGATCAAGCAGCAGCACCTGGCCGCCGAGCTCTTCGGGATGGATGCCGAAGGCTTCCAGCAGGTGCTGCACGAAGGCATCGCGACCGGGGTCGTGGTCTTCGCGGGCGAACGCCTGCTGCAGTTCGTCGGCATGCAGGTCACGACTGGACGACAGTTCCAGCAGATGGTCGCGACCACCGCGGATCAGTTCGGCCATCTGTTCGTGGCTGGCATGGGTGTCGGTCAGCAGCGCGTCCAGTTCCTGGTCGCGGTTGTCGTCGCCACGAGCGTGTTCGTCGGCGAGTCGCGTCAGTGGTTCGCCGTAGCGGCGCAACAGCTCGCGGCCATCGGCCGGGCTCATGCGGAACGCATCCACGCCTTCGTCATACCAGCGTGCCAGCACGTGTTGGGCGCTATCGGCCACGGCAAGGATGTGGATGTTGATGTCGTGCTTCTGGCCGATGCGGTCGAGGCGGCCGATGCGCTGTTCGAGCAGGTCGGGGTCCAGCGGCAAGTCCCACAGGATCAGTCGGTGGGCGAACTGGAAGTTGCGCCCTTCCGAGCCGATCTCCGAACACAGCAGCAGGCGTGCACCGTCCGGCTGGGCGAAGTACGCGGCGTTGCGGTCGCGCTGGATGATGCCGAGGCCTTCGTGGAAACGTGCCACGCCGACGCCGCTGCGCGTGCGCAGTACTTCTTCCAGCGCCAGCACCTTGGCCTGGCTGCGGCAGATCAGCAGAAACTTGTCCTGCGGATGTTGCTCCAGCACGGTGATCAGCGCGTCCACGCGCGGGTCGGTGCTGTAATCCACTTCGATCAGCGCGGGCGGTTGCTGGATATCGGCGTGGAACTCGGCCAGCAGGGACAGGCGAGTGCTTTCATCGACGGTGTCGGCGTCCAGCAAATGCCATTCGGGCAGGCGCTTGGGAAAGCCGCCCACGCCGGCGCGATTGTTGCGGAACATCGCGCGGCCGGTACCGTGGCGGTCGATCAGCGCAGCCAGCAGTTCGCGCGCATTGGCCGGCTTGGTCGAGTCGGCCAGTTGTGCGGTAAGTGCCTTGTCGCCGTGAAACGCATCGGCGAGCGTCGTGCGCTGCACGTCGTCCAGCGGCTGACCATCGAGCAGGCGGTCGGCAATTTTCGACAGCGCCTGATAGGTTTCAGCCTCCGCCAGATAGCCGTCCAGATCGTGATAGCGCTGCGGGTCGAGCAGGCGCAGGCGGGCGAAATGGCCGCTGCGGCCGAGCTGTTCCGGCGTGGCGGTGAGCAGGATCACGCCAGGAATGGCGGCAGCCAGCTTCTCCACCATCGTGTAACGCGGGCTGGCCGCTTCCGGTGACCACGCCAGGTGATGAGCTTCGTCCACCACCAGCAGGTCCCACGGCGCCTCCAGCAATTGCTTGGCGTACTTCGGCGAGCCTTCCAGGAAGCCGAAATCGGCGATCACCAGTTGCTCGTCCTCGAACGGATTACTGGCATCGCCGGATTGCTCATCGTCGGATTGCGTCAGCGCCTCGCAGCGTTCCTCGTCGTAGATCGCGAAGCTGAGGTTGAAGCGGCGCAGCATCTCGACAAACCACTGGTAGACCAGCGTGTCGGGCAACAGCAGCAGCACGCGCGAGGCGCGGCCGGTGGCCAGTTGGCGCGCAATGATCATGCCCGCTTCGATGGTTTTGCCCAGACCCACTTCGTCGGCCAGCAACACGCGCGGCGGCCGCCGGGCCGAGGCGATGCCGGCTACGCGCAACTGATGTGGCACCAGGCCGATACGCGCGGCGCCGAGGCCCCACATCGGTGAGCGACGCGCTTCGGCGCGCCGCTTGAGTCCCTCAAGGCGCAATTCGAAATGCGCCACGGTATCGGTACGGCCGCCGATCAGGCGATCGTCGGCCTGGCTGACGCTCTGTTCGTCGTCGAGCTGGCCTTCTTCCAGTTCGCGCCCTTCGCCGCGATAAATCAGCAGCTCATCGCGAATCTCCACCCGCTCGACCAGGAACGCGATGCCCTTGCCGGCAACGCGCTGGCCAGCGCGGAATTCGGCGCGCAGCAGCGGTGCGGAGTCGATGGCATAAGGGCGTAGCACGCCGGCCTTGGCGAACAGCACCTGCACGCCGCGTCCTTCGACGCGCAATACGGTGCCGAGGCCGAGCTCGGGTTCAGCGGAGGAGATCCAGCGTTGACCAGGAACAAACATGTTTCAGCCGCATTTTTGCAGGGGGTCGACAATTATCCGCCCCGCGGCGCGTGGTGGGAACCGTTGTTTGCAATCAATCCTGCTCAGGTCTCCGACCACTGGCGCAGCAGGTTGTGGTAGATGCCCGTCAGTTGCAGTAGCGCAGCCGCATCCGCGGCGGTTCGGGTGAGGCTCTGGATCGAACTGTCCAGTTCGAACAGCAATCGCCGTCGGCTGTCGTCGCGGATCAGGCTTTGCACCCAGAAGAACGAGGCCACGCGGGCACCGCGGGTTACCGGGGTGACTCGGTGCAGGCTGCTGGAGGGATACACGATCAGGTCACCCGCGGGCAGTTTCACCTCGTGCTCGCCGTAGGTGTCGCTGACGATCAGTTCGCCGCCGTCGTATTCGTCCGGCTCGCTGAGGAACAGCGTGCAGGAAACATCGCTGCGCATTTGCATGTCGGCAGACAGGGCCATCACCGCGCCATCGACATGGAAGCCGTATTCGCCACCACCTTCGTAACGGTTGAAGCGCGGCGGCAGGGTGCGCAGCGGAAGCGCCGCGGCGTGGTAAAGCGGGTTGCTGGCCAGTGCACGCAGGATCAGCTGGCCGAGTTGCAGACGCAGCGGTGAGCTATCCGGCAGCTGCTGGTTGCGCTTGACCCTGGCGCCTTGCATGCCGACCGTCTCACGGCCGTCAGTCCAGTCGGCAGCATTCAGCTCGGCGCGAATCCGGCCAACCTGTTCGAGGGTGAGTACGTCGGGGATGTGCAGCAGCATGGCCATTCCTGAAACCCTGCTTCGGCGGTCGAAGCAGGGCTGTGAGACGCAGGATCAGAAGCGGATATTGGCGCTGAGCATCGCCGCCCGCGGCGTGCCTGGCGTGTAGCGGTAGCCACTCTTGTTGATCGCCGCGACGTAGTCCGTGTTGAACACGTTGTACAGATTGAGTTGCAGGTCGAAGTGCTTGTTGACCGGATAGCTGGCCATTGCGTCGAACACCCAATAAGCCTCGGTGAACGCCGGGGTGCCGACGGCGCCGTCGGTACCGCGCTTCATTTCACCGGAGTAACGTGCGCCGCCGCCGATGGTGAGGTTGAACGGCAGGTGATAGGTGGTCCATGCAGTGAACGCACTCTTCGGTGTGTACGCCAGATCGCTGGAGCCATCGTTTGAGACGGCCTTGCCGCTGATCACCGAGGCATCCATCGTGGTGTAGCCGGCGCTCACCGCCCAGTCGTCGCTGAGCTTGCCCACCATGCTCAGTTCAATGCCCTGCACGCGTTTCCTGCCGATCTGGTAGTACTGCAAGTCCACCGGGTCCTGCACCAGATCGTTGGTAACGGTGGTGCGATACAGCGCGCCGGTCAGCAGCAGCTTTTCGCCGAGCAGATCCCACTTGCTGCCCAGTTCGACCGTGCGTGCTTTCTGCGGATCGAAGTTCGGGTTGTCGGCGCTGTTGCTGCGATCGCTGAGGGTGAGTGTGTTGCCGCCTGGCGGCTCTTGCGACACAGCAAAGTTCGCGTAAATGCTGCCGTTCGCACTGGGCTTGTACAGCAGGCCGAGTTTGTAGTTCGGCAGGTTGCCGGACTTGCTGGTGTCGATCCCGGGTACCACGCTGCCCGCCGGCAGCGCGCCGCAGACAGGTGCGCCGCGGCTGCCGCAGATGACGCTGCTGCTGAAGTCGGTCTTGTAGTGATCCATGCGCAGGCCACCATTGACCTGCCATTGCTCGCCGAACTTCAGTGTGTCAAACAGATAGGCTGCTTCGGTGTCGGTCTGGCCATGACTGTCAGCGCCATTGGCGGCGTAGAGCAACCCGCTGACATCGGCGTCGGGGTGGTACAGGTTGGCCGCGGGCCACGCGCTGCCGGCGAGCGCAGCCGTCCCGGTGGTCGCGGCCTTTTCCTGCGACAACTCGATGCCGGCGCTGAGGTTGTGCGTGATCGCACCGGTTTCGAAATTCGCGGTGACGTTGCTCTGGTTGGTGAGGACGCGATGGGTCTGGTTCTTGAACGTCGGGTTGCTGCGCGCGAGCGTCCACGTCGAAGCATCATTCACATTTGGTGTCAGCAAATTCGCCGTGCTGCCCATGAACGAGGTCAGCAGATAATCCTCATGGGTGCGACCCCAGCGCGTGATGTTGTGCAGCGCCACGTTCGGCGAGAAGTCGTGCTCGACGATCACCGTGAACATGTCGGCGTTGACATCATCATGGTCGGATGTGGTGCCGTAGAAATTCTGCGAATCCACCATCGCTGCGTTGGTGAGGAATGGCCGGGTGGCATCCGGGCTGCTGTAGCCGGGCAGGCCGATGGTGGGCACGCCGCCGTCGGGCACGTTGTTCTGCTGCACGTGCAGGAAGTCGATATAGACGCGGGTCGGTGTTTTCAGGCCAAACGCGAGTGACGGTGCGACGCCCCAGCGGTTGGCCTCGACCCGGTCGCGGCCGGGTGAGCCGCTGTCCTGACCCATCACGTTCAAACGGAATGCCGACGTATCGCCGAGGGTCTGGTTCCAGTCGGCGGTGGCACGCCGGTGCTGGCCGCTGCCATAGCCGAGCGAGCCGGAAACGCCATTGCCCAGCTGCGGCTGCTTGCTGGCCAGGTTGACTGCGCCAGTGGGTGCGGTGCGACCGTAGTCGGTGCCGGCGGGGCCCTTGGTCACTTCGATCTGCTCGGTGTTGAACACGTCGCGCGAGATCGAACCGAGGTCGCGCACGCCGTCGACGAAGATGCTGCCGGAGGTGTCGAAGCCGCGCATGTAGATGCTGTCGCCGGTGCTGGTGCTGCCGTTTTCGCCGACGTAGAACGTGCCTACGCCCGGGCTGTTGCGCAGCGCCTCGGTCAGCGTGGTGGCGCCTTGCTGCTGGATCAGTTCCTTGCTGATTACGCTGACGGTCTGCGTGGTATCCAGCAATGGCTGGGTGAATTTCGGCGACGACAGCGTATCGACGCGGTAGTCGTTGCCGGTAACCGCTTCCACTTTCACGCCGGGCAGATTTTTCGCGTGGGCCACTTGCGCTTCGGTAACGTCGGTAGCTGCGGCGGGTAGCGCCAACGCCAGGCCAGTGAGCAGGGTTGCCGTGCTCAGCACGTGCATCGCTGTGGCTGGCTTGCGCGAGACGACAGCGTGCTTGCGTGATTTGATCGGTGTCATGGGAACTCCATAAAGTGCAGGGTTTGCATGTAGTCAGGGCCTGGCGGGTCTGGCGTATGCAAGTGCCTTGCAGTGGCTGGATGCAGGATTTCGAGCCGGCCGAAAACGCGCCGAGGGAAATCAGCGTTCGTCGTTTCGTCCGACGTTCAACTTTCTGGATGCGGCTGGCAGTGGGTTCGCCGCACAGTGGCGACGAAGCCCGTGGCGAAGGTGGATACGATATTAAGAATGAGAATGATTTGCAATACATGAAACGAGGTACGGGTGAAACGCCATGAAAAAGGCCCCGCATCTGCATGCGGGGCCTTGGCTTGATCAGGTCGCGATGGACTGCGACCGAGGTAGTTGGCGAATTACCAGATCTTCACCTGCTTGTCGGCGTCACGCACCATCGCGTCACCCGGCTTGCACTGGAACGCATTGGCAAACTGCGGCATGTTCGACGGCGCGCCCATCGCACGGAATTTCTCCGGCGAATGCGGATCGGCGTTCAGATAAACCATCTGCGCCTTCTCGCGGATATCGCCCCGCCACACACGGGCCCAGTTGAGGAAGAAGCGCTGGTCTTCGGTGTAGCCCTCGATCTTCTTGCCCGCTTCGGCCGGGTTCTTCTTCAAGGCCGTCTGCAGTGCGTCATACGCGATGTTGATGCCGCCCAGGTCGGCGATGTTCTCGCCCAGGGTCAGCTTGCCGTTGACGTGCATCTCCGGGTGATCGGCAAACGGTGCATAGGCATTGAATTGGTCCACCAGCTTGCCGGTGCGCGCCTCGAACTGCTTCTTGTCGGCATCGCTCCACCAGTTGACGTTGTTGCCGTCGCCGTCGAACTGACTGCCTTCGTCGTCGAAGCCGTGGCTGGCCTCATGGCCGATCACTGCGCCGATGCCGCCATAGTTGATCGCATCGTCCGCCCGCGCATCGAAGAACGGCGGCTGCAGGATCGCGGCCGGGAAGTTGATCGTGTTGTCGGTCGGGTTGTAATAAGCGTTGACCGTCTGCGGCGTCATGCCCCAGTCCTGACGATCGGTCGGCTTGCCGATCTTGGCGATGTCGTAGTCATAGTTGAACTTGCCGGCCGCCTGCATGTTGGCGTAGTAGCTGTCCTTGCCGATGGTGAGGCCGTCCCAGTTGCGCCAGGTTTCCGGGTAGCCGATCTTCGGCAGGAACTTGGACCATTTGTCGAGCGCCTTGGTCTTGGTTTCCGCACTCATCCAGTCGAGATTCTCGATGCGTGCCTTCAGTGCCTCGCGCACGTTGGTGACCAGCTCTTCCGCACGGGCTTTGGCTTCCGGCGTGAAGTATTTGGCCACATACAACTGCCCCAGCGCCTGGCCCATCGCACGGTTGACCGAGCCCAGCGAACGCTTCCACTGCGGCTGCTGTTCCGGCTGGCCGCGCAGGGTCTTGCCGTAGAAATCAAACTGCGCGTCGACGAACGGTTCGGACAACGCCGAGGCGGCACCGGAGATCGTGTGTGCCTTCAGATAGGCCTTCCACTCGTCGATCGGTGCGCTGGCGACCAGCTTGTCGAACGCGGTGAAGAAGGTCGGCTGCGACAGCGAGAAGCCCTTGTCGATGGTGACGCCCTGCGCCTTGAAGAACGCGTTCCAGTCGAAGTGCGGGGTGATCTTGTTCGCTTCGGCCACGGTCACGAAGTGGTACTGGTTTTCCGGCTTGCGCATGTCCACCGGCGCAATCGAGTGCTGCGCCAGATCGGTTTCGAACTTCATCGCCAGATCAGCCTGCTTGCTCGCATCGGCGGCACTGCTGCCGGTCATCTCGAACAGCTTGGCGAGGTACTTGACGTAGCCATCGCGCACGTCCTTTTTGGAGGCGTCGGTGTAGTAGTCAGGCGTGGGCAGGCCGAGTCCGCTCTGCGAGGTGTAGGCAATCTGCATCTTGGCGTTCTTGAAGTCGGCGCCCGCACCGAACTCGAACACCGCGCCATCGCCCTTGGCGAAGGACTGGTTCAGCCATGCCGGCACGTCCTTGTCGGACTTCAATGCGTCGATGGCGGCCAGATCAGATTTGATCGGCTCGAAGCCGGCCTTGTTGCGCGCGTCCATGTCCATGCTGGAGTGATACAGCCAGCCGATCTTCTGGTCGATCGAACCGGCTTTGGCGCTGTCGGCGTTCTTTTCCGCGTTCTCCGCCAGCTCGCGCTGCTCGGCCATGCTCTTTTCATGCAGGATGTTGAACGCGCCCCACGAAGTCTGGTCAGCCGGAATCGGGTTGGCTTTGACCCACTTCGCGTTGACGAAGCTGTTGAAGTCCTGACAAGCCTGGCTGCTGTCGCCCAGCTCGCTGACGTCGAAGATGCTCTTGCCGAGGTCAGCCGCGGCGGTGGCGTTGGCGTTGGCGGCTGCCGGTGCCGTGCTGGCAGCGGCTGGTGCCGTCGCGGCCGGCTCCTGCTTGCCGCAGGCGCCCAGCGCCAGACTGACGGCGAGTGCCAGTGCAACGGGCTTCAGATAGTGCTTGGTCATGGATGTCCCCTGATGGAAGTTCGGTTGGGTGTTGGTCGGAACGCGTCGCCTGGCCCCCCGGGCGCGAGCCTAACTTGCCCACGCTAGGCCAAACGTCATGGCCCATACAGTGTCAAAGGTCAGGGGTCCGACGGCCGCAAGAAAAAGGCCCCGCATCTGCATGCGGGGCCTTGGGCATTTCACGGCGCGCTGCATTGCGCCGGTGGTGCTTGCCGAATTACCAGATCTTCACCTGCTTGTCGGCGTCACGCACCATCGTATCGCCCGGCTTGCACTGGAATGCAGTGGCAAACGCCGGCATGTTCGACGGTGCGCCGATCGCGCGCAGCGAAGCTGGTGCGTGCGGGTCGGTATTCAGCCGCAGCAGCGCCTGCTTCTCGCGGATGTTGCCGCGCCACACACGCGCCCAGTTGAGGAAGAAGCGCTGGTCTTCGGTGTAGCCGTCGATCTTTTTGCCGGCCTCTTCCGGGTGGTTCTTCAAGGCCACCTGCAGCGCGTCATAGGCCACGTTCAGGCCACCCAGGTCGGCGATGTTCTCGCCGAGGGTCAGCTTGCCATTGACGTGTGCGTCCGGCTGATCCTTGATCGGTGTGTAGTCGTTGAACTGCTGCACCAGCTTGGCGGTACGTGCATCGAACTTCGCACGATCGTCCTTGCTCCACCAGTTGACGTTGTTGCCGGCACCGTCGAACTGGCTGCCTTCGTCGTCGAAGCCGTGGCTGGCTTCGTGGCCGATCACCGCGCCGATGCCGCCGTAGTTGATCGCGTCATCCGCCTTGGCATCGAAGAACGGCGGCTGCAGGATCGCGGCCGGGAAGTTGATCGTGTTGTCGGTCGGGTTGTAGTACGCGTTGACTGTCTGCGGGGTCATGCCCCATTCCTTGCGGTCGGTCGGCTGGCCGATCTTGGCGAGGTCGAAGGCATAGTTGAACTTCGATGCGGCTTCGAGGTTGGCGTAGTAGTTGTCCGGCACGATGGTCAGGCCGTCCCAGCTGCGCCACTTGTCGGGGTAGCCGATCTTCGGCAGGAAGGTATCCCACTTGGCGATCGCCTTGGCCTTGGTCTCGGCGCTCATCCAGTCGAGGTTCTCGATGCGTGCCTTCAGTGCGTTGCGCACGTTGGTGACCAGCTCTTCGGCACGGCTCTTGGCCTCCGGGGTGAACTCGGTCTTGACGTACAACTCGCCCAGCGCCATGCCCATCGAACCGTTGACCGCGCCCAGTACCTGCTTCCAGCGCGGCTTCTGTTCCGGCTGGCCGCCCAGGGTCTTGCCATAGAACGCAAACTTGTTGTCACGGAAATTCTTGCTCAGTGCGTCGGACGCGTCATCAATCGCGTGGAAGCGCAGGTAGGCCTGCCACTGATTGATCGGTGCGCTGGTCAGCAGCTTGTCGAACTCGGCAAAGAATTTCGGCTGCGACAGCGAGAAGCCCTTGTCGATGGTCACGCCCTGGGCCTTGAAGAAGTTCTCCCAGCTGAAATGCGGGGTGACTTTGTCGGCGTCCTTGACGCTGACGAAGTGGTACTGATTTTCCGGCGTGCGCATTTCGACCGGCGCCAGCGATGCATCCGCCAGCTTTGTCTCGAACGCCATCACGGCATCGGCCTGCTTCTTCGCGTCGTCGGCGGACACGCCGGTCAGCTCCAGTGTCTTGGCAATGTAGTCGAGGTAGGCCTTGCGCACGTCTGCCTGCTTCGGGTCGGTGTAGTAATCCTTGGTCGGCAGGCCCAGGCCGCTCTGATAGGTGTAGCCGATCTGTGTGTCGGCGTGCTGGAAGTCGGCGCCGGCACCAAACTGGAACACCTGGGCGTCGCCTTCGGCGAAGCTCTTGTTGAGGAAGCTGACCACGTCCTTGCCGTTCTTCAGCTGGTCGATCTCGGCCAGCTTCGGCTTGATCGGATCAAAGCCGGCTTTCTCGATGGCCGCATCGTCCATGCCGGAATTGTACAGGTTGCCGATCTTCTGCTCGATCGAACCGGCGGCTGCCTGGTCGGCGCCCTTGGCGGCGTCCTCGACGATCTTGTGCTGGGTATTCAGGCTGTCCTCGGCCAGCTTGTCGAACGCGCCCCAACGGGTACGGTCGGCCGGAATCGGGTTGGCAGCGACCCACTGGCTGTTGACGAAGCCATTGAAGTCCGCGCAGGCATTGATTTTCGGGTCCAGCTCGCTGACGTCGAAAATGCTCTTGCTGTCGACTGCGGCGGCGGTGGCAACGGTCGTGGCGGCAGTGGCGGCAGTGGCGGCAGTGGCCGGCGCGGTAGCGGCGGGCGGCTGGGCCGATTCCTGCTTGCCGCAGGCGCTCAGAGCAAAGGCCACGCTGATTGCCAGCGCGATGGGCTTCAAATACTGCTTGGTCATGGATGTCCCTCAGATAAAAATGGATGCCTGGCGTGGGGCCAGGGGATGTACATCAACAGCTACCGTCCCCACAGCAGCCGTCAAGACCGTTGAAGCTAGGCCAAACGTCACGAATGGCCCAGTGTCATAGGTCAGGGGTGGGCGGCAGAGGCTGCTGTGGACAAGTTCTTGAGCTGCGCAGCATTCAGGCGCAGCACCGGGTAGTCGCCCACCTGCTGCGCGGCGTACCAGGGCGAGCGCAGGAAGAACCAGTGCAGTCGAGCGTAGCTGTTGCCCGCAAACGCGGGGTCGTCGTGCAGCTTCTGCTCGAACGCGGTTTTCAGGGCCGGGTCCTTCGCCATCATCTCGCGCGCCAGTTTTTCCAGCACGCGCGGTTCGCCGTATTCCTTGGCCTCGAACGTTGCATTCAGAAAGCCCCACTGCAGCAGCGAATCCGGCGCTTGCGGTTCCAGCAGGTTGATCGCCACGTTGGCGGCGCGCTGGTTCATCGGCACGATCACCGAGCCGGCGGGCAAGGTCACGTCGCGCGGCACGGTCTGCAGCTTGAAATCGCGCAGCATCAGATGACCTTCAAATGACTTGTCCGCCCAGCGCGGGTCATCCAGTTGATAGCCCGTCGCATGAATCGTCACCGGCGCGCTGGTACGTCGGTAGGTGATGCCGTGCGCGTCGAGCTTGTCGATGATCTGCGTCCACTGCCGCGGCACCACGTAGGCAGCCGGCGGCGTGATGGAGATATCCGGCAACAGGCCGTTCCAGTTCGGGATGGTGTACGTCTTCGGCTGGCTCGGGTCGTAGTGAATCCACTCACTGTTGGAGATGTCGCTGTGGGTCAGCGTGAACGCAAAACCTTTCAGCGTATACGGCGCGGATGCGGGATCAGCCTTGAAGGTGATTGGTACCGAGGCGTTCGTTTCGCCAGCGCGTGCGATGGTGTCCGCATCGGCCTTGGTGGTGGCGGCAAGCAGGGCATTCGGATCGCGATTGACCTGTTCCAGCATCAACTCAACCAGGTCGTAGACCGCATGCACGCGGTTCGCATACGGCTTCAACATGTGTGTTTCGATCAGCAGTGCCGGGCGGTTCTGCAGCGCGGCATAGCCGGTGGAAAAGCGCGGACCTGAACCGAAATTCACGATGCCCTTGCGGGGGTCCGTGCCGTCCTTGAACTCCAGATAGACCGAGCCGAGATGGCCGCGCTTCTCGTACGCAGGCATCGCGCGGTTGACGATCGCGTCGTGCTGCCAGTCGCTTACCGCCGGATCAAGCTTGTGCGGATCTTCGGTGTACCAGGTCAAGTCGTATTGATAGTCCGCGCCATCGGTAGTGTGCACGTCGATCAGGAAATCCGGCAGCCACTTCTGCCAAAGCTTCAGCCAGGCCAGCATTTCCGGCGCATCGGCCTTGATGTAATCACGGTTTAGATTGAGGTATTGCGACTGCCCGCGGAAGCCCATGCGGTCCGGGCCGTTCTGGTTGATGCGGTGATACGGGCTGGAATTCTCGTGGCCGTCCACGCTGAACACCGGGATGAAAACCAGCACCACACGGTCGAGCACGTGTGGATATTTCTTCGTGATCGCGATATCGCGCAGCAACATCAGCCCGGCGTCCTTGCCCTCGATCTCACCGGGATGAATGCCGGCCTGCACCAGCACCACTGGCTTGTGCGCGGCGCGTGCGGCGGCCGGATCAAACGTGCCGTCGCCACTGGCAATCACCACCGTCATCGGCCGGCCTTCCGGCGTGCTGCCGAAAGTTTCCAGGCGGATGATGCCAGGCGCCGCGCGTTGCAGTCGCTGCAGATACGCCACCGTGTCGGCGTAGCTCGGCGTGGTACGGAACTGCGCGGCTTCCGCTGGCGTGGTCCAGTCCGTTTTGCCGGTGCTGTTGGCATGTGCTGAAAATGCCGCAGTGCCGAGCAGGGCGAAGCAAACAAGGTGGCGAAGATTCATGCGCGTGGCTCCGTTTCGCCGTGACGCAGATGTGCCGGCGGCGCGGGCAAGGTCTCCGGCGCCACCGCGCCACCGGAAATGATGAAGGCCATCGCCTGATCCATGGTCCAGTCGGTCGGCGTCAACTCGTCCACCGGCACCAGTTCCAGATAACCACCCGTGGGGTTGGGCGTGGTCGGGATATAGACGGCCGCCATCTCGCGACCGGTACCTTCCTCCACCATCACCCGCGTGACAAAGCCCACTACCTTCATGCCGCGCCGTGGGAAGTCGATCAGCACCACGCGCTGCATCCCGCTGGGCTTGTTCTGCAGCACCGCCATCAATTTCTTGGTGCCACCGTAAATCGTCTGCACCAGTGGAATGCGCGCCAGCAAGCCATCGAACGCGCTGAGAAAACGCTGGCCGATCACCCGGTTCGCAATAAAGCCAAGCAGGTACAGCGCCACCAACGTGATCAACAACGCCAGAATGAAGTTCAGCCACTCCATCTTCAGCGATTCAGCGGCGTGCGGTGCCACCAGCGCCAGCGTGTTGAGAAACCCTGCCACCAGCGGCGCACCGATGCCGGCCAGCATGCCGAGGATGAATTTGAACACCAGCCAGGTCACCCACAACGGGATGAAGGTAAGCAGGCCGGTGAGCAGGTAGCGTTTGACGCGAAACGGGCGCATGGGAAATCCGGAGCTGTCGGGGGTTTGCGTCATTGTAGGTCAGGGCAGAGCTCACGCGTCGCGCGTTGTCTGGCTGGTGCTTTGCGCCTTCCATCGTTCGTCAGCGCCATCACGGCGCTGCCGCCGTTCGCTCGTTTCAACATGCACTTTTTGCCGCGACCTGCCGAGCTACCGTCAAATGACGCGGAGTCGTCACGCAGACAGAACGTCGGGCTGTTGCGCCCAGGGAGTAGCTGACAACGCGCGTTCCGCTGGTTTGGGTTGCGTCGCACCCAAGCGGAGTAACAGGCCGCAGTTCCTTCTTCGCACTTGGCGGAGGAAGGTGGCAGCTCGCCTTTCCCTGGCAAGCGATACCGTCGCATTCGACCGGGCTGCATGCCTGTGCCGGCACGAGAGGCGAGTCCCATCGTGCACAAACGATCGCGTGCGGTCAGGAAACCGGCGGCGGCAGGGCGGCATCCTCGGTCGACGCAGCCACCGCCAGCCGCGCCAGCGCCGGGATGGATGTTGAACCCGTCCGTTTCATGATTTGGGCACGGTGGTTTTCCACCGTACGCTGGCTGATCCCCAGATCCACGGCAATGTTTTTGCTGGGCTGACCGGTCAGCACCAGATCCATGATCTGCTTCTGCCGGGGTGTGAGGTCGGCGATATGGTCGAACGCGGCATGTTGCCATGCGGCCAGTTTGTTGGCGTCGCGGGTGTGATCCATCGCTCGCGCAATGCTCTCGAGCAGGTCAGTACGTTCGAATGGCTTCTGAATGAAGTCGGTTGCCCCGGCTTTCATGGCATCGACGGCAAGGGATATGTCGCTGCTTCCGGTAATCACGATCGTCGGCACCTTGTTGCCGAGGTCACGCAGGTGCCTTAGCAAGGCAATGCCTTTCATGCCGGGAAAATTGGCATCAACCAGCAGGCAGCACCCAAGGCCGGGTTTATAGGCATCCAGAAAGGCTTCACATGACGGGAAGTCCTTCACCAGGTGTCCAGCGGCTTCCAGTACCTCGCGCAATGTTTTGCGCACTACGCCATCGTCGTCGACAACGTAGATGAGGCTCGGGCCGGAAGGTTCGTCGCTTTCAATGTCGGTCAGGTTGCTGTCCACGCGGCGCAGGGTTGACCTCGGCTGCGCTGACGCCAGCAGGCGCTGAATCACGTAGGTAACCTCTTTCAGCTTGGCTGGCTTGTTCAATTGCGTGCAGTGTGCCAACGCAACCTCGCGCGAGGTCCGGGTGGAGATGTCACCGGTAAGCACGATGGCCGGTATGTCGCGGCCAAGCTTTTCGCGCAGCTTGATGATGAGCTGCAATCCCGTCATTCCGCGGGGCAGGTTGTGATCAGTGAGGATCAGATCCGGCTGCACGCCGCCCTTGGCAATCCAGTCCAACGCAGCGATGCCATCGGCTGCGAGTGCCACCTGATGCCCGCGGCCCTTGAGAATGGAGCCCAGCAGTTCGAGCAAATCGGGTTCGTCCTCGACCACCAGAATCATGCCCGTGTGCCGGGCCGCATTGCCATTGGCATCGAGTGCCGAAGCACCCTTCAGAGGGAGCATTCCCGCGTTTTCCAGCGGCGCCAGTGCTACGTCAATAGCGAACATCGAGCCCTTGCCGACCACGGACCGCACGCGAATCTCATGGCCGAGCAGGTTGCCAAGGCGTTGCACGATCGACAGTCCCAGGCCCTGGCCACGGGAGCGTTCGCGCGCCGGATTGTCCAGTTGATGGAACTCCTCGAAAATGGGCTGCAACTGCTCGGGCGGAATACCCGGACCGGTGTCCCAGATCTGGATGCTCAGCCAGCCCTTGTGTCGGCGACAACCGAAAAGTATGCGTCCCTGCCTGGTGTACTTGAGCGCGTTGGCAAGCAGATTGCGGATCATCTGCTCAAGCAGCCTGGGATCGCTTTGGATGGCCAGGTGGCATGGCACCACGTGCAGGGTGAGCCCCTGCGAGGAGGCGTGATAGTTGAACTCGTCGCCCAACCGTTCCATGAGGTCGACGAGCGGGAAGCTGACAGCATGCGGCTGCACCTGGCCGGATTCGATCTCGTTGATGTCGAGCAAGGCGTTGAGCATGCCGGACATCGCCCTGAGGGCGTCACCGATACGGCCGGTCAGCTTGCGCTGCTGCGCGTCTTCGACGGTGTTCAGCAAAAGACCTTGCAGGAGTTTCAGCGTTTGCAGCGGTTGGCGCAGATCATGGCTTGCCGCGGCCAGGAAGCGCGATTTCGCAGCGTTGGCCGATTCGGCTTCCTGCTTGGCCGCGACCAGCGACTGTTCGCCATGTCTCTGCTGGGTGATGTCGGTAAACGTTATTACGACACCTTCGACGCCGTTGTTGTCAGTGCGATAGGGAAGAATTCGCCGCACAAAAAACACGCCGCTGCGCGATTCAATTTCGCGCTCGATCGGAACCAGCTTGTGCAGAACCGTGCGCGCATCGGCGAGCAGTTCCCCATCGGTCGCCAGCGAACGCAGATCCGCCAGGGGCCGGCCGATGTCGCCAGGGATGACGCTGAAAAGTGCCTTGGTCGCGGGAGTGTAGAGGCGGATCTTCAGCTCGGTATCGAGGAAAATCGTGGCTACGTCCGTGCTGTTGAGCACGTTCTGCAAATCGTTGGATGTCGTGCGCTGGTGTTCCAGGGTTTCCTGCAGCTGCCCGTTCAGCGCGGTCAGTTCTTCGTTCAGTGATTGCAGCTCCTCTTTGGAGGTGAGCAATTCCTCATTGGTGGACTGGCTCTCTTCGTTGACCGAAAGCGCCTCCTCGTTGATGGCCTTCTGCTCTTCGCTGGACGCTTCCAGGTCCTGAATCGCGCCCTGCAGTTCCGCACGGGTGGCTTCAAGTTCGTGTTCAAGCTGGTTGATGCGCGGAGCATCGCCTGGTGTCACTGGCGACTTCGCGCTGACGCCACCAGGCCTCTCGTCGACGAAACAGACCAGCAGGAAGGTTTCCCCACCGCTCGCCACTTTTCGTACGTCAAGACCGAAAGGCACCAGATTCGTGCCGTGCCCGCTGCTGCAGTTTTCCAGCGTAGCCCGCCCCGATGGTTGATTGGCCAACTGGATGGCTGAACGTAGCTTGCTGCGCAATCCCGCTGACGCCATCGAGAACAAGTCGTGCGTGGGGTGGCCCGGAGCCACCTGCAGGTAGCGACCTGTCGGGCCCAGGTGATAGAGACACTCATGCTTCAGGTTGATCAGAACGGCCGCTGGCGCAAAAGCTTCCATCACGCTGCGCCGGCAAAGCTCTGCCAGGGCCGTCTGACGCAGGTGGCTCTGGCTCGGTGCGGGGCGCGTCCTCGATGGCTCGTCGTCATTCGCACCGAGCAGGAAATTGAGCTCGCCCGGATGACTGTGGCCGATACGGCGATAGAGACGTGCCGGCTTGGAGATCACCTCGAATCGAGCGTCGATGTGACCGGCGGTTTCCGAGCTGCCCAGCAACAGGACGCCATTGGGCTTGAGCGCAAAGTGGAACAACGCGATGGCCTTGGTCTGCGCATCTGCACCCAGATAGATCAGCAGGTTGCGGCAGGACACCATGTCCAGCCGCGAAAACGGCGGGTCACTCAACACGTCCTGCACGGTAAACACCACGGCACCGCGCAGGTCGGGAAGCACCCGATAGCCGTGTTCGTCTTTCGAGAAAAAGCGCTGCAGTCGCTCTTCCGACACTTCGGCCTTGATGGTTTCCGCATACAGGCCTTCGCGAGCACTGGTTACGGCGTCAGCATCGGCGTCCGAGGCGAAGATCTGCAGTTTGATATTCTTTTTTTCAGCCTGAATGGCTTCGCGAAACAGTATGGTCAGCGAATAGGCTTCCTCGCCCGTACTGCAACCGGGAACCCAGATTCGCAGGGGTTGATCGGTTTTGTGCGCCCTGATCATGTCGGGAATGATCGTGGTGGCCAGCGTGTCGAACACATCGGTATCGCGGAAGAAACGGGTCACGTTGATCAACAGGTCCTTCGCCAGCAGCTCAGCCTCGTGGCCATCTTTGCGCAGGAGCTGCAGGTATTCATCCATGTGATGGGTTTCGACACCTGCAATCAGCATGCGTCGTTCAATACGCCGCTGCAGCGTGCCCTTTTTGTACAGGCGAAAATCATGTTTGGTCGTTTCGCGCAACAGCTCGATGATCGCGGTCAGGCTGCCTTCCTCGGGGGCCGCTGCAGCGTCCGATAGCATGCTGCTGCCAGCCGGCAGCCGCTTGCCGTAGCGGGCCAGGACCTCGGGCATCTTGTCGATCAGCAGTACGTGGTCGACCGCTCCGGTGAGGACAGCATTGCGCGGCATGCCGTCGTAGCCGGCTTCCTTCGGCTCCTGCACCAGCACCAGACCCCCGTTTTGCTTGATGGTCTTCAGCCCGATGCTGCCGTCAGCACCGGTGCCCGAAAGGACGATGCATACCGCGCAGTCCCGATAAGCTTCACCGAGCGAGTGCAGCAGAAAATCGAAAGGCAGGCGCCCGCCGTGACGGACCGGCGGCTCCGAGAGGTGCAGGGCGCCGTCATCGACTGCCAGATAAGTACCCGGCGGAATGACATAGAAGTGATTGGGCTCGATTTGCATGCCGTTGGCAGCCTGGCATACCGCCATGGCGGTGTGGCTGGCCAGCAGTTCAACCATCATGCTTTCATGGTTCGGGTCCAGGTGCTGAACCAGGACGAAGGCCATGCCGCTATCCGCCGGCAGCGCGCGCAAAAGCTGCCGTGCCGCATCCAGGCCACCTGCGGATGCGCCGATACCCACCACAAGAAAGCGGCCGGACAGGGTGCTGGAACGGGCATCGGGAGCGGAGGCCTTGGCGGCTTCTGGCCGGCCCGTTCCCGTCTTGAGTGGACGGCTTGCCGACATGATCACTTCTCTGGAAGGCGTTCCGAAGAGGAACTCGCTTGGACTCTACTCCGCTTGTTGTAATGCGGTGTGCAGGGCGTGAAGAACACGGGCACCGGCCGTCACACATCAAGCGGCGGTGCGAAAATTCCTGCGGAGCCGGGTGGTCTCTGTTCCAACTGTTGACGCCGGTGGTGCTTCAGTTCCGACCTTTGAGGCCGTGCTGCGACCGCCGCCAGAGCATGAGTAGTTTCCGAGCCTTTTGCGCTGCCGTCAGGACGGCTAGCGTGGACAGTGGGCGCGTTTGACGGTCCATCCTGTTGCGCAACGTTGCGGAGACACCCATGCAAATGCCACAGATTCAGGTTGAAACGAAGTTGACCCGGCATGCTCCTGATCCCGCAAAGTCGGACCACTGGATCGACAAGTTGAGTGACGGCACCCGCGTACTGGTCCGGCCCATCCGTGCGGAAGATCGCCAGCTTGAAACTGACTTCATCATGGCGTTGTCGCCCGAGTCCAGGCGCTTCCGCTTTCTGGGTGATTTCAAGCGGCCCAGTGAAGCGCTGCTGGATCAGTTGCTGGATATCGATGATTCGCGAAAAGTGGCTTTCGTTGCGCTCGTTCACGACGACGGTCATCTGCGCGAAATTGGTGTAAGCCGGTTCGCGGCAGAGCCCGATGGCCAGCGCTGCGAGTGCGCGATCACCATTTCTGACGAATGGAACCATCGCGGCTTGGGTGTGACCCTCATGAAGCATCTGATCAGCGTGGCGCGCGAGAAGGGTTTCGCACAGCTTTTTTCGATCGACAGCGCGGTCAACCTGCCCATGCGGGATCTGGCAAAAGAGCTGGGCTTTAGCCATCACGCCGTCGCCGACGATGCCACGTTGGTCAGGTACGAACTCGATTTGTAATCAGCCACTATCTCAGCGTTATCCATCACGCGAACGTGCGGTGTCCGCGCCGGCGCAAGGTCGCCAACACGCAACGCCTCACATCGCCTGCATCGCGGGTTCTTTCGTCCCGAAAAAGTCATGGATCATCCACGTCATCTGAAACGCCCATGCTGAAAGCCCTTTTCGCCAGCCAGTCTATGGGTGCCGATGCGTCACGCGTGGCGGCGATGGCGGTCGCAATGTGGAAAAACGTCGGTATCGCACTGGCGCCGATCATTGGCCGGACGGGTGTCGATGCGCTGTTCACACGCAGCATCCACATGACGCGCGCAGCGCATCCCTGCCTGGCGATCATTGCGGAAGACAACACGCAAGGTGACATTCTTGCCGCCTTGCAGGCCGTGCTTGTGCAGCAGCCAGATACCACAGCGGTCGCGGCGAATATCGCCCTGCTGCAGAACTTCGAGGATCTGCTCGGTTCGCTGATCGGCTTGTCGCTCACCAAGCGGCTGCTTCGCCCCGTATGGGACAAACCTTCAAGCGGCCAAACCGAGCAGGACGCCACCCTATGAGCAACGCAAAAGCCACCATTCACCGCATGCAGACCGGCATACCCGGGCTCGATGAGGTACTCGGCGGCGGGTTGCCGGAGTTTTCGTTCAACGTGATCGCCGGGCCGCCCGGATGCGGCAAAACCACGCTCGCACATCAGATGATGTTCGCGCTGGCGACGCCCGAACGTCCGGCGTTGTACTTCACGGTGCTGGGCGAATCACCGTTGAAGATGCTGCGTTACCAGCAGCAGTTCGAATTCTTCGACAACGAGAAGGTCAACCGTTCGATCCACTACATCAACCTTGCCGACGACATGCTCACGGGTGATCTGGGTCGGGTGCTGGCTAGAATCATCGCCGAGGTGGAGGCGTTCGCGCCATCGCTGGTGTTCGTCGATTCCTTTCGCTCGGTGATCCTGGCCGGTCAAGGCCATGACGATGGCAACGGCTTCATCAGCCTGCAGCAGTTCGTGCAACAACTGGGCATATTGATGACCAGCTGGCAGGCCACGACCTTCCTGATCGGCGAATACTTCAGCGATAGCGAACCCAGCCCGGTGTTCACGGTGGCGGACGGGCTGATCAGCCTGCAGCAAAGCGCGCAGCGCAATTCGATGGTGCGCAAGCTGGAGATCACCAAGATGCGCGGTCAGCCGAGCTTGCCGGGCCTGCATACATTTCGCATTGATGACTCCGGAGTTCAGGTATTTGCGCCGCCGAAGGTGACAGCAACTACCGCATACAGTCCGGCGTTGCCGATCACGGCCAGGCTCTCCATGGGTGTACCTGGACTGGACGAGATGATGTGCGGTGGGCTGCCGCGCGGGTTCTCCCTGCTGGTGGCGGGTCCTTCGGGGTCGGGCAAGAGCATTCTGGCGGGGGAGTTTCTGGTCGAGGGTGCGCGCCTTGGCGAGACGGGCGTTATCGCTGCCTTCGAACAGCGACCCACCCAGTCGCGCGGCCGCCGGATTGCCGAGCTGATCGAGAGTGGTCGCATTGGCGTGGTGGATACCCGCGCATCGACCTTGTCGGTGGATGAAGTTGCCACGCTGCTGATCGCGGAAATAGCCCGCCTCAAGGCGACCCGGGTGGTCATCGACTCGTTGTCTGGCTTCGAACTCGCGCTGGCGCCGACCTTCCGCGAGGACTTCCGTGAATCGCTATCGCGCATGGTATCGGCGCTGGCGACCACCGGCGTCACCGTGTTGATGACCTCCGAACTGGAAGACCGCTATACCGAGTTGCGCTTCAGTCCTTACGGCACGGCCTTCCTCACCGACGCCATCATCGTGCAGCGTTACATCGAGATGGAAGGCCGGTTACGGCGCATGATGGCGGTGGTGAAGATCCGTGCCAGCAACCATTCGACCGAACTGCGTCTGTTCCACATCGATGATGACGGCATCAAGATCGGTCAACCGTTAGCCGGCTATGAGGGGTTGTTGAGCGGTAGCCCCACTCACAGCCAGTCCAGTGCGCAGTACTCGAAGGGGTTGGGTGATGGATAACCTATTTGACACCGGTGGCTGGTCATGAACGGCCAGCCAGACGGGCACAGCATCGTCTCGGCCAGCCACACCGTTGCGTTGCTGGATGCGCGGGCGGCTGAGCTGCGTGCTGAGCTGCTGAAACTGCGCCAGCAGCTGGCTGAGGTTGAAGGTGACTTGAGCGACAGTCAGGCGGCGCGGTTGCTGGAGGCAAACCAGAAGCTGGTACTTGCGGTACTGCAAGCTGACAGAACCGCCGAGGTAGCGGTGGCAAATCTTGCTGCGGCGAATGATTCACATCAGCGCGATGCATTGACTGGAGTGCTTACCCGCGCGCTGGGGATCGATCGATTGGAAAACGCGATCGACATGGCGCGCCGTAACGGAAAGCGATTGGCCGTATTGTTCCTGGACCTCGACCATTTCAAGGCGGTGAACGACCACCTGGGCCACGCCAGTGGCGACCAAGTGCTTCAAATGACTGCGCAACGCCTGCAGTCTGTCTTGCGGGATTCCGATACCGTGTCCCGCTATGGCGGCGATGAATTTATGCTGATTCTGCCTGACGTTTCAGGCGCTGCCGACGTCGGCCTGTTGGCCAGCGATCTTTTGGCTGCGCTCATCATGCCGGGCGCGGTGGGTGGACACACGCTGCAGCAATCGGCCAGCCTGGGCATCAGTCTCTATCCCGACGACGGCGAAGACGCAACCACCCTGATCCAGCGCGCGGATGCCGCGATGTACCGTTGCAAGCGCCGCGGCAGCGCGGGCTTCGAGTTCTATACCCCACAGGATGTGGACGAAGGTCGCGGCGAATTACCGCCGGGCCTGATTCCAGCGTCATCGACATCGCACGTTGACGTGCTGGCGATCTCCGCGTCGCGCCAGCAGGATCTTCGTGAGGCCAACGAACAATTGGTGATGTCGTCACTGGTGGCGCAGGAATCCGAGGCACAGGCAAGGCAGGCGCACCGGCAACAGATAGCGTTCATGGCCATGGTTGCCCATGAGTTGCGGAATCCGCTGACACCTTTGCGTCTGGCGACCGATATGCTGACCAACCGGGGGCTCGCCAACGAGGTGCCGATCGAGCGTCTGGCAACGCTCATCACCAGCCAGATAGCCCGCATGGCACGCCTGATCGATGACTTGCTGGACGGTTCACGCCTCAGCACCGGCAAGCTGCGGCTGGAGTTTGACGAGGTGGACGTGCTTGGCGTTCTCGATCAGGCGATCATGGCCTGCCGGCCCGGCATGCATGCGCGGCAGCAGCAATTCAGCGCCGATTTGCTGTCCGGCCCATTGAATGTTCACGGTGATCCCATACGGCTGGCACAGATCTTCAGCAACCTGCTGGACAACGCCAGCAAGTACACCCCCGAAGGTGGCGAGATAGCGCTCGGCATGACCCTGGTCGACCACACACTCTCGATCTTCGTGCGGGACAATGGCGTCGGCATCACCGATGAAATGTTGCCGCAGATCTTCGATTTGTTCGTACAGGATGCACAGGTACTTGCGCATTCCAGTGGCGGCCTGGGCATTGGGCTCGCGGTCGTTCGCGAATTGGTGGAAGGCCATGGTGGAACGGTCACTGCTCACAGCGCGGGCCGTAATCTGGGAAGTGAATTCGTGGTGACGCTGCCGCTGGCCTGAACACGCTGCGCGCAAGTGGACGGGTGCAGCCTGTGGCCGCGCGGCTACTGCGCGGCCACGCCTTGATCGCACAGCCACGCAACCGGTCGAGCATAGGTAGATGCCGAGGCTGCCGCCGCTGCAGGCACAGGGTTAGGCTGATCGCTCTTCGGTGTATCTGAAGGATTTCCCTCCAAACAACGCCGTAGAGCCTTTGGATTAGCAGAGGCGTGAGGTCGGTGTTTCCGTTCCGCGAGGCGTAGTGGCTGGCTTGCGCGATCCGGCGACCTTGCGAATCCACGATCCGCCCTGCGAGGAACGACCATGCATGCCCATCTCTGGAATAACTGGTACTTCGGCTTGGGCTGGGGCTGGTTCTTGTGGTTGGGCATCGTTTTGCTGCTTTTTTTCAGCATGGTCAACTGGCGCTATGCCTTTGCGGTTCTCAGGAAACACCGGTTGGACGCGGGGGTGCAGAAGGACGCGCCGCATAGGCTCAACGCGCGCTATGCC
Source organism: Rhodanobacter sp. AS-Z3 (assembly GCF_029224025.1). Taxonomy (NCBI): domain Bacteria; kingdom Pseudomonadati; phylum Pseudomonadota; class Gammaproteobacteria; order Lysobacterales; family Rhodanobacteraceae; genus Rhodanobacter; species Rhodanobacter sp. AS-Z3. The sequence goes on from NZ_CP119392.1 coordinate 1,811,682, forward strand.
GGCGGCGAAATCACTCGTGAAGAATTCAACCACGTGAAATCCGACATTTCGAAGACGGCATGACGCCGGCTTGATGACATAAACCAGATGGCATCCACCACGCCTCCTATCCTGGCCATCCATGGCGGCTCGTCGAGTATCAAATTTGCCTTGTTTGAGGCAAGTGAGGTGCCGGGACGCAGCGTGGGTGGGACGGTTGAGCGGAGGGGTCTGTGGCAGGCCACGCTGGAAATAAACGGCCCGCATCTGGCTGACCATGTCGTGCGGCCGGTGAAAGCGCCAGACCATGCGGCGGCTGTAAATATTCTGATCGATGAAATTCAGCAGCGCAGGGGCGACGACGTCCTGGTCGCCGTGGGGCATCGGGCGGTGCAGGGCGGCCCGAACTACAGCGCGCCACCGTTGATCACCGATGCCTTGGTCGAGGACGTGCGTAGACTCTTTTCCTTCGATCCGGAGCATCCGCCAGAAGAAGTCTGGTTGATCGAGGCGGTCCGTCGCTGGTTTCACGGCTTGCCGCAAATCGCCTGTTTCGACACGGGCTTCCCTGATGATCTGCCGCGTGTTGCACCGCGGCCGGCGATCCCTCCGCGTTACAAAAAACGGAGCGTTCGGCGCTACGGCTTTCACGGACTTTCGTACGATGTCCTGATGGGAGAACTGGCCGACACGGTCGGAGCGGAAGCGGCCCAGGGCCGCATCAACCTGGCGCATCCGGGCAATGGTGCCAGTCTGGCCGCTGTCCATCACGGCCCATCCATCGATGCCAGCATGGGCTTCACGCCGACCTGCGGCGTGCTTATGGCTACGCGCTCCGGCGACATCGATCACGGTTCGATTGGCTATCTGGCGCAGGCGCGAAAGACGGGTGCCAGGCAACGCAACACGATGACCACGCCCCCAGCGGGCCTGCGTGGCGTATCGCAGACCCGTGCGGACCTGTGCGATCTGCCTGCTGCCGAAACCGGGGCAGTCCGGGCTGCGAAAGTGATCGTGCTGTTTTGTCACCGGATCAGTCAGTGGACAGGTGCATTTGCGGCGGCACTCGGCGGGCTGGATACCGTGGTACTTGCTGGCGCTACGGGTGAAAGCGCGCCAGCCATCAGACAAAGGATCTGCGACGGCCTCGGCTTTCCAGGCGTCGAGCTGGACCCGCAGCGCGACGCCCACGATGCCTCGCTGATCTCGACCGCCGCCGGGCGTGTCCAGACGCGCGTCATCCACACCGACGAAGAAATCGTCATCGCGAAGTCGGCAGCTCGCCTCCTCCATCTTCACCATGGAACCCCCGCCCATGAATACCAACACGGTTAACACGATACCCACGCTTGCGCCTGCTCTATTGCAGCAGATGAACGCCTATTGGCGCGCCGCGAATTATGTGTCGGTCGGCCAGATCTATCTCTATGACAACCCTTTGCTGCGTGAGCCATTGACGCTCGCGCACGTGAAGCCGCTGGTGGTCGGTCACTGGGGCACCACGCCGGGTCAGAATTTCATCTACGTGCACTTGAATCGCGTGATCAAGAAGTACGACCTGGACATGTTCTACGTGTCCGGTCCGGGTCACGGCGGTCCGGCGGTCGTCGGCAACGTCTATCTCGAAGGTAGCTGGACCGACGTTTACCCGGATGTTACCCGTGACGAGCCCGGGCTGAAAAAGTTGTTCAAGCAATTCTCGTTTCCCGGTGGCATCTCCAGCCATGTGGCGCCCACCACGCCGGGTTCGATTCACGAGGGCGGCGAGCTGGGCTATTCGCTTACCCACGCGTTCGGCGCCGTCTTCGACAATCCAGACCTGATCGTCACTTGCGTGGTCGGTGACGGCGAGGCGGAAACCGGCCCGCTGGCGACAGCCTGGCAATCCAACAAGTTGCTCGACCCGATCACCGACGGCGCGGTGCTGCCGATCCTGCATCTGAACGGCTACAAGATCAGCAACCCGACCGTGATGGCGCGCATCGAGCATGAAGAGCTGGAGCAGTTTTTCCGTGGCTGCGGCTGGACGCCGTATTTCGTGGAAGGCGACGATCCCGACACCATGCATGAACTGATGGCCAGCACGTTGGACAAGGCGATCGAGGACATTCGCGCGATGCAAAGCGGCGCCCGCGATGGAAAGGATACGGCACGACCGCGCTGGCCGATGATCGTGCTGCGTTCGCCCAAGGGCTGGACCGGGCCGAAGGTGGTCGATGGCCTGCAGATCGAAGGCACGTTTCGTTCGCACCAGGTGCCCCTGCTGGTGAATGCGGCGCATCCCGGGCATGTGCCGTTGCTGGAAAGCTGGATGAAAAGCTACCGGCCCGAGGAACTGTTCGACGAGCACGGGCGTTTGCTGCCCGAGCTGGAAGACCTGGCACCGAAGGGCGATCGCCGCATGGGCGCCAATCCGCACACCAACGGCGGCTTGCTGTTGCGCGATCTGCGTATGCCGGACTTCCGCGCGCATGCGGTGCAGGTGGCAACACCTGGCGCCGTGGAGGCGCAAGACACCATGGTTCTGGGACACTTCCTTCGCGACGTAGTCAGGCTCAATCCGCACACGTTTCGTTTGTTCGGTCCCGATGAAACGTTGTCCAACCTGCTGGGCGCGGTATTTGAAGTCACCAACCGCCAATGGGATGCCAACAAACAGGACAACGACGAATTCCTCGCGCCTGCCGGACGTGTGCTGGACTCGATGCTCAGCGAGCACCAGTGCGAGGGCTGGCTGGAAGGCTACCTGCTGACCGGCCGGCACGGTCTGTTCAACAGCTACGAAGCGTTCATCCGCATCGTTGATTCGATGTTCAGTCAGCATGCGAAGTGGCTCAAGGTCACCAAGGAGCTGCCATGGCGCCGGCCGATTGCCTCGTTGAACTACCTGCTTGCCTCGCACGTATGGCAGCAGGACCACAACGGCTTCACCCACCAGGACCCCGGCTTTCTCGATCACGTGATCAACAAGAAGGCCGACATCGTGCGCGCGTACCTGCCGCCGGATGCCAACTGCCTGCTGTCGGTGATGGATCACTGCCTGCGCACCCGCAACTACGTCAACGTGGTGGTCGCGGGCAAGCATGCGCTACCGCAGTGGCTGACGATCGAAGCGGCGGTGACGCACTGTACGCAAGGCATCGGCATCTGGCAGTGGGCCAGCAACGATCAGGACAGCGAGCCCGATGTAGTGCTGGCCTGCTGCGGCGACACGCCGACGCTGGAAGTGCTGGCTGCCACATCCATCCTGCGTGAGCACTTGCCCGAGCTGAAGGTTCGCGTGGTCAATGTGGTTGACCTGATGAAGTTGCAGTCGTGTTCCGAACATCCGCATGGGCTAAGCGATGCGGATTACGACTCGTTGTTCACTCGCGACAAGCACATCATTTTTGCCTTCCACGGCTACCCGTGGCTGATTCACCGGCTTACCTATCGACGCACCAATCGCGAATTGCATGTGCGCGGTTACAAGGAGGAGGGCACCATAACCACGGCGTTCGATATGCGCGTGCAGAACGATCTGGATCGCTACCACCTGGTGCAGGACGTGGTCGATCGCGTGCCGGGGCTGGGCTCGAAGGGTGCGTATCTCAAACAGCAGATGCGCGACAAGCTGATCGAACACAAGCACTACATCGACCAGCACGGCGAGGACATGCCCGAAATCAGGAACTGGAAGTGGGGTATGGCCAAGTCCGGCAACACGTCCACGGAGTCTGTGGATGCAGGAGCGCGAAGAGGCGACAAGTGAGATCTCTTTGATAGACCACAACCTCGTGTGGCCGCCCCGACACATGGATTCAACCGGTCTGGCTCCTGTGGCTGAGATGCAGCAACAGGAAGCAAAACAGGAGAACGACACATGCTTGAACATCAACTGCTTTTGCCCGAAGGGATACTCGTTCTCGAGCCCGCCGGCCCACTTCATGTCACTGATTTCGAGGATCTGGCGCGGGAGATCGATCCCTATATCGCGGAACATGGAAGGCTATCGGGTTTGATGATTCGCGCCAAAGCATTTCCAGGCTGGGCGGATCTCCATGCGTTTCTCGCGCATGTGCAATTCATCAAAAACCATTACCAGAAGATCGTCCGACTGGCGATGGTTACCGACAGCAGACTTCTGGAGGAAATACCCAAGATCGCCGCCCATCTTGCGCATGTGCAGGTCAAGCACTTTGCGGAATCTCAATACGAGGACGCGCTGCATTGGCTCCAGACGCGTGCTCCGTTGATGACCCCTGATGGGACATGAAGTGCTGCAACGGTTTGTCGCGGAAACATGTCTGGCCTGCCCAACCCAAAAGGGGTTGATGTCATGCTGATCCCGGATACCCACAAGGTGGCTGCTACTGGACGCGGGAAAGTCGTTTCGATACGCGGCAGTGTTGTCGACGTGGAATTCGTTGGTGGTTTACCGCCAATCTATTCGCTGCTGCACGCCGGTGAATCAAGCCAGATCATCATCGAAGTGATGACGCAACTCGATGCGCGGCGCGTGCGCGGCATCGCGTTGACGCCAACCCAGGGGCTGGCGCGAGGCATGTCGGTGGAGGACACCGGCGGGCCGCTGCGGGCCCCTGTCGGCAAGCAGATCATTTCGCGCATGTTCGATGTGTTCGGCCATGCCATTGACCACCAACCGGCGCCGCTGGACGTCCAGTGGCGTTCGGTACATCGCGCGCCGCCGTCGCTGTCCGAGCGTTCCACCAAATCGGAGATCTTCGAAACCGGTATCAAGGCGATCGATGTGCTCGTGCCGCTGGAGCGTGGCGGCAAGGCGGGCCTGTTCGGCGGCGCGGGTGTCGGCAAGACCGTGTTGCTCACCGAGATGATCCACAACATGGTCGGTCACCAACAAGGCGTGAGTATCTTCTGCGGCATCGGCGAACGCTGCCGCGAAGGCGAAGAACTTTATCGCGAGATGAAGGCGGCCGGCGTGTTGCCAAACATGGTGATGGTTTTTGGCCAGATGAACGAGCCGCCGGGAAGTCGATTCCGGGTCGCGGCCACGGCGTTGACCATGGCCGAGTATTTCCGCGATGACGAACATCGCGACGTGCTGCTGCTGATCGACAATATTTTTCGCTTCATCCAGGCCGGCATGGAAGTCTCCGGCTTGATGGGACAGATGCCATCGCGGCTGGGCTACCAACCCACGATGAGCACGGAGTTGTCCGGGCTGGAGGAACGCATTGCCAATACCCGGGCCGGTGCCATTACCTCGATTCAGGCGGTGTATGTGCCGGCGGATGACTTGACCGATCCGGCGGCCGCGCACGTGTTCTCGCATCTGTCCGCGTCGATCGTGCTGTCGCGCAAGCGTGCGAGTGAAGGCCTTTACCCGGCCATCGACTTGCTGCAGTCCAATTCGAAAATGGCCACGCCCGGCATCGTTGGTGAACGGCATTACAAACTGGCGCAGCAAATTCGACGCACCCTGGCGCAATACGACGACCTCAAGGACGTAGTGGCGATGCTCGGACTTGAGCAACTCTCTCCCGACGATCGCAACGTCGTCGCGCGCGCCCGACGGCTGGAACGCTTTCTGACCCAGCCGTTTTTCGCCACCGAGCAATTCAGTGGAGTCAAAGGCAAGCTGGTCAGCCTGCACGATTCGCTCGATGGCTGCGAGCGCATCCTGCGCGATGAGTTCAAGGACTATCCGGAGAGTGCCCTGTACATGATCGGTGCGATCGGTGAAGCCCAAAAGCCCGCCGCTCCCGCGGCGACCGGTGCGGCGCCTTCCACCAGAAGTGAACCGGCGAGCGCCCATGAGACTTGAGGTGCTGCTGCCCTATGGCGTCTTTCTGGAACAGAACGACGTATCGCGCATCGTGGCAGAGACCAGCGATGGATCGCTCGGCCTGTTGCCGCATCGCCTTGACTGCGCCGCTGCGCTGGTCCCCGGCATTCTGACTTACGCCACTCAGCAGAACGCGTCGGTCTATATCGCCGTCGACGAGGGCGTGATGGTGAAGGCTGGCGACGATGTACTGGTTTCTGTACGACGCGCCATTGGCGGCAAAGATCTTGGTGAATTGCAGGAGGCCGTGAAGCGCGAGTTCCTGACCGTCGACGAACAGCAGCGCAGCGTTCGCGCCGCGCTGGATCGATTGGAAAGCGGGCTGATGAGTCGGCTCGCGGAATTTCCGCATGAACGATGAACAAGAGTCACTGCCGCCGGATCAACGGACGCGTCTCGACAGCGAGCTAAGCCGGAAGATCGCTCGCAAGCTGCGGGTACAGCGTGAGGGCAAGCTGGGCGTGTGGTCCGGGCTAGGCATGTTCGGGCTGGTCGGCTGGTCAGTGGCTGTGCCAACGACGATCGGCGCGTTGCTCGGCATGTGGTGGGATCACCGCCATCCCGGCCCGCATTCATGGACGCTGGCACTGCTGGTGGCTGGTTTGGTCATCGGCTGCGTCAACGCGTGGCATTGGATAGCACAGGAAGACAAGGCCATGCACGATCAATCGGAGAACGACGATGAATGAGGCGGCGCATCTCGTGCTTGCCGTGCTTGCAGGCGTGCTGCTCGGCACGTTCTTTTTTGCTGGGCTTTGGTGGACGGTCAAGCGGAGCATGGTCTCTCCGCAACCCGCGCTGTTGATACTGGGCAGTTTCCTGGTGCGAACCGCCATCGCGGTTGGCGGCTTCTACCTTGCCGTGCAAGGCGGCTGGCAAGGTCTGCTGGCATGCATGGGTGGTTTTCTGGTGGCGCGCGTGTTGCTGACGCGGTTCATCGGTGCGCAGCATCCAGAGCCTGCCAGGCAAACCCCGCGACTGTCGCCATGAACCTGACCTCTGACCAGCTCATTTTCTGGCACTACGGCTTTGTCGTCCTCAACGGCACGATTGTCACGACCTGGGCGCTGATGCTGTTGTTGGCGCTCGGCTCAAAACTCATCACGCGCAAGCTGACGACTGACGGCGAAGTATCACGCTGGCAGGCGGCGCTGGAAATCATCGTCACGGGCATCAATGCGCAGATCAAGGAAGTGGGACTGAACCATCCGGAACGGTATCTGAGTTTCCTGGGCACCTTGTTCCTGTTTGTCGCCACGGCCAGTCTGTGCATCGTGATCCCCGGCTATACGCCGCCGACGGGTTCGCTTTCGACCACCGCTGCGCTGGCGCTGTGCGTGTTTGTGGCGGTGCCGCTGTTCGGCATGCGCGAGCAGGGCTTTCTCGGCTATCTGAAGACCTATGTCGAACCCACGCCGATCATGCTGCCTTTCAACATCATCAGCGAGCTGTCGCGAACGCTTGCGCTGGCCGTGCGCTTGTTCGGCAACATGATGAGCGGAGCGATGATCATCGCCATCCTGCTCACGATCACGCCCTTTCTGTTTCCGGTGGTGATGACCTCGCTGGGTCTGCTCACAGGCATGGTCCAGGCCTACATTTTCAGCATCCTTGCCGCCGTCTATATCGCCGCCGCCACAGTGGCTCGTACGACCAAGCCGCGTCGGCCAGTTCGTCCCACCGCCACGCATTGAAACGGCATCACCTCTCAAGGAGTTTTCCATGGACAGCAGCGTACTCATCGCCCTGGCGTCGATCGTCACGGCCGGGTTGACGACCGGCTTCGGCTGCATGGGTCCTGCGCTTGGCGAAGGCAGGGCGGTGGCCTCCGCCATGACCTCGCTGGCCCAGCAGCCCGACGCTTCGGCGACGATCACCCGCACCTTGTTCGTCGGCCTGGCGATGATCGAGTCGACCGCCATCTACTGCTTCGTCGTTTCGATGATCCTCATCTTTGCCAATCCATTCTGGAACCACGTCATCACCGCTGCCGGAGGCAAGTAGGTCATGCTCATCGACTGGTTCACCGTGGTGGCCCAGGTGCTGAATTTCCTGATCCTGGTGTGGCTGCTCAAGCGTTTTCTGTACCGCCCCATCCTCAACGCCATTGATGTGCGCGAGAAGCGGATTGCGGCCGAGGTCGCCGACGCCAATACCAAAAAAGCCGAGGCGGAAAAGGATCGTGACGCGTTCGAGGCCAAGAACAAGGCGTTCGACGAACAACGTGGCGCGCTGCTCAAAAAGGCGACCGAGGCGGCTGCCGTCGAACGGGAAAGGTTGCTCGTCGAGGCGCGCAAGTCGGTTGAAGCATTGAATGAAACGCAGCACGCCGCGTTGCAGGCCGATGCAAGCCGGCTCAGCCAGGCGCTTCGTGACCGGGTGCAGCAGGAAGTTTTTGCCATCACGCGAAAGGCTCTCGTCGACCTGGCTTCGACCAGTCTGGAAGAGCGCCTGGCAGAGGTTTTCGTACGGCGTCTTGGCACGCTGGACGACACGATGAAGAAGACCCTGACCCAGGCGATTTCGGTATCGTCGGATGCAGCGGTTGTGCGCAGTGCGCTTGATCTTCCCGCCGCGCAGCAGGCAACCATCCAGAAGGCGCTCGACGACGCCTTTGCGACCGACGTGCATGTCCGATTTGAAACGGCACCGGCACTCATCAGCGGCATCGAGCTTGCGGCCGGCGGACAAAAACTCGGCTGGACGATAGCCGGCTATCTGGCGTCATTGAACCAGTGCGTCGATGAGGTTCTGGCGCGGCCGTCGCCACTGTCTTCGCCGACGCCGGCACCCACACCCACACCCACTTCCACGACCACACCGGCTCAGTCCAATCCTGCGGCTGTTACCAAGACCTGATGAATACGCCAACGGAAAACCTGCAGCGCGTGCTTGATGGCACATTCGACGGCATGGGCCAGGCCCGGGCCGCGTTCAAGCCAGCGTTGATCTTGCGCGAAGTCGGCTTTGTCACTCGCGTGTCCACCGGCATCGCGATGGTGTCGGGACTTCCCGGCGTGGGCTATGAGGAACTGGTGCAGTTTCCCGGCGGCCTGTTGGGCATCGCACTCAACGTCGATGAAGGCGAAATCGGCGTGATCCTGTTGGGCGACTACCAAAGCCTGCAGGCTGGCGACGAGGTCGAGCGCACCGGACGGGTGATGGACGTCGCGGTCGGTGAGGCGTTGCTGGGTCGCGTGATCGATCCACTCGGCCAGCCGCTCGACGGCAATGGCGTGCCAGCCACAAGTCAGCGTCTGCCCGTGGAGCGCCCGGCGCCGGCAATCATGGATCGCGCCCCGGTGGGTGTGCCGTTGCAAACCGGGCTGAAAGTGATCGATGCATTGATTCCGATCGGACGCGGCCAACGCGAATTGATCCTCGGTGATCGACAGACCGGCAAGACCGCGATTGCCATCGATACCATCCTCAACCAGCGCGGTCAGAACGTGATTTGCGTCTACTGCGCGATAGGCCAGCGCGCCTCCGCTGTAGCGAAGGTGGTGGCCACGCTGCGCGAGAAGGGAGCCATGGACTACACCGCGGTGGTGGTAGCCGAAGGCAACGATGCGCCAGGACTGGTCTACGTCACGCCGTATGCGGCGACCAGCATTGCCGAGTATTTCATGGAGAAGGGGCGTGATGTGCTGGTCGTGTACGACGACCTGACGCAGCACGCACGCGCCTATCGCGAGCTGTCCCTGCTGCTGCGTCGGCCGCCCGGTCGCGAGGCATTCCCCGGCGATATTTTCTACATCCACTCGCGCATGCTGGAACGGGCGACGCATTTGAACGAGGAGCGCGGCAACGGTTCGCTCACCGCGTTGCCGATCATCGAAACCGAAGCGCAGGATATTTCCGCCTATATTCCGACCAATCTCATTTCGATCACTGACGGGCAGATCTATCTGTCGCCCACGCTGTTCGATCTTGGCGTGTTGCCGGCGGTCGATGTCGGCAAGTCAGTATCGCGGGTGGGTGGCGCAGCGCAGCGGGCTGCCTATCGGGCGGTTGCCGGCAATATCAAGCTGGCTTATGCGCAGTTCGAGGAGCTCGAATCGTTCGCCAGGTTCGGTACCCGGCTTGACGCAGCCACGCGCAAGTCGATCGACCACGGGCTGCGTATTCGTGCATGCCTCAATCAGCCCGAATCCCAGCCGATGTCGCTACTCGAACAGGTCATCGTGCTGCTGGCGTTGACGGCTGGGCTGTTGGACCCGGTGGCCCTCGACAAGATGGGGGAAGCAGAACAGGGCTTGCGCAAGGCGACGGCAGAGGTTTCGGCAGACGTCAAAGATCGACTTTCCTCCGCCGATAAGTTCAGCGATGCCGACCGTCAGTCCATTCTGGATGTGGCGACGGGTGCGCTCGCGCCATTCCAGCCACCGCGCGACACCAAACCCGCCACCGCGCCCGCGACATGAGTGGCAACCTGCAAAGCCTGCGTCGCAAAATTGATGGCGCGCGCGATCTGCAAGGCGTCGTGCGATCGATGAAGGCGTTGGCTGCGTCCAGTATCGGCCAATACGAAAAGGCCGTTCGATCCCTGGCTGACTATCGCCGCACCGTGGAACTGAGTCTGGCCGTGTCGTTGCGCGAGGGCGTTTCAACGCCGTTGGCAACCCGGAGAAAGGTGGCGATCAAATCCATCGGCGCGATTGTTCTTGGCTCGGACCAGGGCCTGGTTGGTGGATTCAACGAAGTGTTGGCTGAGTTCGTGTCGGGCACGCTCACAGCGCTGCCCGGCAAGGTCAAGAAAATATGGGCGGTGGGTGAGCGTATCCAGTTGCTGATGAGGGATATCGAGCCAGCACACACCGTCGCTTTGTCTGTTCCTGGCTCCGTGCACGGCATAACGCCACTCGTCGGTCAGCTGCTTATCGACATCGAGGCGGCACGCGAGCGCGGCGAAGTCGAGAACATTCATGTTTTTTACAATCATCCCAAATCGGGTGCTGTCTACGAACCGGTGAGCACGCAACTGCTGCCACTGGATCGGGAGTGGGGCCATGCGTTCGCGGCGATTCCCTGGCCGAGCAACAACGTGCCGCAAATCATCGGACCGGCTGCGCCGGCGTTGCAGGCATTTATCCGGGAATATCTGTTTGTGGTTCTGTATCAGGCCTGCGCGGAATCCCTGGCCAGCGAAAACGGCAGTCGGCTGGCAGCGATGCAGCGGGCTGAAAAGAACATCCAGGACATGCTGGAGACTTTGAACGGCAGCTTCCGGCGGATTCGACAGGAGTCCATCGACGAGGAATTGTTCGATGTCATCGCCGGTTACGAAGCGCTGGCGGGAAAGTTGTCGCCGTGATGGGACCGCCGAAGGTCAACGCGAGTCACCGCTGAACCCTGCGCGTTTGAGGGCTCTTGCCAGATCAGGAGATGCCCGCGTCAACTGCCACCGCAAACGGCGGCGGTAGTTGTCGATCATTCGCACCACGGGGCCCTGATTGAAGCCGAGGTGCCCGGGCGAAATCTAGCGGGCAGCGTGGGCTGGTTTGTTGGCGCAAGGCCGATTGATGGTTGCCTGAAGCCCGACGGAACCCCGTCGTGAGGGTTCAGTTTGTTGACCAGTCATCGATGGACGACCGGTTGCCTGGCGGGCGTCTACGGGGATGTCGACAGCTTTCCGTGGGCGAGGAAAGCGAAGCAATGGCGGGGAATAAGGGGGAGCGGGCAATCAGGTCGGAAACCGGCGCCAGTCCCGTCAAAGCTGGCGCGCCCCTGCAAGCAGGCGCATTGGCACGTAGGGCGCGCCAAAGAAAATCTGTCAGCTGGCGTGCGGGCTTGTTACGCAGGCTCAGATATTCGGCGTCGCGAACCGATAGGCTTGAAGCATCGCATGATGTTTGCACGGGTTACGGCGAAGAACGACCGACGCTGGCCGTGGAACAGCAGAAGCTGCGTGCCAAAGAACAACAGCGCGACGTCGAGCAGTACCGGGTCGAACAGGAAGCTCAGTGCGGCCAGTTCCGGAGTCGTGATGAGGATGACGATGGCAAATGTGGCGGTGACCGCGAGCAAGACCCGCCACCACCGTTGCTTCAGTCGGCGTTTGCGCGGCAATCCTGCTGGCAGATCGGTTCGCATGCTGGCGTCGTGGAAGGCTGCGTATGGGCCATATTCACTTGCCATGCTGGCTGGGTGAATCGGCACCGGAAGTATCGTTTGTGGAGGCTCAGGCGCGAGTGTCATGACTGAGCTGCATCGGCGTTTGGTGATGCAATGCTACCTGGTTGGTGCGGGCACTTATGACAGGCGGCGGCCCGAGGCCGGTTCAAGAAACAATGTCTCGAAACTCTCACGTGGTATCGGCTTGCTGAAGAAATAGCCTTGCATCTCGTCACAGCCAAGCACGCGCAGCAGGCGCAGTTGTTCATTGGTCTCGACGCCTTCGGCCACCACTTTCAAGCGCAGCGAATGGGCCAGGTTGATGATGGTGGCGACCAATGAAAGCCCCTCCGGGCCGGCCGTCATGTCGACCACGAACGAGCGATCTATTTTCAGCACGTCAAGCGGCAATCGCGCGAGGTAGCTCAGCGAGGAGAAGCCGGTGCCGAAGTCATCAATGGCAATGCTCACACCCATGTCGCGAATGGCTTGCAGAGTGGCCACACTGTGTTTGACGTCGGCCATGATCAGGCTTTCGGTGATCTCCAGTTCCAGACCCTGATTCATGCGCTCGTCACGGGCGACGACCTTTTCCAGATCATCAATGAAGTTGCGATGGCGCAATTGCAGTGGTGAGACGTTGACGGCAATACGCACGCCGGCCCTGCCAGAATCGAGCCACCCCAGGTAGTCTTCGGCGGCCTGGTGCAGTGCCCAGCGGCCCACCTCCTTGATCAATCCGGTTTCCTCAAGTACCGGAATGAACTGGTCGGGCAGCATGAGCCCGGAACGGGGGTTGTTCCAGCGAATCAGCGCTTCCGCACCGATCACCTTGCTGTTGGCAATGTTTACCTTGGGCTGGTAATACAGCACGAATTCGCCGTGGTCGAGCGCACTGCGCAACTGATTTTCCAGACTCAGTTTGCTGGCTACCCGCTCCGTCATGCGCTTTCGGTAAAACAGGTAGGAATCACCGCTGGCCTTGGCCTGCTTGAGTGCTGCCTCGGCGTTCCTGAAGAGAATGTCGACGGTGGAGCCGTCGTGTGGATACACGGCCATGCCCACCTTCGCCGTGATCAGCAGCACCGCATCATTGAGATGGAACGGGGTGTTCTGCAATGCCTCGATGGTATTTTCGACGAGTGCCGAAAGCTCGTGATGGAGCCTGACTTCGGGCATGACCACGGCAAAATGATCGGCATCGATACGGGCTACCAGGCTGGCGTCGCCGACGTTGATCGAAAGCCACTCCGCCACCTGCTTGAGTAACGAGTCACCTGCACCGCGGCCGAGACTGTCGTTGATGTTCTTGAATCGTTCCAGGTCGATCAACCCAATGGCCAGTCGATGCCGGCGGGTGGCGGCACTACGGATGTACTGCGCCAGTCGTTCGAGAAAAAGGCTGCGATTGGCAAGCCCTGTTAGCACGTCATAGTAGGAAAGATAACTGAGTCGTTTCTGCTGGTTGACGTGATCGATGGCGAGCGCAATGTTGGCCGCCACCTCTTGCAGCAACGTCAACTCTTCTTGATGAAAGGAATCGATATGCTTGGAATACAAGGCCAGCACGCCATGCGTCTCGCCTACCGCCATCAGCGGAAGCACGACCACCGAACGAACCCCTTCCTCTGCGTATCTATGGCCAAGACTGAGTTGCGGGTCATTGAGCGAGTTGTTCGAAACAATCGGCCCGCGCTCACGGATGGCACGTGAGACCATGGTGGTCGAAGTCGCTTGATCGAGTGCGAGGTTTGCCCTGACTTCGGCCAGTAAATCGTCGCTCTTGCCGGCGGAGGCTACTGGAACTACCGTGCCAGTCTGGTGATCAATCATGGCGACCATCGCCATGTGGAATCCAGCGGCTTCGACGGCGATCCGGCACGATTCTCGAAAGAGCTCGTCGCAATCGGCTACGCGAACAATCAGTGAATTGATGCCGCTGAGCACGGCATGCACGCGAGTGAGATGGGTCAGCCGAATCTGTTCCAGCCGGCGCTCGGTAATATCCATCGCCAGGCCTTCGACGATGAATTCCCCATCTTCCACCCGGCTGTCGATGGCGCGATCGTAAAACCAGTGCCAATTCCCTGCGGCATCGATGATGCGGTATTCGATCTGGAACGGCACGCCGGTTTCCTGGTAGGTTTGGAAGGCCAGGGTGATGCCTGCGGCGTCCTCGGGATGAATGGATGTACTCCACAGCATCGGGTGGGCGAGCATGTGCTCCACCGAATAGCCGAGAATTGCAGTGACCCTCGCTGAATAGTAGATACCGCCCTTGCTGCGGGAATAGCGGTAGACGATATCCGGCGAGTTCTCGATCAGCCGCCGGTAGCGACGCTCGCTACGTTGCAGCGACTGCTCTGCGTTGCTGCGCTCGGTGATGTCGCGGAAGTACAAGACGCGACCATAATGCAGGCCGTTCGATCCGTTGCAGGCGGCGGAATAGCGATCCACCTTCCGGCCATCTTTAAGCGACATTTCTGCATGACTTGCCTCGTCGCGGTGCTCGTTCAGATAGTGAACGCGCGCAGCAAATACTTCCGGGTTTTCGAGCTTCTCAGTGATTGCCTGAAACACCGGTGCACTCGGCCCCTCACCGGCCAGCTCGGGCGGAAGCTGCCACAGATCGAGGAAATGCTGGTTGCAGGAGGTGATCTGACCATTGCCGTCAACCACCAGGATGGCGTCGGGTGATGCCTCCTGTTGTGTCTTGAGAACGGCATTCTGGAGAACGACTCGCTCGTTCGCCTGGCGGCGTTGGGACTCGCGCGAGAAGTTGTCGAGCGCGAAACTGATGTCGGTGGCCATGTCCAGCAAAAGGTTGCGGGTCGCTTCGTCAAAAGCGGCGACTCGATCCGAATACAGGATGAATACGCCGACGATAACGCTGTCGCGGTACAGCGGCAGGGCAGCCACCGAAACCAGGCCAGCGAGTGCAGCATGAGCACGCCACGGTGCGGTGGTTGGGTCGGCCAGAACATCCTGACACCAATAGATACGTGTCTCGCGAATGGCTGTGCCTATGGGGCCGCGACCGAACGGACTGCTGCCATCGGACGAGGCGTGGATGGCGCTTACGTAACCGGTGTCGTCGCCGAAACTGGCCACGGGTTGCACGGCCAGGGTGTCTGGTTCGAGCCAGCCGATCCACGCCATCTTCATGCCGCCCAATTGCACGGCGGTACGGCAGACCAGCGGAAACAGTTCCTCTTCCGGGATGCGGTGCACGATCGCCCGGTTGGTTTCACTCAGGGCAGCATCCAGACGTGCGTGGCGAGCGGATTCTGCCTCAGCAGCCTTGCGCTTGCCGATATCGCGCAGGTTGCACTGGGCGATCTTGACGCCGTCACTGTCACTAATACTGCCCACAAACTCGACGTCAACAGGGGTGCCGTCTCGGCTGGTGAGCGGGAAGTTTTCGCAACGGATGTGGCGGCTGCTTTGCAGTTGGACAAAGACGGCATGCCGTTCGGCCTGCCCGGTGGGCGAACCCAAATCCCACAACGCTGTGCCGAGCAATTCGGCCTGCGAATAGCCCAACAGGCGGGTAAGGCTGGGGTTTACGTCCTCGATTTGGCCGGTGTTTGCATTGACCAGCAGGATGCCGTCTTCAGCGCCCTCGAACATGCTGCGGTAGCGACTGTCGGACATTTCCATACCTGCGGGCTTCTGCTCGCCAGATCCGTCATTAGTCGACAAGGGCAACTCGGGTGGGCCATGCATGAAACGGAACTCTGAACGCCTCGGAAAAGCGCCTGAGTTTCATCCTAGCAGGCTGATCAGGCCGCTGGTCAAGGCCATGTTGAGATAGCGTGAAGGAATCAGGCGACATTTCACAAAAGCAGGCCGTGGCGGCGATGGGTGGCGACCGATTGTGATTTTTTCTGCAGCCAGGCGAATCATGGAGTGACCACAACGGAGTGCGACCTTGATGACAGCCAGGAAACAGCAGCGGCACTTCGAGCTGCTGCTGCACGGGCATCGACGCGTCGTCTTCAAGGTGGCGGGGCTCTACAGCCGCAGCGCCGCGGATCGGGACGACCTGGTGCAGGAGATCAGCGCGCAACTGTGGCGCTCGTTCGGCAGTTACGACGAAGCGCGGGCGAAGTTTTCCACCTGGCTGTACCGGATTGCGCTGAACGTGGCGATCTCGCAGGCACGGCGCGAGCGCTGGTCGGAGTCCGATCGCTTCGAACCGCTGGACGCACATCACCTGGAAACCGTCGGTGGTGGCGAGGGCATCACCGAACAGGACGACCGATTGACCGCGTTGTACGCGTTCATCGGACAGCTCGATCCGCTCAATCGCGCATTGATTCTGCTCTATCTGGAAGACCGCAATTACGGCGAAATGGCCGAGATTCTGGGCATCAGCGAAACCAACGTGGCGACCAAGATCAGTCGCATCAAACAGAAACTGCGCGGCCAGATGACCGCGCCCACCGGAGCATGACGATGGAACTCGATGAGTTGAAACAGGCATGGGCGCGCATGGAGATCCGCCAAGAGGGCATGGAGGAACTGCTGCGGCAGGACTTTCGGGATCGGCGGATGGAGAAGTCGCGCGCCTCGATGCGCCGATCGCTGTGGTGGCTGGGGCTGGAAGTGGGGGGCTGGATCGTCTTTGTGGTGTGGGCGGCCACGTTCTGGGTGACACACCGACATACGCCGCATCTGCTGTTGATGGGCCTGCTGCTGCACGTGTATGGCATCGGCGCGATCTGGTCGTGTGCCACGCAACTGTTCCTGCTGGCGCGGATCTTTCTGTTCGATGCGCCGGTGCTGGTGTTGCAGCGCAGGCTGGCCCAACTGCGGCGGTTCCGTGTCTACAGCACGCTGGCGCTCGGCCTGCCGTGGTGGTGCCTTTGGTTGTTGGTGCCACTGGTGGCGATCGCGGACTTTGGCGGCGTGGATTTGTACGCGGCGGGAGCGTCCTGGATTTGGGCGAACATGGCGGTGGGGCTGGTCGGTATGGCAGTCAGCGTGTGGCTGGCGCGTCGTTTCGCGGGACGGCCTGTCCGCTCGCCATTCCTGCAGCGCATCGTCGACGACATGAGCGGTCGCAACCTGCTCGGCGCGTCGCGGCAACTGGACGAGATTGCACGCTTCGAACGGGTGTGATGGCGGGGCATATCGTGCCGATGCGGAGGGCGGTCATGGCGCGCCGCTGTTGGCCGGGCGGGTGTTGAACGGCAAGAGCCGGCGGGCCGCGCCCGCCCTGCGTGATCAGCGCGCCTTCGGCTTCAGCCGCACATAGATCTGCTTGCGTACTACCGCGACGACCTTGCCGGAGGCAGTGGTGACTTCAGTCTCGAACCAACGCAACACTTTTTCGCCACCAGCGGCGGCGGTGCGCAGTTCCTCGACCACGCCGGCGTCGAGCTTGAAGTGGGCGTAAACGTCTTCGTAACCGGGCGCCACGAAGTCGATGCTGCCGGCCTTGTCCCACACGTAGTAGTCGCCGCCGAGCTGATGCATCGCCAGCAGCATCCAGAACGGGTCGACCATGGCGAACAGGTTGCCGCCGAATTGGCTTTTCACGTAATTGCGGTTCCACGGGCGTAGCCGCAGCACCACCTTGGCTTCGGTGTAATCGTCGCTCAGCGACTGCAGGCGAATCGCATTGACCAGGAACGGCGGCCACAGGTTGAGCAGGTGGCGGAAGGTGGAGGCGCGCATGGAGGCTCGCAAGACGGGTGAGCGGCCAAGTTTACCTGAACGTACGCCATAGTATGGAATGGAATGCGCCATTCCGTAGGGCAGGCATTGCCACCCGTTCTTCATTCCGTCGGGGAGCGAGAGCCGGCGGGCAGTGCCCGCCCTACGCATGTTTGCGACTCCCGATTCACCGCTTTAGAACAACATCGACGCCATCCGCCGGCGATAACGGCCAACCAGGTCGGCATCATCCAGCGTGGCGAAGGCGGCGAGCAATCGCTTCTTGCCCTGACCGTCGTTCCAGTCGCGTGCTTTTTGCAGGATCAGCAGGAACTGTTCGAGCCCGCCGGCGGCGTCGCCTTCGAGCAACAGTCGCACGCCCAGCTGATCGTGGGCCTCCCAGTCTTCGGCGTTGGCCTGTATGCGCTGCTGCAGGGCGGCCAGCTCGGGTGCGCCCTTGAGTGAATGGGCCAGCTCGAGTTCGCTGCGCAGGCGAATGGCACGGGCATCGGTGGCGAGGTTGGCGGGCAGTGCGGCCAATTCGGCTTCCGCCGCTTCGATCTGGCCGTTCTGCATCAGCGCCACCGCCAGATCCAGTTTCAGGCCGGCTTTTTCCGGCTCGGCGGCGATGGCCTGTTGCAGGCGGTTGACGGCTTGCGCCGGTTCCTCGGGCACCGCCTCCGCCGTGTCGCCAACCGCGGCTGCTTCCAGTGGTTGCACGTGGCGCAACAGGAACTCGCGCAGTTGACCTTCGGGCAGCGCGCCGGCGAAACCGTCGAGCACCTGGCCGTCTTTCACCAGCATCACGGTGGGAATGCTCTTGATGCCGAACATGCCCGCCAACTCCTGCTGGCTGTCCACGTCGACCTTGCCCAGACGGAACGCGCCGTTGAATTCGGCGGCGAGTTTTTCCAGCATCGGTCCGAGCGTCTTGCAGGGTTCACACCACGTTGCCCAGAAGTCGACCAGGATCGGTGTGCTCAGTGATGCCTGCAGCACCTCGGCTTCGAAGGTCTGCTGGTCCACGTCGAAAACATGGGAAACGGTGGCGGCATCGGTCACGGAAAACTCCAGCTTTGCGGATGTCGGTTCAGATCAGGGCTCACACGCAGCATATCAAGCAGCGCGTTCAGGCCAGATTTGCGAGAATCCACACATTGTCACGCCGAAGCAAGGCACCGAGTGCATGGGCAAGGCTTCACCTGAAACGCTGCTGGTCTGCGAACACTGCGACACGGTCTACCGTCGGCGCGCACTGGTGCGTGGCGAAGTGGCACGTTGCGCGCTGTGTGGCGCCGAGCTTGAGCGCCACCACATCCTCAGCGTGAATGCGATGCTGGCGCTGATCCTGACCGCCGCGATCGTGTTCGTGCAAGCCAATATGTGGCCGATCGTGACGCTCGGCCTGAGCGGCCAGCACAGCAGCACGACGCTATGGGGCGTAATTCTGGCGATGTGGCATGAGCACTCGCAGGTTGTCTCGGTACTGGTCGCCGCCACGCTGTTCTTCTTTCCCCTGCTGAAGATGAGCATGCTGGGCTGGTTGTTGTGGTTCGCCCGTGCCGGCCGGCGAGCGCCTGGGTTCGTGCCGTTGATGGTGGCCTTGCACAAGCTGGGTCCGTGGACGATGAGTGAGGTGTTCGTGCTGGGTGCGTTGGTGGCGATCGTGAAGGCGCACGCGTATTTCGAGGTCACCGCCGATCCAGGTATCTACGCCTATGCCGCGCTGACCCTGCTGATCACGGTTTTTGCCGGAGTGGATCTGCGCCAGTTGTGGGATGAGGATCTGGAGGCTCGCGCGTGAATGCACTGGCGCGCGCTGCGGAACTGGATCTGATCGCCTGCACCGTGTGCGGACTGGTCTGCCGCAACGTGCCGGGAGACCCGCACCTGGATGGCGATGGCATCGATGATGCGATGGCCTGTCCGCGCTGCGGCAGTACGCTGCGTCGGCGCAAGCCGAACAGCGTTGCGCGGACGTGGGCGCTGCTGATTGCCGCGTTCCTCATGTATATCCCGGCCAATGTGCTGCCGATCATGCGCACCGCCAGTCTCCATGACGTTGATGACAACACCATCATCAGCGGTGTGGTGGAGTTGTGGCGCGCCGGCTCGCCGTATCTGGCGGTGATCGTGTTCACCGCCAGCATCGTGGTACCGGTGTTGAAGTTCCTTGCGCTGGGGACTTTGCTGCTGAGCAGCCAACGCGGCAGTGCCTGGGCGCGGCCGCAGCGTGCGAAGCTGTACCGGCTGGTCGAGTTGATCGGCTACTGGTCGATGCTGGATGTGTTTGTGGTGGCGCTGCTGACGGCGCTGGTGCGCTTCAGCGTGTTGAGCCTGGTGGAGCCGTTGCCGGGCGTGATTTTCTTTGGCCTGACCGTGGTCTTGACCATGTTTGCCTCAATGAGTTTTGACCCCCGCCTGATCTGGGATGGCATGGATTCCGATGACTGACGACAAGCAAGCCGAGCCGGTGCCGCCGAACGAGGGCGCCTTGCCGCGACCGGTGGTGAAGCGGCGCCGTTTCAATGCCTCGCTGATCTGGTTGATTCCGGCGCTGGCGGCCGTGATCGGCTTGTCGCTGGTGATCAGCAACTGGCTGCAGGCCGGCCCGCAGATCGTGATCAGCTTGCAGAGTGCGGAAGGTCTGGATGCAGGCAAGACGCCGGTGAAGTACAAGAACGTGGTGATCGGCCGAGTCAACAAGATTCACCTCAGTGGTGACCGCAACCATGTGCTGGTGAACGTGGCGCTGGAGAAAAGCGCCGAGGGTTTCGCCACCAAGGACACGCGGTTCTGGGTAGTGCGTCCGCGGATCGGACTGGGCGGTGTGTCCGGTATCGATACCTTGCTGTCCGGTGCCTTTATCGGTGCCGACGTAGGTGATTCGAAGGAATTCCAGGACGAGTTCAAGGGTCTGGAAAACCCGCCTTCGGTGACCAATGGTGCGCCCGGTCGCAGTTATATTCTGCACAGCGACGATCTGGGTTCGTTGGATATCGGTTCGCCGGTGTACTACCGACGCATCCAGGTGGGTCGGGTGGCGTCGTACCGGCTGGACAAGGACGGCAAAGGCGTCTCACTGCAAATTTTTGTCGATGCGCCGAATGATCGGTTCGTCACGCGGTCCTCGCGCTTCTGGAATGCCAGTGGCGTGGATGTGTCGCTGGGTGCCAATGGCCTGACGCTCAACACGCAGTCGCTGGCTACGGTACTGGCCGGTGGCGTGGCGTTCCGCGATCCGCCGGGCCCTCACGACGCTACCCCGGCGCCGGAAGACAACGCCTTTACGCTGTTCGGTGATCAAGCGACTGCAATGGCGCCGCCGGACGGTGCCCCGACGTATATTCGCATGCGCTTCGAGCAGTCGGTGCGCGGGTTGGCAGTGGATGCGCCAGTGGAATTCCTGGGCATCAATATCGGCAAGGTGGTATCGCTGCGTCTGGACTACGACGAGCAAAAGCAGCGCTTCCCCGTGCTGGTGGGGGCGCTGATCTATCCGCAACGCCTCGGTACTGCCTACGACAAGCTGGAAGCGCTGGCCAAGGCCCAGGGTGAGAGCCCGGATCTGTCGCAAATGGTCGGGCGGCTGGTGGATCACGGCCTGCGCGCGCAGGCGCGCACCGGCAACCTGCTGACCGGCCAGTTGTACGTGGCGCTGGATTTCGTGCCAAAGACGCCGAAGGTGGCATTTGATGCGAGTGCAAAACCGCTGACCATTCCGACTGTGCCCGGCAGTTTTGACAAGCTGCAGGAACAGATGGCCGAGATCGTCGACAAGGTCAACAAGATCCCGTTCGACAGCATTGGTCACAACCTCGACCAGACCCTGGCCGGCCTCAACACCACCATCAAGAAGGTCAATGGCGAAACGTTGCCGGCGGTGAACGACACCTTGCATGGCGTACAGCAGACCATGGGCACGGCGAACAATGCGCTGGCCAACGATTCGCCGCTGCAACAGAACCTGGGTGCCACGCTGGAACAGGTCCAGCGCATGGCGCGTTCGCTGCGCGTGCTGACCGACTATCTGGGCGGACATCCGGAGGCGCTGATCCGTGGTCGTCATGCCGATGCCAAGGCGGCACCGATCAACACCACCACGCCGGCGCCGAAGCCAGTGCAAGGGAGCAAGCCATGAACCGTCATGCCAAGCCCGTTTCGCTCCTGATGGCGGCCAGTCTGTTGCTGACAGCCTGCGCCTCGGCGCCGATGCATTACTACACCCTGGTTGCGCCGATGGATGGCATGGCAGCGCCGACAACGAATGCGGCGTCGTTGCCGTTCGAGCTTTTGCCGGTAGGCATTCCGGCCCAGGTCGACCAGCCGCAACTGGTGGTGCGCGAAGGCGGGCAGGGCATGGCCGTGCTCGGCAGTGAGCGCTGGATCGCACCGTTGGGCGATGAAGTGCGCAGTGCCTTGTCGTCTGACCTGGCCCGCGAGTTGCTCAGTCAGGATGTCAGCGGCTTGCCTGCAGGGGACAAGCCAATGCTGCGGATCAAGCTCGACCTGCGCCGGTTCGATTCGCAGCCTGGTGGGCAGGCGTTGATCGAAGGCGCCTGGAGTGTGCGTTTGCTGCACGGAGCGCATCCAGCCACATTGTCGTGCACCAGCCAGATCAGCGAGCCGGTCGGGCCGGGTTACCCCGCGCTGGTGCAGGGCCATCAGCAGGCGATCGCCCGGATGGCCACGCAGATCGCCGCCGTCGGCCGTGCATTGGGCGCGGGAGAAGCCCCCACATGCCCGCTGGAATAGCGTTTCAGGCTTGGCGCGTGACCCGCGCTGGGCTAGTCTGACCAGTTCCCTCAGGCCGGCATCTGCCGGCCCGCAACCACCGCAATGGCAGCATGATCATGCAGGACACCCACGCCCCGACCCCTTCCGAGCAGGACGAAGCCGGCTATCGCCCGCAAGCGGTGGAAGCCGCCGCGCAGAGCTACTGGACCGCGCGCCGCGCCTACGAAGTGGTCGAAGACGACAGCCGCCCGAAGTTCTACTGCCTGTCGATGCTGCCGTATCCGTCCGGTGCGCTGCACATGGGGCACGTGCGCAACTACACGATTGGCGACGTGATCAGCCGCTACCAGCGCATGCAGGGCAAGAACGTGCTGCAGCCGATGGGTTGGGATGCGTTCGGCCTGCCGGCGGAAAACGCCGCGATCAAGAACAAGACCGCGCCGGCGAAGTGGACCTACGCCAACATCGAGCACATGCGCAGCCAGTTGCAGTCGCTCGGTTATGCGATCGACTGGAGTCGCGAATTCGCCACCTGCCGCCCCGACTATTACCGCTGGGAACAGCTGATGTTCACCCGCCTGCTGAAGAAAGGCATGGCCTACCGCAAGAACGCGGTGGTGAACTGGGACCCGATCGACCAGACCGTGCTGGCCAACGAGCAAGTGGTGGACGGCAAGGGCTGGCGTTCCGGCGCGGTGGTGGAGAAGCGCGAGATTCCCCAGTGGTTTCTGAAGATCACCGACTACGCGCAGGAATTGCTCGATGGTCTGGACACCTTGCCGGGCTGGCCCGATGCGGTGAAGACGATGCAGCGCAATTGGCTCGGTCGCAGCGAAGGTCTGGAGATTCGCTTCGACGTCAACGATGACGATGCGCCGGTGGAACCGATCAAGGTGTTCACCACCCGTCCCGACACGCTGATGGGCGTGACGTTCCTGTCGATTGCCGCCGAGCATCCGCTGGCCCACTACGCGGCGCAAGCGCGCCCGCTGCTGGCAACATTCATCGAGGATCTGCGTCACGGTGGTGTTTCCGAAGCCGAGCTGGAAACGCAGGAAAAGCGCGGCATGGACACCGGTCTGCGTGCCGTCCATCCGATCACCGGCGAGGCCTTGCCGGTCTACGTGGCGAACTTCGTGCTGATGAACTACGGCACCGGTGCGGTCATGGCGGTGCCCGGGCACGACCAGCGCGACTGGGAATTTGCCAAGCGCTACAGCCTGCCAATCAAGATGGTGGTGGTTGACCGCAGCGTGCTCGATGCGGTGCGCGAGATCGGCCACGATCTGTCCACGGGTGCAGGCGCCGATCCGATGGGCGCCGCGCTTGGCGGCGGCAATACCGACGCCTACGACACCAAGTCGGCGGTGCAGGTGATCGAGGACTTCGAAGCCCGGATCATGCAGCAGTGCGCGTTCACCGAGCGCGGCATCCTGGTCAATTCGGGCGAATACGACGGGCTGGATTTCCAGCAGGCGCTGGATGCACTGGCCACGCGTTTCGAAGCCGAAGAACGCGGCCAGCGCCGGGTCAATTTCCGCTTGCGCGACTGGGGCGTCAGCCGCCAGCGTTACTGGGGCTGCCCGATCCCGGTGATCTACTGCCCGAAGTGCGAAGCGGTTCCGGTGCCGGAAGACCAGTTGCCAGTCGTGCTGCCCGAAGACGTGGCGTTCAGCGGCGTGCAGTCGCCAATCAAGGCCGATCCGGAATGGCGCAAGTGTGTGTGCCCGCAATGCGGTGGTCCGGCCGAGCGTGAAACCGATACCTTCGACACCTTCATGGAGTCGAGCTGGTACTACGCGCGCTACACCAGCCCGGGCGCGAATGCGCAGATCGACCAGCGTGCGAATTACTGGCTGCCGGTGGATCAGTACATCGGCGGCATCGAACACGCGATCATGCATCTGCTGTACTTCCGCTTCTATCACAAGCTGCTGCGCGACGCGGGCATGGTCAACACCGACGAGCCGGCGCAGAACCTGCTGTGCCAGGGCATGGTGATTGCCGACACGTTCTATCGCGACAACGCCGACGGTTCGAAGGACTGGATCAATCCCGCCGATGTCGAGATTCGCCGTGACGACAAGGCGCGGGTGATTGGCGCGGTGTTGAAGGCGGATGGCCAGCCGGTGAAGATCGGCGGCACCGAGAAGATGTCGAAGTCGAAGAACAACGGCATCGATCCGCAGACCATGGTCGGCAAGTACGGCGCCGACACCGTGCGCCTGTTCTCGATGTTCGCCGCGCCGCCGGAGCAGTCGCTGGAGTGGAGCGAGGCTGGCGTCGAAGGCATGGCGCGCTTCCTCAAGCGGTTCTGGCGCGAAGTCACCACGCACGTAGCAAACCCGGATCATCCGGTAACCGATCCGGCGGCACTGGATGCCGGTCAGAAAGCGCTGCGTCGCCAGTTGCACGAGACCATCCAGAAGGTCAGCGACGATTTCGGTCGGCGCCATGCGTTCAACACCGCCATCGCGTCGCTGATGGAACTGCTGAATGCGCTGGGCAAGTTCAACGATCAGAGCGAGCAGGGCCGCGCGGTGCGCCACGAAGCGCTGGAAGCGATGGTGCTGCTGCTGAATCCAGTGGTGCCACATGTCAGTCATGCGCTGTGGCAGGTATTGGGTCATCCCGAAAGCGTGCTGGAAGACCAGCCGTGGCCGCAGGTGGATCAGGCCGCGCTGGTGCGCGACTCGCTGACGCTGGCCGTGCAGATCAATGGCAAATTGCGCGCTACCATCGAGGTTGCCGCGAATGCATCGAAGGAAGAGGCCGAGGCGCTCGCCATGGGGCAGCCGCAGGTGATGCATTTTCTGGAAGGCATGACGGTACGCAAAGTGATCGTGGTACCCGGCAAGATCGTCAACATCGTCGCAGGATGACATCCATGAGCTTCATGAAAGCGGGCCGCCTGTTGCAGGCTTCGTTGTTGCTGACCATCGCCATGGCAGTGTCTGCCTGTGGCTTCCATCTGCGCGAGAAGGCAAGCTTGCCGCCGCAGATGCAGCGTGTGCATCTCACCGTCAATGGCGGGGGCGAGCTGGAGCGGCGGTTGAGTCGCGCCCTGGTGACTTCCGGTGTTGTCGTCGAAGACAAGAGTGGTCCAGGTATCGCCGAACTGCGCGTGCCGGTTGCCGCCTTCAGCAACGAGATGCTCAGTGCCGGTGGCTACGTGCGGATCACCGAATACGCGGTGCGCTACCACGTCGAGTTCGAGGTGGATGCGGTCGACGGTCATTCGTTGTTGCCGCGCCAGCGCATCGATATGTCGCGCGAGTTCAGCTACGACGCCAGCAATACCGTGGGCAACGAATCGCAGGTGCAGGAACTGCAGCGCAGCCTCAACGACGACATGGTGCAGGCGATCCTGTTCCGTCTGCAGGCTGCCGGCAAACACCAGTTGGCCGAACCGACCAACGCTGCCAGCACGCACTGATGCCGCTCAGCGCAGGCCAATGGCAGAAAGCGCTGGCAGCGGACAGCCTGCAGTCGGTCTACCTGTTGGCTGGCGAGCAGTTGCTGGTGTTGGAAGCGGCCGATGCGCTGCGTGCGCAGGCACGCAAGCTTGGCTACAGCGAGCGTGAAGTGCTCGAGGTGGGTCAACATTTCGACTGGAATGATCTGGCCCGCGCGGGCGCGTCGATGTCGTTGTTTGCCAGTCGTCGGCTGATTGATTTGCGTTTGCCGACCGGCCGCCCCGGCACCGAAGGCGCCAAGGCGATCAACGCGTTCTGCGCCGACCCGCCGCCGGACGTCACCTTGCTGATCACCGCGATGGAGTGGAGCAACAAGCATGACGGCGCGTGGAGCAAGAAACTCGATGGCAGTGGCAGCATGGTGGTGTTCAACGCGCCACGACCGAATGAGTGGGCTGGCTGGATCACCGCACGGCTGGCTGCCCATCGGCTGACCGCCACCCCGGACGCGGTGGCGCTGCTGGCCGAACGTGTCGAGGGCAATTTGCTGGCAGCGGCCCAGGAAATCGACAAGCTTGCGGTTCTGCATGGCGAGGGTCGCATCGACGCCAGCGAGATGGAAAACCTGGTTGCCGACAGCGCCCGTTACGACGTGTTCAAGCTCACCGACGCGGCATTCATGGGCGACGGTGCTCGCGCGCTGCGGATTCTTGCCGGCTTGCGTTCGGAGGGCGACGAACTGCTCGCCTTGATGGGCTGGCTGGTCAACCAACTGCAGCTGGCCCTGCGCCTGGCCAATGCGTCTGATCTGGCGGCCCAGTTCCGCGCCGAACACCTGTGGCAGGCACGCGAGACGCTGTTTCGCCAGGCGCTGCGCCGCGCACCGCGTGAACACTGGCTGCAATGCCTTGCGCGCGCTTCGCGCATCGACCGCATGGTCAAGGGCCGCGAACAGGGCAACCCCTGGCAGGAAGCCGAGCGCTTGATTGCCGCACTGGCCGAACCGCGGGCGGCGCGGGCACTGGCGTGACCCTGGCGATCTTCGGCGGCACCTTCGACCCGGTCCATCTGGGTCATCTCAGCGTGGCATGGGAAGCTGCGGAACTACTCGATGCCGAGGTCCGCCTGTTGCCGGCCAGCGTGCCACCGCATCGTGCTGCGCCGGTGGCTTCGGCGCCGCAGCGTGCGGCGATCCTGCGTGAGGCATTGAAGGGACAGTCGCGACTGGTGCTGGATACGCGCGAACTGGACCGTTCCGGTCCCTCCTATACGATCGACACGTTGCATGAACTGCGTGCCGAACAGGGCGATCGTCCGTTGGTATGGCTGGTGGGCGCCGATGCGTTTGCACAACTGGCCAGCTGGCATCGCTGGCGCGAGCTGTTCGAGGTGGCGCATCTTGGCGTACTCAGCCGTCCGGGTGCGTCGGCCGCATTGCCGGAGGAACTGGAGCACGAGGTGGCAGGTCGGCGGGTGGTCGCTGCAGCGGACTTGCGCGGATTGCCCGCGGGCAACGTCATCGAGCTGGCGGTGACGCCGCTGGAAATTTCCGCCACGCGTATCCGCGGCCTGCTGGCGGCCGGCCGTGATCCACGTTACCTGCTGCCGGCCGGACTGTTCAACGACTCCTCCTTGCTGGCGCCCTACCGAGCTTGAATGAACACCGAAACCCTGTCGTTAGTGAGGCGGAGCTCCTGCGTCACGGTGGGGCGAGTGCACGGTCAGAGTGGGATCGTGGTGCCGAGCTTTCGGGTGAGCAGTGGCATGCGTGCGCTCGGTGACGTGCGCGTGGCCGGCCAGTGCGTTGACACACGGCATAAAGTTCTTACGGTATAAGTCGATACAGATGCATTGTCTGGTGGTTGGGGTACTTCGCGTTCTTACCACGCCATGGCGGTGACTCGGGGAGAGGGGTCGCTTGCCGGCACGAACGGTATCGAGCTTCATGCAGATCGAAACGCTTTCGTTGATCACCGCGATCCAGTCGATCGTGCTTGCGGCCATGTTGTGGATGGGCAGCCAGTCGGCAGCCGGTAGCGCAGGCTTCAGCTTGCGTCTTCGATCCGTGGCGTTGGGCGTGGAAGGGCTGGGCTGGGGCGCCCTGGCGCTGCAGGCGTGGATGACGCCTGCGCAACTGTTGCTGGGCGGCAATGCGCTGAATCTGCTGGCGCAGGCGCTGGTGGTGGTAGCGGTGCGCATGTTGCTGGGCGAACCGCCGCGCATTCGTCTGGTGGTGGTAATTGCCTTGCTGGGGTGGATGAGTGTCAGCTGGTTTGGCCTGATCGATCCGAACTATCGCTTGCGTACCTTTTTCGGCTCGCTGGCGATCCTCGCCAATTTGTTGTTGCAGGCGCAGGCGTTGCTCAATGGCCGCTCGCGGGCGCGCACGCTCATGCTGGTGCTGTGTGCGGTGTCGGCACTGCTGCTGCTTTGGCGCAATGCCATGCTGTGGTTCGCGCTGGTGGCGCCCGTCAGCGCGGCTGAGCAGGGTGTCGGAAATTACCTGTATCTACTGTTCGCCGGGATGCAGCCGGTGTTTGCGAGCATCGCCTTCCTGCTGATGTACAGCGACGTGCTGCAGGGCAAATTGCGCATGCTCGCGCGGACTGATGCGCTTACGGGTGTCAGCAACCGACTGGCGGTTGGCGAGCTGGCGGTAAAGATGCTGGCGACCGCGGCACGGACGCGGCAGTCGGTAGGCGTTTTGATGCTGGACGCCGATCACTTCAAGAAAGTGAACGACCGCTTTGGCCATGCCGGTGGCGATCAGGTGTTGCTGGAGCTGATGGCCAGCGTGACGGCGACCTTGCGCGCTGGTGATGAAGTGGGTCGCGTGGGCGGCGAGGAGTTTGTAGTGTTGGCGCCCAATACGTCGCTGAGCGGCGCGGTGACCCTGGGTGAACGCATTCGCCAGACGTTGGCCACCACGCCGGTGATCATCGATGGCGAGGCGTTGAATCT
Source organism: Rhodanobacter sp. AS-Z3 (assembly GCF_029224025.1). Taxonomy (NCBI): domain Bacteria; kingdom Pseudomonadati; phylum Pseudomonadota; class Gammaproteobacteria; order Lysobacterales; family Rhodanobacteraceae; genus Rhodanobacter; species Rhodanobacter sp. AS-Z3. The sequence continues at coordinate 1,840,356 of NZ_CP119392.1, forward strand.
GACGGTTTCGATTGGCGTGGCGGTGGCCTTGCCCGGCGATCGCGATGTCGCTGGCGTATTGCACCGTGCGGACATGGCGCTTTACGCAGCCAAGCACAACGGGCGTGATTGCGTGATGTCTGCAGTCGACCTGGAAGTTGCCGACGCCGCCCGCGAGGCGGTCGCCGACGTTGTTCGTTGATTCGGCATGCGGCCTGGCCACCGATCACGTTCCCGCTGGCGGGAATGCCGCGGCAACCGGTGCGGTCAGCTCGCCTGCAACTGACCCTGCACTTCGTTGATGGAATCGCGGATGCGTTTGCTGAACACTGAGTCGAGATGGTGGATCAGCAGCAGGCGTTCGGTGGCGCGGGTCATTGCCACGTAGAGCAGGCGCGCCTCGTCGGCTTCCGATTGGCCTTCCTTGGGCAGGCCGCCGATGCCCGGAATGATCACGAACGGGAATTCCAGTCCCTTGCTGGAATGCATGGTGACCAGCTTCACGCTGTCTTCCACCACGAACAGGGTCTGTTTGCCGGCGTTGTCGGCCAGCCGGCTGGGGATGTCCAGCCGCTTGAGCACTTCGTGCAGCTTGTCACCTTCCCACTGGTTGCGGTAAATCACTGCCATGTCGGAATACGGGCGGCCAAGCGCGTGTTCGTCGCGTAGCCGCGCGAGCAGCACATCCATCTGTGCGTGGGCGGTGTCGGTACGGATCAGTTCGGGTACGGCGCCGCGGCGGCCGGCACTTTCGGGCGCAATCAGTGGCACGCCGTCGCCATCGTCTTCATCACTGCGCGAGGCCAGCAGGTCCTGCGCGAACACCCGTGCAACCGAGAGAATTTCCAGCGTGTTGCGGTAGTTGAGCTTGAGGATGGTGGTGCGGCCCTGCGCCTGCACGCCAAGACTTTTCCAGCTGATCTTGCGGCGGTTCGGGTTGCCATAGATGTTCTGCGCGTCGTCGTACAGCACCAGCAGCGAATTGGTTTCCGGGTCGATCATCTGCACGATCAGCTTGTACCAGTCCGGTTCGAAATCATGGCCTTCATCGATCAGCACCGCGCCGTATTGGGCGCGTGGGATCTGCCCGCGATCGACGCCGGCAATCACGGCGGGCGGCAACGCCTCGACGAACGCCTTGCCGCTGCCGGTGGGCAAGGGCTCGTGGTACGCCACCAGCATTTTTCGGCACCATTTGTGGAAGTTGTAGACCTGCACTTTCTCGCTGAGGCCGCGCTCGCCGATCAACTGTTCCAGTCGCGCCGCCAAAACCTTGTTGTAGCAAAGCACCAGGATCGGCTTGGTCATCTCGCGCGCCAGCTGCATCGCGCGGAAGCCGAGGATCATCGTCTTGCCCGAGCCGGCCACGCCGTGGATCACCCGGTGCTCGCCGCCAATCGAGCGCGCCAGTTGCTCCTGCTGGGCGTCCATCACCTTGACCAGGTCGGGGATTTCCAGCGGCCGCACGGCGGCATCGGTGGGGCCGAACAGGCCGAACTGGCCGCTGCCTGCTTCCACCCGCAATTCAGGGAACAGGTGCCAGCGCACACGGTCGATCTGCGGTAGCGTCATGGCCACCGGATAGACCTGCGGGAACATCGCCCACAAGCGCTCCTGCAGGACTTCGGCCTCGACTGTCTCGTAAATCTCGTCGCGGCAGATCACCAGATGCTCGGGCAGTACTTCGCCCAGCGCACCCTCGTCAAACTGCTTGCGAGTGATGTTGGCCAGCACCACGCCCCAGCCCCACGGCATGATCAGCTTGCCGGCGTAACGCGAACCTTCGGGGTGCCGCAGCGCCGGGTCGCGTTCCAGAACCACGCCGATTTCCAGCGCGTACGAGCGTGCCTGCAGCAGCGGGCTGGTTTCCTTGACCAGGCCGCGCTCGGTGACCAGGGTGAACTGGGTGCTGTCGGCATGGCGGATGGTGTCGGCCTTCCAGTCCTTGACCTCCAGCACCAGCATGCCGCGGCGCGGGTGGAACACCACGAAATCCGGATGCCGCTGCTTCAGCCCGACCGGTACGTCGTACCACAGCAGGTAGTCGTCTTCGAGCTTCTGTTCGAGCCGTTCGGAAACGCGCTTTTCGCCCCCGGTCATCCGTGGCAGACAGCTGTTGCGGCTGGGAATGAGTGTTGCCACGAGAACCCCTGAATGTGCTTGCCCGTCGACGTTAGCCGATGCGGCGAGGCTGTCAATCCTGCGTGGGCAATCGATCCCAGCGATGCAGCTGCTCCGGCGCGATATCCATGCGTCGACACGCGCGGCTGGCGATGCCATCGCGCAGCGCAGCGCGGAAGATCGGCGCCATCGACCACAATGCGTGGGCCGCCAGGCGAGCCCGGCGCTGCTGCTGCGGCGGGCGCTCCAGCAGCGTGGTCGCCCAGTCTGGCAGCAGTGCACTGCCTGCCAGCAGGAACAGATCCCGCGACAGCCCTGCAGCGGGGACCGGCAGACGCACCCGGCCCAGCAGGTCGAGCACCACGCGGGAGCGCTCGGTATAGGCGAGCTCGGGCTGGATACGCCTGAAGTACTCAGCCACCTCGCGCTCACTGGCAGGCACAGCTTGCGCACCTAACGCTTCGGCGATCTGGCGAACTTCGCGGTAATAGCGATCGGCCGCACCCACCGGCATGGCGATATGGCTGTAGCGACGATAGCCTTGCAGGAAACAATAGGCTTCACTCACATGCACCCAGGTCAGCAGGTCCGGGTCATTCGCACTGTATGGACGTCCATCTTCCCCGTGACCGCTGATGTGATCGTGGATTTTTCGTACATGCGTGATCAACGCCTCGGTCTGAGCGCGCGGGGCATAGGTAGTGCCGCCGACGAACGCGGTGGTGCGACGCAGCCGGCCCACCAGGTCATCGCGGAAACTGGAGTGATCCCACACCCCGGCCAGCGCCAGTGGATGCAAGGTCTGCAGGGTCAGCGCGGCCAGTCCGCCGGCGAGCATGCCGGGGAAATCCGAATGCACGTGCCAGGTGGCGCTGTCTGGCCCGAACAGACCGGGGTCGCCGTGTGGCTGGTCATAATCGAGACTGCCGCTGTCGGCGCGCGGAAACGCACTGAGTACCCAGCGGCGGATGGGTTCGCGCACCGGGCGCGTGAGCAGGTCGAAGGTCGAAGACATGGGGGCAGTTTATCGTCTCGATATGATTTGGTTTGCGCCGAGCGCCGGTTGTGCTATCAATGGCCCCATGCATTCCGCCACCGCCCGCCTGTATTTCTGGTTTTATGGCTATCCGAAGCCAACGGCGGCGGCGCGGGCGCGATCTTTTTGAACTGATCGACACAACCACACCGAACCGCCAGCATCCCTGGCGGTTTTTTGTTGGCCGCCTTCCGGGAAACCCTCAGGAGAGCCGCCATGCACACCACCGACGACCTGCGCATTCGCGCACTTACCCGCCTCAGCACCCCCGCCGAGGTCATGCACGACTGCGCGGCGACGGCCGAAGCCATCGCTACCGTGGAGGCGTGTCGCGCATCACTCCACGCCATCATCGCCGGCAAGAATGATCGGCTGGCGGTGGTGATCGGGCCGTGCTCCATCCACGATCCGCGCGCTGCGCTGGAATACGCCGAGCGCCTCGCCCCGCTGCGCCGCGAGCTCGGCGATGCATTGGAAATCGTGATGCGCGTGTATTTTGAGAAGCCGCGCACCACGGTGGGCTGGAAGGGACTGATCAACGACCCGGACCTCGATGGCAGCTTCCAGATCGACAAGGGTCTGCGCGTGGCGCGCCGCTTGCTGTGCGACATCAATGCGTTGGGCGTGCCCGCTGGCTGCGAATTCCTCGACATGATCACCCCGCAATACATTGCCGACCTGGTTGCCTGGGGTGCGGTGGGCGCGCGTACTACCGAGAGTCAGGTGCATCGCGAACTGGCCTCGGGCCTATCCTGCCCGGTGGGGTTCAAGAACGGCACGGATGGCAACGTGAAGATCGCCGTGGATGCGGTGCAGGCCGCGGCACAGCCGCATCATTTCATGGCGGTCACCAAGGACGGGCAGGCGGCGATTGCTTCCACCAGCGGCAATGGCGACTGCCACGTGATCCTGCGCGGTGGCAAAGTGCCGAACTACGATGGCGCCAGCGTGGATGCCGCCTGCGCATCGATCGGCAAGGCCGGGCTGGCACCCCGCGTGATGATCGACGTCAGCCACGCCAATAGCGGCAAGCAACCTGAGAATCAGCCCCGGGTCATCGACGATCTCGCCGCGCGCATGGCCGCTGGCGAGCAACGCATTCTCGGCGTGATGGTCGAGAGCCACCTGATCGGTGGCCGTCAGGAACTGCAGCCCGACCTGCCGCTGCGTTACGGCCAGAGCATCACCGATGGCTGCATTGACTGGGATAGTTCGGTCGAGGTGCTGACGACCCTGGCGCATGCCGTGCGCCAGCGGCGTCGGCACGCCGCTTCCATCTTGCTGTCGGAGGGGATCGCCGCAGCCTGATGGGGCGGTTGTGCACGCGAAACTCCCCCGCGGCTTACCATAGGCGCTGGTTTGTCCATGCGTGGGAGTTCCCGTGTCATTTGCCATCCAGCACGATCGCGCCGCCCAGCGTTTCCATACCACGGTTGACGAGGTGGTATGCGTACTTGACTACCAGCTCGCCGCCGGCGTGATGACCATAAGCCACACCGGTGTGCCCGCTGAAGTGGGTGGCCGCGGAGTGGCCTCGGCGCTCGTGCAGTTCGCGCTGGACACGGCGCGCAACGAAGGCTGGAAAGTTGTGCCGGCCTGCTCCTATGCTGCCGTCTGGATGCAGCGGCATCCAACCTATGCCGATCTGCTGGCCTGAACACACACCCGGGAAGTGAGCTATGAGCCAGCCTTCAACGCAGGGCAAGCGTAAAAATGTGAAGCCGCGCAGTTGGCGTCCGTGGGGATTCGCCAGAGGGCGTCCACGAACGATCGGGTCGATGCTGGTCTTCGTGCTGGCGGTGGCCGCACTGCTGACCTGCGGGCTTCCTTTGTCCAGCGCTGTCCTGCTGTCCTTCGATCTCGCGGCGGCCATTTTCCTTGGCGTGATGGCACATCTGTTCAACCAGTCCGCGCCGGAAAAGATGCGCACGCAGGCGCAGGCCATCGATGCCGGGCGCTGGAGCGTGCTGCTGGGCGGCGTGGTGCTGTCGGGCGTGGTGCTCGCTGCGCTCGGCATGGAGCTGCATGCGGCGCGAGATGGCGGGTTGCTGACGCTGGCGGTCGGCGTGGTGAGCGTGGTGCTCAGCTGGCTGTTCCTCAACGTGATGTTTGCCGTCCATTACGCCCACGGCTATTACGGTGACTTCGGCGAACAGCACGCCGGGCTGGAGTTTCCTGACACGCCGGAGCCGGATTATTGGGATTTTGCCTATTTCGCGATTGTCATCGGCATGACCTTCCAGGTCTCCGACGTGCAGATCACCAGCCGCTACCTGCGCCGGGTCGTGCTGTTGCACAGCGTGATCGCGTTCTTCTTCAACGTGTTCATCATCGCGATCACGGTGAATATCGTGGCCGGGCAAGGCAGTTGATCCAACCAGAGTGTCTCATCTTCGATGGGTCGCCCCCCGGAGCCCCCCGGGCCGGGGTGAGGTGCTGCTGCGGCAGGCCGGGTATACTTCGCCCGCGCCATCTTGCGCAGTGACTCCGCACCGAGGCCCATCCCCTTGAGCAATGCCCGTACCAACAAGTCCGTCACCACGGCCACCCTGCGCAAAGCGGTCATCGATGCGCTGGAAGAATTGAAAGCCAAGGACGTGCGCGAGATCGACGTCCGCGGCAAGACCTCCATCGCCGACCTGCTGGTCATCGCGTCGGGCACCTCCGCCCGCCACGTCAAGTCGATTGCGGATGAAGTGGCCAAGTTCGCCAAGAAGGCCGGCGTGATGCCGCTGGGCATCGAAGGCGAGACCGAAGGCGAATGGGTACTGGTGGATCTGGGCGACGTGATCGTCCACGTGATGCTGCCGCGCATCCGCGAGTTCTACGGTCTCGAGCGCTTGTGGACGGTGGGTGACCACGGCCATGAAGCCGGCACCGAAGCCGCACAAGCGAGCTGAGCTTCGCGTGGATGTGTCGCAAATCGGGCCCGTCACCTCAATCCTCGGCAATGGCTCCATGCATTGGGCTGCCTCCTGCATCCATGCAGTCGCTCTCCTGCTGGGAGCGGAGGCGAACGCAGCGCTGCGCGCATTTCGTTGATGGATGCCCATGCGTGCGCGCCTGATCGCCGTCGGTGAACGCATGCCGGCGTGGGTGGCGGAGGGCTTTGCGGAATACCGCAAACGGCTGTCACATGATCTGCCGCTGGATTTGGTCGAACTGAAACCCGGCGTCCGTGGCAAGGGACGCGATGATGCACGGGCGATCCAGGACGAGGGTGCGGCGATTCTGGCCGCGCTGCCTTCAGACATCCACGTCATTGCACTGGATGGTCGGGGCAAGGCCTGGTCGAGTGAAGAACTTGCCGCGCAACTGGAAAAATGGCGCATGGCCGGGCGTGACCTGGCCTTTCTCATCGGCGGTCCCGATGGACACGCGCCCGACGTGTTGCAACGTGCGGATCAGCGCTGGTCGCTGGGCTCGCTGACCTTGCCGCATATGCTGGTACGACTGGTGCTGGCCGAGCAGTTGTATCGTGCCACCACGATCATGAGTGGCCATCCCTATCACCGTGCCTGAGGCTTTCGGAGTGCGTGCGACATGTCCTTCTCGATTCGTCAGGCCAGTGCGCTCGATCTCGATCGGCTGGTGCCGCTATTCGATGGCTACCGACAGTTTTACGGCCAGCCGTCGGACCCGCAACGCGCGCGTGATTTTCTGGCGGCACGATTGGCGAATGAGCAATCGTTGATCCTGCTGGCCTGCGATGATCAGGGCCCCGCGCTCGGTTTCACCCAGTTGTATCCGCTGTTTTCCTCGGTGCGCACCGTGCGCACGTATCTGCTCAACGACTTGTTCGTGAGCGCCTCGGTACGTCGTCGTGGCGTGGCGGGCGCGCTGCTGCGAGCAGCGGCAGAGCAGGCGCGTGCGCTGGGTGCGGCCAGTCTGTCGCTGGCGACTGCGCTGGACAATGCGCCGGCACAGGCCTTGTACGAATCGCTGGGCTGGCAGCGCGATGAGCAATTCTGCGAGTACGGACTGACCCTTTGACGTTTGCTCGACACCTTCTGGAATCGGCATGCTCTATCTCGCCTCGCAATCCCCGCGCCGTCGCCAATTGCTGGAACAGCTCGGCGTCGCATTCGCCGTGGTCGATGTCGACGTGCCAGAGCAGCGCGAGCCAGGTGAAGCGCCGCAGGATTATGTGAGTCGGGTGGCGCGCGACAAGGCGCGAGCGGGCCTGGCGTCGCTGGGTGATGCGGCGCAGGTGTGGGTGCTCGGTGCTGACACCGAAGTCGTGCTGGATGACGAGGTGTTCGGCAAGCCGCGTGATGCGGCGGACGCCGCGGCGATGTTGCAGCGACTGGCCGGCCGCACGCATACGGTGATCTCCACGCTGTGGCTGCTCAGTCGAAGTGAGGAATTCAGCGAGGCATGCCAGTCGCAGGTACGTTTTACCGAGCTCGACGAAGCGGCGATCGAAGCTTACGTGGCAACCGGCGAGCCGTTCGGCAAGGCCGGCGCGTACGCGATCCAGGGTCGCGCCGCGGCGATGATCGAACATCTGGCCGGCAGCTATTCCGGGGTGATGGGCCTGCCATTGTTCGAGACGGCGCGCCTGCTGCGGCGTGGCGGAATCAGCCCAGCGCCTTGATCGCCACGAACCAGCTCGCGACCGCCACCAGATTGTTGGTGGCGTGTGCCAGCACGGCAGGCCAGATCGAACCGGAGCGCAACCGCAGGATCGCCAGCAAGACGGCCAGCAGCAGCAGGGCCGGCAAGGCATACCACTGGTAATCCAGTCCCGGCAGATGAATCAGCGCGAACACCAGTGAGGTGAGCGCCACCGCCCAGCCGGCGCGCCAGCGCCGCAGCAATGCCGACAGCAAGACGCCGCGGAATAACAGTTCCTCGACGACTGGCCCCACGCAAACCACCACCAATGCCAGTAGCACGCGCGGTGCCAGTGGCGTCTGGCTGCCAATCTGCTGGATGTCCTGGCTGACCGTTTGTCCGCGCGCGAGCCATTCGGTCAGCACGGAACCGAGCCACGGCAGCGCCAGCCCGATGGCGATGGCGGGCAGGAAGAACCAGGCAGTGGTGGGTGCAACAAAGCCCAACCCGGGGGGCTGTCCCTGCGCCCAGTGGGATCGCCACTGCCGATGGGCCAGCCATAGCGTCACGGGCGCAGCGAAACCGAGTGAGGCGACCGCCAGCCATGCCTGCATGTGGGGCTGTGCGAGGGTGCTGCTGATGGCACCCTCGGTCATCCCGTGGTGGTCGAGCAGCGCAGTGATGATGACGCCCAGTGCCGCCACCGCCCCGACGAGAAACTGCAACGCGAAGTAGCCGGCGATGATGCCTGCGGCACTGCGCAGACTCGGTGGTGACTCGCCGTTAACGTCGTGGGCGGCGGGAGTGGGTGCAATCGTTTTGCTGTGGCTGGCTGACCGGCGGTGCTCAGGCGTGTGCTCTGGCGTCGGCATACCCCGGGTTCAGCCGACCATCATCGCGCGGGCCACGCCGATGCCGGCCATGATCAGCAGGGCGACCCAACTGAGCATCGCCAGGCCGAAGCCCGGGCCGCGCTTGGCGGGGTCCTTCAGATAAGCGACCGCGTACCATACCCGGCCGACCAGCCAGACCAGTCCGGCGATACCGGCCCAACCGCTGAAGCCAAAATTGGCGGCCAGCCACAGCGTGGGCAGGAACAGCACGGCCTGCTCCAGGGTGTTCATCTGCACTCGATAGGCGCGCTCGAACGCGGGATGGCCAGTCACCGCAGGCGCCTTGATCTGATACTTGCCACGGGCACTACCCACGAGCCAGCCGGTACCGAACATCAACAGCACGGTGAGCAGGGTTACCAGGGCGGGCAGATGGGTCATGCTGAAATCCTCACGAAGGGTGGCCTACTTTAACGGTGTTTATCGGCATGGCGCGATTCGGGGCTGCGCGCTATCTTCGCAACGGAACATTGGGACAACCACTCGGCGGGGGATTTATGGATTGGCGAAAAGGTGGCAGCAGCAACAACGTCGAGGTCGACAGCGGCAGTGGTGGCGGTGGCGGCGGCATGCGTTTCGGTGGCGGTCGCGGCATGGGTCTGGGCACCATTGTGGTGCTCGCGCTGATTGGCTGGATCTTCTTCAAGAATCCGCTGGCGCTGCTCGATCAAGGTGGCCAGGTCGGTGCGCCCAGCCAGGCAAGCGTGCCCGCGCAGGTCGATCCCGAGCAAAAAGACTTCGTCAGTGCAGTACTGCATTCGACCGAGCAGACCTGGGGCGAGATATTCAAGGCGCATGGGGCGACCTATATCGAACCCAAGCTGCACTTGTTCAGCGGTGGCGTGAACACCGCCTGCGGCAGCGCCAGTACGGCGGTGGGCCCGTTCTATTGTCCCGGTGACCAGAAGGTCTATCTGGACGTGGCGTTCTTCCAGCAACTGCAGGACGAATTGCACTCCTCCGGTGATTTCGCCCGTGCCTACGTCATTGCGCACGAAGTGGGACACCACGTGCAGAAACTCACCGGCGTATTCGACAAGGTGGATCAGGCACGCCGTCGCGGCGCGCCGATGGACGGTGCCGATGGCCTGTCAGTGCGGCAGGAACTGCAGGCAGACTGCTACGCAGGGGTGTGGGCCAACCACAGCCAGAAAGACCTGAACTGGCTGCAGCCCGGTGATATCGAGTCGGCGCTGAACGCCGCCAGCCACATCGGTGATGACACTTTGCAGCAGCAGGCGCAGGGCCGCGTGCGTCCGGACACGTTCACTCACGGCACCTCGGCGCAGCGCGTGAAGTGGTTCAAGACCGGCTTCGCCAGTGGCGAGATGGCTCAGTGCGATACCTTCGCCGGCGAGCCCTGAGCAGACCGGTACGCGATCCGGGCTGAGTGCTTTCCATCTTTCCGCCGGTTGTGCAACGAGGAGTGTCTTTTCCCACTGCACAACCGGCGGTTTGCGCTCTAGAATCCGTTCCCTGCGTGCCACGGGGCGCGTATCGGTCGACTCGATGGATCACCCCTGTTTGCGTTGCGGTGCCTGCTGCGCGTTCTTCCGCGTGGCCTTCCATTGGTCGGAAGCCGAAGCTTTTCTTGGCGGCAACGTGCCTCCCGAGTTGACCGAAAAGCTCGACCCTCATCGGCTGGCCATGCGTGGCACGAATGCCGCAAAGATACGTTGCGTAGCACTGCAAGGCGTGGTGGGCGAGGCGGCGCATTGCGGTATCTATCCGCAACGGCCGTCGGTGTGTCGGGAAGTGCAGCCGTCGTGGGAGTTTGGCGCAATCAGTCCGCAGTGCGACAAGGCCCGGCTGGCGCATGGTCTGGCGGTGTTGACGCCGGAAGACTGGCTTGATCCCTCGCACGCCAGCGAGCCGCCGTTGCCGCAGAGCGCTTGATACCCGCCCTGGTTTGTCATCATCCGAATTCTGTGAGCTGAAGCAAAGGCTTCGCAGCGTGATCAGGGCCATCAGCCTCCACACCTGAGTTGAACCATGCGACGGCGCGGATCAATGGGATCGTGGCGGATGTGCAGGAGCCAACTCCCGGGCACCTCAGTCGAAGCGGTAAATATCCATCGCCAGAAGGCCCTGGTCGATACCGGCATCGATCCGTTGCGCACGGATGTCTGCACCGGCCGCTCCCAACGCCACGAATAGCGGGAGCAGGTGCTCGTCAGTGGGATGGGCGCGACTGGCGAACGGCGCCTGGCGTCGATAGTCGAGCAGCGCGTCGGTGTCGCCGGCGGCAAGTTTGCGCTCGATCCATTCGATGAACGGGCGCACGTACGGCGCCGGTCGTTGGTCGCTGTAGCCCGCGCGGAAGTCGTGCAAGTTATGCGTGATGCTGCCCGAGCCGATAACCAGCACATGCTGCTCGCGCAGTGGCGCCAGTGCCCGACCCAGCGCGTAGTGGTGCGCCGGACCCCGTTCCGGCTGGATCGATATCGGCACCACCGGAATGTCGGCCTCCGGATAAAGCAGTCGAAGCGGCACCCATGCACCGTGGTCGAGTCCGCACCGTGGGTCGAGTGAAGGGGTCAGGCTGGCGGAGTCCAGCAAGGCAGCGACCTGCCTGGCCAGCGCGGGTGCACCGGGCGATGGATAGCGCAGCGCATAGAGTGGCTCGGGAAAGCCGCCGAAGTCGTGGATGGTCTCCGGTGTCTGTGCGGCGCCCACCAGCGGCTGATGCGACAACCAGTGCGCGCTGGCTATCACGATTGCCTCAGGTCGTGGCAGCGCGGCGGCCAATTCGGCCAGACGCTCGCCGGTAAGAGCGGGCTGCAACGCGGTCATGGGCGAGCCGTGTGAGATGTACAGGCTGGGCATGTGGTTCATGGCTATAGGGTCTCGTTGAATCCTCAGCCCTCATGCTGGTGGCTGGCGGCGCACTTTGCGGCGGCGCTGGGGGAAACGCTGTGTCGCCGGCGGCGCACGATACGGTCGCCGTCAGCCGAATTTCGGCAGACCCAATCCGAAGCGCAGGGGATCGAGCAGGGCGCCGTAGTGACCGGCGCGCGCCGTATCCCGGCGCAGTGGCTGGCGCACCTGCGCGGCACTGGCCGTGCGTACGCTGCGCGATGCGCGGTGGTAGTCGAGGCAGCTCGGCTCGAACGGCAGGGCACAGAACGCCAGCAGCGCACGAATCTCGTCTTCCGGCGCGGCCAGTAGCGCTTCGTAGTGCTGGATACGGATGCGTTGGGGTTCGGCGGACTGCCACACGCCCATCACGCGTTCGTAGTCGCGGATATACGCGGCGATGTCGGTCAGCGTGCAGGCGAAATGCGGCAATCGATAGAACTGCTGCTTGTAACAGGACCAGCCGGCTTCCAGCGCATCGCGGCGGGCGTCGATGATTCGCGCGCCTGGCAACATGGCGCCAAGTACGCCGGTCAGCAGCCAGTTCGATGGCAGTTTGTCGGTGTGCCGCGGCTTGTGTCGACGCCAGCGTGCGGTGAGCGTCAGGTAACGCTGGCCAAAGCGTTGCCAGTCCGCTGCATCGGCGGCGCCGATCCACTGCAACAGGGATTGCTGGCGGCGGCGGGATTCTTCGCCGAGCACCTGTTCCAGTTCGCTCAGTTCGCTGGCACCTTCCACGTGGGAGTGTGCGGCGAGAATCTGTTCGAACAGGGTCGAGCCGGAACGTGGCAAACCGACGATGAAGATCACCTCGTGACCAAGTTTCAGATCGATGGCTGAAGGCAGTTGCCGGGACGCGACCAGCAAGGCGTCCGCATGCGCATGGAAAGCCGCAGCCTGCCACGGCCTGAGTTCGCGCAATTCGGAGTTGGCGCGGTTGAGCGCGTCGAAGGCTTCGCCGTAGCGGCCCTGGTCTTCGCAGACCTTGCCCAGCGCAAAGCCCATCGCAATGCGGTCGGTAGGTGTGATGGCGGGCTGGCGCCATGCCACGCTCAACTGTTCACGATCGGCGTCGGATAGCGGGCGTGTCTTCATGTTCGCCAAGCCGCGCCAGGCATCCCCGCAGGCCGGATACAGCGCCAACGCGGCGCGGTAGCGTGCATCGGCTTCATCGAAACGACCGGCGTGGACCAGGGCATCGCCGAGCAGGATCAAGGCCGGCAGGAAATCCGGTGCGAGCATGTGGGCTTGCTGCAAGGCTTCGATCGCGGCCGTGGTGTCGCCATGCAACTGCAGGTTGCGACCCAGGTTGAACCAGGGCATCGGTGCGGCCGGTGCCAGCGCGCACGCACGTCGCCAGCAGGCGAATGCCGCTTCCATGTCACCGCGAGCGTGCTGTACGCCAGCCAGATCGGAATGCGCCAGTGCGTAGTCCGGCCATTGTGCCAGCGCGCGCTGCAGGCAGACCCGTGCTTCGTCATGGCGTTGAGCACGGGTGTGCAGAATGCCGTAAAGACGCAGCGCTTCGGGATGCTCTGGCACCAGCGCAAGCACGCCCGCCAGGGCCTGCCGCGCTGCTGGCTCGGCACCGTCGCGAATCGCTCTGGCGGCCGCCTGCAGTTGCAGCACGGCAGGCGGCGGCAGCCCGTCAAGGCGCGGCTCGGAACCGTTGGGTGTTGGATGTTCGGCGTGGCTGCTGGACATGCGGCGGGTTCGCGATAGCGATGACCCCGCCGATGTTACGTGGTCGCGCCGTCGCTTATCGAGCGGCGCGACGCGCTACGGTTACTTGCGCCGTGGTGGCTTGTCGCCAGTGGGACGCGGCTTGAAACTACCGGGCTTCTTGAAGCCGCCCGGCTTGTGCGATGGCGGTGTGCTGGTACCGGTGTCGCTGCCGTCCCACTCATGGATGCGCAACTGCTGCTGCACCACCCACACTTTCTTCAGGTGCTCGAACACTTCCTTCGGCATGCCGTCGGGCAAATCGATCAGGCTGTAGTGATCGCGAATGCTGAGGCGACCGATGAACTGGCTTTCCAATCCGGCTTCGTTGGCGATGGCGCCGATGATGTTGCCCGGCTTCACGCCATGCTCGTGGCCAACTTCGACTCGGTAGGTGCGCTTGCCTTCTTCGGTGGCGTGCGCGCGAACGGGTCGATTACCGAATTCGCGCGGCGGGGCACTCTCATGCGCGGCGTGTTCGCGGGGACGATGTTCACTGGGGCGTGATTCACGTGCCGGCTGCTGAGCCGCAGCAGCGTCGCGCGCCTGTGGCGGGCGGCGCTCACTACTGGTGCGCTCGCGCGGTGCTGCGCGTTCAACGCGCTCGCGCGTTGCCGGTTCGTATTTCTCGCGCTTCGGCGCCGGTGCCAACAGCAGCGGCTGTTCGCCTTGGGCAATGCGCGCGAGCGCGGCGGCGATCTCGATCGCCGGTACGTTGTGTTCCTGCTCGTACTGCTCGATCAGCTTCTGGAATTCGCCCAGGCTGCCTTGCGCCAGCGTGTCGCTGATGCGTTGCTTGAACTTGCCGATACGCACGTCGTTGACCACGTCGACCGACGGCAACTGCATCTGCTCGATCGGCTGGCGGGTGGCGCGCTCGATGGCGCCCAGCATGCCGCGCTCGCGCGGGCTGACGAACAGGATCGCTTCACCGTGGCGACCGGCACGGCCAGTGCGGCCGATACGGTGCACATAGCTTTCGGTGTCGTACGGAATGTCGTAGTTGAATACGTGGCTGATGCGTTCCACGTCGAGGCCGCGCGCGGCGACGTCGGTGGCAACCAGAATGTCGAGCTTGCCATCTTTCAACTGCTGGATGACGCGCTCACGCTGCGGCTGGGCGATATCGCCATTGATCGCCGCAGCAGCCAGACCGCGGGCCTGCAGCTTGCCAGCCAGCTCCTCAGTTGCAAGCTTGGTACGCGCGAAAATGATCATCGCGTCGAACGGTTCGGCTTCGAGGATGCGGGTCAACGCATCGAGCTTGTGCATGCCGCTGACAAACCAGTAGCGCTGGCGAATGTTCGGCGCGGTGGTGGTGGTGCTCTTGATGGTGACTTCGACCGGGTCCTTCAGATGGCGCTGCGCGATCTTGCGGATCACCGACGGCATGGTCGCCGAGAACAACGCGACCTGGCGTTCGGGCGGGGTCGCCTGCAACACTTTTTCGACGTCGTCGATGAAGCCCATGCGCAGCATTTCGTCGGCTTCGTCGAGCACCAGATACTTCAACTCGGACAGGTCGAGCGTACCCTTGTCCAGGTGATCGATGACGCGACCGGGCGTGCCGACCACGACGTGCACGCCGCGCTTGAGCGAATGCAACTGCGGGCCGTAGCTCTGGCCACCGTAGATCGGCAGCACCTGCAGGCCGCGCATGTGGGTGGCGTACTTCTGGAACGCCTCGGCCACCTGGATGGCCAGTTCACGCGTGGGTGCCAGCACCAGCGCCTGCGGCTTGCCGGGCTTCAGGTCCATGCGCGAAAGGATCGGCAGCGCAAAGGCGGCGGTCTTGCCGGTGCCGGTTTGCGCCTGGCCGAGCACATCGCGGCCTTCCATCAGTGGCGGGATGGTGGCGGCCTGGATCGGCGAGGGCGACTCGTAGCCGACATCGGCCAACGCGCGCATAACGTCGGGATGCAGCGCAAGTGCGCCAAAACCGGACGGTACCGGGGCGTTGTCGGAATCAGGGGATGACATGGGGATACCTCGGATACAGAAGGCAACGCCGGGAATGCGACGCGCGGGTCGGCCATTCTACCAGTGTCAAGGCGTGCGCGTGGCGGTTCTGCCTGAGCGTGAAAGTCAGGCTTGTCCGGGTATCCTCGAATCTGACCCATAGAGCAACCGGAACCCGCGATGACCATGCTTGAAACGATCTCCGAACAGCGCCTGCATGGCGGCGTGCAGGGCATCTACCGGCATCAGTCGGAGGCCTGCGCCGGCCCGATGCGGTTTGCCCTTTACCAACCGCCGCAGGCGGCCAATGGGCCTTGTCCGGTGTTGTATTTCTTGGCCGGGCTTACTTGCACGGAGGAGACCGCCACCATCAAGGCCGGTGCGCAACGGCTGGCGGCGCAGTACGGCATGGTGTTGGTGATGCCGGATACCAGCCCGCGCGATACCGGCATCGCTGCCGCGACGGGTGACTGGGAATTTGGTGAGGGTGCCGGTTTCTACGTCGATGCCACGCAGGCGCCGTATGCGGGGCGCTTCAACATGCATCGCTATGTGGTCGAGGAATTGCCCGCGCTGATCGCCGCGAATTTCCCGGTCGACAGCTCGCGCAGCGCCATTTGCGGGCATTCGATGGGTGGACATGGAGCGCTGACCATCGCGTTGCGGCATCCCGGTCGCTACCGCTCGGTGTCGGCGTTTGCGCCGATCGTCGCGCCCAGCCAGGTGCCTTGGGGACAGAAGGCGTTGCCGCGCTATCTCGGTGACAATCCGGCCGCGTGGGCAGACTACGATGCGTGTGAACTGGTGCGCAGGCAGACGTTCGACGGCACCATCCTCATCGATCAGGGGGAAGCTGACTCTTTCCTCGATGGGCAGCTGAAACCGGAACTGTTCGAACAGGCTTGTACCGAGGCTGGCCAGCCCCTGTTGCTGCGCCGACACGCGGGCTACGACCATAGTTACTGGTTCATCAGCAGCTTCATCGACGATCACCTGCAGCATCACGCGAAGGCGTTGGGTTTGCGGTGAACGCGCCTGCCGTATTGCTGACCGAACGCACCCGCATCCGCTTGCCCGTGGCGTCCGATGCGGCGAAGTTGCTGCGCTTTCGTGTGGAAAATCGTGCCCATCTGGCGCCGTGGGAACCCTTGCGCGAGGAAAGCCATTACACCCTGGAAACTTGCCTGAAGGCGATTGCCGACGGTCAGGAAGCGGTGCGGCTTGATCGTGGTTATGCCTTCGTGGTGCTGAGTCCCGACGAAGCACGCCTGCTTGCCAGCTTCACGCTGAGCCACGTGATGCGCGGTCCGTTTCAGGCCTGCCTGCTCGGCTATGGCGTGGCTGCCGATCAACAGGGTCAGGGCCTGATGCGCGAGGCGCTGGAAGCCGGGTTGGCGTGGGCGTTTGGCGAGTTGGGTCTGCATCGGGTGATGGCGAACTACCTGCCGCGCAACGAACGCAGCGCACGGCTGCTTGAACGCCTCGGCTTCGAGCGCGAAGGCTGGGCCCGTGCCTATCTGCGAATCGCCGGACAGTGGCAGGACCATGTGCTCACGGCGAAGATTTGCGGCAGTGATTGAGGCCTTCCAAAACGAACGTGGCGGCCCAAGGGCCGCCACGTCTGCTGTCACGTTGTCGAAAAACTCAGGCCTTGGCGGCCGGACGAGCAGTCGATCGACGGCGCTGGTTACCGGCGGCATGCTCGCCACGACCACCCTGTGGCGCATAACCGCTCGGTCGTGCCGCACCGGCCGGCTTGCCCTGACGCGGGGCCCGTGACTGCTGTTGACGCTGGCCACCACCACCCTGTTTCGGGCGCGGCGCACCGGCATCCAGACGCAGCGGGGCCGACGGCTCGTAACCTTCCACTGGCGTGATCGCGATGTCCTGCTTGAGCAGCTTGCGGATATCGAACAGCAGGCCGCTTTCATCGTGGCTGACCAGCGACAGTGCCAGGCCTTCCATGCCGGCACGACCGGTGCGGCCAATGCGATGCACATAGTCTTCGGCAATCGACGGCAGATCGAAGTTGATCACGATCGGCAACTGTTCGATGTCGATGCCGCGAGCAGCGATGTCAGTGGCGACCATCACGGTGATGCGGCCGCTTTTGAAATCGCTCAGGGCACGGGTACGGGCGTTCTGGCTCTTGTTGCCGTGGATCGCCGCGGTGCGCAGGCCTGAAGCATTCAGGAACGTCACCAGCTTGTCGGCGCCATGCTTGGTACGGCTGAACACCAGCGCCTGACGGCGGCTGTCCTGCGACAGCACGTGCAACAGCAGATCGCGCTTGCGCGCCGCGTCGACCGGATGCACCTGGTGGCTGACCAGGGTGGTGACGGTGTTCGGTGCGGAGACCGAGATCTCCTTCGCGTTATGCATGAACTCCATCGCCAGCGTCTTGATCGCCGGTGCGAAGGTGGCCGAGAACAGCAAGGTCTGACGCTTTTTCGGCACCGACTGCAGGATGCGCTTCAACGCAGGCAGGAAGCCCATGTCGAGCATGCGGTCGGCTTCATCGAGGATCAGCGTTTCCACCGCGGAAAGTTCCAGCGTGCGCTGCTGCATGTGATCGATCAGGCGACCGGGCGTGGCGATGACGATGTCGACGCCGCGACGCAGCGCGTTGATCTGCGGGCCCATGCTGACGCCGCCGAAGATGGTGGTGGCACTGACCTGCATGAACTTGCTGTAGTCGCGGATATTTTCGTTGATCTGCGCAGCCAGTTCGCGGGTCGGCGTAAGGATCAGCGCACGCGGGCGGCGGGTCATGGTCTGGCCGCTGGTGGACAGCTTCTGCAGCAACGGCAGCGCAAACGCCGCGGTTTTGCCAGTGCCGGTCTGGGCAGCGGCCAGCAGGTCGTGACCTGCCAGCGCGGGCGGAATCGCCGCTGACTGGATCGGGGTGGGTTTGGTGTAGCCGTAATCGGCAAGCGCACGCAACAACGCGGGCGCAAGGCCCAGCGAATCGAAGGACATGTAACACTCCTGAGCAACCCGGAGTGTTCATACCGTGTTGCAGACTTAGGGGAAGGGGGCGACGGTGTGTCGCAACGCTCGTTAGAAATGAGCGCGGGGCGAAGTATAGCTGATCTGGCGGGATAACATACGAAAAGCTTGCTGCGAAACTGAACAGCTACCCGAAGTGCCGTCACTATTCTGCGTGCCGCGCAGGTTGCGGGTGAGCGGCGACCGTTCGCGGCCCGGCGCAAAGAGAGCGCCAGCAAGGCCGCGATCCGGTTCCCATGCGAGGTACGCCGGGCTGCTAGAATCTGCGGTTTGATCCCATCGACGAGACACCCAATGAAGGCTGGCAAGGACAAGGTCATCGCAATCCATTACACGTTGACCGTGGATGGCGACAAGGTGGAAAGCTCGCATGATCGCGACGAACAGTTGTGGATACTCCTCGGTCACGGTCAATTGATTCCTGGCCTGGAAACGGCGCTTGAAGGTCACCAGGCCGGTGACACGCTGTCGGTGGACATTGCGGCTGCCGATGGTTACGGCGAGCGCGAGGAAGGCCAGATCCAGCGTGTGTCGAAGAAGTATTTCCCGCAGGCCAATCGCCTCAAGCCGGGCATGACTACCGTGTTGAGCCTTAAAGAAGGTGGTCAGCGCGCGGTGACCGTGCACAAGGTCGGGATGAGCACGATTGATGTGGACCTGAATCACCCGATGGCCGGCAAGACGCTGCATTTTGACGTGACCATCGGCGAAGTACGCGATGCCACCGAAGAGGAAGTCGAGCACCGGCACGCCCACGCGCCGGGTGCCGAAGCGCACTGATTCGCTGGCTGAAAGCGGAACGAATGGCGGCGCCCTGGGGCGCCGTCATTGTTTGGTCCAGTGGCGGCGCCGGTGCGCGCGCCTCAGTTCAGTACCCGTCGCCCGTAAGCGAAGTGATCGCCCCAGTAAGGTCCATCGATATCGTCCAGCCTGACGGTGCCACCGCTGTTTGGCGCATGCACAAATCGCCCCTTGCCCACGTATACACCGACGTGACTGATCGCTCCGCCGATGTCGAAGAACACCAGGTCACCGCTGGCCAGCTGGTTCATCTTGCGTACTTTCTGGCCGTCCACGGCGGCCATTTCATGCGAGGTGCGCGGCAGCTTGATGCCGGTCGCGGTGCGGTAGATGTAGTCGACCAGTCCGCTGCAGTCGAACCCCCCGGCCGGCGTGTTGCCGCCCCAGCGATACGGTGTGCCAACCAGCCCGATGGCGCGGAACAGTATGTCGTTTGCCTCACTGGCGGTGGCAGCCGATGGCGCCCGTGCCGGCAGGTCGGCCAGTGTGGAATGGGAAGTCCTGTAGGTAGGCTGGGGCCGGTGAGGATTGCCGGAGCAGGCTGTCAGGACCGTTGCCGTGAGCACCCACAAGGCCCGTCGAACGCCATGCAGCGGGCGGCGTGACAGGGCAGGTCGGGCAGCAGGTTGCAAGCTCACAAGACAACCTCGGTGTGGGATGTGTCGAGGTTATCAAGTCAATAATTCATATGCAAATCAAGCAATTCGTCAGCTTTTCGAATTCGATTTCTCGCCTTGGCTGTTCTGCGGCTTGGCGGGTAATGGGCTTAGCGCGAATTTCACCGGCACGCGTGCATAACCTTCGACCGCTACGCCGTTTTTCGTTTGTGGGTTGAAGCGCCACTGCCGGGCGGCGTTGCTGGCGGCGGCAATCAAATCGGCGGACTTGGTGGTGCTGTGCTGCGGATCGTAGGTGATGCTGCCTACGGTGCCGTCCATGTGAACTTGAACAAGCAGGATGACGGTACCTTCTTCGTGGTTCTTGAGGGCTGCAGCGGGATAGCTGGGTTGCAAGTTCGAGTTGAAGGTGAGGTCAGATTCGGCAGACTGGTCTGGCGCCGGCTTGGTACTGGCCTGCGCAACCAGCGTGCTGCCGGCCATCAGCGCGGCCAGTCCGAGGTAACCGATGCGACGGCGCAGCGCGCCGGGACGATGACGCTGGATCATAGTGAGTCGCTCCTTCAGTTGTGGCTCGCTGAGCCAGGGAATCAAGGTCGGTGCGGCGGGATGGCCGGCACTGTGCATCAGTACGTGGGCGTAGTCCGCTTCGTCCTGTGGCGCATGGCATAGCAGGTGTTCGTCGCAGGCCAGTTCCTGATCGAGCCGGAAGCGCGGCAGTGCAAACCAGATCAAGGGATGAAACCACAGTGCGGCGGCGGCCAGCTCTGCCAGCAGGTTCCACAGCGCATCACCGCGGCGCAAATGGGTCAATTCATGGCGCAGGATCAATTGCCGTTCGGTGGCACTGAAACGCTGCAGGAAATCCGCTGGCAGCAACAGCAGTGTGCGTGGTGCGCTCGGCAGCAGGGCAGGCCCAGCCGGGTGCAGGCGCAGGCGCGATGAATCGAGTGTCTGCAGTTCCTGCAGCAGCGCGGAGAGCATGGCTGCGGGCAGGTGGTGACTTTGTCGATGCAGACGAACGAGCTGCACGAAAAGTCGCAACAGGCAGACCGTCGCCCCGGCCAGCCAGGCGGACTCCAGCCACGCCATGCGCGAGGTGTGATGAAGCGCCGCGGTCGCGCCATCGATGTTGCCGGCGAAGACCGGCATGGTGGGCAGGGTTGCCCATTGAACCGGCAACGCAGGCAGCCACGGCAACACGGCCAGCAGCGGTGGCAGCAGCCACAGCATGAATGCCGGGCGGGCGCCGAACAGCTGCCGCAAGGGGCGTCGCGCCAGCAGCACAAAAGTCATGGCCAGCGTCGTAAGCAGCAAGGAGTGCAGCAGCGTGGCATTCATTTCAACGCCCCTTCTTCTCGATGGCGTCGAGCAGCTTGCGCAGCTCGGCGACGTCCTTCGCGCTTAGCTTTTCGTGTGCACTGAAATGCACCAGCAGCGGCGAGAGCCGGCCGCCGAATACCCGGTCAAGCAGGTTACGGCTTTCCTGTGACTGCCACTGTTCACGCGTCAGGGTGGGCGAGTAGAGGTAGCGGCGCCCGTCCTTTTCGGCAGCGGCTGCGCCCTTGCCCAGCAAGCGGTTCAGCAGCGTACGAATGGTTTTCTCGTGCCAGTTGCTGTCCTGTTGCAGGGCCGCCACGATGTCTTCGGAACTCTGCGGCGACTTGCGCCACAGCACGTCCATCACCCGGCTTTCGGCCTCACTGATCGGCGGGAGTGACTTGGACATGCTGCGGTCTCCATGGATTACGCTTGTAGTTTCAGTTAAGACTACATGCGTAATTCAAAAGCCGCAAGTGACTGCCATCGCGGCGGACTGGCGGCTCCTGTTGATCAGAAGAATTGGCGTCAGGGCTTTTCGACCGTGATGGTCTGCTCGGTGATGGTCTTGCCTTGCGCATTCGACGCGCGCAAACGATAGCGGCCCATCGGTAGATAAAGGCGCGAGACGACATCGCTCCCCGTGAAGGCGTAACGATCGGCAGCAATCGCATCTTCGGACTCATCGGCGCGGATAGCGTCGACGACACAGGGAAAGCTGGTTCTGCACATCCGCGCGCTGATCGGCCAGGAGCGACGTTCGCCTTCTCGCATCAGCCAGTTCGGTCGTTGCTTGATGGTGGCCGTTGGCAACATGAGATGGTCACGATCTGCTGAGCGCACGATCAGTGGCTTTCGGAACAAGCCACCTTCCACCACGCCGGCGGCTGCCGGAGGCAGTAGTACGGTGGCGTCATGGGCGTTTGGGCTGGCACTCCATGGTTTGCCGGTGGCACGGTTGATCAGCACGATCGGGCCATGCGATGGGAACGACGTTACCAGTTGGTGGTAGATGTCTTGTTCGGGGGGAATCTGCTCGCGAATGGCGGTCTGATCGATCGACAGTGGTTCGATGCCGCTCAACTGCTGCAGATACATCGCCATGGGCTCCACATTGCCGAGTCGTCCCTTGGCTTTGTCGATGTGCGCGTAGCCGGCGTGCACGAACAGTTTGGCGTGAGGGTCTCTGGCGAAAGTTTTTTCGTAAAGATTCCTGGCCTGGCCAGACTCCCGGTCACTCTGCGAATCGGCGTCCGCCTCATAAGCGATCACGGTGAAACCTAGCTTGATCGCGGTCCGCACGATATCGCCATAAGTGGGTTCATGCAGGTATTCCGTGCCACTGGACTGGACGGGATAGCCGCGCTGCATCAGCTCCTTGTCTTTAGCGGACAAGGCCTCGGCGGCGAAGTAATTGAAACCGAGTGCGCGCAGGCGCGGCAGCAAGGCCAGGGTCAGCAGGCGCGTATGCGCGTCGTGATGCGCCTCGTTGACCATGACGAGGCGGCGGTTGGCGGCCAGCTTGGTGATCACCTCGACGGCATCTTCGGCCACCCATGCGGCCGGCTGTGGCGAATTGGCGGCAGGCGGCACATGCCTTTTCAAAGGAAAGTCGAGCAGTGCTTCGTTGTACAGGCCCAATTCGTTTTCGACGGTAGCGAGCATCTGCAGTCCCAATTGCTGGTCGGCAACGGGAAGTTTTGGTGTCATCTGCAGCACGTATGTGTAGCGAGCGAGATCGTTGGGTTGGCGATGCAGTTCGCGAAACATGTCGGTGGCGGTCGGGCTGAAATCTGTCGCGGCTGCCGAAGCGACCAAGACGGCCAGGGTGCAGATTGCCAGCGCGGCCATGCAGGAGAACATCCGACTCGACATGGTCGCTTCTCGTAATGAAGATGGCTCAAGCCTGCCCTTGAATCATCCGTGCGGCAAGTACCGTTGGGCTGCCATCGCGCTGGTGGCGGTGATGGCTTGCATCGTTTTGCGCGGAAGTCCGCGTCGGGTCGAGTAGTACAATGAAGCGATGACTACTTTCACCTTGCAGCGCGGCCATGCGCCGCTGTTGATCAGTTTGCCGCACGATGGCAGCTTCATTCCTGCCGGGATTGCCGCGTCCATGCATCTCGCCGCGCAGCGTTCGCCCGATACCGATTGGCATGTGTCGCGGCTGTATGAGCCGTTGGCACAGGCGCTGGGCGCAAGCGTGCTCAAGCCGCTGGCGTCGCGCTACGTGATTGACCTGAATCGCCCCGCCGATGGCCACGCGCTGTATCCGGGTCAGCGCGAGACGGGCCTGGTTTCCACCATCGGATTCGACGGCGAACCTTTGTATCGTGATGGACAGGAGCCGGATCGGGAAGAAGTTCAACGCCGGATAAACACGTACTGGCGCCCTTATCACGAGGCTTTGGCACAGGAACTTGCGCGACTGCAAGCTGAGCACGGCCGGGCAATTTTGTGGGAGGGGCATTCCATCCGCAGCGAGGTGCCCATGCTGTTCGAAGGACGCTTGCCGGACTTCAACCTGGGCACGGCCACTGGAACAAGTTGTGACGCGGCCTTGCAGGAACGTCTGCAGGCTTGCCTGGCGTCGCAATCGCGCTTCAGCTTTGCGGTCAACGGTCGCTTCAAAGGCGGCTATATCACCCGTCATTACGGCGCAACTGCCGCTGGCGTGCAGGCCGTGCAGCTGGAATTGGCCCAGCTCAATTACATGGATGAGAGCAGCTTTGAGTACGACGAAGTACGTGCGCCCCCGGTGCAGGCGCTGATCCAGCAGTTGCTGGAAATTTGTCTGGCTTGACTGTGTTAAGCAAGCGGTGTTGCCGCATTATCAGCGGTTTCCGTGCAACGAAGTGACGGTCCGACGGTAGCTCGAGACGTAATATGTTTCGGTTACAAATCGACGATTGGCGATGTCAAGATTCTTTCGACGTACGAAGCGGGGAGCGGTGTTTTTCGTTCAGCCGCGGTATCCGCTTGCAGTCGCATTGTCGGCTCGTCGCGCCACTCGAGTTGCCGGGTTCCGGCCGGGTTCGCGATATTCATCGTCCGAGGTTCGACATCATGATGCGTAAACTTCTGATCGCCTCCCTGTTGGTGGCTGGCGTTGCACTCTCCGGTTCCGTGCTGGCTCAGGCGTCCGCGCCGACGGCGCCAGTTGCTCCCGTCGCTGCTGCAACCCCCGCAACCGCTCCTGCCGCCGCTCCTGCGCTGAAGACTGCCCGGCACCACAAGGCACACCACAAGGCGCACCACAGGGCTGCGAAGAAAGCTGCGGCTGCTGCCGCGCCGGCGTCCACGCCCGCAGGTTGATTATGTTGTCTTGAGCAAAAACCCCGCCAGTGCGAACTGGCGGGGTTTTCTATGGGCAATGAATGGAGAGGCGCTGGCAGGGGTGAGGTGCGGCGTGACTCAGTGCGACCCGATGGGGCGTGCCGCCACGCACTTCAGTTCGATCGCGATAGGCGTCGGCAAGGCCGCGATGCCCACGGTGGTGCGGCAGGCATCCACGCCAGTGAAGTACTCCGCATACAAACGGTTGTAGGTCGCAAAGTCGCGTTCCATGTCGGTAAGAAAAACCGTCACGTCGACGAGATCGCCCCAGCCGGCGCCGCTGGCTTCGAGCACGGCGCGGACGTTGGCGAATACCTGCCGACATTGCGCCTCGATGTCGTAGCCGATGAGCTTGCCATCGGCGTCGTGCACGTTCCCGGGGATCGCGTTGCTGCCAGGTTGGCGGGGACCCACGCCAGACAGAAACAGCAGGTTGCCCACGCGCCGCGCATGTGGATAGGCGCCGACCGGAGCGGGCGCTGCGTTGGTGCGGATGCCTTCGCCGCTCATGCTTCGCGACCCCAGCGTCGGGTCAGTTCAAGTACGGCACTGTTATACGCATCGGGCAATTGCTCGCGACTGCGTACGTCGAGGCCAAGATCGTGGATATGGCCGTTGTCCAAACCATAGATCCATGCGTGTACGGCCAGTTGCTGGCCGCGTTCCCACGCTTCGCGCACCACGGTGGTGTGGCAGACATTGAGTGCCTGTTCCAGCGCGTTCAGTTCACAAAGGTGCGCATGGCGCATTGCGAACGACTGTGCCGGGTCGAGCTTGTCGGCATGTTTCATCGCGATGTCCGTGATATGTCGCAACCAGTTGTCGATCAGTCCGAGCCGGCTTTCTTTCAATACCGCGCCCACGCCGCCGCAGCCGTAATGACCGACCACCAGGATGTGCTTTACCTGCAATACATCGACGGCGAACTGGATGGTGCTGAGCGCGTTGAGGTCGGTGTGTACGACGACGTTGGCCACGTTGCGATGCACGAAGATCTCGCCCGGCGGCAGGTCGACGATCTGCGTCGCCGGCACGCGCGAATCCGAACAGCCGATCCACAAGTAACGCGGCGCCTGTTGCTGCGACAGTTGCTCGAAAAAGGTCGGGTCCTGCGCGGTAACCTGATCGGCCCAGCGTCGGTTGTTGTCGAGCAGATCCTTCAGTGAATTCATCTTCGGCTCCATGGGTTCGGGCCGGCGCGTCTTCACGGGTGTGTGGAAGATGCGCCGTAGGCGATGCAGATGTTTTTCGGTTCGGTAAAGAAGTGCAGGGCTTCGCTGCCACCTTCGCGACCGACGCCGGATTGTTTGACGCCACCGAACGGCGTGCGCAGATCACGCAGCAGCCAGCAGTTGATCCAGACGATGCCGAATTCAAGCTGAGCAGCCATGCGGTGTGCGCGTGACAGGTCCTGCGTCCACAGCGATGCGGCCAGGCCATAGCGACTGTCGTTGGCGATCGTCAACGCCTCCGCCTCGTCTTCGAACGGAATCAGGCAGACCACCGGGCCGAAGATTTCCTGCTGGTTGGTCAGTGCCGCAGAGGGCAGTCCTTCGATCACCGTTGGTGCGATGAACCAGCCGCCGGCGCAACGTCCGGGCAGGGTGATGGCTGCGCCACCGCAAAGTATGCGGCCGCCTTCGTTGCGGGCTTGCTCGATGCAGCCGAGCACCTTGTCGTAATGGACCTTCGAGACCATTGCGCCGAGGTCGCTGCTGGAGTCGTTCGGGTCCCCCACACGCAGTTCCTGCACCTTGGCCAGGTAGCGCTGGCGGAAGCTGTCATAGATGGACTTCTGCACCAGCAGGCGTGAGCCGCACAGACAGATTTCGCCCTGGTTGGCAAAGCCCGAGCGCACGATGGTGTCGAGATTGGCGTCGGAAAGGTCGGCATCGGCGAACACGATCGCCGGATTTTTTCCGCCCATTTCCAGCGACAGTTTCTTGAACTGTGCCGCGGCAAGGCTGGCAATGCGTGCGCCGGTAGCCGTGCTGCCGGTGAACGAGACGGCTTTCACTGCGGGGTGTTCGACGATTGCCTGGCCGACCTCGAGACCCCTCCCATGCACGATGTTCAGCACGCCAGGTGGAAAGCCGGCCTCGATGCTCAACTCGCCGAGCAGGGCAGCGGTGCACGGGGTGACCTCCGACGGTTTGGCTACCACCGCGTTGCCACTGGCCAGCGCCGGCGCGATCTTCCAGGTGAACAGATAGAGCGGCAGGTTCCAAGGACTGATGCAGCCGACCACGCCGAGCGGCTGGCGCAAGGTGTAGTTGATCGCACCGGCGCCGGGAATGCCCGTTTCCATCGCATGCGATTCGCTACCCCAACCGGTGATGGCGGCGGCGAAATAGCGCAGGTTGCTGACGGCGCGCGGAATGTCGAGTCGGCGCGCCAGGCTCAACGGCTTGCCGCTGTCACGTGACTCCAGCGCTGCGAATGCCTCCAGGCTGGCTTCGATCAGGTCGGCCAGCCGATACAGGCACTGTGCGCGTTGCTCGAGTGGCGTGCTGGCCCAGCCGGCTGCTGCGCGACTGGCCGCTTCGATGGCGGCGACGACATCGCTTGCGACGGAATCGGGACAGTGCGTGAAGACCGTGCCGGTGGCGGGCTCATGGACATCGAGCCACCTGTCGCCAAGCGACGCCTGCTGGCGACCATCGATCAAATTGGCTAGGCGCGGAATAGGCATCTGTTCGAGTTTAGAACCAGCGCGCGGCAATTGCACCGGACGGCGGCGTATGCGTGTGCGTTGCACAGCATGCCTTGGCGTTAACTCAGTGCACGGGTACGACCGCCATCCACGGCAATGCTGACACCGTTGACGTAGGCCGCCGCCGGAGTGCACAGGAACGCGATGACGGCCGCCACTTCACTGGCCTCGCCGAAGCGGCCTGCCGGGATGGTGGCGATCACGCCTTGCGCGACTTCATCCTCACTCTGGCCACTGGCAGTCGCCTTTGCGCTCAGCAGGCTGTCCAGACGATCGGTGCGGGTGTAGCCGGGCAGCACGTTGTTGACCGTGATGCCGTCGGCAGCCAGTTCAGTGGCCAAGGTCTTGGCCCAGCCAGCTACAGCGGCGCGCACGGTGTTGGACACGCCCAGACCGACGATGGGTTCTTTCACCGAAGTGGAGATCACGTTGACGAGTCGACCGTAGCCGCTGGCACGCATGCCGGGAAGCAAGGCCTGCAGCAATGTCTGGCCGGCCAGCAGGTGCTGACGAAAGGCGGTCTCGAAGGCCGCGGGTTCTGCACTGCTGGCGGGGCCGCCCGGTGGGCCGCCGCTATTGTTGATCAGGATGTGCACGGCAGACGTAGCGGCAATGTCCACCGCCGTGCTGTGCAGGGCGGCCGTGTCCAGCATGTCCACGCTGCGCCACTGGTGCTGCTGCCCGGCATGCTTTCGCGGGAGTTGCTCGACAACTTTTTTGAGCTTGTCCGACGAACGCGCGAGCAAGGTGATATTTGCGCCCAGTTCGGCCAGCTCGATGGCACTGGCGCGACCGATACCTTGCGAGGCACCGCAGACCAGTGCGTGGCGACCATTCAGATCAAGTTGCATGGTTGTTTCCTCGACAGTTCAGTGCAGCAACAGGCGCATCGCCAGCGCCCCGAGCCAGCAGGCCCAGCCCAGCCACTGGCTGTAACGCCAGATCCACTGCCAGCGGGTGATCGCTGCATCACCCAGCGCAGGGAGCGCAGGCGAACGCAGCACCTGCTGCATGCTGGCCCAGATGCGAAATCCGGAAAGCTTGCCTTGCCCCGCTTCCGCAATGACTTGCCAGTGTTGCGGATAGCGTTGACGCAAAAGTTTGGCGACGCGAAACGGTGCCACATAGGACAGCACGAACAAGCTGACGCCGCAGGCCAGCAGGGCGAGGTAGAGGATGATCACGGCGTGCTTCCGTGCGGGCTGCCGGTGTTGTCCGTGCTTTTGCTACTCCAGGGCAAGGGCAGTACGGTGCGCAATGTGTTCAACACGCCGTCACCCTTGGCGGCTTTCTTGCAAATCGCGTTGTCGAGCGCGTTTTCGTAGGTGTTGTTCATCAGGCCAACCCACAAGGAGCCGTCCGGCCCGTGCGGAATGCTGAAACTTCCGGCGGAGCTCATCTGCAAAGAGGCGGCAGTGGAGGTGGAGATGGATGCGGGCGACTGCTCCCAATAGGTCTTGCCGGCTTGCTGTTCGGCGGAACTGTAAACCAGCAAATAGCGCGCCTTCGGGTCTTCGATCTTCATGCTGCCGAAGGCGCCGCTGGTGTCGTCGCTCCAGCCCATGTGCTCGCACAAACCAATGTCTTCGGAGCGGATCGGCTGGAACGCTTCGTCGAGCAATACGATGGTTGGCGCGAACAGGTAGCTGGCATGCAGCCAGCGGCCATTCAACTCGGACTTCACGGCCACCCGGTATGGCAGTTTCACGCTGGTTGGAAGCCGGAAAGCGAGAAAGTAACTCTGCGTGCCATTCAGGTTGGCAACCATACTGCCGTTGCCCAGCACGAACTTTTGCGGCTCCCACGGCAAGGTGCTGCGGAAGGAAAAGTCGGCGAAGCTGCTGCAGCATGGACTGGCCTGCATCAGCTGCAGTTGCGCCAGTTTCAGTGAGTCGCCGGTATTTTGCGCAGGAGCGCGAAAGTTGGGCGGCAGCAGGGACTGGGCCGTACGACAGCCACCCAGCAGCAGGCTCATGGACAGTGCGGCGATGGTGGCGAGGCGACGAAACGACATGAGGTTGACGGTACTCAGAATTCAGCGGTGCCGGCGGCACGCGGGTAAGGGATGGCGTCGCGGATATTGGCAAGGCCGCAGATGTACACCAGCAGACGCTCGAAGCCTAGGCCGAAGCCGGCGTGTGGCACCGTGCCGTAGCGACGCAGGTCGCGATACCAGCCGTAACTTGCCGGGTCCAGGCCGAACTGGACCATGCGCCGGTCGAGGTAGTCCAGCCGTTCTTCGCGCTGGCTGCCGCCGATGATTTCGCCAATGCCCGGCGCCAGCACGTCCATCGCCGCCACGGTTTTTTCATCGTCGTTCAAGCGCATGTAGAACGCCTTGATCGCTTCGGGGTAGTTCATGACGACCACGGGCCGGCCGATATGTTTTTCAGCCAGGTAGCGTTCGTGCTCGGTCTGCAGGTCGATACCCCAGGCCACCGGGTATTCGAACTTTTCGCCCGACTTCTTCAAGATCTCGATCGCGTCGGTGTACTCGATGCGCTCGAACGGTTGGGCGATGAACGCCTCCACGCGCGTGATCGCGTCGCTCTGCACGCGCTCGGCGAAGAACGCCATATCATCCGGGCGCTCATCCAGCACCGCCTTGAAGATCGCCTTGAGGAAACCCTCGGCGCAATCGGCGTTGGCGGTGAGGTCGGCGAACGCGATCTCCGGTTCGACCATCCAGAATTCGGCCAGATGGCGCGGGGTGTTGGAGTTTTCTGCGCGGAAGGTGGGGCCGAAGGTGTAAACCTTGCTCATCGCCAGGCAATAGGCCTCAACGTTGAGCTGGCCGGATACGGTGAGGAACGCTTCGCGACCGAAGAAATCCTTGCGGAAGTCGATCTTGCCGTCGGGCAGGCGCGGCAGGTTGGCCAGGTCCAGCGTCGACAGCCGGAACATGTCGCCCGCACCCTCGGCGTCCGAGGTAGTGATGATCGGGGTATTGATCCAGAAAAAGCCCTGCTCGGTCAGATGGCGATGGATCGCTGTCATCATGGTATGGCGCACGCGGGTCACCGCGCCAAACAGATTGGTGCGTGGGCGCAGATGGGCGACTTCGCGCAGGAATTCCATCGAGTGCTGCTTGGGCTGGATCGGGTAGGTTTCCGGATCGTCGACGAAGCCGGTGACAGTAACTTCGTCCGCCTGCAGCTCGAAACTCTGCCCTTTGCCCTGCGAAGCCACCAGAGTTCCCGTGACGATCACGCCAGCGCCGGCGGTGAGGTGTTTCACCTCGCTTTCGTAATTGCCCAGCGTTGCCGGCACCACCGCCTGAATCGGGTCGAAGCAGGAGCCGTCGGTGATATTGACGAACGACAGGCCGGCCTTGGAGTCGCGCCGGGTACGCACCCAGCCGCGCACGGTAACCGTGTTGCCGGCTTCGAGCCTGCCGGAAAGAGCCTGCTTCACACTGACCACGGCCATCGGTTGAAACTCCTGCTGATACGCCGCATGTCGACGCTGGATGAATGAATGGCTCGCGCACGGCAACGTGTGGGAGCAAACCGGCATGATAATGTAGCTATTGCCCGCGCTGCGACTTTCCGGGTCACTTCGAGTTTGGATCTATGGTCATGAGCATCACCATCACTGCCGCCGCCAACGAACGCATGCGCCATTTCCTGGCCTCGACACCCACGGCGGCCGGGGTGCGCTTTGGGGTCAGGCGCACCGGCTGTTCCGGCTTTGCCTATGTGGTGGATCTGGCCGAGTCGAAGGGCGAGGACGACCACGTGGTCGAGGTGGATGGTCTGCCGCTGATCGTTGACGACAAGAGCCTGGCGCTGGTCGACGGCACCGTGATCGACTTTCAGCGACAGGGCCTGAATGCCAGCTTTGTATTCCACAACCCGAACGCGACCGGCGCCTGCGGTTGTGGCGAGAGCTTCACGGTCAGCTGAGTCGCCGCCCGGCCTCAGCGAGCACGATTAGTCGCGGTTTGAGGGCGTTCGGCCCGTTGCGCCGAGCCTTGTGTCATCAATGGCTTGCGTGTGCCTGCGCCGGCACCGTACAATTCCGCTTCTGTCCGCACCCTAAACAGGCGCCGGCAGGACACTTGCCTCACCGCATCAGCGGGAGGCTGCGAGGCCGCAAGGCCGCATCCACAAGGAGTCAACCCACAATGACCCTGCGTCATTACGAAGTTGTGTTCATGGTCCATCCGGACCAGAGCGAGCAGGTCCCCGCGATGCTCGAGCGCTACAAAGCGCTGATCGAGACCGACGGCGGCAAGATTCACCGTCTGGAAGACTGGGGCCGTCGTCAGCTGGCCTATCCGATCGTGAACCTGGCCAAGGCACATTACGTGCTGCTCAACATCGAAGTCAGCCAGAACGCACTGAACGAGTTGGAGTCGGGCTTCCGCTTCAACGACGCCGTGCTGCGTCACCTGGTGATCCGTCGTGACGAGGCCGATATCGAGCCGTCCTTCATCCTGAAATCGAAAGAAAAGGATGATGCCAAAACCACTCGTCGTCGCGACGACGAAGGTGATGGCGAGGGCCGCGGTCGTGACCGCGACGATAGCGACAACGATCGCGACAGCGACGACTGATCAGGAGCACAGCCATGTCCAAATTTTTCCGCCGCCGCAAGTTCTGCCGCTTCACTGCCGAAGACGTGAAGGAGATCGACTACAAGGATCTCAACACCCTGCGTCAGTACGTCACCGAGAACGGCAAGATCGTGCCGAGCCGCATCACCGGTACCAAGGCGCGTTACCAGCGTCAGCTGGCCACCGCGATCAAGCGCGCCCGCTTCCTGTCGCTGCTGCCGTACACCGACAACCACGACGTCTGATCGTGACGAACCGCAGCATCACGCTGCGGTTCAAGGTTCTGCCCGGCTTCGGCCGGGCGGAGCTGCAGACATCCTTCGGACAACCGTCCTCTGGCTGCGTCGGGCCACACCGGCGCTAACGAAAAGGGAAGCATCATGGAACTCATTCTTCTGCAGAAAGTCCGCAACCTCGGCACGCTGGGCGACAAGGTCGTCGTGAAGCCGGGTTACGGTCGCAATTTCCTCCTGCCGCAAGGCAAGGCTGTCCGCGTGAATGCCGCCAATTTGGCTGCGTTCGAACAGCGTCGCGCTGAGTACGAAGCCAAGGCCAATACCGCCTTGTCCGATGCCGAAGCACGCAAGGCCAAGCTCGCTGACGCGTCGGTGACGATCACCGCGCATGCCAGTGCCGAAGGCAAGTTGTTTGGTTCGGTCGGCCCGCGCGACATCGCCGAGGCACTGGTGGCTGCTGGTCACGAAGTTCACAAGAACGAAGTGATCCTGGGCGAAGGTCCGCTGCGCAACACCGGCGAATTCGACGTGGTGATCAGCCTGCATGCCGATGTCCAGACCACCGCCAAGGTGATCGTGGTCGGCGACAAGTAAGTTTCACCCCCATCGACCCGATGGAAGCATCCGGGCGCCGCAAGGCGCCCGTTTGTTTTTGGGAACAGGGAACAGGGAACAAAGGCGGAGCGGTGCGATGCTCTCCCCGTTCCCCGTTCCCCGTTCCCTGCCTTATCCCCATCAACTCACAGCTTATCCACAGACTTATTGTCTCGACGGGTGAGACGCCGCCGCGCATGATGGTGGGGGTACGACTACCCACGAATGATTGGTGCGCCGCACGTCGTTGGTGGAGGCAATTCTCCCGAGGTAAGTGCATGTCTTTCGCCCCTGATCGCAAACCTTCATCGCCGGCTATCGAGGCGCTGCGGGTGCCGCCGCATTCCATCGACGCCGAGCAAGCCGTGCTGGGTGGTTTGATGCTGGCGCCTGATGCGCTGGACAAAGTGGCCGATCGGCTGGCCGAGGGCGACTTTTACCGCAAGGATCATCGATTGATCTGGCGGGCGATCAACGAGCTGGCGAACAAGGGCATGCCGTGTGATGCGGTAACTCTGGGCGACTGGTTTGAAACCAACGGACTGGCCGAGATGGTCGGTGGTGCGGGTTACCTGATCGAGCTGGCCAACAGCACGCCCAGTGCGGCGAATATCGCCGCTTACGCGGAAATCGTGCGTGAGAAATCGGTGCTGCGTCAGTTGATCGATGCCGGCACGTCGATCACCGAGGACGGTTATCGACCCGAAGGCAAGAGCGTGCAGGAGGTGCTGGAAAGCGCCGAGCAGCGCGTGTTCCACATTGCTGAATCCGGTGCGCGTGGCAAGAAGGATTCGGTATCGATGCGTGAGGCGGTGAAGGACGCTTTCCGGCTGCTCACCGAGCGCTACGAGAATCGCGGCCAGCTCACCGGTGTCAGCACCGGTTTTACCGACCTGGACAAGCTTACCTCCGGCTTGCAGCCGTCGGATCTGATCATCGTGGCGGCGCGTCCGTCGATGGGCAAGACGGCGTTTGCGCTGAACATCGCCGAGGCTGCCGCACTGGGCGGCAAGAAGGCGGTAGTGGTGTTTTCGATGGAAATGTCATCCTCGCAGCTTGCGTTCCGGTTGATCTCATCGGTAGGCCGCATCCACCAGCAGAACCTGCGCAACGGCGATCTGCAGGAAGAGGACTGGCCGCGCGTGTCCAACGCGATTGCGCTGCTTTCCGAGGCCAAGATCTTCATCGACGACACGCCCAGTCTGTCGCCGGTGGAAATGCGTTCGCGCGCCCGTCGGCTGCACCGCGAGCACGGGGGGCTGGGTTTGATCGTGATCGATTATCTCCAGCTGATGCAGGTGCCCGGGAACAAGGAGAATCGCGCCACCGAAATTTCAGAAATTTCGCGTTCACTGAAGGGACTTGCCAAGGAGTTGAACGTGCCGGTGATCGCCCTGTCGCAGTTGAACCGTTCGCTGGAACAACGCGCAGACAAGCGTCCGATGATGTCCGACTTGCGCGAATCCGGTGCTATCGAGCAGGACGCCGACGTGATCATGTTCATCTACCGCGACGAGTACTACAACAAGGAGTCGCCGGACAAGGGCGTCGCCGAAATCATCATCGGCAAGCAGCGCAACGGTCCCACCGATACCTGCAAGTTGACCTTCCTTGGTCACTACACCCAGTTCGTCAATTACGCTTCTGATTCGTTTGTCGGTTCGTTCGACTGACGTCGTGGCGGGATCTCGATGAGTCGCACTACCGTCGCCACCATTCATCTCGGTGCATTGCGCCACAATCTGGCGCGGTTGAAGGCGCTGGCTGCACCGGCGCAGGTGATGGCTGTGGTCAAGGCGGATGCTTACGGTCACGGGTTGGAGCGCGTGGCGCGCGCGTTGAACGGAGAGGCAGAGGCCTTCGCGGTGGCGGCGCTGGGAGACGGCTTGCGCTTGCGCGCGGCCGGACATCGTCAGCGCATCGTGGTGCTGTCCGGTCCGGATCAGGCCAGCGATATTGCCGAGATGCAGCGGCTGGGGCTGGAGGCGGCGATTCATCACGACGCTCAGTTGGCCTGGTTGGCGGAGGCCGTGCCGACGCGCGGTCATCTGCGCATCTGGCTGAAGATCGACACCGGCATGCATCGTCTGGGTTTTGCTCCCGAGCGGGTCGCCGAGGTGCATGCGCGGCTGGCGGCCATGCCCGGGGTGGACCCGGCGATCGGGCTGCTTACGCATTTCGCCGAGTCTGAAGTCTTTGGTGGTCTTCCGACTGCCGCGCAAATCGAACGTTTCAATGCGTTGACTCAAGGTCTTGACGGACCCCGTTCGCTTTCCAATTCCGCTGCCGTGCTCGGCTGGCCCCAAGCGCGCGCCGATTGGGTACGCACCGGCGGATTGCTGTATGGCTTGTCAGTGGTGGAGGGCAAGACGGGGGCCGACTTCGGCTTCCGTCCAGCGATGACACTGTCCACCCGGCTGGTCGCGATCAACCGGATCGGCAAAGGCGAGCGGATCGGATACAACGGCAGTTGGACCTGCCCCGAGGACATGCCGGTCGGCGTTGCAGCGGTTGGTTACGGCGACGGCTACCCGCGCAGCGCGGTAGCGGGCACGCCGGTGCTGGTGGGCGATTGCGTGGTTCCGTTGATCGGTCGCGTGTCGATGGACCTGATCACGCTCGACCTGCGCAAGGCATCGATGGCAAAGGTCGGTGATCGCGTGGTGTTGTGGGGCCCGGCATTGCCCGCTGAAACCATCGCGGCACAGTCGGCCACGATTTCCTATGACCTTACCTGCGGCATGACGCGTCGGGTGCTGTTCGTTGATGACGAGCAATAAGCTGCGCGTTTGAAGACGAACGCTGACAGCTCGCGTTGACTGCGGCGTCTCGCGGTTTGCGATGATCGCAGTCTAAGCTGCGCTTCCTCACCTCGCTTTTTCTGGAACTTCGCATGGCCAAAGCCAAGACCGCCTATGTCTGCACCGAGTGCGGCGCCGAGCACAGTAAATGGCAGGGCCAGTGCATTGAATGCGGCGTGTGGAATACGCTCAGCGCCATCGTGCTGGAGCCCGCCACTGCGGGCAAGGCATCGGTGGGCGCGCAGCGTTCAAGTTACGCGGGCGCAGCCGCCGGGTCGCCGAAGATCACCCCGCTGACCGAAGTGATGTTGACCACCGAGGCGCGCGCGCTGACCGGCATCGGCGAACTGGATCGCGTGCTCGGCGGCGGTCTGGTGCAGGGTTCGGTGGTGCTGATCGGTGGTGATCCTGGTATCGGCAAGTCGACTTTGCTGCTGCAGGTGCTGGGTACCTTGGGCGCGCATTTGCCCAGCGTGTATGTCACTGGCGAAGAGTCGCTGGCGCAAGTTGCCTCGCGCGCGCAACGTCTGGGCTTGCCGCTGGAACCGCTGCAGGCGCTCGCGGAAACTTGCATCGAGCGCATTCTCGAACAGGCGATGGCGACGCGACCGAAAGTGCTGGTGATCGATTCGATCCAGACCATCTGGACCGAATTGCTCACCGCGGCGCCCGGCTCGGTCAGCCAGGTGCGCGAATCGGCCGCCAAGCTCACCCGCTTCGCCAAGGAGACCGGCACCTCGGTGTTCCTGGTCGGCCACGTCACCAAGGAAGGTGGTATCGCCGGCCCGCGCGTGCTCGAGCACATGGTCGATGCGGTGCTGTATTTCGAGGGTGAAGTCGGCAGTCGTTTTCGCGTGCTGCGCGCGTTCAAGAACCGCTTCGGCGCAGTCAACGAGTTGGGTGTGTTCGCGATGAGCGACAAGGGTCTGCGCGAGGTGCCGAACCCGTCGGCAATCTTCCTGTCTTCGCATGCCGGTCCGACCTCGGGCAGTGCGGTGATGGTGACTCGTGAAGGTACCCGGCCGCTGCTGGTCGAAGTGCAGGCGCTGGTTGATCAGTCCTCGCTGGGCAACCCGCGTCGGGTTACCTTGGGGCTGGAGCAAAATCGTCTGGCCATGCTGCTGGCCGTGCTGCATCGGCATGGCGGGGTAGCGGCGTACGATCAAGACGTGTTCGTCAACGTGGTCGGTGGTATTCGTGTGCAGGAAACTGCAGCCGACCTGCCCGTGTTGCTGGCAGTGCTGTCGAGTCTGCGTGACCGGCCGTTACCGGAGCACACGATCACGTTCGGTGAGGTCGGGCTGTCGGGTGAGATTCGCCCGGTGCCGAACGGCGAGGAGCGTCTGAAAGAAGCCGCTCATCACGGCTTCAAGCGCGCCATCGTGCCGAAGGCGAACGCGCCGAAGAGCGGCAAGGTGGGTGACATGGAAGTCGTCGGCGTGGAGCGGCTGAGCGAGGCGATCGACGCCTGCCGTTGAGCGGCATCTAGATTGGGCGGTGCAGTACCAGTTCCAGCACCGCCTTGCTGCCGAAGAACGCCAAGGCCAGCACGGCCATGCCGACCAGGGTCAGGTTAACTGCGCGCTTGCCACGCCAGCCATACCGCCAGCGGCCGTAGAGCAGTACGCCGAACACCAGCCAGGCGACGATCGACAGCACGGTCTTGTGCACCAGATGCTGGCCGAACAGGTTGTCCACGAACAGCACGCCAGTCAGCAGGGTCAGCGAGAGCAGCACGAAACCGGCGCTGATCAGACGGAACAGCAGGGTTTCGGTCAAAGTCAGTGGCGGCAGTGCGCGCAACCAGCGGCCAAACTGGCGATGCCGCAGTGCGCGCTCCTGAATCGCCAGCAGGATTGCAAACACGGCGGCTATCGACAGAATCCCAAACGCAATCAGTGCCACTGTCACATGCAGCTTGATCTGCCAGTCCATCGGTTGCGGCAGCGTCGGTGGGGCCAGGAAGCTGTCCACGGCCACCAGCAGAGCGGTCAGCGGGAACACGATGACGCCCAGTGCGGCGACCGGGCGCGAGGCGTTCACCAGCAGCGTCAGCGCCGAGACCACGAAGGCAACCAGTGACAGCGCCGCGAAGAAGTGCAGGTCCAGCGCGCCGCGATGCATGCCCAGCAGAATGCCGCCGTGCAGAATTACGGCCATCCCGGCCAGGCCCAGTGCGAGTCGATTCAGTGGCTGGCCGCCGCTTAGCAATGGACGGGCGAGCACCCCGGTGGCGGCGAGGTAGAGCACGATGGCGAGCAGCGCGAGCACGTGTGTGGTCATAGCCGCGAAGTGTCGCACAGGCGCTTGCTGGCGTGCATGCGAAGCGGCCGGTTCGGTCAGCTATAATCACCGCTTTCCCGTTTGCCGGTTCCGCCATGTTCGAGTCGCTCAGTCAACGCCTTTCCACCACCGTCAACCGCCTGCGTGGTCGCGGCCGACTGACCGAGGAGAATATCCGCGAGGCCCTGCGCGAAGTACGCATCGCGCTGCTGGAGGCGGATGTGGCGCTGCCGGTGGTGCAGGCGCTGATCCAGCGGATCAAGGTGCGCGCGGTCGGCCAGGACGTGATGAAGAGCCTGTCGCCAGGCCAGGCACTGGTCAAGGTAGTCAGTGACGAGTTGACCGTGGTGATGGGCGCGGCCAACAGTGAGCTGAATCTGGCACAGCAGCCGCCGGCGGTGGTGTTGATGGCCGGCCTGCAGGGTGCGGGCAAGACCACCACGGTGGCGAAGCTGGCGCGGTTGCTGACCGAGCGCAAGAAGAAAAAGGTGATGGTGGTCAGCTGCGACGTGTATCGTCCGGCGGCCATTGAACAACTGCGCACGCTGGCCGAACAGGTCGGGGTGAAGTTTTTCCCGTCCGAGGCGGGCCAGGACCCGGTGGCGATCGCCAAGGCGGCGGTGGCTGCGGCGCGTCGCGAAGTGGTCGACGTGCTGATCGTCGATACCGCGGGTCGCTTGCATGTCGACGAGGCGATGATGGCCGAGATCAAGGCGCTGCACGCCGCGATCACCCCGATCGAAACCTTGTTCGTGGTCGACTCGATGACTGGCCAGGATGCTGCCAACACCGCCAAGGCGTTCAACGAAGCGCTGCCGTTGACCGGCGTGATCCTGACCAAGACCGACGGCGACGCCCGTGGCGGCGCGGCACTGTCGGTGCGCTATGTCACCGGCAAGCCGATCAAGTTCCTCGGCGCGGGCGAAAAGAGCGACGCGCTGGAGCCGTTCCATCCTGACCGCCTTGCTCAGCGCATTCTCGGCATGGGCGACGTGTTGTCGCTGGTCGAGGAAGTGGAGCGCAAGGTCGATCAGGACAAGGCGCAGAAGCTCGCCGAAAAGGTGATGAAGGGCAAGCGCTTCGACCTGAACGACATGAAGGATCAGTTGGAACAGATGGGTAACATGGGCGGGCTGGCTGGTCTGATGGACAAGCTGCCGGGCGTGTCCAATCTGCCGGACAGCGTGAAGTCCAAGGTCAACGACGGCGAAATGAACAAGATGATTGCGGTCATCAATTCGATGACCAAGAAGGAGCGCCGCCATCCGGACTTGCTGAATGGCTCGCGCCGTGCCCGTGTGGCTCGTGGTTCCGGTACGCAGCCGGCTGACGTCAATCGTCTGCTGAAGCAGTACATGCAGATGGAAAAGATGATGTCCAAGCTGTCCAAGGGCGGCACCAAGGGCCTGATGCGACAGATGCGCGGCGCGATGAAGGGCATGGGTGGCATGGGTGGTCTGCCGCCGATGCGCTGAAAGGCGAGAAACCAGTGGAGAAGATTGAGAATTGCGCCAAGCGCACTGAGGCGGGTTCTCTCTCGTTTCTCACTTCTCGCCCCTCACTCCTGTCCTGAGCTCTTCCCTTTTTTCGAAAAACCGCTAAAATGCCCCGTTTACCGCGCACGGCTCTCGTGTGCCTGCCGCCGGTTCGGCAATTCTGGAGTTTTACCATGGTCAAGATTCGTCTTTCGCGCGGTGGCGCCAAGGGCCGTCCGTTCTACCACGTTGTCGTGACCGATCAGCGCAACAAGCGCGACGGCCGCAACATCGAGAGCGTCGGCTATTACAACCCGGTTGCGTCGGGCAAGGACAAGCGCCTTGAGCTGAACATCGAGCGCGTGAAGGAATGGGTGGGCAAGGGCGCCCAGCTGACCGACAAGGTCGCTGCCCTGGTCAAGGAAGCCGGCAAGCTGCAGCAGCCGGCTGCCTGAGCATGACGGCAGCCAGTCGGCGCGTCCTGATTGGGCGCATCGTCGGGCTGTACGGTGTGCAGGGTTGGCTCAAGATCGAATCCTGGGCCGAGCCACGTACGCGGATCTTCGATTACCAACCGTGGCTGCTCGGTGCAGCGCCCGGTACGGAACGCGAGATCATCGGAGCCAAGGGTCGTACGCAAGGCAAGGGCATGGTTGCCCAATTGCCGGGCGTGGACACTCGCGAACAGGCAGCAGCGCTGATCGGTACCGACATTTATGTCGCCCGCGCGCAACTGCCTGATCCGGCGGAAGGTGAATATTACTGGGTCGATCTCGAAGGACTCGAGGTTGTCACCACGCTGGATGTGTCACTGGGGCGGGTCAGTCACCTGTTCGCCACCGGTGCCAACGATGTCGTGGTGGTCCGGGACGGTGCGCGCGAGCGGCTGGTTCCCTTCATCCAGGGTTCGTATGTGCGTTCGGTGGACTTGTCTGCAGGGCGCATGGTGGTGGACTGGGATCCTGAATTCTGACGTCGCCGGTTTCGCGGGCTAAAGGGTCAAGGATCATGCGTATCGACGTCGTCAGCCTGTTTCCCGACTTCGTGCGTCAGTGTGCTGCGGTTGGTGTGGTGGGACGCGCGCAGCAACGTCAGTTGTTGCAGGTGGAAACCTGGAATCCGCGCGACTACAGCAGCGACAAGCACCGCAGTGTGGACAGCAGCTCGTATGGCGGCGGTCCGGGCATGGTGATGATGATTGAACCTTTGCGCACCGCTTTGGCGGCGATGCGTGAGGCGGCACCGGAACCGGTGCATCTGGTTTATCTCAGTCCGCAGGGAGCGCGGCTGACGCAGGGCAGGGTGGAAGCGCTGGCGAGGCTGCCGCGTATCGGCCTGCTTTGTGGGCGTTATGAAGGTGTGGACGAGCGTCTGCTGGCGCACGAGGTCGACGAGGAGCTCTCCATCGGCGATTATGTGCTGTCCGGTGGTGAACTTGCTGCGGCGGTGATCATCGACGCGGTAGGGCGTTTGCAGGATGGCGCGTTGAACGACGCGGCATCGGCCGAGCAGGATTCATTCTCGAATGGGTTGCTCGACTGTCCGCACTATGCAAAACCGGTGCAGGATGCACTGGGTTCGGTACCGGCGGTGTTGCTCTCCGGTGACCATGCGGCGATCGCCCGCTGGCGCCTCAAGCAATCGCTGGGACGAACCTGGTTGCGCCGTCCGGACTTGTTGTCACAGCATGGACTGGATGCGACTTCCCGGGCTTTGCTGGATGAATTCCGTCGTGAACATCCCTTGCAGGGGCAATCACGGCAAGACGATGCGGTCGAGTGACCGCAACATTGCTTTCGATTTAAGTGAACCGACAGGTGCGCCATGAACAAGATCATTGAACAGTTTGAATCCGAGCAGATCACCCGCCAGCTGCCGGAATTTGGCCCCGGCGACACCATTGTCGTTAACGTCAAGGTGAAGGAAGGCAACCGCGAGCGCGTGCAGGCTTTCGAAGGCATCGTCATCGCCAAGCGTAGCCGCGGCCTGCATTCGGCCTTCACTGTGCGCAAGATTTCGCACGGTACCGGCGTGGAGCGCGTGTTCCAGGCGCATAGCCCGGCCATCGATTCGGTGTCCGTCAAGCGCAAGGGCAAGGTCCGTGGCGCAAAGCTGTATTACCTGCGTGGGCTGGAAGGCAAGGCTGCGCGCATCAAGGAAGACGTGGCTGCCGCTGCGGCTGCCAAGTCTGCGGCCAAGGCTGCTGCCGCTGCCGAGTAATTCCGGCGATTGCGCGCTGCGCACGAAAAACCCGCGGATCGCTCCGCGGGTTTTTTATTGCCTGCGACAGGATCGCCGGATTTTGCCCGGCGTCCCTCGTGCTTATTCCAGTCGCTGCGGAATCTGCAGGAAGTTACCCTGCACGAAGTCCACGCCGCAGGAGAACAGCAACGAGGTGCTGGTGGCGTCCTCCACCCACTCGGCAATCGCCTGACGCTTCAACTCGTGAGCTTGCTGGCAGATTTCGGTGATCTTCTTCTGGCTTTCCGGATGCTGCGGCAGTTCGGCCATGTAGCTGCGGTCGATCTTCAGATAGTCTGCGTCGACGTGGTTGAGCAACTGGAACGAGTTCAGGCCTGAGCCAAACTGTTCCAGGGCAAAACGTCCGCCGAGCTTTTTCCAGCCGTTGACGAACTCTTGCGCCGGCCGCAGCAAGGTCATCAGCTTGCTCTCGGTCATTTCCAGCACCAGCTGGCAACGCTTCAACGGGGCTTTTTGCATCCGCTCGGCCAGCCACGGCAGCATCGTTTCGTCCTGTAGCGACGCCGCCGTGAGCTTGACGAACAGTGTGGTCTGCAAGCCGGAACGTTCGTGCTCCTGAAGGATCTTGATGATCCGCTCCAGCACCCAGCGGTCAATTGCCGTGGTGAGGTTGTGCTTCTCGGCGATCGGCATGAAGAAGCCTGGCAGCACTTCTCCCTGCGGGCCGTTCATGCGCAGCAGCACTTCCGAATAGTCACCTTCGGCATCCTGCAGGCTGATGGTTTGCTGGTGATAAAGCACCAGGCCTTCGCCAGCTAATGCCTTCTGCAGCAGATCCAGCCAGTAGCGATCCCGCTCTTCGTCGGCCTTCTCTCGTGCCGCCGGGTCGTGCAGCTCCACCTTGCTGCCGCCAAGGCTCTGCGCGGTGCGCAAGGCGTTGCTGGCCTGGTTGAGCAGCAGCTCGCTGTTCGCGTTCTTTTCGCCGAGCAGGCTGCCGCCAACGCTGGCGGTGACCGACATCGAGCGCGTGCCGGCATCAAAAATCTCGTTGCTGACACTGTGCTGCAGTTTCGCGATCCATTCGCGAACGGCTTCGTCCGTACGCGTGTCCAGCAACACGCCCAGGGTGTGATCAGCCAGCATGCCGGCGATATCGTCGGCGCCGAGCAGCATGCGGATTCGATCGGCGAAACTGGCCAGCAATTCGTCGGCCTTGCCTAGGCCAATGCCGCCCACCAGGCCGGTCCAGTTGTCCGGCTCGATCAGCAGCAGGCACTGTCCCTTCTTGCCCTTGGCAGCTGCGGTGATTGCGTCGTCGACCTGGGTCAGCATGTGCGTGCGGTTGTACAGGCCGGTAACCGAGTCGCGCTGCAGCTGTTCCAGTACGGCGGGGTCGACCATTTGCCGGCGGAACACGATCTGCAGGCAGCGTTCGCCTTCGAAGGTGGCCGGGGTGAATTCGACGGTGGCATCAAAGCGGGTGTCGTCGGCGCGGCGCGCTCGCAGGGTCAACTGCGCGGGGAACTTGCCCTGGTGCGCCTGGCCCCTGAGCAAGGTCTTCATTTCTTCGGCGTTGGAAGAGTCGATCATGTCCAGCAGCGGCAAGCCGAGCAGGTCATCGAAACTTTCGTAGCCAAACGTGTCCAGGTAGGACTGGTTGGCGCGAACATGCATGCCTTCGTGCACGTAGGCGATGGCATCGGTGGACGAGTCGAGCAGCGCGTCGCAACGGCGCTCGGTTTCACGCAGGGCGGTGTGCAGCCAGCGAACCTGGCGCCGCGTACGCAGCGCGTCGAACTCTCGCTTCAGCACCGCGATAAGTTGCTTGGGATGACTGCGCGAAGCGATGCCGCGGGCGCCGCGGGCGAACAGGTCGGCGACCAACTCGTTGTCCATCGCATTGACCAGGCCAATCAGCGAGAAGTCACGGCCGTAAGCCTCCAGCACCTTCATCGCCTCGTCCAGGCTGATGGTGGTGACCGCCGAATCGAAGATGACCAGGTCGGGTTCCAGCTCGCTGACCGCGGCCTGCATCTGTTCGACGTTGGTGGCGCGAGCCGGGCGAACGGCGATACCACTGTTGCGCAGCAGGCTGATGATCTGTTCGGCCTCTTCGAGCGAGCTCTCGACGAAGAGAATCTTGATGACGTAATCGTTTTTCATGTGGCCTGATGCTGTCCGGTGGTCATCGAGGGCGGTTCGGATAGGCCGAGCGGGATGGGTCTGGCTATAGGTTGTAACGGATTCTGCTTGCAGTCGCCAGCAAAAAACGGCATCGAAGGCATGCGGAGCAGCCTCACAGCGGGCGCTTGGAGCCGTCGCCAGCGACTTCGCGCACCAAACGAGGTACCAGATAACCCGGCAGGCGTGTGCGCAACGTGTTCATCAATGCCTGGGCACGGGAGTCACTGACCTCGAAATGAGCCGCGCCCTGCACTCGATCCAGTTGGTGCAAATAGTAAGGCAGCACGCCGGCGGCGAACAGACGTTCGGACAGAAGCGCCAGTAGCTCGGCGTCGTCATTGACTCCGCGCAGCAGCACGGATTGATTGAGCACGGTCGCCCCGGCAGTCTTCAGCCGAGCCACGGCGGCATCGACGCTGGCGTCCAGTTCGTTGGCGTGGTTGGCGTGCAATACCACGACTTTTTGCAGCGGGAGGGCGCCCAGCCAGTCAATGAAGGCTTCGTCGATTCGCTCCGGCAACACTACCGGCAGGCGCGTGTGGATGCGCAGGCGGATCACCTGTGGCAGCTCGGCCAGGCCATGGCTCAACTCCGCCAGCTTGTGGGTGGCTAGCGCCAGCGGGTCACCGCCGGACAGGATCAGCTCGCGAATCGACGGGTCGGCCTTGAGCTGTGCCAGTGCGTCATGCCATTGCGAGGCCGCGGC
The DNA here is from genome assembly GCF_029224025.1 of Rhodanobacter sp. AS-Z3. NCBI lineage: Bacteria > Pseudomonadati > Pseudomonadota > Gammaproteobacteria > Lysobacterales > Rhodanobacteraceae > Rhodanobacter > Rhodanobacter sp. AS-Z3. The sequence continues at coordinate 1,884,314 of NZ_CP119392.1, forward strand.
AATCTCCTCGCCGTACGGAAAATGGCGACGGAAGCAGTAGCGACAGTTCACCGCGCAACTGCCGCTGGCGATCAGCAGGGCGCGACCATCGTATTTGTGCAAAAAGCCCTGGCCGGACTTCGAGGCCATGTCGCCTACGGCATCGCTGGTGAAACCGTCGACCTGATCGTGCTCGAACCGTTGCGGCAGCACCTGCAACAACAGCGGGTCGGTCGGGTCGTTGTGACGCATCCGTGCCACGAATCCGCGCGGGACCCGCAACGCAAAGCCGGCATCATCCGCTGGCAGCAAGTCGCTGCGATGGCCCAGCCCTACCGCCTGCAACAGTTCGGCCGGATCGGTGATCGCATCGCGCCAGAGCTCGCGCCAGTCGGATATGACAGGCGATAGGCGGGAATGGGGGCTTGCGGTTATCATATCGGGCCTTGGATCGGGCAATGACGCCCGTGACAGACATCCATTTTAGCCGCCCCTCGGGCGAAATCGACTCCGGAGCAGATAGCGCATGGCGACCCTTGGCCTCAACGACGTCAAAACGGGCAAGAAGATCCTTCACAATGGTGATCCGTGGATCATCACCGAAGCGGACTTCGTCAAGCCCGGCAAGGGTCAGGCGTTCACCCGCATTCGCATCCGCAACTTGAAGGATGGTCGCACCACCGAGCAGACGCTGAAGTCGAGCGACTCCTTCGAGGAAGCCGACGCCACCGATACCGACATGCAGTTGTCCTTCATCGACGGCATCGGCAAGGACCGCATCTGGAACTTCATGAACATGGAGACCTTCGAGATGGCGCCCGCCACGCTGACCGCGATGGGCGATACCTGGAAGTGGTTGAAGGGCGAGGAAGAGTGCGTGGTCACCTTGTTCAACGGCGGCATCGTGGCCGTACAGGCACCGAAGTTCGTGGAGCTGAAGATCGTCGAGACCGATCCGGGCGTTCGCGGCGACACCTCGGGCGGTGGCGGCAAGCCGGCCACGCTGGAAACCGGCGCGGTGGTGCGCGTGCCGCTGTTCGTCAATCAGGACGAAATCATCAAGGTCGACACCCGCACCGGCGAGTACGACAGCCGCGTGAAGTGAGTGATGGGAGCCTCGCGCTCCCCTCGCTGATCGAAACGGTCGTGCAAGCGCGTGACCGGTAAAGCGAATGGGGCGGGCGCCGCAAGGTGTGCCGCCCCATGTCGTATTCACTAGTACTGCTGCATGGAGCTAACCAATGAGCCAGATCAATCCGCAATCCGTCGACTTGATGATCGAGGCGCGCTGGGTTGTGCCGATCGAGCCGCATGCGGTGGTGCTGGAAGATCATGCTGTGGTGGTACACGGCGATCGTATCGTCGCCTTGCTGCCGATTGCTGATGCCCGTGCAGCCTATGCGCCGCGCGAGCGCGTCGAATTGCGCGAACATGCACTGATCCCCGGTCTGATCAACAGCCACACGCACAACCCGATGACCTTGCTGCGTGGACTCGCCGATGATCTGCCGCTGATGGTGTGGCTGCAGCAGCACATCTGGCCGGCCGAGGCAAAGGTGATCGGGCCGGAGTTCGTGCGTGATGGCGTCGAGCTGGCCGTGGCCGAGATGTTGCGCGGCGGCACCACCTGCGCCAACGAGAATTATTTTTTCCCCGACGTGATCGGCGCCACTTATCGCAAGCTGGGTTTTCGCGCGGTAGTAGGCCTGCCGGTGATCCAGTTCCCCACCGCCTGGGCGAAAACCCAGGACGAATACTTCGAGCGCGCCGGCGAAGTGCACGACAGCTTCATCGGCGACAGCCTGCTCACCACCGCGTTCGTGCCGCATGCACCGTATACCGTGTCGGATGAGAGCTTCGAGCGCATCCGCGTGCTGGCCGATCAGCTGGACATTCCGGTGCATCTGCACACGCACGAGACCGCGCAGGAAGTCGAAGACGAAAAAGCCAAGAGCGGGTTGCGCCCGTTCCAGCGGCTGCAGAAGCTGGGCATCGTCAATGATCGACTGGTTGCCGTGCATATGACCCAGCTGACCGATGGCGAGATTGCCGCATGCGCCGCGGCCGGCGTATCGGTGGTGCATTGTCCGGAATCCAACCTCAAGCTGGCCTCCGGTTTTTGCCCCGCAGAGAAGCTGCGCAAGGCGGGCGTCAACGTGGCGATCGGCACCGATGGTTGCGCATCCAACAACGACCTGGACATGTTCGGTGAAATGCGTACCGCCGCCTTGCTGGCCAAGGCGGTGGCCGGTGACGCCGCGGCATTCGACGCGGCGTTCGCACTGCGTGCGGCCACCCTCAACGGTGCCAAGGCGATCGGGCTGGAGGCAAAAATCGGTTCAATCGAGGTCGGCAAGCAGGCTGACTTCGCCGCCGTACGGTTGAGTGATCTGGAAACCCAGCCGATGTTTCATGTGATCTCGCAACTGGTTTATGCGACCGGACGGCATCAGGTCAGCGATGTGTGGATCGCCGGCGTACGCAAGCTGGCGGCGCGTGAGCTGGTGGATATGGACACCGGCGCCATCCTGACCCGCGCACGCGCCTGGCGCGAGCGCATTGCCTCGGCCTGATAGGGAGTCCACGGTGAGTCGTTACCTGATCCTGCTGATGCGCAGGCCGCATCTTGATCCGGCCGTGATACCGCTGCATCTGGCGTATCTCGATGGCCTGCGTGAACAGGGGCAGGTGGAGCTTTCCGGTGGCTTCAGCGACAAATCCGGCGGCGCTTATTTGCTGCAGGCGAGTGATCTGGCAGAAGCCACGTCGATCGCGAACAACGACCCGGCGCACATCAGTGGTGGCTGGGATATAACGGTATACGAATGGCAGACCTGAATTTTTGCGCTCATCCGTGAGTGCAAACAGCAAAAGGCGGCCATCCCTGGCCGCACTCTTCAATAGAATCACCGCTTATCATGGATTCCAGCATGACCGTCGCCAACGTCAGCCCCGATGAAATTGCCCGCTTCGACAGCCTGGCGGCACGCTGGTGGGACCCGGATGGCGAGTCGCGCCCCTTGCATGATCTGAACCCGGTGCGCGCCGCCTACATCGCCGCACGCACCGATCTGCGCGATGCGAGGGTAGTCGATGTCGGTTGCGGCGGTGGCCTGCTCAGCGAGGCGCTGGCGCGCGCTGGCGCACGCGTCACCGGTATCGACATGGGCAGCAAGGTTATTGACGTGGCGAAGCTGCATTTGCACGAGTCGAATCTGAGTGTTGATTACCGCGTGCAGTCCTCGGCTGCGCTGGCGGCTGCCGAGCCGGAAAGTTTCGATGCGGTGTGCTGCATGGAACTGATTGAACATGTGCCCGACCCCGCGGCGCTGGTGAACGACCTCGCTGCGATGTTGAAGCCCGGCGCGTGCTTGTTCATGTCGACCATCAATCGCACGCCGGTGGCGTTCGGCGCAGCCATCGTGGGCGCCGAATACGTGATGCGCATGTTGCCGCGAGGCACCCATCACTACGCGCAATTCCTCAAGCCCTCCGAACTCGGTCGTCTGCTGCGCCAGGCCGGACTGGAACTGGAAGACGTCTCCGGTCTGGGCTACAACCCGCTCACCCGCAAGGCATGGCTGAGCAAGGTCACCGCCATCAATTACGTGCTCAGCGCACGCAAGCCGGCATGAGTCGTTCGCTTCCGAAAGACATCCAGGGCGTGCTGTTCGATCTGGACGGCACCTTGCTCGACAGCGCGCCTGACCTCTACGCTGCCTTGCTGGCGCAATGTGCGGAAGAGGGCGTACCGCCGCCGCCCTACGGGCCAGTGCGCGAAGTGGTTTCGCGCGGTGCGCGCGCCGTGCTGCGGTGCGCGTTTGCCCATCTAGACGAGGATGCCTTGCTGGCGCGGGTGCCGCGCTATCTCGAGCTCTACCAGCAAGTGATGGCGCAGCAAACACAAACGTTCGACGGTGTGGATGAGCTGCTGGCAGGGATCGAGGCGCAGGGGCTGCGTTGGGGCATCGTCACCAACAAAGCCGCGTTCCTCACCGATGAGCTGGTGCAACGCATCGGTTGGGCCGAGCGCGCCAGTGCGGTGGTTTCCGGTGACACCTTGCCGGTGAAGAAGCCCGATCCGGCACCAGTGCTGCTGGCCTGCGAGCGCGCGCAGCTGACACCAGAGTATTGTCTGTTCGTTGGCGATGATCGCCGCGACATCCAGGCCGGCAAGGCCGCCGGGCTGTACACGGTGGCGGTGAGCTGGGGTTATCTGGATGGCGGCGATCCCCGTGACTGGGGCGCCGATCGGGTGGTGAATCATCCGGCGGAATTGCTCGCGCTGTTGCAACGCGAACCGAGCGTCGCATGATCGAGCTGATTGAACAGAACGCGGTGCTGCAGGGCTTCATCGACAAGTGGCTGGCGGTGCAACCGCAGCAGCGCATTGCGCTGGCCTTTGTCGATGGTCGCCGCTACCCCGGTCATGTTGCGCTGGCGGCGCTGGAACAGGAGCTGCTGGGCGCGGCCTACGGCATCCGCGAACCGCAGGTCGCTGTCGCCAAGCTCGGCTGGTGGGCCGAGGAGCTGGCCGGCGCCGCGGCCAGCGGCGGTCGCCATCCACTGAGCCAGGTGCTGTTCGACGACGAGCGCGCGCATATGATCACCAGCGAGGTGTGGCTGGCGCCGGTGCTGGCGGCGATGTCACAGCTGGAGCAGGGCACCGCGGCCGACTTCGCCGGGCAGATCGACGCGGCGATGCCGCTGCATGGCGCACTGGCTGCGCTGGAAACGGCGTGGTGGTACGGCGCAAACGCGTCGTGCGAACATGCCGCGCGCGTGGCGGTGCTGAATCATCTTTTGTATGCGCTGCTGCGGCTGGACTCGGACGCCGAACGCGACCGCCTGCCGCTGCCGATGGCGCGGTTGGCCCGGCATGGTCTGGATCGCACGCAGTTGCGTGGCAGCAGTGAAGCGCGGCAGCAGGCGATCAAGGCGCAACTGGAAGACTTGTTGGCCAGTTGGAGCGCATCGGCCAAGCTGGCGGGACCGTTGAGCGTATTTCGCGCGCTGGAGTCGCGCCATGCCAACAAGCTGGCGCAGCGCGCCGTGCGTTCCGGCGATGCGCTGGCCACCTTGCAGGCAGGTCAGCCGCGTACCGGACTGGCGACGGCGCTGCAGGCGTGGCAGGCCGCGCGTGCGTGGCAGCGCCAGCGCGGGTAGATTCGTTCAAGACGCAGCGTTTCCCCCACGTCACTATTGCGCCGTGGGCTGCGTGCCCCAAGATTGCTGGCTTCACCGGTGCGTTGCTGCGCCGAGCTCAGGACTCACCATGCCGAATCAGGAAAATACCGCTCGCCTGCTGCCCGATGTGGCCGTTCACGCGCAACCCCATCTCGCCGGGGCGCTGGACTGGGTGGGCATGGCCGATATCCAGGTGCCGGTGCTGTTTGACGCCGGTGATGGCCAACCGCAGCGTGCCAGCGCACGGGCGGGCGCCTTCGTCAATTTGAAGCGGCCGGACAAACGCGGCATCCACATGTCGCGGCTATACCTGCAAGTCGAGCAGGCGTTGAGCACACAGCCACTAACGGGTGCCATGCTGCATGAGCTGTTGCGTGGTTTTCTCGATTCGCACAAGGATCTGTCCGATCGCGCCTGCCTCAGCATCCGCTTCGAGCATCTGGTGCGTCGACCCGCGTTGAAGAGTGCCAACAGCGGCTGGCGTGCCTATCCGGTTTGCATCGAAGCCAGCCTGACTGGCGACGAATTCTTGCTGGAGTTCGGTACCGAGGTGGTCTACTCCTCGACCTGTCCGGCATCGGCAGCGTTGTCGCGGCAGCTGATCCAGGATCAATTCGCCAATGACTTCGCCACGAATCAGCCGCTTGACCATGCCGCCGTGCTGGCGTGGCTGGGCAGCGAGAAAGGCATTGTGGCCACCGCGCACGCCCAGCGCAGCGTGGCGCGCCTGCGCGTGCGCCCGGTGCCGGGTGCCGGCTTCCATCTGATTGACCTGATCGATCGGGTCGAACACGCGCTGGGTACACCGGTGCAGACCGCGGTGAAGCGAGAGGACGAACAGGCCTTTGCGCTGGCCAATGGCGGCAACCTGATGTTCTGTGAAGACGCGGCGCGGCGCATTCAGAAGGCGCTTGATGCCGACGCTCGCCTGGGCGACTTCCATGTTCGCGTTGAACATCAGGAAAGCCTGCATCCACATGATGCGGTGGCCTACGCCAGCAAAGGAGTGGAAGGCGGTTACGGTTCGTCCGTATAGTCCGCACGGGTTGGGCGAGAGCCGGGGAATTTGTGCGCGAACAGGGTTGGCTGGTCGAGTGGGATGATGCGCGTGGTTTCGGCTTTGTCGTCACTCACGGTGGCGATCAGCGTGTCTTCGTGCATGTCAGGCAATTCGCACCGGGCAGGGCGCGCCGACCCCGGCAGGGCGACATCCTGGTCTACGAGGTGAAGCGCGGTGAGCGCGGCCGGTTGATCGCCGATGCCGTCCGCTTTTCCAGCGCAGCGAAGCGCCAGGCTCGGGACACGCGACGCGCCCACTGGGGTTTGGCCGAGACGGTTGCGCTGCTGTGGGGCATGGGTCTGATCGCGATGCTGCTGACAGACAAAATACCGTGGCAGGTTGCCGCGGGCTATCCGCTGCTGAGCGTGGTCGCCTGGCTGGTCTATCAGAAGGACAAACGCGCCGCTGGCAGCGGTCGCTGGCGGACGCCGGAGTCCACGTTGCAATTGCTTGCTTTGCTGGGTGGTTGGCCTGGTGCGTGGTTGGCGCAGAAATATCTGCGACACAAGTCGAGCAAGACCAGCTTTCAGATCACCTTCTGGTTCATGGTGGCGCTGAATCTGATGGGCTTGTTCTGGCTCGTTCCGCGGTTGCTGGCGGTATAGCCACGTTGGCCGCGGCTTGTCGACAGTGTGATATGCCGATCAATCCGGACCCGCGGGATCGTCCTTGCAGCGGCAACGCGGAAGATGAAACTGCTCGGGCACCGGGTCCTCGCCACCAGTGCACAGTGGCTGGCAGCGCAGCAGGCGCCAGCCGGTCAGCACGCTGCCGCGCCACGGGCCGAAGCGGGTGACAGCAATGCGTGCATAATCAGAGCAACTGGGGTGAAAGCGGCAGTGTGGACCAAGCAATGGACTGATCAGGCGCTTGTACAAATGCAGCAACCACAGTATGAATCGGGTTGGGGTAATCATGTGCTGGAACGGTTGGCCTCTGGTAATGGTACAAGTATTCCAGAGGTAGACTTGCTGGTGCAGGACACATGGGCTATAACACCCGGCCGCCACGGCCATTAACGGTGAAGGGATATGGCGAAAACAACGCGTAGTTCGACCGCCGCCAAGGCGCAAAAGAGCAAGGCTTCGTCTGCAGCGAAGGCGGGCAAGTCGAAAACAGTTGCAGGCAAGGTCGCGGCGGTGAAAAGCGCGGGCAAGGCGCCGGTCAAGCCGGCACCGAAAAAGGTTGTCACCAAGGCCAAGCCGAAAGCTGCGACCAAGCCCGTGGCGAAGAAGGTTTCTGCCAAGCCGGTCGCCAAAAAGTCCGCTGCCAAACCGGTGGCGAAAAAATCAGTCGCCAAGTCACCTGCCAAAAAGCCGAGTCCGGCCAAGGCGGTGGCGCCCAAGAAGGTTGTTGCCAAGAAAGTGGTTGCCAAGAAGTCCGTTCCCGCTAAAACCGTTGCCAAGAAAGCTGCTGTCGCGAAGCCCGCGCCGAAGAAGGCTGCACCCGTGAAAAGTAGCGCAGCCGCCAAGCCGGTAGCGAAGCCGGCTGCGAAGGCCGCTGCCCACAAGCCCGCGCCATCCAAACCGGCGGCGAAGCCGGTCGTCAAAACCGCTACCAAGGCGGTCAAGCCGGTTGCTGTTGCGGCGGCAAAACACGTATCCCCGGCACCCGTCAGCACCTTGTTCAAGGGCAAGGTGGCGAGTGCCACCGCCATGGTCACACCGCGGGCAGATGCTGCCGCGGACCATGCCTCTTCCTCCAAGAAACAGAAAACGTCGTCGTCAATGAATAAGCTTGCTACAAAAAAACTCGATAATGGTGTCACCCAGGAAGATGGGCGATACGCGCTTCCCTCCACCAGCACGATCAGTTTGCCCAAGGGTTATCGCCCCTCGTCGAACGAGGAGTACATGAGCCCGATGCATCTGGCGTACTTCCGCAACAAGCTGCGCGATTGGCGCGATCAGCTTGTCGAAGAGTCGCGTCAGACCATGGACAACCTGCGTGACGAAGTGCGTGACGTTGGTGATGAGGCCGAACGTGCCACCCGCGAGACCGAAAACTCGCTGGAACTGCGCACGCGGGACCGCTATCGCAAACTGATCTCCAAGATCGACAAGGCGTTGCGTCGAATCGAAGAAGGCAGCTACGGTTTCTGTGAAGAGACCGATGAGGAAATCGGTGTCGATCGTCTCGACGCGCGACCGATTGCTACCTTGTCACTGGATGCCCAGGAACGTCGCGAGCATCTGCAGAAGCAGATGGGGGATTGATTTGTGCGCTCCTCGGTGAGCGCAAAGATCAAACCGGCATCCGTGCCGGACTCTTCAAAAAAAGCCCCGCTTCGAGCGGGGCTTTTTCGTGGAGCGACGCGCTGCGGCGCTTTCACGGATCACTCTCTGCCGACGGCCGCGGCGGCGTAGCTCGTCAGTTTCGCCAGTCGTAGGGCGGGCGCCGCCCGCCAGCCGCTGTTCATCACGCCGTGGTGATACGAGCGGCGGGCAGCGGCCCGCCCGACGTGCTTGCGCGTGGATCTCAGGCCAGCGCCAGCGCGGCGTATCCCTTCAGCTTCGTGAGCATCGCGGCCAGCCCGTTGGAGCGGGTCGGCGACAGGTGTTTGGCCAGCCCGATGGTGCCGATGAAGGACGGTTCGGTGGCGAGGATTTCCGCTGCCGGGCGGTCGGAGTAGACGCGCAACACCAGTGCGATGAGGCCGGACACGATCGCCGAGTCGCTGGCCGCCTCGAAGTGCATGTTCGAGGCATCGCCCGAGGGCAGCAGCCAGACCATCGACTGGCAGCCGTGCACGCGATAGTCGTCGCTCTTGCACGTCTCGGGGAAGTCGGGCAACTGCTTGCCGAGGTCGATCAGATACTGGTAACGCTCGGTCCAGTCGCCGAAAAACGCGAATTCCTCGGCGATCTGTTGTTGCGCCTGTTCGGCGCTGGTTGTGACGGTGCTGTTCATCCCGCCATTATCGCGCGGACCGGGACGGGAAGCGCAATGCGCTCCCGGTCTGGTCGAAGCGTCACGACTTGACGATGCTCCAGCGGGTGCCTTGTGCGCCATCTTCAATCACCACGCCCATGGCGCCCAGTTCATCGCGGATGGCATCGGCGCGCGTGAAATCACGCGCGGACCGCGCCGCGCGACGCTGTTCCAGCAAGTCTTCGATATGCGCTTCGTCAATCGCCTCGTCGCCACGCCGGAACCAGGCCTCCGGCGCCTGTTGCAGCAAGCCGAGCAGGACGCCACCACCGAGCAACGCGGCCTTGGCCTCGGCGCTGCCGGACTGGCGCGCGGAATCGGCCAACACCGACAACTCGGCCAACGCCTGCGGCGTGTTGAGGTCATCGCACAAGGCCGCTTCGACGCGCTCCGGCACCGGCAACGCGCCATCAGGAAGTTCAATCGCGGCGAGGTCGCGCAGCACGCGGTACCAGCCATCCAGCGTACTGATGGCTTGATTGATGGCCGCTTCGGACCAGTCCAGCGGCTGCCGGTAATGGCCGCTCAGCAAGCGCAGTCGCAGTGCCTCGGCCGGATACAGCTTGAGCAGTTCGTGCACCAGCAGCACATTGCCCAGCGACTTGGACATCTTGCGGCCGTCGAAGGTGAGCATGCCGTTATGCATCCACCAGCGCGCGAACACCTTGCCACCGTGGGCGCAGGTGGACTGTGCCACTTCATTCTCGTGATGCGGAAACAGCAGATCCACGCCGCCGGCATGGATGTCGATGGATTCACCCAGATGCGCCGCGCTCATCGCCGAGCACTCGATGTGCCAGCCGGGCCGGCCGCGGCCCCACGGGCTGTCCCAGCCCGGCAGTTCCGGCGTGGAGGGTTTCCACAGCACGAAATCGCCGGCATTGCGCTTGTACGGCGCCACTTCCACTCGCGCGCCGGCAAGCAGTTCTTCCGGGTCGCGGCCGGACAACTGGCCGTAAGCGGCGAACGAGCCGACGTCGAACAACACATGGCCTTCGGCGGCATAGGCATGGCCGCCGTCGATCAGGCTTTCGATCATCGTGATGATTTCTGCGATATGGGTAGTGGCGTGCGGCTCGATATCCGGCGGGGCCACGCCAAGCCCGGCCATGTCATCGCGATAGGCCTGCGCAAAACGGTTCGTGATCGCGTCGATCTGCACGCCCTGCTGTTGCGCGGCGGCGTTGATCTTGTCGTCCACGTCGGTGATGTTGCGGGCATACAGCACCTGCGGGTAATGCCGGCGCAGCAGACGCACTAACACGTCGAACACCACCGGTCCGCGGGCGTTGCCGATATGCACGTAGTTGTAGACGGTCGGCCCGCACAGGTACATCGTCACCCGTTCAGGGTCGAGCGGTGCAAACGGCTCGCTGCGGCGAGTCAGGCTGTTGTAAAGCGATATCGGCATGGTGAAATCCGCGGCATGGGCCGACCGCGCGGGGCGCGGCCAGCCCGGCATCTTAACAAGGTGTAAGCGGCCGAGTCGCGTCAAGCGGCTGGTGGTCTGATTCTAAGGGTGTATTCAGCGTGAATTTGTTGCAATGGCCTCCAGCAGGCGCGCGACGCGCTTTGTAGTTCAGTAACTCGGAGGTCGTGATGACCAAGCTGTGGCTCCCCGCGCTTGCCCTTGCCTTGATGGCAGGCAGCGTCTGTGCACAGGATGTGCGTTACGCCAACTCCAACAACAGCGATGACAACGCCCACTATGGTTGGGCCGATGTGTTGCGTGCCGACCCGGTGCAGGGTGTCACCCGTACCGAAGTGCCTCGGCAGGAATGCTACGACCAGCCGGTGGTTCGTCATGAGGGCGGCAACAGCACGGCGGGTACCGTGCTTGGCGCGGTGATCGGTGGTGTGCTGGGCAACACCGTGGGCAAGGGGGATGGCCGCCGGGCGGCCACCGTCGTCGGTGCGGTCGCGGGTGGTGCGGTCGGCAATCGCGCCAGTCGGGGTCAGGACTATGAGTCTACCCAGACCCAGTGCCGCGAAGTCAGTTCGGTGAGTGAGCAGCGCCGGATCATTGGCTACGACGTGGAATACCGCTATCGCGGCGAGGTTTATACCTCACGCCTCAGCTACGATCCCGGCGAGCGCCTGCGCGTGCGCGTGCGGGTCGACCCCGCCGACTGAGCCAGCAGGCAACGCCGCCACTTGTTGGCGGCGTTTGCATTTGGGTGGCCAAATTATTTGTTGCATGGCAGCGAAATTGTCGGCATGATGCCGGACAGTTGCCTGGAATCCTCATGTCTACAGCCGTCTATACCGCTACCGTACTCACCAGCGCCCGCGCGGCTGCTGGCATGACGTCGCGTGCGCGCCGACCGTTGTATCGACACTCGGCCGGGTAGGCAGTCGCACGCGTTTTCAAGGTGCATCGACGACGAAACCCGGCTCTTCAGCCGGGTTTTTTGTGTTTTGGAATGGAGTAAATCATGGCATTGCGACACTTCATCACCACCCAGGATTACAGCCGCGCCGAGATCGACGCCTTGCTGGAGCAAGCTGCGGCATTCAAGCGTTCGCCGCGTGGCCAGCAACTGGCTGGCAAGTCGATCGCGCTGCTGTTCTTCAATCCGTCGATGCGCACGCGCACCAGCTTTGAGCTGGGCGCGTTCCATCTGGGCGCACACGCCATCGTGCTGTCACCGGGCAAGGATGCGTGGCCGATCGAGTTCGAGGTCGGCACTGTGATGGACGGTGACACCGAGGAGCACGTTGCCGAGGTGGCGCGGGTGCTGTCGCGCTACGTCGACCTGATCGCGGTGCGTGCGTTCCCGAAATTCCAGGACTGGTCGGTGGATCGGCAGGACAAGGTGATCAAGGCCTTCGCGCAGTACGCCACGGTGCCGGTGATCAACATGGAGACGATTACCCATCCCTGCCAGGAGTTGGCCCACGCACTGGCCATGAAAGAGCACCTTGGCGATTTGACCAAAAAGAAATACGTGCTGACCTGGACCTATCACCCGAAGCCCTTGAACACGGCCGTGGCGAACTCGGCGCTGTTGATCGCAACCAGGATGGGCATGGACGTGACCCTGCTTTGCCCCACACCCGACTACGTACTGGATGAGCGCTACATGGAGTTTGGCCGTCTGAATGCGCAGCAGAACGGCGGCTCGCTGAAGGTCAGCCACAACATCGAGGAAGCCTACGCTGGTGCCGATGTGGTCTATGCGAAGAGCTGGGGCGCATTGCCGTTCTTCGGTCAATGGGACAAGGAAAAGCCGGTGCGCGAAGCCAGCAAGCACTTCATCGTCGACGAAGCGAAGATGGCGTTGACCAACCACGGACTGTTCAGTCACTGCCTGCCGCTGCGCCGGAACATCAAGGCCACCGATGCGGTGATGGATTCACCGGCCTGCATTGCCATCGACGAGGCCGAAAACCGGCTGCACGTGCAGAAGGCGGTGATGGCTTCGCTGATCGGGCAGGTCTGAGTCGGCCATGTACACACCGAAGCCGTTCGAGGAAACGCGTGCCGACGTCCTGGCTGGACTGATGCGTGCCTATCCGTTCGCCACCGTGGTAGCGAACACCGCGAACGGCTTTGTCGCCAACCATCTGCCGTTCGAGCAGGTCGATGGCGTGTTGCATGGCCACGTGGCACGCGGCAACGAGTTGGTTCAGATGGATGGTACCGAGGTGCTGCTGGTGTTCCGCGGGCCGGACGGCTACATCAGTCCGAATTGGTATCCAACCAAGCACGAGACCGGGCGCGAAGTGCCGACATGGAACTACGCGGTGGTGCACGTGCATGGCCGTCTGCGCGTGATCGACGATGCGGCGTGGCTGCGCGTGCTGCTGGAGCGGCTCACTGATCATCATGAGGCGAATCAGCCGCGGCCGTGGAAAATCACGGACGCGCCGGAAGATCACATCGAGAAATCCCTGCGTGCGATTGTCGGCCTTGAGGTTGTCGTCGATCGCGTCGAAGGCAAGTTCAAGCTGAGCCAGAATCATCCAGCACGCAATCGTGCCGGGGCGGTCGCTGGTCTGCGCGAGCGCAATGCTGATGGCGATGTGGAGTTGGCTGCACTGATGCTCGAACAGGAGCCAAAGACATGAGCGTCCAGCATCATTATCGAGTGGACGTGGAGTGGACCGGCAACCGCGGCAGTGGGACGGACAGCTACCGTAACTACGGCCGCGATCACGTGATCCGTATCGACGGCAAGCCCGAGCTTGCTGGGTCGGCTGATCCCACGTTTCATGGTGATGCGACCCGTCACAACCCCGAAGATATGCTGGTCACGGCGTTGTCGGCTTGCCACATGCTGTCGTACCTGCACATGGCGACCGTGGCTGGCGTGGTTGTCATCGCGTATTGCGACGCCGCCGAGGGCACGATGGTCACTGCAGGCAACGGTGGTCACTTCACCGAAGTGGTGCTGTGTCCGACGGTCACCATCAGCGCCGGCAGTGATCCGCTGAAGGCGCAGGCCGCTCACGATGATGCGCACCACGCCTGCTTCATTGCCAACTCCGTCAATTTTCCGGTGCGCTGCGAACCGCGCATCGTCATCGCCTCCGTCTGACCTATCCCCAGGATCTGCAAGCCATGAGCAAAGACATCGTCCTCGCGTTTTCCGGTGGCCTCGACACCAGTTTCTGCGTGCCTTACCTGCAGGCTCAGGGATGGGCCGTGCACACGGTGTTTGCCGACACCGGCGGCGTCGACGCTGAAGAGCGTGCGTTCATCGAGCATCGCGCGAAGGAACTCGGCGTGGCCAGCCACGTCACCGTCGATGGCGGCCCGGCAATCTGGGACGGTTTCGTCAAGCCATTCGTATGGGCTGGCGAAGGCTATCAGGGTCAATACCCGCTGCTGGTGTCGGATCGCTACCTGATCGTCGAGGCTGCGCTGAAGCGCGCTGCGGAGCTGGGCACCAAGGCGATCGCGCACGGGTGCACCGGCATGGGCAACGACCAGGTGCGTTTCGACCTGGCAGTGAAGGCGCTGGGTGATTACCAGATCGTGGCGCCGATCCGCGAGATCCAGAAAGAGCACACACAGACCCGCGCGTACGAGCAGAAGTATCTGGAGGATCGCGGCTTCGGCGTGCGCGCCAAGCAGCAGGCTTACACCATCAACGAGAACCTGCTCGGCCTGACCATGTCCGGTGGCGAGATCGACAAGTGGCAGGCGCCAGGCCCCGGTGCAGCCGGTTGGTGCAAGCCGCGCGCCGAATGGCCGTCCAAACCGTTGCAGGTGAAGATCGCCTTCGTCAACGGCGAAGCAGTGGCGCTGGATGGTGAAAAAATCGCCGGCCACGTGATGCTGGCGAAGTTGAACAACTTGTTTGCCCAGTACGGTGTGGGCCGTGGCCTCTACACCGGCGACACCACGATCGGCCTGAAGGGTCGGATCATCTTCGAGGCGCCGGGCTTGACCGCGTTGCTCACTGCGCATCGTGCGCTGGAAGAGGCCGTGCTCAGCAAACAGCAGAACCGCTTCAAGCCCGAGGTGGCGCGCAAGTGGGTGGAGCTGGTTTACGAGGGCTTCTTCCACGATCCGCTGAAGACCGATCTTGAAGCGTTCCTTGCTTCCAGCCAGTCGACCGTCAATGGCACGGTGACGCTGGAGACTCATGGCGGCAGCGTCGGCGCCGTGGCGGTGGAGTCGAAGCACATTCTCAATGCCAAGGGCGCCACTTATGCCCAGTCCGCCGACTGGGGTGTCGAAGAGGCCGAAGGTTTCATCAAGTTGTTCGGCATGAGTTCGACGTTGTGGGCCGAGGTCAATCGCTGATGAGCGCCTTGCTCGAGGCCACGCTGAAGCATCTGGCGGCGCTGGTCGGTTTCGACACGCGCAATCCGCCGCGTTCGATCGATACCGGCGGCATTTTTGACTACCTGCGTGCGCACCTGCCTGGCTTTAGCGTGACCGTGACCGATTTCGGCGCTGGCGCGGTAGCCATGCATGCCGTGCGCGGCGAGCCGAAGTATCTGTTCAACGTGCATCTGGATACGGTGCCGGATTCGCCGGCGTGGACGGCTGACCCGCAAACCTTGCGAGTGACTGCCGATCACGCGATTGGCCTGGGAGCTTGTGATATCAAAGGTGCGGCGGCAGCGTTGCTTGCAGTGGCGAATGCCAGCAACGGACCGCTTGCGCTGTTGTTTTCCACGGATGAGGAAGCCAACGACCCCCGCTGCATCGCCGGCTTCGTCAGCAATCCGCACACTTATGAGGCGGTGATTGTGGCCGAACCCACCAAAGGTGAGGCCGTGCTTGCCCACCGAGGCATCCAGTCGGTACTGATGCGGTTTGCTGGTCGTGCCGGTCACGCTTCGGGCGAGCAGCAGCCAAGTGACAGTGCGTTGCATCAGGCGATGCGTTGGGGCAATGCCGCGCTGGATTTCGTGGCGGCGCAATCACACGAACGCTTCGGTGGACTCACCGGCCTGCGCTTCAACATCGGCCGCGTCGAAGGCGGCATCAAGGCGAACATGATCGCGCCAAGCGCCGAGGTTCGCTTCGGCATGCGGCCGTTGCCGACGATGAATCCTGATCAATTGCTGACGCAGTTCCGTTCACTGGTGGAGCCACAGCCGATGGAATTCGCCGAGACGTTCCGCGGCCCTTCGCTGCCCGCTGGCGATACCGCGAATGCTGAAGCCAACCGGCTGGTCGCCCGCGACCTTGCTGATGAACTGGGTATTCCAGTGGGCAACGCGGTGGATTTCTGGACCGAAGCGGCGCTGTTTTCCGCAGCCGGCTATACCGCGTTTGTCTATGGCCCCGGCGATATCGCACAGGCGCACAGTGCCGATGAGTGGGTCGCGCTGGATCAGTTGCAGCATTACGCAGAAGTCATTCATCGCATCGTCGATGGTAGAAACGCATGAGCACCGGTAATCGCACCCGCAAGACCATCGTGCGCCTGCTTTCGAGCATGGGCAGCGCGAAGGAAATTCAGCAATACCTCAAGCGATTCTCCGAGATCGACGCCAAGCGCTTTGCCGTGGTCAAGGTTGGTGGCGCTGTGTTGCGCGATGAACTGGTTGATCTGGCTTCATCGCTGACCTTTCTGCAGCAGGTTGGGCTGACTCCGATCGTGCTGCACGGTGCCGGTCCGCAGCTCGACGAGGAGCTGGCTGCCGCCGGCATCGAGAAGCACACCATCGACGGCCTGCGCGTCACTTCGGCGAAGGCGCTCGGCATCGTGCGTCGGGTGTTCCAGCAGCAGAATCTGAAGCTGGTGGAAGCGCTGCAGTCGATGGATACGCGTGCCACCTCGGTAGGTACCGGCGTGTTCACGGCGGACTATCTGGATCGCGACACTTACGGCCTGGTCGGCAAGGTGCGTAGCATCAACCTGGCGCCGATCGAGGCCAGCCTGCGCGCGAACTCGATCCCGGTGATCGCCAGCCTGGGTGAAACCGACGAAGGGCAGATCCTCAATATCAATGCGGACTTCGCCGCCAACGAACTGGTACGCGTGCTGCAGCCGTACAAGATCATCTTTCTCACCGGCACCGGTGGATTGCTTGACGAGAACGGCAAGCTGATCGACTCGATCAATCTGTCCACCGAGTTTGAACACCTGATGGCGCAGCCGTGGATCAACGGCGGCATGCGCCTGAAGATCGAACAGATCGCGGACCTGCTGGCTGATTTGCCGCTGACTTCATCGGTATCGATCACCCGCCCGTCCGAGCTGGCCAAGGAGCTGTTCACCCACAAGGGCTCGGGTACCCTGGTACGACGGGGCGAGAAGGTGCTGCGCTTCGATACGTGGGAAGGCGTGGACCGCGAGCGCATGCGTCGCCTGATCGAATCGAGCTTTGGCCGCACCCTGGTCGCTGACTACTTCGAGCGCACCATGCCGTTCCGCCTGTACGTCAGCGAAAACTATCGCGCCGCGATGATTCTTACCATGGAGGACGGACTGCCCTATCTGGACAAGTTTGCCGTGCTCGATGATGCCCAGGGCGAAGGCCTCGGTCGCGCTGTGTGGCAAGTGATGCGCGAGCAGAACCCGCAGTTGTTCTGGCGCTCGCGCCATGGCAACTCAGTCAATCCGTTCTATTACGCCGAATCGGACGGCTGCCTTAAACAGCCGCGCTGGAAGGTGTTCTGGTATGGCATCGAGGGCTTCGACACCATCGCACGCTGCGTGGCGCATTGCGCGGCGCGGCAGCCGACGTTGGTGGATTGAGGTCCTTGCCTTCTTCGACACGACGAGCTGGTAGAGCCATTGCAGGAGTGAATCGGTGACAAATTCAAAGAAGACCATCGGCATCGTCGGCGCTCGTGGGCATACCGGTGCCGAGCTGATCCGCATGATCGCGAATCATCCAGCGCTGGAGCTGGCTTTCGTTTCGTCGCGCGAGTTGGATGGCCAGCGTGTCGATGCGCACGTACCCGACTATCGCGGTGAGCTGCGCTACAGTGCGCCGGCGCATGAGGACCTGCCGAAGCTGGGCGCCGAGGTGGTGATACTCGCGCTGCCTAATGGAAAGGCCGCCGCGTGCGTGGAGGCATTCGACAAGGCCGGTGTCGATCCGTTGATTCTGGATCTGTCGGCCGACTACCGTTTTGATCCGGCATGGTATTACGGCCTGCCCGAACTCACCCGCGCACAGTGGCGTGGCGAACGACGCATCAGCAATCCCGGTTGCTATGCCACCGCGATGCAGCTGTCGATCGCGCCGCTGAAGGATCTGTTGGCCGCGCCGCCGGTGTGCTTCGGTGTTTCCGGCTACTCTGGCGCCGGCACTACGCCGTCGGACAAGAACGACCCGGACAAGCTGCGCGACAACCTGATGCCGTATGCGCTGACCGGCCACATGCACGAAAAGGAGGCCTCGTTCCGGCTGGGTTTGCCGGTCGAATTCATGCCGCACGTGGCGCCGCACTTCCGTGGACTGACCGTTACGACCAATTTGTATCTGGCCCGGCAAATGAAGCGCGATGATGTATTGCAGCGCTTTCGCGCGGCCTATGCCGATGAGAAGCTGGTAAGCCTGGTTGATGAGGCACCGTGGGTCAGCCGTATCGCGCACAAGCATCACGCCGAGATCGGCGGCTTCACCATGTCGGCCGATGGCAAGCGGGTAGTCGTGGTGTCCACGCTGGACAACCTGCTGAAAGGTGCGGCTACCCAGGCCATGCAGAACATCAACCGCGCGATCGGCGTGGACGAATACACCGGCATTTCCTTGTCGTAGGAGCCCGCTCGCGGGCGATGCTTCTTGCCTGACACGAACGGAACAAGAGCATCGCCCGCGAGCGGGCTCCTACGAACAAACATCAGGACATCACCATGACCCAACCCCTCTGGCAAAAATCCGGCATCCAGATCGACGCGAAGATCATGCAGTTCCTCGCCGGCGACGACGTACTGCTGGATCGCGAGTTCTTCCTGCACGACATCACCGCCAGCAAGGCGCATGTGGAAGGGTTGGCCAATATTCGCGTAGTCACCGCTGACGAAGCCACGGCACTCAAGCGTGAACTGGATGCACTGGCGGCGGATTTCATCAGCGGCGCTTTCGTGCTGGATGATCGCTTTGAAGACGGCCATTCGGCGATCGAGGCGCGGCTGACCGAGCGTCTCGGTGACGCCGGCCGTCGCGTGCACACCGGGCGCAGTCGCAACGACCAGATCCTGGTGGCGACGCGGCTGTGGCTGAAGGACAAGCTCACCACATTGGAAACCCATTGCCGCGCGATCGCCACCGTCTGTCTCGATCGTGCGTCGCGTGAGTCGCTGCCGTTGCCGGGCTACACGCATTTGCAGCGTGCGGTGGTCTCGTCCACCGCGATGTGGTTTGCCGGTTTCGCCGAAGGCTTCGTCGACAATACGCTGCGCGCACGCCAGACGTTGGCGTTGATCGACGCCAATCCGCTAGGCACGGCGGCCGGCTATGGTGTGAACATGAAGCTGGATCGCGAGCACACCACGCAGGCGCTCGGCTTTGCGCGCATGCAGATCAGTCCGATCTATGCGCAACTTTCTCGCGGCAAGTTCGAGATGGCGGTGCTGGAGGCGATCGGTGGCGCGTTGCTCGACCTGCGCCGGATGGCGTGGGATCTGTCGTTGTTCACCACCGCCGAATTCAACTTCGTGAAGCTGCCGTCCGAGTACACCACCGGCAGCTCGATCATGCCGAACAAGCGCAATCCCGACGTGATCGAACTGCTGCGCGCCAGCTACGCCAGCATCGCTGCTGCGCGGACCGAGATCGAGCAGCTGTTGTCGCTGCCGTCCGGCTACCAGCGTGACCTGCAATTCTCCAAGGGCTCGATTTTTCACGGTGTGCGCCATGGCCTGATGGCGCTGGAGCTGGTGCCTGACCTGCTCGCGCGGCTGGCGTGGAATGGGCCCGCGATGCGCGCTGCGATAGAGCCGGCGATGTACGCCACCGACGTGGCCATCGAACAGGCGGCTGCCGGCGTGCCGTTCCGCGATGCGTATCGCGCGGCAGCGGAAACCGCGGCATCGGCGGGGCAGGGACGCACACCGGAAGGCAGTCTCGCCGCGCGCGTCTCACCCGGCGCCGGTGATGACTTGCGACTGGATGAATTGCACGCGCGCTTGCGCGCACTGAACGATTGAGCGGAGATACGGGCATGGCGGCGAGCGACACTTCGAACACGCACACCGATCTGCCCGAACAGGAATTGCCGGCATGGCGTCGCGCGGTACTGAAAGTCGGTAGCAATCTACTCGCCGCTGACGGCGGCGGGCTCACGCCGCGATACGCCGAAGCGCTGGCCGCGTTCATTGCAGCCAGTCAGGCGGATGGCCGCGAGGTGGTGCTGGTGTCCTCGGGCGCCGTGGCGGCGGGACGTGCGTTGCTGCGTCAACATGCGAGCAAGGGAGACGGGCTGGCTGCGCGACAGGCGCTGGCCGCCTTGGGCCAGGCGCCGATGATTGCGCTATGGCAGTCGCTGTCCGCGCGGCCGGTGGCGCAGGTGCTGCTGACCCATGACGACCTGCGCAATCGCCGCCGCTACCTCAACGCTCGCGCCACCCTGCGCGAGCTGCTGCAACTCGGCGTACTGCCGGTGATCAACGAAAACGACACCGTCTCGGTGGACGAGTTGAAACTGGGTGACAACGACAACCTGGCCGCCATCGTCGCGGCGCTGGTCGATGCCGACCTGTTGCTGATCGCCTCCGACGTCGATGCGCTGTACAACGCCGACCCGCGACGTGACCCGATGGCCAAGCCGATCACGCACGTCGCCACGCTGACAGCAGAGATCCTGGCGATGGCCGGTGACAGCGGCAGCAACGTCGGTACCGGTGGCATGCGCACGAAGATGCAGGCCGCGACCAAAGCCGGCGCCGCCGGCATTCCCACGGTGTTGTTCAGCGGACGCAATGTGGCAACCGTGCAGGCGCTGCAGCATGGGCGGCTGCGTGGCACCCTGATCGCTGCTGCCTCCAGCCGTATGCATGCGCGCAAGTACTGGCTGCGGCATGCGCCGACGGCCGCTGGACATATCCGCGTCGATGCGGGCGCCGCGCGCGCGCTGGCCGGTGGGCGCGTTTCGCTGTTGCCGGGCGGTGTGCTCGGTGCCGACGGCGAGTTTCATCGCGGTGATCTGGTGGAGGTCGTCGACGCGGCTGATGTCGTTATTGCACGTGGACTAAGTCAGTACGGCGCCACCGAGGTGCGACGACTGGCCGGTCGACATAGTCGTGAAATTGATGCGGTATTGGGTTACAGCTACGGCGAGGAAGTGGTGCATCGCGACGACCTCATCACCATCGACGCGCCGCTGGCACCGGTACGGGAGATCAGCGCATGAGTGCCATCCGGGAACAGGCGCTGGCCTGCCGCGACGCCGTGCAGGTAGTGGCGGCGTTGGGTACTGACGCCAAACGGGCGCTGCTGCGCGACATGGCATCGGCGCTGCAGGATCAGTGTGCTGTCCTGTTGGCGGCGAACGCCGAGGACATGGCTCACGCTGCGGCGAACGGCGTGCAGGGCGCGATGCTCGATCGCCTGCGCCTGGACGAGGCGCGCGTGGCCGGCATCGCCAATGCGTTGCGCGTAGTCGCCGAGCTGCCCGATCCTGTCGGCGTGGTGACTCGTCGCGAGACACGTCCGAACGGGCTGTCGATCGAACGCGTACGCATACCGCTGGGCGTGATCGCGATGATCTACGAGGCGCGTCCGAACGTCACCGCCGATGCCGCCGCGCTATGTCTGATGGCCGGCAATGCGGTGATCCTGCGCGGTGGTTCCGAGGCGATCCACTCGAATACGGCGATCGCCAATGCATTGCGCGGCGCCCTGGTGAAGAACGGTGTCCCGCCCGCCGCGCTGACCCTGGTCGAGGATTTGCGTCGCGAGGCGATGGTCGAGCTGCTGCAGCTCACCGATATCGTCGATCTGGCGATCCCGCGTGGTGGCGAGGGGCTGATCCACTTCGTGGCCGAACACGCGCGGGTGCCGGTGATCAAGCACTACAAGGGCGTCTGTCATCTGTACGTTGATCGCGCCGCTGATCTCGCCCTTGCGCTGGACCTGTTGATTGACGGCAAGACGTCACGCCCCGGTGTGTGCAATTCGCTGGAGACGTTGCTGGTCCATCGCGACGTGGCGGCAGCCTTCCTGCCGCATGCTGCACACGCTTTGCGCGAGCGCGGTGTGGAACTGCGCGGTGATGACGCCAGCCGTGCGCTGGTCGCCGACATGCACGTCGCCAGCGATGACGATTACGCCGCCGAGTTCCTCGACCTGATTCTCGCCGTGCGCGTCGTCGACGATTTCGATCAAGCGATCGCACACATCCGACGTTACGGCTCCGACCACACCGAAGTCATCGCCACCAACGACGAAGCTGCCGCGCGACGCTTTGTATCTGCGATCCGCTCCGCAGTAGTGATGGTTAACGCGTCCTCGCGCTTCAGCGACGGTGGCGAACTTGGGCTGGGTGCCGAAATCGGCATCTCCACCACCCGTCTGCATGCTTATGGACCGATGGGTGCGGAGGCGCTCACGGTGGAACGGTTTGTGGTGCGTGGGGAAGGGCAGGTAAGGCATCGGCAGAGCCGTGTTTCCGGGGAATAGGACTTGCGCGCGGACGGGACGCCGCGGATGCTGGCGATCCGTCTGCACCTCGAAACGTCAGTGCGGTGCTTTCAGGCGAACCCACCGCACCGACATGTCACATCGCGTAGTCGGGCAGCTTGATGTCGTCGTGCAGATAGCGCCCCATCAGTATTTCCGGAAACACTGGCAGTTTCATCAACGAGGTGCCGAAGTTGCGCGCGGCAACACCGAAGCGACTCTGTGGAACGAATGAGGACACCAGCGATGTCGCGCGTTTCTGTTTGCCCAGTACAAACGCCTTCATGCGGTTTTCGTAACGGCTGAGCGCCGCCGTGCAGTCGCCGCGGCCGTCATGAATTTCGCCGGCCAGTACATAGGCTTCGGCCATGGCCAGCCCCGCACCTTCGCCGGCTATCAGTGACGGACATGCGGCCGCATCGCCGACCAGCGTCGTTCTTCCCTGGGTCCAGCTGTGCATGCGAATCTGGCTGATCTTGTCGAAGTAGAGGTTGCGGACGTCTGGAAGCGCCGAGATAATCTGCGGGCATTCCCAGTCCAGGTCAGCGAAAGCAGTCGTCAACGCCAACTTGCGCTCGGCTTCGTTGGACGGGCTGGCGCCAGCGAGGTACTCGTCGCGAAACGCCAGGAAGAAGAGTGTCTTGTCATCGCGTATCGGGAAGCGGGATACGTATCGACCGGGGACGCCATGCATGACCGAGACAAGCTGGTCGCGCGGTCGGTAACTTTCCACCTCGAATGCGGCAACCTGGCAGCCCAGCGGATACTCGAATTTCGACTCGGGCCCGAACGCGAGTTCACGAACCCGGGAATGCAATCCGTCGGCGCCAACTAGCAGATCCACTTCACGCGGCGCGGCATGCTCGAAGCGGATTCGAACGCGCTGCCCGTCATCGTCAATCGCGGCAATGCTGTCGTCGAAGATCGTCTCGACCCGGTCGTCCAGCAAGGCGTAGATCGATGCGGCAATGTCCGAGCGCGCCAAGGCCATCAACCGATTATTGGTCAGCCGCATCAGGACCTGTGCCGGATAGCCTCCACAGGTGCGTCCTTTTTGATCCACCATGCGCAGCTCATCGACATGGTGTTTCTGGCCCATAAGGTGTGGCAGCAACCCCATCCTCTCGGCGACGTCATAGCCAAGCCCCCATAGATTGAGGATGTAACCACCCGTACGAACGGCAGCGGCCTTTTCGATCAGCAACACCTCGTGGCCAAGTTTGCTCAGCCAGTACGCGAGCGTTGCACCGGCGATACCGGCCCCGTTGATGGCTATCTTCATGATCACCCGTCGGTTCGTCTTCCAGGCTCAACGCACTTGTGGTGCTGTTTGAAGACATGTTGCGGTGTCCCTTAGCCTTACCGTTTGAAGCCGTATTGGCAGGCTTGCCTTCGACTAGCCTAGTCCGCTCCGCCGTGTGAGGGCCAACGTCTCATTGCGTTTGAAATCGGGGTCAGGTTCACTTCCTGACATTCAGTCAAGTAAAGCTGTACCGGGCGGCTATATAGCCGCGGTGAAAGGGCGTATCCCAGCACAGATCCAGATGCGCAAGGGGCGCGGGCTGGGGCGCACCACCGTGCTCAGCTCATGAAGCAATGGGCTGCCCACAAATAAGCGGGCTGGAAGTGGCACTGGAAGGTGAATCTGGTTCTGTTTGTCTGTCCCACGCATGGCTCACTAAAACCGTGCCTTGATACGGTCTGCCACTCGCAGTGCATTGGCGATGATGGTGAGCGTCGGGTTCACTGCGCCGATCGAAGGGAAGAAGCTGGCGTCGGTGAGGTAGAGGTTTTCCAATTCGTGCGCTTTGCAGTCCAGGTCCAGCACGGAGGTCGCCGGGTCGGTGCCGAAGCGGGCGGTGCCGGCCTGGTGCGCGGTTCCGCCGATCGGGATGTTCTTGCCTAGATAGAGGCTGCGTTCCAGCAGCACCGGGTGCGCGCCGATCTTGCTCAACATTTGTTCGAGTTTCTTCTTGAGCCGATGGTGCGCTTCCATGTTGTTCTCGGTGAGTTCGAGCCGCACCTTGTCGCCGTCGTAGCGGATGCGGTTCTCTGGGCGAGGCAGGTCTTCGCTGGACAGCCAGAAGTCCATCGAGTGGCGCGCCATCATCTCGAACGGCATCTTCGGCAGCCATTCCAGCCATGAGGGCAGCGCCTCACCGCGTATCTGCGCGTCGTTCGAGCGGGCGCACATCTGGATCAGGCCGAGCGGGTAGTTCCAGTCGTCGCTGCCGAAGTACCAGTCGCTGACGGCTAGCGTCTTCTGGAACACGGTGTCATTCGGTTCGCGCAGCAGCGCCATCAGGATCGACTGGTTGTGCCGCATGTAGTTTCGTCCGACCTGATCCGAGCCGTTGGCGAGGCCGTGTGGATGTTGATCGTTCGCCGAGCGCAGCAGCAGCAATGCCGAGGACAGCGCGCCGCAGGCGACCACGACAATGTCGGCGGTGTAGCGTTCGGGCTCGCTGTCCCGAATGACGTTGACGGCGGAAATGGTCCTGCCCGAGCTGTCGGTTTCCAGCGTGGAGACATAGGCGCCGGTAAGCAGGGTGAGGCTGGGGTGGGCTTTCAGCGCCGGGTCCACGCACATCACCTGTGCGTCCGCCTTGCCGTTCAGCGGGGAAGGGTAGCCATCGAAGTACGGCGTGCGGATGCAGGGGCTGTCGGGCGTGGTCTTGCCATCGATCTCGTCGAGCAGGATGCCCAGCGGCAGATGGAACGGATGCAGGCCGTCACTCTGCAGGCTGTCGTGCAGCGCCTGCACGCGCGGCTCGTGCGTCACCGGCGGGTACGGGAATGGACGGCTCGATGGTGGCTCGTTGGGATCCTCGCCACGCTGGCCGTGCACATGAAACAGGGCCTCGGCTTCGGCGTAGTACGGCTCGAAATCGGCGTACTTCAGCGGCCACGCCGGCGAGATGCCGTCGCTGTGCACGATCTCCTCGAAGTCACGCTCGCGCAAGCGAAACAGGGCGGCGCCGTAGACCTTGGAGTTGCCGCCCACGTAGTAGTGCAGGCCCGGCTGGAAGCTTTCTCCGTCCTTGCCGTACCACGTCTCCTTGGCCTGATAGATCGCATCGACGAACACCTTCTGCGAGTCCCAGTTGTCCACCGAGCGCGGCAGGTAGTCGCCACGCTCCAGCAGCAAAATCCGCTTGCCGGTGGCTGCCAGCTTTTGCGCCATCGACGCACCGCCGGGGCCACTGCCGATCACGATGACGTCGTAGTGATTGCCGGACATGGTCGATCAACCGCCGGTGGCAAAGCCGGGATAGAGCGTCATGCCGCCATCCACGAACAAGGTGGTTCCGACTACGTAATCGGACTGGTCAGAAGCCAGCCACACCGCTGCGCGCGCGATATCCTCCGGCTCGCCGATGCGGCCATAAGGCACCAGGGTCATCAGCGCCTTGTACGCTTCCGGGGTACTCCATGCACTGGTGTTGATCGGCGTGCGTATCGCACCGGGCGCGATGGCGTTGACCCGTATTTTCAGCGGTGCGACCTCCTGCGCCAGGCTTTCCATCAGTTGCTTGATGCCGCCCTTGGACGAGGCGTAATTGGCATGGCCGGCCCAGGGAATTTCCTGGTGCACT
Organism: Rhodanobacter sp. AS-Z3; assembly: GCF_029224025.1. Taxonomy (NCBI): domain Bacteria; kingdom Pseudomonadati; phylum Pseudomonadota; class Gammaproteobacteria; order Lysobacterales; family Rhodanobacteraceae; genus Rhodanobacter; species Rhodanobacter sp. AS-Z3. Next base: position 1,910,108 of record NZ_CP119392.1, read on the forward strand.
GAACTCATGCAGATGATCTTGCCGGCGGCGCAGGAGATCGATGGCACCACGCCGCGTCGGCTGAATTCGCGCACGGCCTCACGCGCGCACAGAAATTGCCCGGTGAGGTTCACGCCGATGACCTTGTTCCACTGCGCCAGGGTCATGTCCTTGAACGCGGAGTCGCGTTGCAGGCCGGCATTGGCGACGAGAATGTCCACCGTGCCGAAGGCCTCGATCATCTGCTTGAACATCGCTACCACCTGGTCTTCGTCGGAGACGTCGGCCTTGATCTTCATCGCCTTGACGCCGAACGCCTGCAATTGATCCACCACGGCTTGCGCGGCAGCGTCGTCGACGACGTAGTTGACCACCACGTCCGCTCCGGCCTCGCCCAGCGCCAGTGCCACGCCACGCCCGATGCCGGAATTGGCACCCGTGACGATGGCCTTCTGGCCGGTGAGCAAGCGAGGCACGGCAAGCTTCGGCGCGGTGGAATTTGTGCTGGGCTCAGTCACGATGGCATCCCGTGTGGGTAGTTGGACAAGACCTCGACCATGCACCTCGCTGCGTTGCGAATACGTGAGAAATCCACCGGCATCGGTCGCAAGTTTTCACGATGTGTGGGCCGACCCGCGATGTCTTTCGTTTCTGACCGACATGCGAATCAGCAGACCGCGACGATCCTTTCACCGCCGCACGCCCATGCTGATTCTTTCTGCTCGTGCGGAGTCGATACTCTTGTTCACGCTCATCGTCAGTCTGCTGATTCGTCTCACGCTGGTGGCGTTGTTCCTGCCATTCAGCGCGCTGGACAAACTGCTGAATGCCACAGCAGCAGTCGATCAGGCGCAGGGCACGGCTCGGTCGCGTGTGCTGGCGCGCGTATTCATCGCGCTCGGATTGTTGGTCGAGGTGGTGATGTCGCTTGCCGTGCTCACCGGCTTTTTCGATCGGCTGGCGGCGGTGATCCTCGCCGGCTATTGCGCGGTCACTGCGATGTTGTGGAAGCAGTTCTGGAAGACCAAGGACTTTCGCCTGAAAGGTCCGAGCAAAGGACGCGCGGTGTTCTGGGATTTCATGAAGAACTTTGCACTGGCCGGTGGATTCATGATCCTCGCCACCGGTGGCACCGCCTTGGGTGTGCAGGAGTTCGTGCGGCATCCGTTGTCCTCCTCGCAGCCTTATGCCACCCAACCACGGCTTCCGGTGGCGCATGCCGCGAACCCTTCTGCAGGAGACCCGCCATGATCGACAAGGCAAAGCCCACGGTAGCTTACTGCCAGCTCTGGACTGACCAGCACGGTGTCAGCCATCAGCAGGTGTGCCACATGACCGAGTTCGAACTGAGTTCGATCGGGGGTGGCGCGGACCCGCAATGGAAGGGACGCAAGACCTGCGGCAAGACAACGGTGATGACCACCGTGTTGCCAGTGGGCTGGTCTGGCGACTGGCATGAAAACCCGATGCCGCAGTGGATTATTCCCTTGTCGGGACGCTGGTCGGTCGAATCGATGGATGGCGATCGGCGTGAGTTCGGGCCGGGCGACATCTCGTTTGGTGGCGACCAGCACTGCTGCGAGAAAGACGGTCGCAAGGGGCATCGTTCCGGCACGGTCGGCGACGCGCCGGCGGTGCTGATGCTGGTGCAGTTCGAGGACATGCCGGTGCCTGCGTCACCCGGCGTATTCAAGTGAGGCCGCGGTCATGAGTCATGCTGACGGCTTCGTCGTACTCGATCCAAAGTTTGATCAGTACGTGCTGTCCAATGCGCCACTGGAAGAACTGGTCGGTGGTTTCCGCTGGCTGGAGGGACTGGTGTGGATGGGCGACGCCGATTGCCTGCTGTTTCAGGATCTGCCGCGCAATCGCACCATGCGCTATATCGAGAATGCCGGCGTGTCGGTGTATCGCGAACCGTCGCACTACGCCAATGGGCAATGTCGTGATCGCCAAGGCAGGTTGATATCGTGCTCACATCGCAATCGCTGCCTGTATCGCACCGAGCTGGATGGCAAGGTCACCATGCTGGTGGATCAGCATGCGGGCAAGCGGCTCAATGCACCCAACGACGTTACCGTGAAATCCGACGGCACGATCTGGTTCACTGATCCCCTCTACGGCATCCAGCGGGATTACGAGGGCGGCATTCAGCCGTCCGAACAGCCGCCGGCGCTGTACCGCTTCGATCCGGAGAGTGGGGAAATCACCGTCGCCGCGGGTGATTTCGACGGCCCCAACGGACTGGTCTTCTCACCGGACGAGCGTCGACTCTATGTTTGCGAAACCGGCGACGCGACCAGCCAGGACCCAAAGCAGTACATCCGCGTGTTCGATGTGGACACCAAAGGCGAGCTGCAGGGCGGCGACATCTTCCACAAGGTCGAGCCGGGCTTTGCCGATGGTCTTTGCATGGACGAGGAGGGCAATCTCTGGTCCAGTGCCGCCGATGGCGTGCATTGCATCGACTCCGCTGGGCGCTTGCTGGGCAAGATCCTGGTGCCGGACCGGGTGTCCAACCTTACCTTTGGTGGCTACTGGAGGAACCGCTTGTTCATTGGCGGCTCGCATACGCTGTACGCGATCTTCCTCAACCGTCGTGGCGCGGGATGGCCGTGATGCCCGCCGCACCCGGGGTCCACGTGGCGCGCTTGCAGCATGTGCGGCTGTGCAGTGCGGACGCGAAATTGCTGTCCAGATTCTACGAATCGGCCTTGGGCTTTCGGCAGGTGGCGGTGGAGCACCTTTCGGGTGCTCGTGCGCAAGAGCGCTTCGGGATGGCGGGGCGAGTGTTGCGGATCACTCTCGCGCTCGGTGCACAGCGTGTGAAACTGGTGCAATTCGTTGATCGGCCAGGGTGCGCTTATCCCGCTGACTTGCGCAGTTCGGACGTTCGTTTCCAGCACATCGCCATCGTGGTATCCGACATGACTGCGGCCATGGCGCAGCTTTCCCAAGTGAGCGGGTGGAGCCCGATTACGCGGTATGGGCCGCAGCAATTGCCCATCTCATCCGGTGGCGTGACGGCTTTCAAATTTCGCGATCCAGAAGGGCACCCTCTGGAGCTGCTGGCTTTTCCCGATCACGCCACGCCAGCGTATTGGAGCCACATGCACGGGCAGGGTGCATTTCTTGGCATCGATCATTCGGCCATCAGCGTGGCTGACAGTGCGCGCAGCATCGCGTTCTACGAGGGGTTGGGTCTTTCCGTGTCCGGCCATTCGCTGAACGATGACGCGACCCAGGGGCTGCTCGACGATCTTGCGCATCCGGTGGTCGAGGTGACTGCGTTAAGCGCGGATCACGTGCCGCCGCATCTGGAGTTGCTGTGCTATCGCGAGTCGGGTCGAGCCGCGCCGACCGAGCTTCGTGTCAATGATATCGCGACCACCTGCCTGATATTCGAGCCCATGCCGCGATCAGCACGGCCCCCGACGGGCGGCCGCTCCCTATGCAACCTGGTGGATCCGGACGGCCATCATCTGGCGATTTCCTGGCCAGAAAGCTGATTCAACCAGTCAGTCCCTGCAGTAGACGACGCGAGGGATAGGAGCGCTTTACCCGTGGGTCTACTCGCTCACGCCCAGTCGAAGTGGACCGTGGCGACGGCCTGCGGCGGCATGTCGACTTCAAACACGATCTGGCCGTCTTTGGTCGTGGTCGTCAGCGCTTCGGTCTTCAACTTCGATACTTCATGCAGTTCTGCGACCAACTCGGTACTCAGGTACTCCGGTTTGCCCATCTGCTCCCAGCGGCGCTTGGCGTTGGCGTGTTCCAGGTCGATGCGCTGGATCATGGCCGATGTCACTTGTTTTGCGCCTGCAAGCGTGAAGGTCACGGTTTCTGTCTCAATCGCGTGACGTGGGAGGGCGAAGTTGTTCAGCACGAGGGTGGCACTGTTGCCGTCGCGCACCAGCCAGGCGTCTACCGTGGCGTGGCTACCTTCGACCGGCATCATCTCGGTGCCAAGCGCGTGCAGCATTTCATAGGCGCGATAGGAGGGCTTGGCGATGCCGTGGATATTCATCAGACCGAAACCACCCTGAAACGGCACCGAGGGGAAATAGTTTTCCTCGAAGATGTCCGAGAACGTCCAGTAGCTGTAGCCCTGCACCAGACCGTTCTGCTCCAGCACGGTTTTCATGATGAAGGCGGCGGCGTACGGATCGTCGTGCATCGGGTCGCGCGGGTTGGATGACGTGCACCACTCGGTGTAATACACGGGCAGGTTGCCGGCCTGCTTTCTCACCTCGGCCGCTTCTCCGCGCAGTGCGCTGCGCTTGCTTTCCGATAGTTGGGTGACGGTGTCGTCACCGGGTTTGCCGAAGTCATCGGTCGGATAGTGGTGCGTACTGATGAAGTCCACTGGCAGATCATTTTTCTTGCAGAACGCGAGGAAGTCATCCACCCAGGCGTTGTCTGCGGTGGCCGGGCCACCTACTTGCAGCTGATTATCGACCGTCTTGATCGCCTCGACGGTGTAGCGATACAGCGCGAAATAGTCCTCCTGTTTGCCGCTGCCGAACGCGGTAAGGTTGGGCTCGTTCCACACTTCGAAAAACCACGAACGCACTTCGTCGATGCCATAGCGTTCTACCCAATGCGTGACGATTTTCTGGATAAGCACCGACCATTGCGACAAGTCGCGGGGTGGGCTGACGTTGGCGCGATAGTGAAACTGGAGTTGACCGGACGATGACAGACACGAGGGCATGAAGCTCAGTTCGACAAACGGCTTCATGCCGATCGACAGCAAGTAGTCGAAGATCTGGTCTGCGTTGAAAAACGAGTAGATGAACTGGTCACTCTGGTCGATCAGCGTGCCCATGTCGTCGCACAGAATGCCGTGGAAGCGCACATGCCGCATGCCGAGCTCGTCATGCGCGCGCTTGAGTTGGGCCTGCCAGTCGGCCCGCAAGGCCAGCGTGGCGTGGCCACTGCCTACGGTGTGTTCCCAGAAGTGGGGCAGGTCGGTGACGGTGCCGGCGAGATTGCCGCTGAAGCTTGCTGCCATGACGAGGGGCCTGTTGGATGGACGGCAACGCGAGTGCCGCCGCCATAAGTGTCATCTGGCGAGCGATCTGTGCGCTCACCGGCGATACGTGCGGCCAAGGGCGCGCAGTACGAAACCGAGCATGGACGCGTCCGTGTTTACAGCCGGTGATCGTAAAAAAATGCGCGTGGCGCGGCTGACGTCAGCCTTGCAGATGTCCGTGTTCACCGAGGTTACTCGGTGACTCATCCAGCATGCCGCGGGCGAAATCGAAGGCGCGCGCGATGAAATTGTCGGCGGCTTCCCAATAGGCGGCGTCACGCACGCGAATGCGTAACACCATCAGGTTAGGGTCGTGGGGACCGTCGGGGAAAAAGATCTTTTGCGCCGGGCTCCACAACTCGTTGATGGTGTCCTCGTCGCGGTCCATGCGAGCGCGACCGCGTACCGACACGTAGCGATGCTCACCGGGATGGGCATAGGCGACGTTGGCGCCAGCGTCGTCGGTGAGATCCTGAATTTTGTGGCTTTTGGCGTCGGTGAAGAAGATCAGTTCGCCGTTGGCATCCAGTTTCAGGGTCTGCAAGGGCCGACTGACCAGTGATCCGTCACGGATACGCGTGGTCAACATCGCCACCTCGATGTCCTTGATCAGCTCACCCAGCTTGTGCAGATCGGTGTTGTCCGGTGCTTCGTTCTTCATGGCGATGTTCCGGCAGTTGAAAGCCAAAGCATCGCGCAGGTTTCCTCAACGCTGGATGAAATGCACGGCTTGGCGCCTAACTGCGGCTGAACTCGACGCAGGACTCAGCCGGCCTGCTTCCACCGGCGCACGGCTTCGGCAAATGCGCGGCAATCGGCGAACCGGTTGTACAGCGGTGCGGGCGAGATGCGGATCACATCCGGCTCTCGCCAGTCGCCGATGATGCCTTGCGCCATCAGGTATTCGAACAACGCGCGACCGCGTTCGCGGCCATCGACTACGCGGATCGACAGTTGCGCACCACGGCGGGCGGGGTCGGAGGGTGTCACCACGTCCAGCACATCGGCCAGTTGCGTTTGCACCAACCATTCCAGATAGCCGGTGAGTTGTCGGGATTTCTCGCTCAGCGCGGCCATGCCGGCGCGGCGGAAGATTTCCAGCGATATGCGCATGGGTGCCAGTGCAAGGATCGGCGGGTTGGACAACTGCCAGCCGTCCGCGCCGGGCGTGGGCTGGAATTCGGGGCCCATCTGGAAGCGGGTGTGCTTGTCATGGCCCCACCAGCCGGCAAAGCGCGGCAGTACTGCGGTGGCATGGCGTTCGTGCACGAAGGCGCCGCCGACGGCGCCGGGGCCGCCGTTCAAATATTTGTAGCTGCACCAGATCGCGAAGTCGGCATTGCTGTCGTGCAGTTGCAGCGGCAGGTTGCCGACCGCGTGGGCGAGGTCGAAACCCACCGTGCAGCCATGCTTGTGGCCCAGTTCGGTGATCGCTTTGAGATCGAACGCCTGGCCGGTGCGGTACTGCACGCCGGGCAACATCACCAGCGCGATGCGCGAGCCGTGTTCAGCCAGCGCGCGTTCGATCGCGGCGAGTGAGGTGGTGCCGTTGGGTTCATCCGGTTGCAGCTCAATCAGCGCCGTGGCGGGATCGAAGCCATGGAAGCGGATCTGCGATTCCACCGCGTACCGATCGGTGGGGAATGCGCCGCCTTCGATCAGGATGGCCGATCGCTCGGCGGTCGGGCGATAGAAGCTCACCATCATCAGGTGCAGGTTCACGCCCAGCGTATTCATTGCTACCACTTCGCCAGGCTGTGCGCCGACCACGGCAGCGAGGTCGGCACGCACGTACTCGTGGTAATCCATCCATGGCAGGCGACCCTTGAAGTGGCCTTCCACACCCAGCTCGCCCCAGTAGTCCAGTTCGGCGTTGACGGCGTCGCGCACGGCGCGCGGTTGCAGGCCCAGCGAGTTGCCACAGAAATAGGTGCTGTCGCGCCCTTCGTGCGGCGGGATCAGGAACTCGTCGCGGAAGGCGCGCAGGGGATCGGCGGCATCACGGGCGTTGGCCCAGTCCGCGGTGGCCTGGTAGTCGAGCATGGTGGTGTCCTGCGTGGCAGTGTGTAGGACTGCACCCTGTGCGCGATGCTCTTGTGTAACGGGACCGAAAGCATCGCGCCCAGGGTGCGCTCCGACGGGAGCGTGGAATTTACTTAAGTTGCGCGGCCAACGCATTGCAGCCTTTGTCGAAGTCGGCCTTCCAGTCGGCACCGGCCTGGGTTTCGCTGGGTCGCATGCAGCGCAGCTGGATGGCGTGGCCGTTCTTGAGCCAATAGTGCTCGGTGTAGCTGAAGGTGGTGCCGTTTTCCTGCGCGGTGTAGATGTTGCTGTTCGGCTCCGGCAGCCTGGCCGCCACCTTGTAGCCGGGCAGTTCCATCGCCTTCGCGGTGGCTTCGCTGCGGTACTGGTTGAATCCGCTGACATCGTCGACCCGTTTCACCGTGACCGTGACGCGGGCGAGGCTGGTCTTGCCGGTGGGCGAGGGATCGGGCACCTGGAATACATGGGCTTCGGGGTCGCCCTGAGTTTCCATGATCGCGAGCCAGCTGTCCGGCGTGCTGAAATTCACCGCGCCGTCGGCCATGCTGACGTCCCTGGCGAATGCACCCGTGGCGAGCATGGCGGTGGCAAAAGCGATGGCGAGTGTGGTGCTGCGCAGAATGTTCATGCGGGTACCTTTGTGGTGGAGTCGGGTGCGAAACGGTGTAGCGGCAGGCCCAGCCATTCCAGCGCCGTGCCATGGAACAGTCGCGCACGGTCGGTATCGTTCAAGCCCAGTGCTTCGATGCCGCTGCCGGGCTCTTGTTCGCCCAGCGGGAAAGGATAGTCGGTGCCCAGCATCACCTGGCGGACACCCGTCACATCCAGCAGATAACGTAGCGCCTGATCGTCATGCACGCAGGAGTCGAAAAAGAAGCGTTGCAGGTACTCGCGCGGATTGCGCGGGTTGTCGGTGGCAACCAGATCCGGGCGCATCTTGAAGCCGTGCTCGATGCGGCCGATGGTCGACGGGAAACTGCCGCCACCGTGGGCCAGCATCACCCGCAGTTTCGGCAGGCGTTCCAGCACGCCGCCGAAAGCCAGGCAGCAGGCGGCACGTGATTGCTCGGCCGGCATGCCGACCAGCCACGGCATCCAGTATTTCGGCATGCTGGCCATGCCCATCATGTCCCACGGATGTACCAGAATCGCCGCGCCCAGATCGGCCGCCGCTTCGAAGAATGGGAACAGTTCGGGCGCGTCGAGATTCCAGTCGCCGCAATGCGAGCCGATCTGCACGCCCTGCAGGCCCAGCTCGTCGATGCTGCGTTCCAGCTCGCGGATGGCCAGGTCCGGCGCCTGCAGCGGCACCGTGGCAATGCCGGCGTAATGCCGTGGATAGTCACGGCACATGCCGGCCATGTGGTCGTTCAGATGACGATGCAGTTCCAGCGCTTGATGCCCCGGCGCCCAGTACGAGAACAGCACCGGCACGGTGGAAATCACCTGCACGTCGACGCCGAAGCGGGCGTAATCGTCGATCCGCGTTTGCGGGTCGAACGCCGAATCCCACACCTCGCGAAAGAATTTGCTGTCCTTGTAAATGCGGTGTCGCCCATCGGTATGGGTCATCACCGGAAAGCGATCGTCGCCGTACTTGGCCGCCAGATTCGGCCAGTCACGGGGCAGGATGTGCGCGTGGGTATCGATCTTGAGCATCCACGCAGTGTAAAACCTCTGCGCGCCGGCGTCGCCTGTGCCGCGGTTTGCCGGGAAAACGGCGTCGGGCTGCGGTCTGGCTAGATCGGCACGCCGTAGTCGTCGGTCGAGGCTTGTTGCCGGCTGCGTTTGACGACATGGGCAAGCGTGTCGATGTTGTCGACCAGGCGGTCGCTGATACGCACCAGCAGCTCGGCCGCCGAAGTGTCGGTGGATGCTTGTACATCTTTTGCCAGCTGAAGCTGTCGCGCACGCAGGTCCGGCATCTCGGGCATGACGGGGCCGCCACGCAGCGTTGCAGAAATCACCTGCAGCGTGCTGGCGCAGTGCTCGACAAAATCACGTGCTTCGGCTTGCGCGGGTGATCCGGCAAGGTCGTCGATCATTGCCTCCAGAGTCATCGCGGTGCGCGCCAGTCGGTTGCCGTTGGCAAACAAGGTGCGCGCCAGCGCCAACAGCGCCGGTGGCGTGGCGGGTTCACTGCGCATCCGTTCCATCGACGCTTGCGCGTTGACCCGCGCAGTGCGTGCGGCGCTGCGGGTTTCGTTTCTTGCGTGGCTGTTCGGGCTGACCAGGACGCGCAGGTAGTCGGCGTAGGCATCCAGCATCGTGGTCAGTGCGGCGCGCGCGCGACCGCGCTCCCAGGTGGGCCAGACCACGTAGGCCAACAGCGCGATGCCACAGCCCAGCGCGGTGTTGATGACCCGGTCCGCCACGGCAGCGGCGGGTGCCACGCCTTCGAAGGAAAGCAGGATGACGACGGTACCGGTCAGTGCGGCCACGGCGATGCCGTAATGCGCGCCGGCAAGGTAGCGGAAGGCCATGCACAGCACGGCCATCAACGCCAGATGCGCCCACGGCTGGGCCGGCGTGATGTAGAGCAGCACGGTGGTCAGCACCAGGCCGAGCACCGTGCCCAGCACGCGCAGCAGACCAAAATTGAAGGTGGATGCGAAATCCGCCCGCAGCACGATCGCCGCGGTCATCGGCAGCCAGTAGCCGTGCGGCAAATCCAGTAGTCGCGAAAGCGCGAGTGTTCCGCTGAGACAGACGGCCATGCGCACGGCATGGCGAAACGCGACGGATCGCGGCGTGAGGCTGGCGCGCAAGAGGGCCCACGGGGCGCTGCCGCGAAGTGTGGATGGCAGGTGCGTTTCCGCGGCGCTGGCGCGCAGTTCACCGCGACTGCCGGCCCAGTCCGCGTTGCGCACGGCGGCAGCGATCTGGCCGATCAGTGCCTGCACGTGTGCACTTCGACCGTCGCGGGTGCTTGGTTCGCTCGGGCTGCCGTGGGTTGCGGTGATGGATGGCGCATGCGCGCGCAGCGTCAGCAACAGGCGCGCTGCCTGCTCGGGTGAATCGCCATCTTCCATTGCATCGGCAATCGACTGCAGGACGCCGCCGGCATCATCGCGGAAGCTGGACGGCAGCGCGACGGCGTCATCCAGTTCGATCATGGCGGTCAGTTCCAGTCGGATGCGCTCGGCCAGTTCCAGCAAGACGCGAAACGCTTCCATCGCGCGACCGTGGGCGTGATGTCGACCCAGCAGCGTTTGCTGCAAGGTGGTCATGGCCTCACTCAACGCCGGTGCATCCGCTTCGTCATGCCTCGTCTCGCGGGCGAGGGCAGACAGGCCGCGATAGACCACCACCAGTGCCTGCCGCTCTGGCCAGTAGCGTTGCAGCGGCCAGCCCACCAGCGAAAAACTGGCCAGCAACAGCCCACCGCCGAAGATCAGCGCCGCGCTACCCAGCGCGTTGTCCAGCGTGGTGGGCGTGGAAGCGGTGACCATCAGCAGGATCATGCTGGTCATGCCCACACGGGCGGTATCGGTGCCGAACACCACCAGCAGCCCACCGGCAAAACCGCAGATCGCGGTGGCCAGCAACAGCGGCAGCAGATTGCCGCCGATCAGAAAGCCGATCAGCGAGGCCAGCGCCGCGGCCAGTGCCGCCAGCAGCAGTTGCCGCAGCCGCTGCCGGTACGGGCCGGGCTGATCGGAGAACATCGTGTTCAGTGCGCCCGCACCCACGCCCAGTCCGATCTGTGGATGGCCGGTCGCCATGCCGATGCCCAGCGGCAACACCACCGCGGCGGTATTGCGGATGACCACCCGCCACGGCACGTCCGGCCGCTTGAAGCGGGTCAGGCTCTCGATCGCATGGGCGCGTAGCGAGTAGTCGTTGGGTGGCATGAGGGGGGCGCTGGCGTGCTGGCGAGTGCTGATTCTGCCCTATGCCGGCAGGGATCACTGCATGGTTATTGCTGTTGTGGATGAAGCTTGTTCAATCGCCGGAGTCGGTATTTTTCGGCATACCGTCATCGTCGAATCCAGTCAGTCGCCTGGTGACCCGGACATTGCCGCGATAGTGCTGGCGCAACGACTGCAGATCTGCCGCAAGTGAGTTGCAGCGCAACTTGTCCATCTCCCGATTGACCTCGGCATCGCGCGCCGATCCATCGCCACCGAATTCACCGGCGAAATGCAAACAGTTTTCGCTGCGTTCGATGAACTGTGCGACGGAGGCTGGCCAGTGGGTATCGACACGGCGGTTGGGCCGTGCCGACACACTGAGGTTCACGACGATCAACAACGTGCCAAGGACGAACCGCCAGCCAAGTCGGCAGTGAAATTCCTTGTGCAGATTGAAAATCACGCGCGACCGGCGAACTCGCCAGTGAGCGTATTCACCCAGACCTTCTCATCATTGCTGATGTATTCCGGCACCTGCACTTCGACACCGGTGTTGAGCTTGGCTGGCTTGTTGCGCTTGGTGGCGCTGGAGCCTTTCATTTCGGGTGCGGTATCGACCACGGTCAGCACGATGCTGGTAGGTACCTGCAGGCCGACCGGTGCATCGTCGATTACCTGCACGTAATAGCCCTCGATGCCCTCTGCAACGTAACCGGCGTTGTCGCCGACAAGTTCGGGCGAGAGCAGGTACTGGGTGTAATCCTCCGCATCCATGAAGACGAAAACGTCGCCGTCCATGTACGAGAAATTCGCCGCGCGGCGGACCAGGTCCATCTCGCGCAGCTCGTCGTCAGCACGCAGACTGAGGTCGAATTTGCGTGCGCCGGGGATCGAATACAGGGTGAAGCGGAAAGTGACGTTGCCACCACGCGCACTCGGCGAGCTGCGCTCGATGTCGCGCACCTGATAGACGGTGCCGTCGTGTTCGACCACGTTGCCTTTCTTGACGTCGGAAGCTTTCATGGATGTAGGGCCGGGAAGGGGGTGGAAGGGCGGGAGCGGGGAACAGGGAACGGGGAACGCGGAAGAGCGAAGAGCGAAGAACGAAAGCCACGGCGTTGCCGCCTTTTGCGTTTGTTCCCCGTTGCCGGTTGGTCACTTGGCTTGCAATCGCACCGCGCCGTCGAGTCGAATCGTTTCACCGTTGATATAACGGTTGCCGAGAATGAAGGCGACAGTGCTGGCGTATTCGTTCGGCTGACCGAGGCGCGACGGGAACGGAATGGAAGCGGACAGCGACTGCTGCACGGACTCGGGCATGCCGTCGACCATCGGGGTCCAGAAGATGCCCGGGGCGATGGTTACCACGCGAATGCCGAAGCGGGCCAGTTCGCGTGCCATCGGCAGCGTCATGCCGACCACGCCACCCTTGGATGCGGAGTAGGCGGCCTGGCCGATCTGGCCTTCGTAAGCTGCGACCGAAGCGGTGTTGATGATCACCCCGCGCTCGCCGTCTTCGCCCGCCTCGTTGTTCTGCATCAGGGTGGCGGCGGCCTTGGCCACATTGAAGCTGCCGACCAGATTCACCATCACGGTGCCGGAGAATGTTGCCAGCGGCATCGGGCCTTCCTTGCCCAGCACGCGACCGGCGCCGAGGATACCGGCGCAGTTGATCAGCACGTTCAAACCGCCCATAGCGTGATGCGCGGCAGCGACATTGGTGCTCACGCCATCTTCGGAAGTGACGTCGGTGCGGAAGAAGCGCGCGGCGGTGCCCAGCTCTTTCGCGGCGGCGTGGCCCTTCTCGTCGTTGACGTCGAACAGCGCGACCTGACCGCCGTGGGCGACAATATGCTGTGCCACGGCGTGGCCGAGACCGGACGCGCCGCCGGTGATGATTGCCTTGACCTGATCGAGTTGCATGAGTAGTCCCTGGAACAATGCCGAAAGTCCGTCATGGTAGCTGACCGGCGCGCACTGCTGCAGGCTGAACGTCAAAGCTTGTCATGGCAAGTGATTCATCCTCCGTTGGGGCAGTGCCGCCCATGTTGAAGTCGAAACAAGAGAAGCCCGGGAAGCTTTGCCGGGTGTTTGGTACCCAACGTGAGGAATCGACGCATGAAGAAGCTGCTGAGCTTGTCTGCCGCGTGCGGTGTGATGCTGATGTTCGCCAGTGGCTCGGTGCTGGCGCAGGATCACGATCGCGACCATGGCCATGACCGTGACGGGTATGAACAAAGTCAGGACCATCACGACAATGGTCATCACGACAGGGGTCATCACGATGATCGTCATGATCATGACCGCGATGATCATCGCGACGATCGTCACGACTATCGGGGCCACGAACAGGTGCGCTATGTCGACTGGCATGATCGTGGACGGCATGAGGGCTGGTATCGCCGTGGCGGTTATCTCCCCGTGGAATACCGCACCCGCTACGTGGTGACCGACTGGCGTCGCGACCGGTTGCGCGAGCCGCCGCGTGGTTATCACTGGGTGCGCAGCGACAACGGTGATTACCTGCTGGTGGCGGTCGCCACCGGGGTGATCGTCGATCTGCTGCTCAATCATTGATCAGTGCGATCGCAGAACCGTCGTAGGGCGGGCACTGCCCGCCAGCGCTTGGATTTGAGGAAGGGCGGCGGGCCGTGCCCGCCCTACGTGTGTGATGGCGAATCAGCGAACGTCGCCAGCAGCGCTTGCCATGCTGCTGGCGGCAACCGGGGAAACGGAGTGACGGCCGCAGGTGGATTCGTCGCTTGCTGCAGTTCCTTCTGCCACACCCCCACATCCCACCACTGCCCCAGTTTGTAGCCGCATTGGCGCCAGACGCCGGCGGCGCTGAAGCCCATCGCTTCATGCATGGCCACGCTGACGGTACCGGGCAGGGTGATCACGCCGACCGCCTGGGTGATGCCCTGCAGCCGCATCACCTCCAGCAGCGCGCCATACAGTCGGCGCGCGATGCCTCGGCGGTGGGCCTCGGCATGCACGTAGATCGAGGTCTCGGCGATCCAGTCATAGGCGGCCCGCTCGCGGAAGCGGCCGGCGTAGGCATAGGCCAGCACCTCACCAGCTTCTTCCCAGACCAGCCACGGGTAGTGCTGCAGGCGGCTGTGAATGCGTTCGCGCATGGTATCGACGCCGGGTAGAACCGTCTCGAACGTGGCGGTACCCGTGCTTACCGAGGGCGCGTAGATCGCGTGGATGGCGGCGGCATCTTCGTTGCGGGCAGTACGGATCATCGTGGAATGGCCTTCAGCATTTCTCATATTTCCAGTGGCGCTTCTTGCCTTCAGTCAGCCATTCCAGTGTCGAAGCGAGACGTTTCTGGCGAGTGGTGTCGGTTTTGGCATCGCTGATCCAGTCGACGTATTCGCGTTGCGCGCCCGGCCCGAAACTGGACCAGGTCTGGCGTGCTGCGGCGTACTTCTTCTGCGCGAGTGGCGCGGCGAGATCATCGGGCAGGCTGGGGGCAGGGCGCTCGACCGTCTTTGGACGAGACAGTTTCTTGCCCGCTTCAGCCAACGCCATCGCCTGGCGGAGATAGGCGCTCATCTGCTTGTCCGCCGGCAGGTCGCCCAGCGACGCAAGCTTGCCAAATTGCCCCATGCCATCCTCCTCGGCATCGGCGCCCAGCACTTCCTTGTACAACCAGAAGCGGAAGCTGCAGTGCTGCTTGAAGGCGGCCATCAGGCACACGATGCTGCCGTGATGGCTGAAGAACGGCATGCTCCACTTGATACCTTCCTCAACCTCGGGGCAGGCCGTGTGAATCAGCGCCCGCAAGTGTTCCAGGATCGGTTGGGCGAACTCGGCCGACCTGGCGATATAGGCGTCGACGCGTGGGTCGTGATTTGTCATGAGGGTTGCCTCACAGCTCGCGGATGAAAAAGCGATCGCAGCTGAAATGCCCGGTGCCACCCAGCGGTGCGCGTAGCGTGGTGAACCCGCTGCGCTTGTAAAGTACCTGCGCGGCATCCATGCCGGTCAGCGTTTCCAGATAGCAGCGCTTGAAGCCGTGCGCGCGCGCGGCGTCGAGGCAGCGCTGCATCATGGCGCTGCCGGCACCGATGCCGCGTGCAGCGGGCAGGAAGTACATCTTGCGTAGTTCGCATACGTCTGGCTCGCCATTCTGCAGCGGCGCAACGCCGCCACCGCCGATGACTACGCCATCGCGTTCCACCACGAAGTAGCTACTTCGTGGTTGCGAGTACGCCGCGTGCAACGTGTCCACTTCGGCGTCGTGAATGGCAAAGCCGGGGCCGTCGGCGCCGAACTCGGGCATCACGACACGGATGATGGCGGCCATGGCCGCGTTGTCACGTGGTTCGATGGGACGGATCAGGAAGGCACTGGTCATGGCGTGTCGATTTTTCCGCTGGATTGGCACAGGTGGCAAGTTTGCAGGAATCGTAGCGGTGCGGAATAGATGTAGTGTGGTCCAGGTCTGCCACCAGAGGGTGATCCTGTGCTGATCTACGATGCCGTAAGCCCCGCGCCGCGTTGCCTGCGCATGTTCCTGCTGGAAAAACAGCTGCAGCTGTCGGCGGTGACGGTCGATGTGATGGCTGGCGAGAACCGCGAGAGCGCTTATCTGGGTATCAATCCGGCCGGGCAAACGCCGGCACTGCGGCTGGATGACGGCAGCACGCTGGCCGAAGCGGTCGCCATCGCCGAATACCTGGAGGAGTTGCATCCGCGGCCATCCCTGATCGGCAGCTCGCCAGCGGAGCGTGCGCAGACGCGGCAATGGTGGCGTCGGGTCGAGCTCAACGTGACCGAATTCATCCACAACGCCTTCCACTACGCCGAAGGGCTGGCGCGCTTCACGTCGCGTATTCCGGTGTTGCCGGAAGCGGCCGATGGTTTGAAGCAGGTGGCGCAGGATCGCTTGCGCTGGCTGGATGCGATGTTTGGTGAGGGGCCGTATTTGTGCGGCACGCGCTTCAGTGCCGCCGATATCTGGTTGTACGTGTGGCTGGATTTCGGTCTCAGCGTGAATCAGCCGTTTGCGCGTGACTTGCCGCACATCGGTCCATGGTTCGACCGCGTGGCGGCGCGGCCCAGTGCGGAAGCGAGCCGAAGATTGCTGGCGCTGTGATGAATCCGGACGAACGTCGCAGAAGCCTGGCTGTGCGTTGCAGCATGGTTTCGGTGGTGGTGCTTCGGGGCGCGGGTGCGGACACGCAGATGCTGATGGCATGTCGAGTGGGTCCCTATCTCGCTGGTGCGTGGAGCTATATCGCGGGCCATGTACAAGATGGTGAGGCGGGCTGGCAGACGGCACAGCGCGAGCTGTTCGAGGAAACCGGTCTCACGCCCGAACGGCTTTATGCCACCAGCTTCTGCGAGCAGTTCTATGTTTCCCGGCCGGATGGCATTGAGCTGGTGCCGGCCTTTGTCGCCCGCGTGGCTGATGACGCCGTGGTAAGGCTCAACGCGGAACATTCGGCGTTCCGCTGGCTATCGCTCGCCGAGGCTGCCGCCCTCGTGCCTTTCGGCGGCCAGAGGGAGTTGATTGATCACGTGCGCCGCGAATTCATCGAACGCGAACCGTCGGCGTTCCTTCGCCTGGCAGCGGCAGTGAGCAGCGAACACTAGCTACTTCGTCGAGACAACCAAAGTATCTTGCCCCCCTCGTGCTGACGGTTGCCGGCGACCTTGATCGGGCGGGCCGGAAGCCGCCGCTCAGGGTGTTGCGGCAGGCGCGAGATAGGTTGTGCCTGCCTTCATCACGAAGACCGGATGCTGCAGATCCTGGATCTGCTGGCTGGGATCGCCGGTGAACGCGACGAGGTCGGCATCCAGGCCAGCAGCGATGCGGCCGAAGCGGCTGGACTGGCGCAGGATCTTCGCCGCCACGTCGGTTGCCGCATGCAGCGCCTGCGCCGGTGTCATGCCATAGGCGACCATGGCGGCCGGCTCGCGCCAGTTGTCGCCATGGCGGAACACGCCGACGTCGCTGCCGTTGCCGATGAGCACGCCCAGTTTCAGCGCGGTGCGGAATGCGTGCTCGGCCTCGCGCATGTGCTCGGTGGGCTCGCTCTTGCCGGGCACGTAGTGCTGGAAATATTCGGCGGTGGCTTCAACTGCGGTAAGTGTCGGTTCGTACGCCGTACCGTGCTGCTTCATCAGCTTGAAGGTCGCCTCGCTGGCGCCATAGCCGTGCTCGACGCTGTCCACGCCGGCTTCCACGGCCATGCGCACACCTGCATCGCTGGCTGCGTGTACCGCGACAGGGCGGCCGATTTGGTGCGCGGTATCGACCAGCGCCTTCAGTTCGGACGGAGTGAAGGTGGGTGCGGTCGTGCCGTCCGGGCCGACGCGGTAGTCGCCATAGATCTTGATCCAGTCCGCGCCGCGTGCGGCCTGCTCGCGTACGGCAGCCATCGCGGCGTCGACGCCGCTGACTTCCTGCGCGCCGCCGGGCAGGTCAAGGTCCGGCCGAAAGCCGCGCGGGCCAGGTCCGTAGCTGGCGGTGGCGACGATGGCGCGGGTTGCCACGAACAGGCGCGGGCCGGGAATCATCCCTTCGTCGATGGCCCGCTTGACCGAAACATCGGCGAAACCGGCACCTTCGGTGCCGAGGTCACGCAAGCTGGTGAACCCGGCCAACAGGGTGGCTTTCGCGTGCGCGGCGGCTGCCAGCGTGCGGTAGTCCTGCGGCTCGGTCAGCACCTGGTCGTTCCACAGCGTCTCGTTGTACGGATGCAGGAACAGGTGCGAATGCAGGTCGATCAAGCCGGGCGTCAGCGTGCTGCCGGGCAGCTTGATTCGCTGCGCGCCGACGTGTGCGTGGATCGAGTCGGCAGGGCCCACGGCGGCGATCACTCCATCGTGTACCAGCACCGCCCAGCCGGTATGCGCGGTGTCACCGTCAGCCGTCCATACGCGATCGGGCAGCAGCAACCAGTCACCTTTCGGCGTAGCAGCCATCACCGGCAGGGAGCAGAGCAGGAGCAGTACGATCGCTGCCGTCTTCCAGATCATCAAGCTTGCGCGCATCGGTTTGTCCGGTTGGCCGAAGCGCCGATGATAGCGAGCTTTTGGGCTTCGATCAGTCAGCGGCAGTGCGCGCGCGGGTCACCCGGCTGGCCGTTTCCTTGTGCAATTGCGAGGAAAGCCACGCGCCGGTAGCGACCAGCAGGTCCAGATCCACGCCGGTTTGCATACCCATCCCGTGCAGCATGAAGACCACGTCCTCGCTGGCCACGTTGCCGGTGGCACCCTTCGCATACGGGCAGCCGCCAGTGCCGGAGACCGAGCTGTCGACCACGCGCACGCCCTCTTCCAGACAGGCCAGGATATTCGCCAGGGCCTGACCGTAGGTGTCGTGGAAATGCACGGCGAGTGCTTCCATCGGTACGGCCTGCGCGACCACCTGCAGCATCGCGCGCGCCTTGGCCGGCGTACCCACGCCGATGGTGTCGCCGAGTGAAACCTCGTAGCAGCCGAGTTCGTGCAGGCGCTTGGCCACGCGCACCACGTCGCTGACGGGCACTTCGCCCTGATACGGGCAGCCCAGCACGGTGGAGACGTAGCCGCGTACCTTGACGCCATCAGCCCGGGCTTGCTCGATCACCGGCATGAAGCGCTCGATGGATTCGTCGATCGAGGCATTGATGTTCTTGCGGTTGAACGCTTCGGACGCCGCGCTGAAAACGGCGATTTCAGTTGCGCCGACTTCACGCGCGCGTTGGTAGCCCTGCAGGTTCGGTACCAGCACCGGATAGCTCACGCCCGGAGCCTTGCGGATGCCACGGAACACCTCGGCGGCGTCGGCCAGCTGCGGCACCCATTTTGGACTGACGAAACTGGTCGCTTCGATGGTCTGCAAACCGGTAGCGGAAAGCCGGTCGATCAGCGCGATCTTCACCTCGGTCGGTAGCAGGGTCTTCTCGTTCTGCAGACCGTCGCGGGCGCCAACTTCGACGATGCGGACGTGGTTGGATGAGTTCATCGGCTGCTCCAGTGGGTACATGGCAGCAGCCCGCTCGCGGGCGATGCTCCTGCTCTGATGCTAAAGATCAATTCAAAAGTACTTGACGATGTATCACGGCTGAGTGGGGCGGGCAGTGCCCGCCCTACGTCGCCGGCTTCAATCGGCAAAAAGCACAAGCACGGCATCGGCTTCGACGAACTCGCCTTGCGTCGCATTCAAGCTTTCGATGGTGCCGGCGCGCGGCGCCTTCAAGGCCAGCTCCATCTTCATCGCCTCCATCACCAGCAGTTCCTGGCCTTGTTCGACCACGTCGCCGACTTTCACCTTGACCAGCACGATCCGGCCGGGCATCGGCGCGATTACCTGGTTGCCGCCGGCGGCGTCGCTGGATTCCCATGCGAATGCGGCGGCGCGGGCAAAGCTGTAGCGCTGGCCGTGGGCGTCGTGCAGCAACACCCGTGCGTCGTCGCTGCGCAACGGGATACGACGTGATTCACCGTCGAAGCGTGCACTCAGGTCGTTGTCGAGCAACTTCGCGCCGCGCACTTCGCAGCTTGTTTCACCGTGATGCAATTGATAGTCGCCGGCGTGTCCGCGCGCCTCGATCTCGAAGCGCTGTTCGCGCCAGGTCAGCGCGACGATGCGCTTGCCGGCGTGACCAATGCGCCACGCGTCAGCACTGGACCAAGGCGAATGCGGGTCGCTCGCGCTGCTGGCGACGTGCGACTCGTCATACAACAGCACGGCCGCAGCAGCGGCAAACAGCACGTCTTCAGTGGGCGGTATATCGCCGACCAGAAATTCTTCCAGATGACGGTCGAGATAGCCGGTATCGATGCGTCCCTCGACCACCGTGGGGTGGCGCACCAGCCGTTCGAGAAAGCCGATATTCGATTTCGGGCCGACGATTTCGCTGGCCGCCAGCGCCTCGCGCAAGCGCTGCAGGGCTTGCGCGCGGTTTGCGTCATGCACGATCAGCTTGGCGATCATCGGATCATAGAAGATCGTCACCGTGTCGCCTTCGATCACGCCACCGTCGATACGCACGTGGGTGGACGGCGCAGGCAGTCGCAACGTCTGCAGCTTGCCGGAGCCGGGCAGGAAGTTCTGGTCGGGGTCTTCCGCGTACAACCGCACCTCGATCGCGTGACCGCGCGAGATGACTTCATCCTGGCTCAGCGGCAGCGGTTCGCCGTCGGCGATGCGCAATTGCCACTCCACCAGATCCACGCCGTGGGTCAGTTCGGTCACCGGGTGCTCGACCTGCAGGCGCGTATTCATTTCCATGAAGTGGAAATCGCCGGCGGGACCGACAATGAACTCCACCGTGCCGGCACCCACGTAGTTCACGGCTCGTGCGGCGGCTACCGCAGCGGCGCCCATGGCAGCGCGGCGTTCCGGCGTGAGGAACGGCGAGGGAGTTTCCTCCAGCACCTTCTGGTAGCGACGCTGGGCCGAGCATTCGCGCTCGTCCAGATGGATCACGTGGCCGTGGCGGTCGCCGAAGATCTGGAATTCGATGTGGCGCGGATGCTCCACGTACCGCTCCAACAGCATCGAGGCATCGCCGAAGGCGGCCTCTGCCACGCGCTGCGCCGTGGCCAGCGCCTCAGGGAATTCCGCGTCGCTACGCACGACATGCATGCCCTTGCCGCCACCGCCGGCGGAAGGCTTGATGATCAGCGGATAGCCGACTTGGTGCGCCTGTTCGGCAAGGTAGGCGTTGTCCTGCTTGTCGCCGCTGTAACCGGGCACCAAGGGCACGTCGTGTTTGGCCATCAGTTGCTTGGCGGCGGCTTTCGAGCCCATCGCGTCGATGCTTTCCGGATCGGGGCCGATGAACACGATGCCGGCGTCCTTGCAGGCGCGCGAGAAAGCGGTGTTCTCCGAAAGAAAGCCGTAGCCGGGGTGGATCGCCTGCGCGCCACTCTTTTTTGCGGCATCGAGCATGGCGTCGATACGCAGGTAGGAGTCAGCCGGGCGCGGCCCACCGATCGGCCATGCTTCGTCAGCCAGACGTACATGCTGCGCATCCCTGTCCGCTTCGGAATACACGGCAATGGTGTGGATGCCGAGGCGGCGACAGGTGCGGATCACGCGACAGGCGATCTCGCCGCGGTTGGCTATCAATACACGTTCGAACATGCGAATCCCTGGAGCCGTGTGGGTCGATGCAAAGCGTCTAAAACTAACAGATCGGACGCTGAGCCGATTATTCGGCGGCGCTGCCGACCCAGCTCGGCGCCCGCTTGTCGAGGAAGGCTGTCAAGCCGTGCTGACCTTCCGGCGACACACGCAAGCGAGCGATCAGTGCGGCGTTTTCCGTATCGATGCGTTCGGCCTCGATCAACTCGGCACCGCCGATGCGCAAGGCCAGTTGCTTGGCTTCGCGTTGTGCCAGCGGACCGGCTTTGCCTAAGAGGTACAACTGCCGTTCGATCGCCTCGTCCAGCTCCGTAGCTGGAACAGCGGCGTGCAACAGGCCGATGCGCGCGGCGGTGGCTGCATCGAACACTTCGCCGGTGATGAACAACCGGCGCGCTTCGCGCAGGCCGATCGCGGCGACCACGTACGGCGAAATCACCGCCGGCACCAGGCCCAGTTTCACTTCGGACAAGGCGAACTTTGCGGTGTCCACGCCGATCGCGATGTCGCAGCAGGCGACGAGACCTACGCCGCCGCCATAAGCCGCGCCGTTGACCCGAGCAATGGTCGGTTTGGACAGGAACTGCAGATTGCGCATCAACCGCGCCAGCCGCAGCGAATCCTCACGATTTTCCTGCTCGCTGGCGCCCGCCATGCCGCGCATCCAGTTAAGGTCGGCGCCGGCGGAGAAGCAGCTGCCATTGCCTGACAGCACGACGGCACGGACGGTCGGGTCGGTATCGGCGGCGGCCAGCGCCTCGGTCAGCGCGGCGATCAGGGTGTCGTCGAACGCGTTGTGGATCTGCGGCCTGTTCAGGGTGATTTCGGCGATGGCGCCGCGGCGTGTGACGAGAATGGTTTCTTGCATGGGAGGCCTGCTTGAGTGTCGCGATCAGCTCATCATCATAACGAGGACATCCGGCGGCAACGAGTTGGGTGAACGATGACCACGCCAAACCGGCGCTTGCGGCCGGTCCTTGAAAGCGGCGATGATGACGGGACTAGGAATCGTTCTCAATTGGAATCCATCATGTCGCGTCGCCTGATCGAGCTGTTAGCCATCCTTGGAGTTGCCGTTGCGGCCATTGCCGTGACCACGGTAACCGTGGCTGCGCAATCGTCACCGCCAGTGGATAGTCAGAAGACGGCGCTGGCCAGCGAGGTGGCGGCGCTGAAGGCGCAGGTCGCCCAGTTGCAATTGCAACATCCGGCGCCGGAACTCGGCCAGCAGATGCTGCAACTGCAGATTCGGCATGACCGTTTGTGGTGGGCCGGGCAATCGGGCAACTGGACGATGGCTTACTTCATGGTCGGTGAACTGGGCGAGGCCTTGCGTGGGATCGAGCAGACCAACGGTGACGCGCCCGAACTGCAGCCAGAGAAGTTGTCGGAATTGATGCCGTCGATCATGAATCCAGCCATCAAGGAGGTGCAGGAAGCGCTGGCTACGCAAGACAAGGCGGCCTTCTCCAAGGCCTATGACAAATTGTCGGCTGCCTGCACGGCCTGCCATCAAGCGGCCGGCAACACGTTTCTGATCATGCAGCGCCCCCAAACGCCGCTGCTGGACAACTTGCGCTACGACCCGGTCGCCCAATAGACGATATGGGACTTAAACGGCGTGCGAGGGTTCGCTTGCGGGCATAAATGCGAACCATTACCATTCACTAGTCTTTCCGGAGCTCGCCATGAAACGTTTTCTGATCGCGGCGCTGTTTGCCCTGCCGCTTGTGGCGATCGCCACCGAAGTGCCGATGTTCACCTTGACCATCAAGGACCACCGTTATCAGCCGACCACGCTGAAAGTGCCGGCCGATACCAAGATAAAGATCAAGGTCATCAATAACGATTCGACGCCCGAGGAGTTCGAGAGTTCGGACTTCAGCCGCGAGAAGATCGTCATGCCCAACAGCAGCATCGAGGTGTTCGTCGGGCCGCTCAAGGCTGGCGAGTACAAATTTTTCGGCGATTTCCATCAGGACACCGCCCAAGGCGTCCTGATAGCGGAGTAGGTCCATGTGGGGTATTGCGCTACTGGTATTTCGTGAAGTTCTCGAGGCGGCGCTGATCGTCACCATCGTCGCCGCCGCCACGCGTGGCGTGGCTCGACGGGGCTGGTTCATCGGCGGCGGTATTGGCCTGGGTGTGTCAGGCGCCTTGCTGGTGGCAACATTTGCCGGGGCGATAGCTGGCGCAGCCAGTGGTGTGGGGCAGGAATTGTTCAACGCCTGCGTATTGTTCGCCGCGGTACTGATGATCGGCTGGCACGTGATCTGGATGTCCAGCCATGGCCGCGAATTGGCGCAGCACATGAAGGCTGTCGGCGGTGCGGTGCAGACCGGCGCCAGCTCGCTGTCCCTGCTTCTCGCCGTCGTGGCGTTGGCGGTATTGCGTGAAGGCTCGGAAGTCGTGTTGTTCCTGTACGGCATGATGGCTGGTGGTGCCGACGGGCTGGTTCGGGGTCTGGCCATCGGCATTGCTGGCGGCAGCACGGTCGGCTTCCTGCTGTATTTCGGCTTGTTGCGGATTCCGTTGCGCTACTTCTTCACCGCCACAAACTGGATGCTGGTGTTGCTGGCGGCGGGTTTGGCCTCCAGTGCGGCACGTTATCTGGTCCAGGCCAATCTTCTGCCTGAGCTGGGCAGTCAGATATGGGACAGCTCGTGGCTGCTCTCCGACGGCTCGGTGCTGGGCAAGATGCTGCATATCCTGATTGGTTACGATGCGCGACCGTCCGGTATCCAGCTGGTCTTCTACGCGGTCGTGGTGATCGCGCTGATGCTTGGTACGCGACTGCTCGGTGGTTCGCCACGTCAGGCGGCGGTTCGCCCTGCAAGCAAGGCTGCTGCCGCCCCTGAGCTCGACGCCGTCGTCTGATGCGGACCGCGCTGGCGGAACGGGTCGGCTGGTCGTAGTGGCGATGGTGGCCAGAGCCGCGTTCGCCGCTGCAATCAGGTGTTGCGGTCTCTGTCACCCACGTTGACGCACAAAAAAAGCCGGCTTGCGCCGGCTTTTTCATGCAACGTGAATCGCGCTCTGGCTCAGGCCAGTTCGCGGATCTTCGCGTTGAGACGGCTCTTGTGACGAGCAGCCTTGTTCTTGTGGATCAGGCCACGCGCGGCGTAACGATCCATCACCGGCTGGGCGGCGGTATAGGCGGCAACGGCGGCAGCCTTGTCCTTGGCCTCGATGGCCTTGACGACCTTCTTCAGGGCGGTACGGACCATGGAACGTGCGCTGATGTTGCGCAGGCGGCGCTGTTCGGACTGGCGCGCGCGCTTCTTCGCGGACTTGATGTTGGCCAAGGTAGAACTCCGGAATGCAGGTTGAGGTTGGAAAAAGACGCCAATTATGCGGGCGATTCGCCGATGCGTCAATCATTTACGCTGCGGAACCTTGCCCGTTAACCGTGCATGCTGATCGCGAAGCCTCCATTCTGTCACATTCGGGCTGTCATCCGGCCCGTACGGGCTGTCAAACTGTGCGCCCCGCGCGATCGGCGCCGAAGGCAATAACAGCAACTCATGAAGTCACCCAGCATGCTCCGTGGACTGCTCTCGTTCAGCAGCATGACGATGATTTCCCGCGTACTCGGCCTGGTACGCGATATCTCGATGAGCCACGTGTTCGGCGCCACGGTAGCCACCGACGCGTTCGTGGTGGCGTTTCGCATCCCCAACTTCATGCGCCGGCTGTTTGCTGAAGGCTCGTTCTCCACTGCCTTCGTGCCGGTCTTTACCGAGGTGAAGGAAACCGGAACCCATGAAGACTTGAAGCGGCTGATGGCGACCGTCGCCGGCACGCTGGGTGGCGTGTTGCTGGTAGTGACGGCGCTGGGCCTGATCTTTGCGCCGCAATTGGCCAGCGCCTTCATTCCCGGTGCGCTCGACCAGCCGCACAAGTTCGATCTCACCACCGAGCTGGTGCGCTGGATGTTCCCGTTCCTGTTGTTTGTCTCGTTGACGGCACTGGCCGGTGGCGCACTGAACAGTTTCAGCCGTTTCGCGATGCCGGCGCTGGCGCCGGTCATTCTGAATGTCTGCATGATCGTGGCAGCGCTGTGGATTGCGCCGCATCTGCATACGCCGATTCTTGCGATGGGTTGGGCTGTGTTGCTGGCCGGCGTGCTGCAACTGCTGTTCCTGCTTCCCGCGTTGCGCAAGCTGGACCTGCTGGTGTGGCCCCGCTGGGGATGGCGCCAGCCGCAGGTGAGAAAGATCATGCAGCTGATGGTGCCGACGTTGTTTGGTTCGTCGGTGGCCCAGATCAACTTGCTGCTGGATACCATCGTGGTTTCGCTGCTGGTGACCGGCTCGCAGACCTGGCTGTGGCAATCGACTCGCTTCCTTGAATTGCCGCTCGGCGTATTCGGCGTGGCGTTGGGTACGGTGATCCTGCCGTCGCTGTCACGCCACCACGTGAGTACCGATCGGGCCGGCTTCTCCAGGGCGTTGGACTGGGGGTTGCGCATCACCTTGCTGATTGCGGTACCGGCGGCGATTGCGCTGGCGCTGCTGGCCGAACCGCTGGTGGCAACACTGTTCCAGAACGGTCAGTACACCGCCTTCGATACCCGCATGACCGCCGCCGCGGTGCTGGCGCTCAGCGGCGGCTTGCCGGCGTATGCCTTGGTCAAGGTGCTGCTGCCGGCGTTCTATGCGCGGCAGGACACACGTACGCCGGTGAAAGCGGGTGTGGCGTCGCTGGTGATCAACATGGTCTTCAACGGCTTGCTGATCGCCCTGTTCTTCGAGTTGTGGGCGCCAGCATCGGTGAAGCAGGGCAGTTGGCTGGCTGGCATTGCGCAGGTGCCGGGTCTGCATGTGGGTTTGGCGCTGGCCAGTGCGCTGTCGAGTTACGTCAATTTTCTGCTGCTGTGGCACTGGTTGCGAAAGGCTGGTGTTTATCAGCGGCAAGCCGGCTGGTCGCGGCATTGGGTGCGGTTGGGCTTGTCGTGTCTGGCGATGGCCACGGTATTGCTGCTGGGGCGCTGGTTCTGGCCGGAGTGGCTGCATGGCGTTCCGGTGCTCACCCGGCTGTGGCGTCTGGCAGCTCTGGTGATGGCTGGCGCGGCGGCTTATGTCGGCGCGTTGTTCGCCAGTGGCTTCCGCCTGCGTGACTTGCGCGGTGCTTGAGCGCGCGCCACGGCTGATCGTGCCTCGTCCGGCCGGTATACTCATGCGATGACGAGACTTTCCAGGGATGTCGCGGGCCCGTGCCTGACGCCGCGCGGCAGCGTAGTGGCGATTGGCGCATTCGATGGCCTGCATCGCGGTCATCAGGCACTGCTCGCGCAGGTGCGCGAGCGTGCGCAAGCGCTGGATTGCACTCCCGTGGTGCTCAGCTTCGAGCCGCTGCCACGGGCGTTCTTCTCGCCCGAACCGGTACCGCGCCTGTCCAGCGTGCGTGAAAAACTGCGCGGCTTTGCCGCCGCCGGCATGGAGCACGCTTTGTTGTTGCGCTTCAACCGGGCACTGACTTCGATGTCGGCTGAAGATTTCGTGCGTCGCGTGCTGGTCGAACGGCTGGCGGCGCGTGAGGTATGGGTCGGTGGTGATTTCCGCTTTGGTCACAAGCGCGGCGGTGACGTGGCCTTGCTGGAGCAGATGGGTGCTGAACTCGGCTTCAGTGCCCGCACCATGCCGCTGGTCCAGCTCGACGGTGAGCGCGTTTCCGCCAGTCGCGCGCGCGGCATGCTCGCCGCTGGGAATTTCGCTGGAGTGGCACCGCTGCTGGGACGTCCGTTCGTGATCGACGGCAAGGTGGAATACGGCAACCAGCTCGGCCGCACGCTCGGTTATCCCACCGCCAATATCCATCTGCAGCAGCGGGTCAGTCCGGTCCACGGTATTTTCGCGGTGCGCGTGGGCCTGGGCGAAAGCGAATGCAGCTGGCCCGGCGTGGCCAGCCTCGGCGTGCGCCCGACCGTGAATCAGGTCAGTCAGCCGCTGCTGGAAGTCCATCTTTTCGATTTCGACGGCGATCTGTACGGCCAGCGCATGGCGGTGGAGTTTGTCGCCAAACTGCGCGACGAGCAGAAGTTCGACGGGCTGGAGCCGCTGAAGGCGCAGATGGCGCTGGATTCGTGTCAGGCGCGCGAGCTGTTGGGCATGAATCCGCAGCTGGTGGGTGCGTGAACCGTATTCCGGTGCGCACCCATATCCTTTAACTTTGCAATCTTGTGTCCGCCGTTCGGCGGGCAGCAACATATCAGCGATGGCATCCAGGCACATGACCCACGATTACAAGAGCACGATCAACCTGCCGCAAACGGCATTCCCGATGCGCGGCGACCTGCCGAAGCGCGAGCCCGACTGGCTGGCCGAGTGGGAGCGTGTTGATCGCTACGCGCAGATCCAGCAGAAGACCGCACACCGCGACAGCGTGTTCGTGCTGCACGACGGTCCGCCGTATGCGAATGGCGCGATCCATATCGGTCATGCGGTCAACAAGATTCTCAAGGACATCACGGTCAAGTCCAAGCTGTTATCCGGCCATCGTGCGCCTTACGTGCCGGGTTGGGATTGCCACGGCCTGCCGATCGAAATTGCGGTTGAAAAGAAATTCGGCAAGCCGGGCGACAAGCTCGATGCCGCGCAATTTCGGCAGAAGTGCCGCGAATACGCTGCCGAACAAGTCGATACCCAGCGCAACGACTTCAAGCGCCTGGGTGTACTCGGCGACTGGCAGAAGCCGTATCGCACGATGGATTTCAGTTACGAAGCCGACATGCTGCGTGCACTGGCGAAGATCGTGGCCAACGGCCATGTCATGCGTGGTGCCAAGCCGGTGTACTGGTGTTTCGACTGCGCTTCTGCGCTGGCCGAGGCCGAGATTGAATATGGCGACAAGCAGTCGCCGGCGGTGGATGTGGCCTATGACGCCGTAAACGCGCCGGCGCTGGCCGCGAAATTTGGCGTTGATGCGGGCGACGCCATCGTCGCCATTCCGATCTGGACCACCACGCCGTGGACACTGCCGGAAAGCCAGGCAGTGTCGCTGGGACCGGATCTGGAATACGCACTGATCGAAGGCCCGGCGCGCGGTGATCGTCGCGTGTTGCTGGTGGTCGCCAGTGCGCTGGTCGAGAAGGTTGCCCAGCGTTATGGCATGGAGCAGGCCAACGTGCTTGGTCATGCCGTCGGTCAGGCGCTGGAGCATATCCAGCTGCAGCATCCGTTCTATGAGCGCGTGGTGCCGGTGATCGTCGGCGATCACGTGTCGGCGGAAGACGGTACCGGCGCCGTGCATACAGCGCCCGATCACGGCGTCGAGGATTTCGTGGTGAGCAACCAGTACGGCATCGGTCTGCTCAACTACGTCGGTCCCCGCGGAGCTTATCGCGCTGACACGCCGGCGGCCGATGGCGTCGAACTGGGCAATATGCATATCTGGAAGGCCAACGAGGCGCTGATCGATGTGCTGCGCCAGCGCGGCGTGTTGCTCGCCTTCGCCAAGATCGAGCATAGCTATCCGAACTGCTGGCGGCACAAGACGCCGGTGATCTACCGCACCACGCCGCAGTGGTTCGTGTCGATGGAACAAGCTGATCTGCGCAAGACCGCGCTGGCGTCGATCAAGGACGTGCGCTGGGTGCCGGGCTGGGGTGAAGAGCGCATCGCCGGCATGGTGGCCGGGCGCCCGGACTGGTGTATCTCGCGTCAGCGCACCTGGGGTGTACCGATTGCGTTGTTCGTGCACAAGGCGACGCAGGAGCCGCATCCGGACTCTGTCGAGCTACTGGAGCAGGTGGCGAAGAAAGTGGAGCAGGGTGGCATCGATGCATGGTTTGCTCTGGAGCCAGCGGAGTTGCTGGGTGCCGATGCCGACGATTACGAGAAAGTCACCGACGTGCTGGACGTCTGGTTCGATTCCGGCGTGACCCATTACGCGGTGATCGGCCAGCGCCCGGAACTGCAGCAGGGCGATGCGTCGACGTACAAGGTGATGTATCTGGAAGGCTCCGACCAGCATCGCGGCTGGTTCCAGTCTTCCTTGCTGACTTCCGCGGCGATCCACGGCCGCGCGCCCTACAATGACGTGCTAACTCACGGTTTCGCGGTCGACGCGAACGGCCGCAAGATGTCCAAATCACTGGGCAACGTGGTGGCGCCGCAGAAGGTGATGGATACGCTCGGCGCCGACGTGCTGCGTCTGTGGGTGGCTTCGGCCGACTACCGCAACGAGATGACCGTCTCCGACGAGATCCTCAAGCGCGTGTCCGATACCTATCGACGCATTCGCAACACCGCCAAATTCCTGCTCGGCAATCTCGACGGATTTGATCCGACACAGCATCTGCTGCCGGTGGAAGAAAGCTTGCTGCTTGATCAATGGGCGGTACAACAGGCGTTCGACGTGCAGCAGGCGCTACTGGCTGCCTACGAGCGTTACGATTTTCCCGAAGTGGTGGCGCGTATCCAGAACTTCTGCACCAACGAACTGGGTGCGCTGTATCTGGATATCACCAAGGATCGGCTCTACACCATGCCGACCGACAGTCGTGGTCGGCGCAGTGCGCAGAGCGCGATGTACCGCATTGCCGAGGCGCTGGTGCGCTGGCTGGCACCGGTGTTGAGCTTTACCGCCGAGGAAATCTGGCAGCAGCTGCCGGGCGAGCATGGCGAGAGTGTGCTGTTCGAAACCTGGTATGACGGCCTTTCCGCACCGCAGAGTTCGCCGGAACAACGGCGTTACTGGACCGACTTGCTGGCGCTGCGCGATGCATCCTCACGGGTGCTCGAAAACATGCGCAAGTCCGAGCAACTGGGTGCGGCACTGGAAGCAAAACTGGTGGTTCATGCCGATGCCGCGCTGGCTGCACGCTACGCGGAGTCTGCCGACGAACTGCGCTTCTTCTTCATCACCTCCGACTTCAGCTTGGCACCACTGGCTGCGCGTACTGATCAAGCGGCAAAGGTGGAACTGGAGGGGGCTGATGCCTGGGTTTCCGCCAGCGTCAGCGACGCGACCAAATGCGTGCGCTGCTGGCACCGTCGCGACGACGTGGGCAGCCACGCCGAGCACCCGGAGCTGTGCAGTCGCTGCATCGGTAATATCGAAGGTCCGGGCGAAGATCGCCGCTGGTTCTGATCGGACATGCGGGGATGGCGGACTGTGCCCGCCCTACGCAGCGAATTTCGTAGGGCGGGCACGGCCCGCCGGTTGCACGCGCCAGGTTTCGCAGGGTCGGCACTGTCCGCCGGGTCTTGAGCGTCCCCATCTGAAACGTTTCATCACCGAGTTTCATGACCATGCATCCCAAACCCAATGCTCTCCCGTGGCTGGGGCTGTCCGCCGCGGTCATCGCACTCGATCAGCTCAGTAAATGGTGGGCGGTGCATGCCCTGCAGCCGATGGGCGTGCCGCATCCGGTGATTCCGGGTTTCCTGAACTGGACGCTGACGTTCAATCCAGGGGCCGCGTTCAGTTTTCTGGCCAGTGGCGCTGGCTGGCAGCGCTGGTTCTTTGTGACACTGGCAGTGGTGATCAGCGCGGTGCTGGTTGGCTGGCTGGCAAGAACCTCGCGGCGCGACTGGCGTACCAGCTTGCCGCTCGCACTCATCATCGGTGGCGCGATCGGCAACCTGATCGATCGCTTGCATGCTTCGCAGGTCACCGACTTCATACACGTGTACTTCCGTCAGTGGAATTATCCGGTCTTCAACGTGGCGGATTGCGGGGTCACGGTCGGCGCGGTGATGTTGATTGTGTTCGGCCTGTTCGGCGGCAAGTACGAAGATCGCGTGCGATAATTTGCTGTCGTCGTCTTTCGCGTGACGCAAGACGCTTTATCCATCTCCCCAGCGGCCAGGGGGAGGGCCAAGGTCATCTGATTTCCCATGGACATCCTGCTAGCCAACCCGCGCGGCTTCTGCGCCGGCGTCGATCGTGCCATCGCCATCGTTGAGCGTGCGCTCGAGTCTTACGGTGCCCCGATTTACGTGCGGCACGAGGTAGTGCACAACCGCTACGTAGTCGACAAGCTGCGCGCCGACGGTGCGGTGTTCGTCGAGGAGTTGCATGAAGTACCGGACGGTGCCACGGTGATTTTCAGCGCGCACGGTGTCTCTCAGGCAGTGCGCGAAGAGGCTGACCAGCGGCATCTGAAAGTCTTCGATGCCACCTGTCCGCTGGTCACCAAGGTGCACATGGAAGTGGCGCGACTGGGACGCATCGGTCGTAGTGTGGTGTTGATCGGGCACGCCGGCCATCCGGAGGTGGAAGGCACGATGGGTCAGTGGAATCGGACCAACAGCGGTGAAATTCTGCTGGTGGAATCGCTGGAAAATGTCGCCACGATGACTCCGAAATTTCCACAGTTGTTGTCGTACGTCACCCAGACCACACTGTCGGTGGATGACACCAAGGCGATCATCGAAGCGTTGCGCGCGAGATTTCCGGAGATCGAGGGTCCTCGCAAGGACGATATCTGCTACGCCACACAGAACCGCCAGGACGCCGTACGTCGGCTGGCCGACGCGGTCGATCTGATGCTGGTAGTCGGCTCGGTCAACAGCTCCAACTCCAATCGCCTGCGCGAACTGGCCGAGAAGCAGGGCGTGCGTTCCTTCCTGATTGATGGCGCCGAGCACATCGAGCGCAGCTGGCTCGATGGTGTGAAGCGCATCGGTCTGACCGCGGGCGCGTCAGCCCCGGAGAAGTTGGTGCGCGAGGTAATTGCCCGCCTGCAGTCGTGGGGCGCCGGCAGCGTGAGTGAGCTGGATGGTGAGCCGGAAAACATCACGTTCGCGTTGCCCAAGGAATTGCGCGTGGTGGGTGGCGCCGGTTCCACCCACTTCTGAAGCGCCAAGCTTGCGTCGTCCAGGCACTACACCGTAAAATCTGCGGCTCTTTGCCGGAATAGCTCAGTTGGTAGAGCGGCGCATTCGTAATGCGTAGGTCGTAGGTTCGATTCCTATTTCCGGCACCAGACACCCAAAGGCCCGCGCAAGCGGGCCTTTGTTTTTTACGCAGGCCTCCCGTAGTCGTGACTCCGGTCACGTTTGCCGTGGCGCTGCGGGCCGCTCGTCGGGCAATTTGTACCGCTGGTCGGCTGAGGGCTGGCGGTGCACAGCTGGCTGAGTAGAGTGGTGTGGGGTATCAGGGAGAATTCCATGCAAGTCTTGTTGTGTCAGCGAGCCGTCTCGTTGATCACCGTGCCAAAGCCAAAGCTGGCCGGGCTCCGCGCCCAGCGCGGGTTCACGTTGGTGGAGCTGCTGGTCACGCTGACCATCGCAACGATTCTGATGATGATCGCGGTGCCAAGCTTCAAGAACCTCACCTTGTCTAATCGGCTCACTACCAGCGCCAACGATATCGTCCATGCAATCAATGTTGCACGGATGGAAGCGATCAAGCGCAATGCGAGCACACAGTTGTGCAGCAATTCATCGAGTGCCAATTCCAGTAGTGACCTGGGGGCCGCTTGCGGTGATGAAACAGGCGCGGTCTGGGCGACCAAGGGTGGCAATGTCACTCAGGTACTCGCCGGAACACCAAATTTGACCGCGCCACTGCAGCTTACGGGCAACGCGGCCGCGCTGCGTTTCGATGCACAGGGACTGGCTCGGAAAGTTGGTGATACCAGTCTTTACGTTGGCACCGTGGTTGATATCTGCACCAGCCAGATGAGCACCAACAATCATCGAAAAATCTCGATGGTCGCGGGTTCGATCGTCGAAACAAAACCCAGCTCGGGAAGTTGCCCCTAGTGATGAACAAGATGACTGATCTTATGTCCAACAATCCCGTGCGGGCACACATCGTTGGTCAGCGCTGCCTGCAGGGCGGCGTCGGCTTGATCGAAGTGCTGGTCGCCGTATTGGTGCTTTCCATCGCCTTCCTCGGCATCGCTGCGCTGCAGGCCATGTCGTTGTCTACTAATAACAGTGCCATGGCGCGCAGTATGGCGACGATATCGAGCTACTCGATCCTCGATGCGATGCGCGCGGATTTCAACACCGCCAAGGCGGGAACCTATAACCACACGGGTTCAGGGTCCATCAAGGCCAATGCCTGTCCGGCTGGAACCGGTGGCTCACTCGCCGATGCCCAGGTCAGCCAGTGGTGCGGCCAGCTCAAACAGGCGCTGGGTGCTTCTGCCACCACTACCGGTGACATCAATTGCAGCACCGTTAACGACAACGTCGATTGCACCGTCACCATCACTTTCGACGACAGCCGTGCTGGTGTCGGTGGCAGCAGCGTCCAGAGCGTCACCACCAGGGCCATGCTATGAGCCGTCGTTTCGCATTTTCGAGTTCGCGTGCCATGCGTGCTTCAGCGGGTTTCACCTTGATCGAGCTGATGGTGGCCATGCTGTTGGGTCTGATTGTGATCGGCGGCGTGGTCAGCGTGTTTCTGGCCAACCAGCGCACCTATCGCACCAACCAGGCGCTGGGTGACGTGCAGGATGGTTCGCGTGTCGCCTTCGAGATGATGGCGCGTGACATTCGCGATGCCAGTCTCACCGGTTGCACCAACAATGGACGCGTGGCCAACGTGCTCAACAACCGTGCCACGGCTTGGTGGGCGAACTGGAACAACGCCGTGATGGGTTATGGCGGCAGCACCGGCGATCCGGCAACCGGCACGGCCTTCGGAACGGCGGTATCGACGCGGCTCGCGGGCACGGATTCGCTGATGGTGCTTGGCGGTACTGGTTCGGGTGTCAGTGTGAAGGTCAACGCCGAGCCGGCTGGCACCTTCACTCTCAATGAAACCAATTCCGGCCTCAGCGCCGGTGACGTGATGATCGTGTGCGATCCTGATCATTCCGTGCTGGTGCAGATTACCGGGCTGGCCAGCGGCACGATAACCCACGACGCTAGCTCCGGCACGCCCGGCAACTGCGGACTAGACTTGAGTTTCCCGACCGTGTGCGCAAGCACCAGCAGCTATGTCTTCGTTACCAACTCGCAGATCAGCAAGCTGACGGCGGCGGATTGGTACATCGGAACCAATCCGGCCGGTGGGAGTTCGCTGTATCGCGTGGGCCTGGATAATGTTTCCGGAACACCCACCGCGACAAAACAGGAAATGGTGCGTGATGTCACCGCGATGGCGATCACCTATCACCAGACCGGTACCAACAGTTTCGTGACGGCGCCCAATGTCACCAGTTGGGTGCTGGTCGATGCGGTGCGGGTGAGCCTGACACTGGAAAGTGTCGACAAAAAGGCCGGCACCGACGTCAAGCCAATCTCGCGCTCCTTTACGGCGACCACCACCATCCGAAATCGGGTGATCTGACATGAATCGCGCTCACGTTTCCCAACACTCCGTTTCTGGTCATGGTCAGCATGGCGTCGCCTTGGTGGTGGCGCTGTTGCTGCTGATCGTGATTACCTTGGTCGGTCTGGCCGCCGTGCGCGGCACGATCATGCAGCAGCGCATGGCGGCGAACCAGTTTGACCGCCAGATCGCGTTCCAGAGCGCCGAGGCCGCCATGCGTGCGGCGCAGGCGCGTGTCGCAAACTTTCCCGCTGACATTGCGCGCAACTGTCAGGCGGGCGGTGTGTTTTGCGAGGGCAATCCGTTCGAGGACCCGAACCTGGATACCAGCAAGATCATCACGGTAGATTCGGGCACTGGCGCCGGCCAGTTCGCGGCCAGCAACCTGGCCACGGGTCAGCCGCAGTACGTGGTCGAAAACATGGGCAACTGGTACGACCCCAGCACCAGCACGGGCTATGGCCAGAGCGCGAACGCGCACAACTATGGCGCTCAGGGAACATCCACCACGGCCGTCTATTACCGGGTCACCGCACGCAGCGGCAATCCGGCCAGCGCTGGCACGGGTGATCGTGCAGTGGTCGTGCTCCAGGCCATGATCAAGCGCGGCTGATCCACCGTTTCATATCGACACGGCGCATGGGCCTTTCCATGACGCATTATTCGAGAGCGCTATCGTCATGAACACATCATCCCGTCCAAGCAGTAAATCCGGCAGTTTCCTCAGCCGCTTGCTGTACACCGGTTTGTCGATCTGGATGCTGGGGGCCGTCTACACGCCGGCACTGGCAGCGGTCAGCGTGGACCAGTCGCCGTTGATCATCCAGCGCTCGCTGCCACCCAACCTGGTGCTGATCCTGGACGACTCCGGGTCAATGGATTGGGACTACATGCCCGACTATGGCTATCTGAGCGCAACGGGTGACGACGACTTGCGCAATTCCGCCGTCAACGGTGTGTATTACAACCCGACGATCACGTATACGCCGCCGCCGAAAGCGGATGGTTCGAACTATCCGGCATCGCCGAGTCTGACCGGCGCGTACAAGGACGGGTTCCGCGATACCAGCACCACGGATGTGACGAAATACAATGGTGGCAACACCACCTATGCGCGCAGGTTTCCGTATTTCACGAAGTTCACCGTCATAGTCACGTCCACCTTGGATGCCAACCCCGTCTACACCTACAGCTGTCCGAGCGGTTACTCCCCGTACGGGACGACGCGATGCAAGAAGAACACCATTCCCAACAGAAACAGTGTCATTGATGCGACGGCGACCATCACCTCGTACTCCTGCAGTGGCGCCGACGTTCTGACCGGGACGTCGACCTGCACGCATACCGACTACGTGGACAAATATTTCTTCACCTATACGACCGGTGCCGCCAATACCAAGTACTACGTGGGCGACACGGCTGACTGCGCCTTGCTGCCTTCGGCGAGCAGCGCGGTCTGCACTGGCTCGGCGTCGGTGAAACAGAATGTGGCGAACTGGTTCTCGTATTACCGCACGCGCATGATGATGGCCAAGAGCGGCCTGATGAATTCGTTCTCCACGCTGGACCCAACTTTCCGCGTGGGTTTCGGCTCGCTCAATGGCAACAACGACAGCGGGCTTCCCTCCAGCACAGCATCGTTCAACAGCATGACGATCGCCCAGGTGGCGCCATTTGGCAACACTTACACCGCGCAGCAGAAGAACAAGTTCTGGAGTTGGTTGAACGCCATTTCCCCGGGCAACGGCACGCCGTTGGTCAGTGCCCTGGATGGCGTCGGCAAGTATTACCAGTCGACGCAGCCATGGCAGGGAATGGCGTCCGATCCGGACTACACCACGGCAGCGGGAAGCGAGCAGCTTGCCTGTCGCCAGTCTTACACCATCCTGACCACCGATGGCTTCTGGAACGGAGGCGTGCCTAGTGGTATCGGCGATGCCGACGGCACGGCCGGGCCCTCGGTGCTGGGTCCCAATGGTCAGAGCAGCTATTACACCCCGGCGTCGCCGTTCTCCGACTCGGCGTCGTCAACGGTGACCACTACCCAGACGCCCAAGTGCAGCGCTGGTTACAGCTTGTTGCCACCCGGTGGCACTCACACCACTTATTACTGCCTGAAAGGCACCAGCGTCGTTGCGCCAACGTGCAACACCGGCTACACACTGAGCAGCGACCGCGGCATATGCAGCAAGGTAACCACCACCACCGCCACTACCTACAGCAACACGCTGGCCGATGTGGCGATGAAGTATTGGAAGACTGACCTGCAGGACGGTATGTCCAATGAAGTGCCGACCAACACGGACGACCCCGCTTTCTGGCAGCACATGTCGACCTTCACCTTGGGACTGGGTTTTTCGCCGATGTATGCGGACCAGACAACACCCATTCCGATGGATGACGTTCTAGCCTGGTCGCGAGGCGACTCCAGCAAGGCCATCAGTGGTTTTGTGTGGCCGAGGCCAGCCGCCGACAGTTTGAACAACATTGCCGATCTTGCGCATGCTGCAGTCAATGGTCATGGCGGTTTCTACTCGGCCAAGAGTCCGGAGGAGTTCGCCAACGGTCTGAAAGACGCACTGAAACGCGCCTCGGAGCGTGTCGGTACCGGTGCCAGCTTGGCGGCGAATTCTACCCAGTTGCAGACCGGTACCGTGGCCTATCAGGCCAACTACTGGACGGCCAAATGGAAGGGTGACCTGAAGGCGCTGCCCGTGGATTCCACCACCGGCGCCCTTAACCCGGCAACTTGGTTCGCCCAGGTTGAGCTTCCAACGGCTGCCAACCGCAATATCATGACCTTCAATCCGGCAGCGAGCCATGGCAGTCAGTTTGTGGCGTTCAAGGTCGCCAGCGATGGCACATTGCCGTTACTGTCGACCGCCCAACATGCCGCGTTGAGTAACGTGGCTGGCACGGCTACTGACGAAACAAAAGTCATCAACTACCTGCGTGGCGACAAATCAAACGAGACCACAGCTGGGGGCTTGCGCATTCGCGATACCCCCATCGGTGACATCGTGAATTCGCAGCCGGTCTATGCGGGGGCACCGAATTCGAACCAGTTCTACACCGAATCGTTCACCGGTTCGTCGGCGTACTCGACATTCGCAAGCGGTCAATCCGGTCGTTCGGGCGCGATCTACGTGGCGTCCAACGACGGTATGTTGCATGGATTTGACGCCGCTACGGGGGCAGAAAACTTCGCCTACATGCCAGGTGCCGTGATTACCGCTGGCGTCAGTGCGCTCGCCAGTGTGGAATATGGCGGCACGGTCGAGCATAGTTTTTTCAACGATGGCGAGCTGACCATTGCTGATGCCTACATCGGCAGCACGCCGGAGTGGAAGACCGTCATGGTGGGTACCACCGGTCGTGGCGTGGCCAAGACGGTCTATGCGTTGGATGTTACCAACCCGGCCAGCATTCAGTTCCTGTGGGAGCGATCAGCAGCCGACGGCCTGACCAATAGCGGCTTCATCGGCGAGATGGTCGGCAAGCCGGTGATTGCGCAGACGGCCGATGGCACCTGGTCGGTGTTGATCGGCAACGGCTACAACAGTGCCGAGGGCAAGTCTGCGCTGTTGCAGTTCAACCTGGCTGATGGTGGCTTGACCGTGCACCAGACCACCGACACCAGCGGCCTGGCTGCACCGGCGGTCTGGATGGACCCGTCAGGCAATGGCGTCAGCACGACAGCTTATGCGGGCGATGCCGACGGGAATGTTTGGTCGTTCACACTGAACACCAGTGCAGGCACCACGGCCACCGCAACGCCAAGCAGTGATGGTGTGAATCTGTTTACCGCCCTGGACGGCAATAGCGTCAGGCAACCCATCACGGCAGGCATGCTTGTCGGCAAGGATCCGGCGACCGGCAATACCTGGGTGTTTTTCGGCACCGGTCAGTATCTGGACACGCCAGACCTTACCAACCTCAAGACACAGAGTTGGTATGGGTTGATCGTGCAGTCCGGCACGCCAGGTCTGGCCGTCAAATCCACCTCGACCCGTGCGACCGACCTGGTGAATCGCACCATCACTTCTGAGGTCGGCAACGGTCGCACGGTGACGACGTTGGCCCAGGCGGCGGCTGCCAGCACAGCGATTACCGGTAAATCTGGCTGGTACATCGATCTCACGTCGCCGGTCAACGGTGCCGAAGGCGAACGCATAGTCACGCCCAACCAGTTCCAGGGCAACCTGCTGCTGGCTACCACGCGCATTCCGCAGGCTACTGACCCGTGCAATCCGTCAGGGCGAGGCTGGATCATGGCGTTGGACCCCTTCACTGGGACCAATCCCTCGGCGAACTTCTTCGATCGAAACGGCGATGGCAACATCGATTCGTCCGACTCGGTAGGCGGTACGCCGGCGGCTGGCATTGGCTTCTCATCGCTGCCGAACAACCCGATCTTTGTTGGTAGCACCATGTTGACCAGTTTCGACAACGGAACGACCAGCAGCACCAAGACCTCGAGCTCGACCGGCGCCATAATCCGCGTTTCCTGGCGAGAGCTGATCGCCCAGTGAAGGACTGAATGATGAATGCGTTTTTTTTGAATGAAAACGGCGATGTCGCGGTGGATGGCGAATCCGGGTCGTTCTTGGCTGACGGCTCGGTCGCTTCCGCTGGATGCGGTGCGGCTCGGCGCAGCGGGGGCTTCACCCTGATGGAGTTGATGATCACGGTGGTAATCATCGCCATCCTGGCGGCGATCGCCTGGCCGATCTACACCAAGTACATCACCAAGACCCGGCGCGTGGCAGCCGAAGGCTGCCTGTCGGAATACGCGAACTACATGGAGCGCTACTACACCACCCATCTTCGCTACAACGACGATGGCGCCACTCCTCCCGTTCCAAACACGAAGGCGCTGGCCAATCTTGATTGTTCGGGGAATGCGCAGACCGGGCGTTTCTACAACTACGATTTCCCGTCGACCTCGTTGACTGTTTCCAGCTACCTGGTAACTGCAGCACCGAAGGACTCGCAAGCAACCAATGACGCAAGTTGCGGCACACTCTCAATCGATCAGAAGGGTGCGCGTGGTGACGACAGCTCCGTTTCCGGCTCGTGTTGGCGTTGACCCATTTGCCGTGCGCTGACGACGCCTGACGAAGTTCGTGGCGGCGAGATCGAAGGACACCTCTTCATTGCGAAACAGTGGAGAGGTGTTCTTTTTGCTGCACAAGTAACGTGCCAAACCAGGGGTTTCGCGGGACGTTACTGAGCCGTCTGGTGCGGGTGTCCAGCCGGGCTTCACGCTTTGGTGTGTTGGCGCGCTGCGCCCGATTTCCACTGTCGGTAGCCGGGCGAAACAATAGAGTGGCTTTGCTACCCGTACTCGTGGTGAAGTAGAGCTTGGTCGTACCCGGGGCAGGGTATCGAGCCAGTCGTGCCCCTCCTGTTCCGATGATCCTCTGCTGACAGACGGATGACCTCCAAGGAAAAGACCCGCGCCGAACTTCGAGAACGCTTCTATCGGAGCGTTGCGGAAACGCTTTCCCTGCTGCACGAAATGCCGGACGGCGATCGGCAGGAAATCATGGTCACGATCGCCGGCATTCTGGCCTCGACCATGGGACTTCCGCTGGTCTGGATCGGCCGCAGGGAACCGGGGCGGGACGCCGTTGACATCATGGCTGCCGCCGGTATCGCGACGGAATATGTGAAGAAGCTTCACATCAGCGCCAATGAAGCGGACCCTGGCGGTGGTGGCCCGGTGGGCAAAGCGCTGCGACAGGGTTCGGCACGAGCTGACCCAGTTAGTGCACCTGGCTTCGGTCCATGGCTAGCCGCAGCGAAGCAGTACGGGTTTGGGTCCTGCATTGTGGCGGCGTCGAAGACGCGCGATCTGGGTCAACTGGTA
Source organism: Rhodanobacter sp. AS-Z3 (assembly GCF_029224025.1). NCBI lineage: Bacteria > Pseudomonadati > Pseudomonadota > Gammaproteobacteria > Lysobacterales > Rhodanobacteraceae > Rhodanobacter > Rhodanobacter sp. AS-Z3. The sequence continues at coordinate 1,950,220 of NZ_CP119392.1, forward strand.
TTGGTGGCCTATGCCGGAGAGAACGGCCCGAGCTTGAATGTCGAGTTGCTGGAGTGGGCGCAGCGGCTGGCGGATGAAATTGGTCGCTTCTGGGATCAACACGAGTTGCAACAACGCAGCCTGCGGATGAGCCGCTACCGCGATGCACAGCGCACGATTCAGCGCGCCTTGCTGGAGCAGCCTGACCCGCATGCGGTCTACCAGGTGTTGGCCAAAGCGCTGGTGGATATGGCAGGAGCAGCCTGGGCCGAGGTTTTCGTGCCGGAAGATGCCACCGGTCTGCTGCGGCGGAGCGCGTTGTTCGGTCCGAGCATGGACATCGTGCGGGACCTGCCTTGTCCACGGCAATACGACGACGATCCGTCAGTCATGACCCCGACACTGGCGTTCATGCGCCGGATGCCGATGATTCGGCGCCGCCCGGCCGTGTTTCCCGAGTCCATGGAGCCGTGGCGTCGAAAAGTTTTTGAAAAGGTGGGTGCCATCGGTTGCTGGCCGCTGTTCGCGCTGTCGGCTGGCGACTTGGCGGCATCGCGTGAACCGGTTGGCGTGCTGTCGGTGGCAACGGTCGAGATTGACGCGTTTGACGGTGAAATGTGCCGGCTACTGGATGAAATTGTTGATGCTGCCGGACTGGCCCTGAAGCAGCACGCGCAGCGTCAGGCGTTGCAGCGCGAGCAGGAGCGCCAGTCTTATCTGGCGTTGCATGATGATCTGACCGGCCTGCCCAATCGGCGCGCACTGGACCAGTATCTCGACACCATGCTGGTGGACGCGCGACAGCACGGAAGTCGCATGGCGATCGGCCTGCTTGATCTTGACGATCTGAAGCCTGTCAACGACCGTTACGGTCATGCCGTCGGCGATCGGCTGCTGGTGGAAGTGGCCAACCGTTTGCGCAAGGTGCTGCGTGCCAAGGATTACGTGGCACGGTTCGGTGGCGACGAGTTTGTCTTGGTGTTTGAGAACATTCAGCAGGAAGCCGATATCGAGTGGCTGCTGGATCGCGCTGGTGAAATCCTGTTGCGGCCCGTGTGGATGGACGGTTTGGCGTTGCCGATGGGTGCCAGTCTGGGTATCGCATTGTATTCGGCTGATGCTCCGGCCAGCGGCGAACAACTGCTGCGCCGTGCGGATCAGGCGATGTATCAGATCAAGGCGCGGAAAAACTTTCGCACGCGGTGGTGGGCCATGGCGCAAGCCGATGGCACGCTTGAGTCAGCGCAGGATTCCGATGCCAGTTTGTCGGCTTATGACGATCAGGCGGCAGGCTTGCTGAAAACTTGCTGCGTGGTTTGGGAGTCGCAACTTCCCGACGTGGTCGAGAGCTACGTCGACGGTCTGCTTCGGCATGACGGTATTGCCTCGATGCTTCGTGCACTGCCAGAAGCCGAGATGACCGTGCTCAAGAGTCGTGTGATGCATCACATGTTGTGCCTGCTGCGGCCGGATGTGGACTTTGCCTATCACCGCTCGCGCGCTATCCGTGCCGGCATGTTCCATGCTGCCTGCGGGTTGGACGAAGTGTGGATGCTGGAAGCCGTCGATCTGCTGCGTGAGCGCTTGGCCATCCAGTTGCGGGTGGTGAGTCATCACGAGCGCAGGGCACAGACGATCGTGCTGCAACGACTGGGCATGGAACGCCAATGGCAGCTGGAAAGCATGCGCGAAGTACAGCGTCATCGAGTCGCACTGCTGGCTCGGTTGAATGCGTTGGCCTGGTCCGCTGATAGCTACCTGAAGCTGGCCCAGGCCGTGGTCGACATCATGGCTTCGCACGGGGAAATTTGCGCCAGTGCGGTGGGCCGTCCGGATGCTTCGGGTGAGTGGACCTACGAGTTCATCGCCGGGGACCCGATCGCCGGATATTTGCGTGCAGTGAGCGCTGGCACAGCACCGTCAATCCATATCGATGCCGATTCCGTGGGCGGGGGCAACCCCAATGTGCGGGCATGGCAAACCTCGACCATTCAGCGTTGCGTACATTTCGGCAGTGACCCGGCCACGGTAGCCTGGCGCGATATCGCTGCCAAGGTTGGCGTGGTTTCCAGTGTGGCCATTCCGTTGTGTCCCGTGCCGCAGCAACCTGCCGCCGTGCTTACCTTGTACAGCCCGTACCTGGGCGGGTTACGCAGCGACGATCAGCAGGCTTTTGTCGAACAGATAAAGACCGTGCTTGATCTTGCGCTGGCGCGCCTGGCGCCGCCGCGTGCCGGTACCGAATTGCTGCCATTTTTCGTGCGCGAGCGCTGGCGGACCATGGTCGGAACCGATGCCTTGCAGATGCATTACCAGCCCTTGCTCCGGCTTGCCGATGGCAAGGTGGTGGAGTTCGAGGCGCTGGCTCGATTGCGCGACGTCGATGGCAAATGGCTTGCGCCGGGCTATTTTCTTCCCGTGCTGGACACCAACGAGCTGATCACGCTTTTCCATCAGGGCTTGAGCCAGGCGACGGCATGCCGTGCGCGGATGCTGCAGCTGGGTCATGCCTTGGACATGTCCGTGAACGTACCCGCTGCAGCACTTGAAGATTCGCGTTATGCCGAGGTGGCTGCCGCCGTGGTCGAGACTAGCGGCTGTCCTCCACACGCGTTGCTGCTGGAGATACTTGAGTCTCCGATGGGTACCGAACACGCGGCGTGGCTCGATGCCCCCGGCATGCAGTCACTCCGTGCGCTGGGTGTGCGTTTGGTCGAGGACGATCTGGGCGCGGGCTACAGTTCCCTGATTCGCCTGCGGCAGTGGCCGTTTGACCGGATCAAGATTGATCAGGCCATTGTCTTTCAGGCACGGCAGGACCCGTTGGGAACGCTTCGCTTCATTCGCCAATTGATCCGGATTGGTCACGACCTGCAGCTTGAGGTGGTGGTTGAAGGTCTGGAGTCGCTCGACCTGGTCGAGGCTGCTGCCATTCTTGGCGCGGATTTCGGTCAGGGCTATGCGCTGGCTCGACCGATGCCCGCCAGTGCGTTGCCGGCATGGCTGGATGGCTTCAGTTACGAGCTGCACGGCAACAGCCCGCGAACGGCCCTCGGTGCACTGGCTGGTGAGTTGCGTTGGGAGGAGCAATTCATTGCCTTGCCGCCCGAGCCTGCGTTCTGGGCGCGACATGCCAATGTAGCGTGTGATCCTGGCGAGTATCTGCACGTCACCAAGCTGAGTGCTGCGCTTGATGCCAGTCATCAAGCCATGCACAACGCCGCAATGGCGGGCCCCCAGGACCCGGGATATCGGGAGCAGCGTCAGGCATTTCTCGCCCTGTTGGTCGAGCATGTGCTTGGCGCAGGATCGTTCTGACCACGAACCGAACGCCAAAAAGCAAATGGCCCGGCAATGCCGGGCGCTTTGCTTTTGTACAGTGGTGGGCGATGCAAGGGTAGTCCCTCCATGACGGTCTTGGCGTGGGTGATGCTGATAAACCAGCATTCGTCGCGCAGGCGTTCGTTGAATGATTCGATATAGGCGGATGTCATTGACCAGCACGCCAGGTTGGATTTCTTGAGAATCGATGCGATCTTGAACTAGGTCGACCGCGACTTTGCCACGGGAACCTCCCGGACGAAACATGTCAGAAAGTTCCACTTCCGAGCTGTCTAACGAGCTGACTGAGCTTACGCTTTAAGTAAGCCGGATGTGAAAAACGTGTCCGGAATTGGGATTTTTTTCCACGAACCAGGCAACCCCTTCTTGAACCAGCGATACCACTAAGCGAAGATCCCCACGCTCGCGGGGTACGCGTACCCTTAACGGCACGATCACCGTGTTAGCCGGCGACATGTCGAACGGCAGCCGTGTCCGCAGCCCATCGGCAACGACGATCCTGCCCTCAGTCGTCAACCAGCGATAACTCAGTGCTACATGCTGCAGACCGAATGCTGGCCATCCCTCGTCGCCGAGATTCTCCACGCGCAGCGACAACAAAACGTCTGTTCCAACGTCGAGGTGCGCAGGGTCGCACATCGGCGAAATCGTTGACATAAACTGAGACAGTGGTTCATTCATGCGACCCAGTGAGCGGACCAGACGGCTCGGCCCTGTGGATGGCGCACGCTTCCATGACGCTTCAGGCGAAGTGGCGGTCAATGCGACCTCTGCATCCATAAGCAAGCGTCCTTCGAAGTGTTTTGACGCGCTCTCATACACTTCGAAAAAAGCTATCTGTTCAACCCAGTGATAACAGCCATCGTAATGACTGTCGCTGCGTACCAATGCAGCATCCACGCTATAGCGGCCATGACCGGTACGATTGAGCATGTCGAATTGGGCTGTGTACTGGCCCGGGAAGACGGAATATATACTGCCGAGCAGCAATGAGTTGGTGCCGAAGACGAGTTGGCCTAGTTCGTCTTTGATGGCTATGCCGATGTTCAGTTCGTCGATCATCTCGCATGCGACAAAGTCGATCGCTATCGAAAATCGCTCGTCCATCATCACGCATTCGTGCCCAGATATTTCGCCGGTCATTCTTACTCCTTTCACGATGCAGCGTCTGTCACCAAAGTCCTGGACTGTCTCAATGGCGAGACTGCTGGCAGAGGCGAGTTCGACCCTATCGGTGATGAGGGGGAGCTCTTTATTCGGGCCCGGCGACCGGCCGATGAACTTCCTCCGCTCGCGCTTGAATCGGCGCGTGGCCTGCTGGTACAGCTCGAACTCGGCCTCGAGCAGCTTTTGCAGGTGTTGCCGCTGGTAGGGTTTCAAGTCATCAGCGCTAACACGCAGCGAGGTTGCGTTGTGTATCTCAAGCGGCAGTGGCGGCCACATATAGTGGGCGTCCAGCATGCACGCAAAGTCCTCCAGTTCTTCCTGCACGCCAAGCAGCTGAAAACCATCTAGGGCGAGCACCGATGCTGCGAGTTTGTCATTGGTCGACAAGGTAGTTTGGGAACTCGTGCCTAGCGGATAAAGCATCTCGATTTGCAGTGATAGGCAATTCCGCTCTTGCAACGAAAGACTTTCCAGATATTCGTCCAAGCCGAGGGTATGTTTTCTTGCGTCAAGCAACCGTTCGGCGTTATCGCTTTTGGAAAAGAAATAGTCCGATAGGAACCGGTCAATAGGATCTCTTAATACGGTCATTCCGCAGCGATCGGCAGGCAGTCGATCACCTTGACGCAGAGAAAAGTGACCACTGATGACGTCGAGGTTGTCCCATTTGGACACTGCATCATTCAAGCGCATGCCAACTATGCTGGGAGTAACGCGTGCGGCGCCCAGTTGCTCGATTAGGTGATGGCGTAGTGCGGTACCACCAGTTTTCGGTAAATGAAAGTGCAGAATTTTATGCATGCGGTGATCACCACTTTCCATGAAGCAACAATTCAGGTGTATCGGTAATCCCCCCATTTTTAGCAGTCGCCAAAAGTGGAGCTAATGGATCAAGGCCAAACGTTGCATCGGTGTGATGCCGCCGAGTGCCATGTTCGGCCGCTCGTGATTGTAAGTCCATAGCCAGCGGGTAGCCGATTCCTGCACCTCCTCGATCGAGTCGAACAGGAGCTGGGCCAGCCAGTCGTAACGCACGGTCCGTTTGTAGCGTTCGATGTAGGCATTCTGCTGTGGGTTGCCGGGCTGGATGTAGTCGAGCTTGATGTCATGTTGCTCGGCCCACTGCTGCAGTGCGCTGTTGATGTATTCGGGGCCATTGTCGCAGCGAATCGCGCCGGGCTTTCCGCGCCATTCGATGATTCGCTCCAGCGAACGGATCACCCGCGCAGCTGGGAGTGACAGGTCAGCCTCAATGCCCAGCCCTTCGCGGTTGAAGTCATCCAGCACGTTGAACAGCCGAAAGTTGCGGCCATCGCTGAGATGGCCTCACCATTTTTTTGTGAGGGCTTCCTTGAGGATGTCGGCGCTCATCCGTGCCTCGGCGTACATCTTCTTCAGTCGCCGATTTTCGTCCTCCAGCTCCTTGAGCCGGGACATCATCGAAGCGTCCATGCCGCCAAATTTCGACCGCCACTTGTAGAACGTGGCCGAACTGATGCCATGGGTCCGACACAGCTCGGGAACCGGCGTACCGGCCTCGGCCTGCTTGAGCACGGCGATGATCTGGCTGTCACTAAAACGCGATTCCTTCATGGGAACCTCCTCGGATCAGACTACGAGAAAATTCCACTTTCGACTGCTGCTACTTTTCGGGGGGATTACCACATCAACATCGTGCAAGGATCGTCTTAGTCCATCTGCTTTTAGGTTCGCGAGGCTTGCCTAGACTTCGCTCAATCTTTTTCTTGATGGGAATTCACTCGCCAGCCATGGAGCAAGTAAGTGGTGACACCCAGAGTTGCCCATGCCTATTGCTCTAAATCTAGCGCTTCAGCGCGGGGCTGTGCGAGCCTGCTGAGGCCTCGCCAAACTGAGCCAAGATCTTGGCGGCACTGAATGCCAGTTCGGAAAGACTTTCCGTACCAGCATCCGTACAACGAAAAAGGCCACCGTTAAAGGTGGCCTAATTCGTTGATTTCATTGGTGGGCGATGCAAGGATCGAACTTGCGACACCTGCCGTGTGAAGGCAGTGCTCTACCGCTGAGCTAATCGCCCGCCGAGAACGCGCAATTTTAGGGGTAGTCGATGGGCTGGTCAATGTTTTTTGGCAACCGGACGATGGCCGCCTCCGATGACGCTCAGCGTCGCCTTGTTAGACTGGCGTCTTGTCTCTATTGAAAGCGTACCGCCATGGACCCCGTCAGCACCCATCTTGCTTCGATCCTGCATGCCCTCCAGCAGTTCCAGTTGACGCCATGGAAGATGGTGGGGTTCGCCGGTACCTTGCTGTTCACCAGTCGCTGGTTTGTGCAGTTGTATTACACGCGCAAGTACAAACGCGTGGTGATGCCGCTGGCATTCTGGTGGCTGTCGGTATGCGGCAGCATTCTGTTACTGGCTTACTTCACCCTGGGCAAGAACGACTCGGTCGGCATCATCTCGAACTTCTTCCCGGTGTTCGTCTCGGTCTACAACCTGATCGTGCACCTGCGCCACCGCAAGAACAGCGTTACCGGTGACGTGACCGCGTAAGTTCGCGCAGGGCGGGCACTGCCCGCTGTTTTTGCTTGGGGGCCGGCGGGCAGTGCCCGCCCTACGAAGGGTGGAAGCGCCGCTTCCGCGCGATGCTCTGGGTGACGTGGCGGAACGCTTCGCGCGCAGGGCGCGCCCCTATGTGGACGGCGATCACTCGGGGTCGTAGTCGAGGTTGGACGATAGCCAGCGTTCGGCTTCGGCCAGCGTCCAGCCCTTGCGCCTGGCATAGTCCTGAGCCTGTTCCTTGCTGACTCGGCCGACCACGAAATACTGGCTGTCCGGATGCGAGTAATACCAGCCCGACACGGCGGCAGCGGGGTACATCGAGAAACCCTCGGTCAGTTCGATGCCGGTGTTGTTCGTGACATCAAGCAACTTGAACAGGGTGGCTTTTTCGGTGTGTTCCGGACACGCGGGGTAGCCGGGTGCAGGACGGATGCCGCGGTACTTCTCGTCGATCAACGCATTGTTGTCGAGCGCTTCGTCGGGCACGAAACCCCAGAATTCCTTGCGCACGCGTTCGTGCATGTGTTCGGCGAACGCTTCGGCCATGCGGTCGGCCAGCGCCTTGAGGATGATCGAGGAATAGTCATCGTAATCGGCGAGGAAACGCTCAAGGTGTTCCTCGATGCCGAGGCCGGCAGTGACCGCGAAACCACCGATCCAGTCGGGCTTGTTGAACTCTTTTGGCGCGATGAAATCCGCCAGACACAGGTTCGGCCGCTCGGGCGGCTTGTCGGCTTGCTGACGCAGGCTGCACAGCGTGGCGAGGCGCTCGCTGCGGCTGGCATCGGTGTAGACCTCGACGTCGTCCATCAAGTTGGCCGCCGGCCACAAGCCGATCACGGCGCGTGCGGTCAGCCATTTTTCGGCGATGATCTTGTCCATCATCGCCTGGGCGTCGTTGAACAACTCGGTCGCCTGGGGGCCGACGATTTCATCGGTCAGGATGGCGGGGTAATGGCCGGCCAGTTCCCAGGCCTGGAAGAACGGTGTCCAGTCGATGTACTGACGGATCACCGACAAATCGTAATCGTCGAACACGGTGACGCCTGGCTGGTTCGGTTGTGGCGGCTCGTAGTTGGCCCAATCGCAGCGGAAGCGTTGCGCGCGGGCTTTTTCCAGTGACACCAGTTGTTTGCCGGGACCACGGTTGCGGTGGCGTTCGCGCACGTCGGCGTAGTCGGCGCGCACCTTGGCAAGGAAGTCGTCGACAAGATCCTTGCTGACCAGCGACTGCGCGACGCCAACCGCGCGTGAGGCATCTTTCACCCAGACCGTGCCGGCCTTGTAGTGCGGTTCGATCTTCAGCGCGGTATGCGCGCGCGAGGTGGTGGCGCCACCGATCAACAGCGGTACGTGGAAATTCTGCCGCTGCATTTCCCGGGCGACGTTGGCCATTTCTTCCAGGGACGGCGTGATCAATCCGGAAAGGCCGATCATGTCGGCCTTCTCGGCGATCGCGGTTTCCAGGATCTTCTGCGCCGGCACCATCACACCCAGGTCGATCACTTCGAAGTTGTTGCAGCGGAGCACCACGCCGACGATGTTCTTGCCGATGTCATGCACGTCGCCCTTGACCGTGGCCATCACGATCTTGCCGTTGTTCTTGCCGGTGTCGCCGGTGCGCAGCTTTTCTTCTTCGATGAACGGCAACAAATAGGCGACTGCCTTCTTCATTACACGGGCGGACTTCACCACCTGTGGCAGGAACATCTTGCCGGCACCGAACAGGTCGCCGACCACGTTCATGCCGTCCATCAACGGGCCTTCGATCACGTCGAGCGGGCGGGTGGATAACTGGCGTGCTTCCTCGGTGTCCTCGACGACGTATTGATCGATACCGTGGACCAGCGCGTGACTCAGGCGTTCGCGTACATCCTTCTCGCGCCAGGCCAGGGTCTCGACCACTGCATCGCCGCGCTTGCCCTTGTAGTTGTCGGCGATCTCCAGCAGCCGTTCGGTGGCATCGGCGCGGCGATTCAGCACCACGTCCTCGACGCGCTCGCGCAAGGGCGGGTCGATGTCGTCCATGATGGTGAGCGCGCCAGCATTGACGATGCCCATGTCCATGCCCGCACGGATTGCGTGGTACAGAAATACCGAGTGGATCGCCTCGCGCACGATATTGTTGCCGCGGAACGAGAACGACACGTTGGAGACGCCGCCGGAGATGTGGCAATCCGGGAAGAGCTTCTTCAACTCGCGTGTGGCGTTGATGAAATCCACCGCGTAGTTGTTGTGTTCCTCGATGCCGGTGGCGATGGCGAAGATGTTCGGGTCGAAGATGATGTCTTCGGGCAGGAAGTCGAGCTCTCTGGTCAGCAATTCATAGGCACGCGAACAGATCGCCACCTTGCGCTCGCAAGTGTCCGCCTGGCCTTGTTCGTCGAACGCCATCACCACCGCAGCGGCGCCGTATTGCTGCACCTTGCGTGCCTGTTCGAGAAATGCTGCCTCGCCTTCCTTCATCGAGATCGAGTTGACGATGCCTTTGCCTTGCAGGCAGCGCAGGCCAGCCTCGATCACCGTCCACTTGGACGAGTCGATCATGAACGGCACACGGGCGATATCGGGTTCGGACGAAATCAGGTTGACGAAGCGGGTCATCGCCGCCTCGGAATCGATCAGACCTTCGTCCATGTTGATGTCGATGATCTGCGCACCATTGGCAACCTGCTGACGTGCGACTTCGATCGCTTCGTCGTAGCGATCCTCCTTGATCAGCTTCTTGAATTGCGCCGAGCCGGTGACGTTGGTGCGCTCGCCGACATTGATGAACAGCAGTTCGGGTGTGATCACCAGCGGTTCGAGGCCGGACAGGCAGGTATGACGTGTCATTTCAGGCGGCCTCGGTTTCGATGATGGAAGGCAGCTTGCGTGGTGCGTATGGGCGCACGGCGTCGGCAATGGCCTTGATGTGTGCCGGTGTGGTGCCGCAACAGCCACCGACCAGGTTGATCAGGCCGTCGCGTGCGAAAGCGCCGATCACACTGGCCATTTGTTCGGGCGTTTCATCGTATTCGCCAAACGCATTGGGCAGGCCGGCGTTGGGGTGCGTGCTGACGAAACTCTCGGCAAGATTCGCCAACGTCTGAATATGCGGACGCAGCTCGTCGGCGCCGAGGGCGCAGTTGAAGCCCACCGAAAGCGGTCGCGCATGGCGCACCGAATAGTAGAACGCTTCGGCGGTCTGCCCGGAGAGCGTGCGGCCAGAGCGATCGGTGATCGTGCCGGAGATCATCACCGGCATGCGGGTGCCGCGCTGATGGAAAAGTTCGGAAAGGGCGAACAAGGCGGCTTTCGCATTCAGCGTGTCGAAGATGGTTTCCACCATGAGCACGTCGGCACCGCCATCGATCAGACCGTTGGCGGACTCGGTGTAATTCGCCGCCAGTTCCTCGAAGGTGACGTTGCGGAAGCCAGGGTCGTTGACATCGGGTGACAGCGACGCGGTACGGCTGGTCGGCCCCAGTACACCGATCACGAAGCGCGGCTGGTCCGGTGTTTTGGCGGTCATCGCGTCGCAGGCGGCGCGCGCCAGCTTTGCGCCTTCGACGTTCAACTCGTGTGCCAGATGCTGCAACTGGTAATCGGCCTGGCTGATCCGGGTGGAGTTGAAGGTGTTGGTCTCCAGCAAATCGGCGCCGGCTTCCAGATACGCGTCGTGCACGCCGCGGATGATTTCCGGACGGGTCAGACTGAGCAGGTCGTTATTGCCCTTGAGATCGCAACTGCCGGGATGGCTGTGGTTGTCGTGGATCTCGGCGTGGCCGTCATGGCCATGTTCGAAGCGGCCACCACGGAACCCGGTTTCGTCCAGTTCGTGCGCCTGCAGCATGGTACCCATGCCGCCGTCGAGAATCAGGATGCGTCGCTGCAATGCCTGTTCCAGCAAGGCGACGCGATCGGGGTGGAGCCAGGGCAGGGTGCTCATCGAACTTCCTTCAGACGACATGGGTATTGCGGTGAATCGGTTTATGCGGATTTGCGTGCGAGCAGGCTGATCACTTCAAAATGCGGCGCCTTGCGCTCGCGGCTCAGTCGATTGCAGCTCAGTACTTCCAGCCCGGCAGTGCGCGCGTAGCTGTCCAGTTGCTCGCTGCTGAAACCTAGGTTGCGATGGTCGAACGGCTCCACCGCCTTGGCGTGGTCGTGCTGGCCCAGCGTCACCGCCAGCAGACGACCGCCGGGACGCAACAGGCGTGCGGCTTCGGCGACGGCCTTGGCAGGATGCTCGGCATACGTCAGCGCGTGCAGCATCAACACCAGATCGAAGCGCTGTTTGCCGAGCTCCAGCGCATGCATGTCGCCCTGAAGCACCTGCACGTTGGGGAACGCCTGCAGGCGCTTTGCGGCGGCTTCGACCACGCGCTCGCTGGAGTCCACGCAGACGATCGAGTGTGCGTGAGGTGCCAGCAATTCGGCGGTGATGCCGTCGCCCGAAGCGATGTCGAGTACGTCGCCGGTACCGAGCAATTGCAACAGCGAGCGTGCCAGCGTTTCCCAGGTGCGGCCGGGTGAGTAGTGGCGTTCCATGTCGCCAGCCACGGTGTCTGCCCAGCCTTCTTCACGTGCGCGGTTGGCCAGCACGCCGGGCAGGCGCGCAGCGTCTTCACGCAGCAGCGCGTCATCGATACTGGCGCGCAGCGAAGTGAGCAGATCGTGCTGTGCCTCGTCGCCCTCGTTGTTGGCACGGTAATAGGCCGACACGCCAGCACGGCGGTCGCGCACCAGTTCGGCTTCCTTGAGTTTGGCCAGGTGGGTCGATACGCGCGGTTGCGCAAGGTGCAGCACGGCGGCCAGTTCGGCTACCGTCAATTCCTCGTTCTCAAGCAGAGCCAGCAGGCGCACCCGCGTGGGGTCGGCCAGCAGCCGAAGCAGACTGGAAGCGGTCGCCAGATCCATAATCATCCATGTATCGCGATATAAAGATGTATAGGCTAGGGCGCGTCGCGCAGGGCGTCAAGGTGCCAGCCGACAGAGGACGGTTTGGCCGGCGGTAAATGGCCGCCTTTCTGGCCCCGCCCCGGCCGGTAGCCATCCCGGCTAAAATGGATGGCTTTCCCGATTCCCTTTCAGTTGCCGGAGCCTTCCCATGGATTTCAGCTTTACCGAAGACCAGTTGTCGATTCAGTCGATCGCCCGTGATTTTGCGCAAAAGCGCATTGTGCCGGTGGCTGCCGAACTCGATGCGAAGGGCGAGTTCCCGCTGGAGAACATCCGCGAGATGGGCAAGCTCGGCCTGATGGGCATCGAGGTGCCGGAGGAGTACGGCGGTGCCGGCATGGACCCGATCGCCTATGTGCTGGCGATGATCGAGATTGCCGCGGCCGATGCCGCCACCTCGACCATCATGTCGGTCAACAACTCGCTGTTCTGCAATGGCATCCTCAAGCATGGCAACGAAGAGCAGAAGCAGAAATACGTGCGTGCGATTGCCACCGGCGAAGCGATTGGCGCGTATGCGCTGACCGAGCCACAGTCCGGCTCCGACGCATCGGCCATGCATACCCGCGCGACCAAGAATGCCGACGGCGACTGGGTGATCAACGGCAAGAAAAGCTGGATCACCTCCGGTCCGGTGGCGCGCTACATCGTGCTGTTCGCCATCAGCACGCCGGGCATTGGCGCCAAGGGTGTGTCGGCGTTCATTGTCGACACCCAGTTGCCGGGCTTCCATGCCGGCAAGAGCGAGCCGAAGCTCGGCATTCGCGCCTCGGCCACCTGCGAAATCGAATTTACCGATTACGTGTTGCCGAAAGAGAACCTGCTGGGCGAAGAGGGTAAGGGCTTTTCGATGGCGATGGGTGTGCTCGACGCCGGACGCATCGGCATTGCGTCGCAGGCGGTCGGTATTTCCCGGGCAGCATATGAGGCCACCTTGCAGTGGTCGCGCGATCGCAAGGCCTTCGGCGTGCCGATTGGCACATTCCAGATGACCCAGTCGAAGATTGCCGACATGAAGTGCAAGCTCGATGCGGCAACCCTGCTGACCTTGCGCGCGGCCTGGGCCAAGGGCGAGGCTGAGAAGAACGGCGGCCGCTTCGGCACCGAAGCGGCGGTGGCCAAGCTGGTCGCTTCCGAGGCGGCGATGTGGATCAGCCACCAGGCCGTGCAAATCCACGGTGGCATGGGTTATTCGAAGGAAATGCCGCTCGAGCGATACTTCCGTGACGCCAAGATCACCGAGATCTATGAAGGCACCAGCGAAATTCAGCGGATGGTGATTGCGCGAGCGGAGACTGGCTTGCGCTGAGTCGATCCGTGGCTGGCTTCATGGACTCGCGCAAGCGTGTCTGCGGAAGCCACCATCCGACGGCGCCACTGGCCAGGCGTGTAGCCAGTCCAGCGATGGAACGCTCGCCAGAACGTGCTGGGCTCGGCAAAGCCCAGCGACTGGCCGATCTCGGTCAGATCGCGGTCGCTGTGTTCGACGGCCTGTAACGCGGCGTCGCGCCGGGCCTCGTCCAGCAGCACCGTAAAACTCAGTTGCTGGGCCTGCATGCGCCGCGCCAGCGTGCGTTCGGTGACGCCTAACGCCTGCGCCGCCAGGCCACGTGTGGGTAGTTGGCATTGCAACTGCACCGCGATCCAGCTGCGCAACTCCTGTACCAGCGTGCCAGGTGTGGACAGGCTAGCCAGTCGTGCCTGTGCGTGTTGGCGGTGTAGATGGGCCAGCTGCGCATCGGCCTGCGGCAGGGCCGCGTCGAGCACGGCGTTTTCCAACAGCACGCCGCTGAAGGCCTGCCCGAAATCGACCGGGCACTGGAACAACTTGCGGTAATCCGCCAGCGGGCCGATCTGCGTCTGGCTGAATTGCACGCGCTGTGGCCGTAGCGGCGTTCCGGCAACCCGTCGCGAGAAGCTCACCACCGCGGCCAGCACGGCTTCGATCTGGTGTGGGCTGAAGGTCAGCAGGCCGTGTTGCGGGTGGTAGATCAGCCAGCTCGCGGACTCCCCGGCAATCATCTGGAAGCGTCCGCCATCGCTGATCAGGTGCTGATACTTCTGCAACAACACGATCGCCTCGCGCAGGTTGGGTGCGGATTGCAGCAGTGCGCTGACCACGTTGAAACTCGCCGGCCCCACGTCTGCACCCACCTTCAAGCCGAACCCCGGGTCTTGCGTGCATTGCACGGCAGCGCGCCACAGTCGGGTGATGTAGTCGATCGGCCAGCGCTCGCGCTGCCATGCGGACAGCTCGATACCCGCCCGGGCCAGTACGTGTTCGCGCGCCACGCCTTGTCGCTGCGCGGTGTCCAGCACGGTATTGGCCCAGCTTGTCGATACGGTTGCCTGCAGGGTCAAGCGGCGTGTCCTCCAAGGTCAATCGCCAAGGCATCATAAACCGGTATCAATGGTGGCACTGCACAGGGTATTGCACTCGCGAGACAACGACTCATGACGACACAGGCTTCAGATGTCCTGATCATCGGCGGTGGTCTTGCCGGCATCGTCACCGCACTTGAAGCACTGCGCGCGGGTCAGAGTGTGACCCTGGTGGACCGCGACACTCAGGAACGCTTCGGTGGCCTGGCCCGGTGGGCGTTTGGAGGCATGGCGCTGGTGGGGACGCCGCTGCAGGCGCGCATGAAGATTCCCGACACGCCGGAGCGTGCATTGCAGGACTGGCTGCGCTTTGGCGAACTCGACGCGGACGATGAGTGGCCGCTGCAGTGGGCACGCTACTACGTGGAGCATTCGCGTTCGCAGGTCTACGACTGGCTGCTGGGTGAGGGCGTGAAATTCATGCCCGCGGTGAACTGGGTGGAGCGTGGCCGCCATGGCGAAGGCAACAGCCTGCCGCGGTACCACATCGTCTGGGGAACGGCGCGCGAGTTGACCCTGCGACTGATCGACGCCTTGCAGCGGGCCGCTACGGGCGGAAGGCTTGTCGTGTTGCACGGTCATCGCGTCGTCAGTCTGGACTACCACGCCGGGCGGCTGGCCGGTGCCGTGGCGGTGAACGAAGCGACGCAAGAGCAAGTGCGACTGCAGGCGACGACGGTGGTGCTGGCGATGGGTGGTCTCAACGGGAGTCATGCCGAAACGCGAGCGAACTGGCCAGGCGATCGCCCACAGCCCACGACCATGCTCAACGGTGCCCATCCGTTTGCCGACGGCCAGTTGCACCATCTGGCCAGTCGACTCGGCGCACAGATTACCCACGCAGGCGAGATGTGGAATTACGCGGCGGGCATCCCGCATCCGTATCCGCACTTTCCCGGGCATGGCCTGTCGCTGATTCCGTGCAAGTCAGCGCTATGGCTCGATCACCGTGGTGAACGCATCGGGCCCGAACCGCTGGTGACAGGTTTTGATACGCATTGGCTATGCCAGCGTGTGGCGGCGCAGGAAAAGCCATGGACCTGGCATCTGCTGAACTGGCGCATCGCCGCCAAGGAGTTCGCGATCTCCGGCGCCGAGCACAACCAGCGCATTCGCGATCAGCAGTTCCTGCGCTTTCTCAAGGAGACGCTGCTCGGCAATCACCGTCTGCTGCACCAGATGCAGTGCGAGAGCCCGCACTTCCTGGTGGATGACACACTGGCCGGGCTGGCCGACAAGATGAATGCGCTGACCTGTTCGCACAGCATCGACCCGAGTGTGCTGCAGGCTACTGCCGATGCCTTCGATGCGAACTTCGCCAACGGCGACAAGCTGCAGAACGATGAGCAGATCGACCGCGTCCTGCATGCGCGTCAATGGGGTTCGGATCGCCTGCGCACATGCAAACCTGCACCGCTGCAGATGAAAGGGGCGGGGCCGTTCATCGCCATCCACATGCAGTTGATCACGCGCAAAAGTCTGGGTGGGTTGCGCACCGACCTGCAAAGCCGTGTGCTCGATGCGAGTGGTCAGCCGATCGCCGGGCTTTACTGTGTTGGCGAAGCGGCCGGCTTCGGTGGTGGCGGTGCTTCCGGCAAGCGATCGCTCGAAGGCACGTTCCTGCCCGGCTGCATTCTTACGGCGCGGGCGGCCGCGCGTGCCATTGCCGGTGGCGGCTGATGAATATCCCGACTTCATGGTTGATGCGATGTGCGTGACAAACATTCATGCGAGCCCGCTAAGGATGCTCTGATTTATTCCCCGTCTGCGGCATCATAGCCAGCAGTCCCCAGGAAGCCCATCGCCGATGAAGCAGCGTTCGTTCGCCTCGTTGAGTTTTGAAGTCAAGAAGAAGCCGACACGTCGTGAGCGGTTTCTGGGTGAGATGGACAAAGTCGTGCCGTGGGCCGACCTGCTGGCGCTGATCGAACCGAGCTATCCGACCTCCGGTCGTCGCGGTCGCCCGCCGATGGCGGCATCGACGATGCTGCGGATCCACTTCATGCAGCAGTGGTACGCACTGAGCGATCCAGCGATGGAAGATGCGTTGTACGAGATAGAGTCCATGCGCCGGTTTGCCGGGCTGGAGCTGAACGAGGACGCGATTCCGGACGAGTCGACGATCCTGAAGTTCCGTCGCTTCCTGGAGCAGCACGGCCTGGCGGTGAAGATCTTCGAAGCGGTCAATGCGCACCTGAGCGGTCAGGGCCTGTTGCTACGTCAGGGCACGATCGTGGATGCCACGATCATTCAGGCGCCGTCCTCGACCAAGAATGCGGACAAACAGCGTGACCCGGACATGCGCCAGACGAAGAAGGGCCAGCAGTGGTACTTCGGCATGAAAGCGCACATCGGGGTGGACGTGGAATCGGGGCTGGTGCACACGGTAACCACGACACCTGCCAACGTGGGCGACGTGACGGAAGTGGACAAGTTGCTGCACGGCCAAGAGAAGACGGTGCATGCCGATGCCGGCTACCAAGGCGCCGAGAAACGGGCACCCAAGCGCGGCCGCACGTGGCATATCGCGGCCAAACGCGGCAGCGTGAAGGCGATGCCCGAGGGCGAGTTGAAGGATGCGGTCAAGCACACCGAGCACATGAAGGCCGCGGTTCGAGCCAAGGTGGAGCATCCGTTCCGGGTGGTGAAGCGGCAGTTCGGCTATCAGAAGGTGCGCTTCAAGGGCTTGCTCAAGAACACCGCTCAGATACTCACGCTGTTCGCGCTATCGAATCTGTGGATGGTGCGACGAACGTTGCTAGCGTCCGCAGGGGAGGTGCGCCTGTGAGGCGGGAAATCGAGGCGATTGGGGGTAACCCAGCACGGCGATGGCGGCGATATGCCTCACAATCTGCCTTTTCGTCGTAGTCAATCCATATTTTTAGCACGGCCGTCTGGACGGCCATTTTGAACTTAATTGATCAGAGCATCCCTAAGGCGGCTCGCCGAGTTCGATTGATCATCCGAGGAAAACGCTCATGTCCAACGGCGCTCAAGCCCTGCTGAAAACGCTGGCCGATGCCGGCATCGAGGTCTGCTTCAGCAACCCCGGTACCAGCGAGATGCACTTCGTGGCCGCGCTGGATGGCGAGCCGCGCATGCGCGCGGTGCTGGCATTGTTCGAGGGTGTCGCCACCGGCGCGGCCGATGGCTATGCACGCATGGCAGACAAGCCTGCCGCTACGCTGCTGCATCTGGGTTGCGGCTTGGGCAACGGTCTGGCCAATCTGCACAACGCACGCAAGGGCAACGTGCCGATCGTCAATATCGTGGGTGATCACGCCACCTATCACACGCAGTTCGACGCGCAGCTACAGTCCGACATCGAGACGGTGGCGCGCAATGTTTCGCCCGGTTTTGTGCGCACGTCCTCAAGCACCGAAGCGTTGTGCCGTGATGCGGTCGAGGCGGTTGCTGCCGCACGCGGCCTGCCGGGGCAGGTCGCTACGTTGATTCTGCCGGCTGACGTTTCCTGGGGCGACGGTGGTCAGGCGTGTTCGCCGTTGCCGGCACCTGCGCCGCTTGCGGCAGACGACGCAACCGTCGAGGCGATTGCTCAGGCCATCCGTAGCGGTGGCAAGGCTGCGCTGCTGCTGGGCGGGCAGGCGTTGCGCGAAGATGCGCTGTTGGCCGCCGCACGCATTGCTGCGCAGTCAGGCGTGAAGCTGTTGGCTGAAGTCTTTCCGACGCGCATGCAGCGCGGTGCGGGCTTGCCTGCCGTGGAGCGAATTGCGTATCTGGCCGAGATGGCTGGTGTGCAGCTGGCCGGGATCGAGCATCTGATTCTGGTCGATGCGAAGGCGCCGGTGTCCTTCTTCGCCTATCCGGGCAAGCCGAGTTATCTGGTACCTGAGGGCTGCGCCGTGCAGACGCTGGCTTCGCCAGAACAGGATGCACGCGCCAGTCTGGAAAAGCTGGTACTTGCACTCGGTGCCGCGCAGTCGCAGCCCGCGCTGAGTGAGGCACGACGCCCGGGACGTCCGCGCGGCAGACTCACGGCACCCAAGGTTTGCAAGGCCGTGGGCGAGCTGCTGCCCGACAACGCGATCCTCATCGATGAGGCGATTACCTCCGGCCTGATGCTGGGCATGATGACCGCAGGCAGCCCACGCCACGACCTGATCACGTTGACCGGGGGCGCCATCGGCCAGGGCCTGCCCAACGCCGTGGGTGCAGCGGTCGCCTGTCCCGACCGCCCGGTAGTCGCACTGATCGGCGACGGCACTGCGATGTATACCATTCAGTCGTTGTGGACGATGGCGCGCGAAAAGCTCGACGTCACCGCCATCATCTTCAACAACGCCTCCTACTCGGTGCTCAATGTGGAACTGGAGCGCGTGGGAACCGACTCCGTCGGCCCGAAGGCACGTGCGCAACTGGAGCTCACTGGCGCGGCACTGAACTTTGCCCTGCTGGCCCAGGGGATGGGCGTGCACGCCGTGCGCGTGAATACCGCGGAGGACTTCTGCAAGGCGCTGGAATATGCGCTGGCAAACCCCGGCCCGCATCTGATCGAGGCGCTGGTGCCCGAGGCGTTGAGCGGTGCGAAGCGCAAGGTGCTGCCGTGGCTGTTGCGCTCGCTGCCCAACTTGCCAGCGCCGGTAGCACGTGCGCTCAAACGCAAGATCGCACCTTGAGGAGAAGGTGTCGGACAGGCGTGAGTCGATGGATGCTGATGCGGCGTGTTGAAAGCGAACTGGATTGATCACGTTCATCAAACTGGTCGCGATTCACGCTGCAAAAAAAAGCCCGGCAGGTTACCTGCCGGGCTTTTCGTTACCGCGATGGATCAGGCGCCGCGGCGTGGGTCTGAATCGAATGTCTGCATGCCGTTGGGGCCGGCTACGGCGGGTGGCGGTGCTTCGCCGTCGAGCGGGTCGCCGAGCAGGCGGCGAACGACCACGTAGAACACCGGGATCAACAGCACGCCGAGGAACGTGGCGAACAACATGCCGCCGATCACACCGGTACCGATCGCGTGACGCGCATTGGCGCCGGCGCCGCTGGAAATGAACAGCGGGAACACGCCGAGGATGAAGGCCAGTGACGTCATCATGATCGGGCGCAAGCGCAGGCGCGCAGCGTCGACCGTGGCTTCGCGCAAGGTGCGTCCGGCCTTCTGCTCGGCCACCGCAAACTCCACGATCAGGATCGCGTTCTTCGCGGCCAGACCAATCACCGTGATCAGGCCGATCTTGAAGTAGATGTCATCGGGTAGTCCGCGCAGCAGGGTAAACACCACCGTGCCGAGCAGGCCCAGCGGCACCACCAGCATCACCGAAACGGGAATTGACCAGCTTTCGTACAACGCAGCCAGCGCCAGGAACACGATCACGATCGACAGCAACATCAGCAGGGTAGCGGCGTTGCCGGACAGCACCTCCTGATAGGACTGGCCAGTCCAGTCGAAGCCGAAGCCCTTGGGAAGATCGTTGTTGACGAGCTTTTCCATCTGGCTCATGGCTTCGCCCGAAGACCGCCCGGGTGCGGGCGAGCCGACGATTTCCACCGCTGAGTAGCCGTTGTAGCGCGTCAGTGACGGGGACGATACATTCCACTTGCTGCGCACCACTGTGGACAACGGGATCATTTCCGGTGCGCCACTGCTGGAACTCAACGTGCTTGGGGTGAAGATGTGCTGCAGCGCTTCGGGGCCCATGCGGTACGGTGCATCGGCCTGCATGATCACCCGCTTGATGCGGCCGCCATAGGTGAAGTCGTTGACATAGACCGGCGCCAGCATCAGGCCGATGGCATTGTAGATATCGCCCATCTGCAGGCCCATCGACTGCGCCTGCACGCGGTCCACGTCCAGTTGCAGTTGCGGCGCGTCTTCCAGCGCATTGGGGCGCACGCCGGTCAGCGACTTGTTCTGGCTGGCCTTGCCCAGCAGCATGTTGCGGGCCTGGGTCAGCGCGTCGCGACCGGCACCGCCGCGATCTTGCAGATACATGTCGAAGCCGCCGAACTGTCCCAGGCCTTGGACAGTGGGAATGTTGGCGACGAAGATCCGCGCATCATGGATCTGCCGCATGGCGCCATTGGCGCGCTGGATGAAGTCGCCAGCCGTGCCGTCGCGCTTGGCCCAGTCCTTCAACTTGATGAAGGCCATGCCGGCATTCTCGCCGGAGCCGATGAAGCTGAAACCGGTGACCTGAAGCACACCTTCCACGGACGGATCTTTCTTCAAGATATCGCGCATCTGCGCCATCACTTCCGACGTGCGCTGTTTGGTAGCGCCCGGCGGCAGCTGGATCACCGACAACGCATAGCCCTGGTCCTCTTCCGGCAGGAAGCTGCCGGGGAGGCGCGTATAGAGCACGCCGCCCAGTACCGCGAGCAGAACAAAGACCAGCATCCAGCGCGGCGCATGACGTACTGCCCCGCCGATATGGCCGGTGTAGGTCGTAGTAGTCCAGTCGAAGAATTCGTTGAACTTGCGGTAGACGATGTTCTTCTTCTTGTGGTGTTCCGGCTGCAGGAAGCTGGCACACAGCGCCGGTGTGAACGACAGCGCGAGGAAGGCGGAGAAACCCATCGAGACAGCGATGGTGAGGGCAAACTGCTTGTAGATGATGCCCGACGCACCCGGCTGCAGCGACGACGGCACGAACACGGCCGCAAGTACCACGGTGATGGCCACCACCGCGCCAGTGATTTGCCCCATCGCCTTGCGCGTGGCGTCCTTCGGCGACAGGCCGTCCTCGGTCATGATGCGTTCGACGTTTTCAATCACCACGATAGCGTCATCGACCACGATGCCGATGGCCAGCACCATGCCGAACAGAGTCAGCTGATTGATGCTGAAGCCCAGCACCAGCATGCCCAGAAAGGTGCCCAGCAGAGCCACCGGGATCACCAGAGTCGGAATGATGGTGGCGCGGATGTTCTGCAGGAACAGCAACATCACCAGAAACACCAGGATGATCGCTTCGATCAGCGTGTGGACCACTTCGTTGATGGAGATGGTGACGAAGGCGGTGCTGTCATAAGGGCTGAACCAGCTCACGCCTTGCGGGAAGCTGGGTGCCAGCTCGTCCATTTTGCCGCGTACCGCAGCGGCCACATTGAGCGCGTTGGCGCCGGGCAGCAACTGGATCGCAAACGCGCCAATCGGCTTGCCGTCAAATTGGGTATCAAAGCCATAGCCGCCGGGACCGAAGCTGATTCGTGCCACGTCACCCAGCTTGACCGTGGTGCCGTCAGCGTTGGCGCGCAGAATGATGTCAGCAAATTGCTCCGGTGAGGTGAAGCGCCCTTCCGTGGATACGGTGGCAGTGAACCCCTGGCCCGGCAGTGCCGGGTCGGCGCCGAGCGAGCCGGCCGCAAATTGCACGTTCTGCGCCTTGATGGCTGCCAACACCTGGGTGGCTGACAAGTTGTAGCCGTGCAGCTTGTCCGGGTTGAGCCAGATACGCATGGCGTACTCGGAGCCGAATTGCTGGGTGCTGCCGACGCCGGGCACGCGGGCGATCTGGTCAAGTACCTGCGAGCCGACGATGTCGTTCAATCGATCACGATCGATTTTCGGATTTTCGGACTTCAGCGCGACCACCATCAGGAAGCCGGCGTTAGCCTTGGCCACTACCACGCCCTGCTGGATCACTTCGGAGGGCAGGCGCGGGGTCGCCAGTGCAACTTTGTTCTGCACCTGCACCTGCGCAATATCCGCGTCGGTGCCGCTCTCGAAGGTCAGAGTGATGCTGGCGC
Organism: Rhodanobacter sp. AS-Z3; assembly: GCF_029224025.1. Taxonomy (NCBI): domain Bacteria; kingdom Pseudomonadati; phylum Pseudomonadota; class Gammaproteobacteria; order Lysobacterales; family Rhodanobacteraceae; genus Rhodanobacter; species Rhodanobacter sp. AS-Z3. The sequence goes on from NZ_CP119392.1 coordinate 1,972,286, forward strand.
GACCGCTGGCGCTGGACGACGAGCTGAAATACAGCAGGTGATCAATGCCGGTGAGTTGTTGCTCGATCACCTGGGTCACGGCTTTTTCCGTGGTCTCCGCGCTTGCACCGGGATAGGTCGCGCCCACCGTTACCGAGGGCGGTGCGATGGACGGGTAGGACTCCACGCCCAGGTTGAGGATGGCCAGCACGCCACCCAGCGAAATCAGGATCGCCACCACCCAGGCGAAAATCGGGCGGTCAATGAAGAAACTCGGCATCGTCGGGGCTCCGTTACTTGCGGTTCGGGGCTTGGCCCGAGGGGCGGCCGGACGATGCCGCGGGCGCAGTAGGCGCATGCCACGGGCTGGCAGTGGCCGGCTCGCCGGCCTTCACGCTCTGGATGCCCGACACCACGACTTGATCACCGGCCGTGAGGCCGTCGTTGATCACCCAGTTGCTGCCAGTCATTTCGCTGGTGGTGACGTCCTTGCGGACCGCCTTGCCGTCGGCGCCCACCGTCATCACGTAAGCGCCCACGGTGTCGCGCTGCAAGGCCTGCTGCGGCACGATGAACACGTCGTGCTGCTGGCCGAGGTTGGCTTTCAACGTCACATACATGCCGGGTAGCAGGGCGTGCTTGGGGTTGGGCACTTTCGCGCGCAAGTTGACCGAGCCGGTGGCTGGGTTGACCGTGCTGTCGGAGAAGTCCAGCACGCCAGTCTCGGCATAGGTGCTGCCGTCCGGCATGCTGATCTGCACGCTGGCCTTGTTCGGGTCGGCGAGGGTGACGTTGCCGTTGCTCTGCGCGCGACGCATCTGTTCCATCGCTTCCACGCTCATCGTGAAGTTCACGTACAACGGGTCGATCTGGTCCACCGTGGTCAGCAAGGTGGCTTCACCATTGCCGACCAGGGCGCCTTCGGTGACTCGCTGCTGACCGGCCCGGCCATCAATCGGCGAGGTCACGCTGGCATAGCCGAGGCTGATGCGCGCGGTGTCCACATTGGCGCGCGCGGCCTGCACGGCGGCGGCGGCGCTGCGTTCTGCGGCCAGTGCGTTGTCCAGGTCCGACTTCGACACATAGCCCTTTGGCGCCAGTTCGCGCACGCGCTGCGCGGTGACCTTGTTGTTCGTGTAAGTGGCCTGCGCCTGTGCCAGCGCTGCCTGTGTGGCGCTCAGTGATGCCTTCAGTGGTGCCGGATCGATCTGGAACAACAACTCGCCTTTCTTGACGTTGGTGCCTTCGTCATAAGCGCGTTTGAGCAGCACACCGGCGACGCGTGCGCGCACATCGGCACTGCGATAGGGCGACAATCGGCCGACCAGGTCGCGGGTGAGCGGTGAGTTCTGCGGCTCTACCTTGATCACGCCCACCTGCGGCGGCGGCATCTGGGGTGGCCCCTGTTCCTTGCTTTTGCCGCCGCAGGCAGCCAGTGTCAGCAGGCCCAGGCACAGCAGGGGGGCGCGCAATAACGACGAATTCATGAAAGCTCCGAACTTGCTTCAACGTGCAGGGGAATGGGGTAGCGCAGGCACGTGTCGCAACAGGGCCCCGAGAGGCGTGCCGTTTCGCGTGCCAGAGATCCTGAATCAACGAGCCCGTGCGCTGCAATGATCCGCAGCGCGGCGTTCAGACGCATTGCCAGACGCAGTGGAATGCGGGCTTCCAGCCAGACTATACCGGTGAGTTTACATTTTATCGTGGACCGGAATCCAGTCGTTGACAGGGCAATAGCACTGTGAGCACTCGCCACCAACGTCTTCCACGGAACGCTGGTCTGCCGGCTACGCGCCGCGTTGATCCGCGCGTGCACGCATGTGAATCAAGACGGATATCGACTGGCCTGCATGCGCAGCCGTGTCGGGCAAGCTGTACGAACACTGAGCTGTCGTGCAGAACATGCGGCACAGCATGGTTGTGCTGTCGTTCGCGGGTGGATTCACTCGGTTGTGCGGCGTATCCTTTCAAGGCTTTTTACCTGCATTACCCACCATCGTTTCCACTGACAAGTAGATGCCATGAATGCCACCCATGCGGCGAACGAATCCTCCCTTCCGTCAGTAGTACTTGCAGAACTGAAACAGGGCGGTTTTTCGCCCGAGCGCCTCAGCGAGGCGCAGGTATTCTGCGAGGCATTCTTTGCACGAGTAGGAGGCGGCGACGCGCATCTGCACACTCCCGTGCAGTGGGCGGCCGTGGTAGGCAGCCTGCTGGATTTCATGCAGCAACGTCAGGTGGGACGCGCCAGCGTGCGCGTGCTGAACCCCCTTGATGCCAATTCGGGGCGCAGCCTGCTGCAGATCGTCACCGACGACATGCCGTTCCTGATCGACACGGTGAGCATGATCGTGTCGGCTCGCCTGCAGATTCATGCGGTCATCCATCCGATGCTGAAGGCTGTCCGCGATGCGTCCGGCAAGCTGTTGTCGCTGAACGAAGCGACCGGTCAGGCCGAGTCGCTGATGCACTTCGAGATCGATCGCGTCGCCGATGCCGCTGAGCAGGCCCAGCTGACCGCACAGGTCGAGGCGGCACTGGAAGATGTACGGGCGGCGGTGAACGACTGGTCTGCGATGCGCGACAAGGCGCTGGCGATTGCCGACGAGTTGCCGCAGCGCAAGCTGCCGATCAGCCCCGAATCAGTGCAGGAAGCCAGCGAATTCATGCGCTGGATAGCTGCCGAAAATTTCACCTTCCTCGGCTATCGCGAATACGAAGTGGCCGATGCCGAAGGCGATCGCGTGCTGCGGGCGAACGAGGCATCGGGCTTGGGTATCCTGCGTCGTACCGAGCGCTCGATCGCGCCGCGTTCGTTGCGTACGCTGGCTGCCACTGAATTGCCGCAGTCCGGCGCCACCGACGCGATCATCCTGACCAAGACCAATGCCCGTTCGCATGTGCATCGGGCCGGTTACATGGATTACATCGGCGTACTGCAGTTCGGCGCCGATGGTCGCGCCGTCGCCGAACAGCGTTTCCTCGGCCTGTTCTCGTCCAATGCCTACATGGCCCGTCCGCAGGATGTGCCGATGGTGCGGCAGAAGGTCGAGGCGGTGATGTCACGTTCCGACCTGAAGCGCGACTCCTACTCGGGCAAGTCGCTGCGGCATATCCTGGAGACCTTGCCGCGCGAAGAGTTGCTGCAAGGTACCGAGGACGAGCTGTTCGCTACGGCGATGGGCATACTCGAATTGCGCCAGCGTGCGCATACGCGACTGTTCATGCGTCGCGACCGTTATGGCCGCTTCTTCACCTGCATGGTGTTCGTGCCGCGTGACCGCTTCAACACCTCGGTGCGCGAGCGTATCGAAAACCTGTTGGGCTCGGCGCTGCATGCCGAGCAGATCGACTCGTCGGTACTGATGGGTGAAGCTACCCTGGCGCGCCTGCACATCGTGCTGCGGCCGAAGATCGGCGATCAGCCGACCTATGATCTTGCCGAGCTGGAGCGTGGGGTCGCCGGCATCGTGCGCAACTGGCAGGACGAAGTGCGCGATGCGCTGGTGGCCTTGCGCGGCGAACACGAAGGCGTGGTGCTGGCCAATCGTTATGCGCGTTCGCTGCCGGCCGGTTATGTCGAAGAAGTGAGCCCGGCCGTGGCGGCCCAGGACGTGCACCAGTTGTCGCTGCTGCAAGGCGACAATGCGCTGCGCATGTCGTTCTATCACCCGCCGGAAGACCCGGAAACGTTGCGCTTCAAGGTCTATCGTTCGGGCGGTGACATTGCATTGTCCGAAGTGCTGCCGCAGTTGGAGAATCTCGGCCTGCGCGTGCTGACCGAGCACGTGTATGACGTCTCCGGTGACGCGCCGCTGTCGATCCAGGATTTCGAAGTGCAGCCGGTCGGCAAGCTCACCTTCAGCGTGCAGCAGGTGGGTGCACTGTTCGAAGACGCGTTCGAGCAGATCTGGCGTGGCAATGCCGAGAACGATGGCTTCAACCGACTGGTGCTGGGCGCGAAGTTGAACTGGCGGCAGGTCGCCATGTTGCGTGGCTATTGCAAGTACCTGCTGCAGACCGGCGCCACGTTCTCGCAGACCTACATGGAGGAAACCCTCAATCGCTATCCGGCGATCGCCGGCCTGTTGGTCGAGCTGTTCCTGGCGAAGTTTGATCCGCGCCGTGAAGCCCTGTCCGCCACCGAACTGACGGCCGCTACTGCCACCCTGGTGGCCGAAATGCAGGCGCTGATTCCGGCCAATGTGCAGACGGCGCAGCCGACCCTGGTCGACGGGCTTGGGGCCGCGTTGAGCAAGTCGCGCAACGAACAGATCCCGGTGGTGGAAAGCGCCATCGGCATCCTGCTGGAAAATGTCGCCAGCCTCGACGAAGATCGCATCCTGCGCAGTTTCGTGAACCTGATTCATGCCACCTTGCGTACCAGCTTCTTCCAGCAGTGGAACGGCGCGTACCGCGACTACATCAGCTACAAGATCGATTCGCACAAGGTTCCCGAGCTACCCAAGCCGGTGCCGTACCGCGAAATCTGGGTGTGTGCACCGCGAGTGGAGGGTATCCATTTGCGCTTCGGCGCGGTGGCGCGTGGCGGCCTGCGCTGGTCCGATCGACGCGAAGATTTCCGCACCGAAGTGCTGGGCCTGGTCAAGGCGCAGATGGTGAAGAACACGGTCATCGTGCCGGTCGGCTCCAAGGGCGGCTTCTTCGTCAAAAAGTCACCCACCAGCGGTGATCGTGATGCCGTGCTGGCCGAAGGTATTGCCTGCTACCAGTTCTTCATCAACGGCCTGCTCGACATCACCGACAACCTGGTCGATGGCAAGGTGGTCAATCCACACGACGTGGTGCGCCATGACGCGGACGACCCCTACCTGGTGGTTGCTGCGGACAAGGGCACCGCCAAGTTCTCCGATATTGCCAACGCGATCTCGATCGAACACAACTACTGGCTGGGCGACGCGTTCGCCTCGGGCGGTTCGCACGGTTACGACCACAAGGGCATGGGCATCACCGCCAAGGGCGCGTGGGAGTCGGTCAAGCGCCACTTCCGCTCGCTCAATCGCGACTGCCAGACCCAGGACTTCACCTGCGTGGGAATCGGCGACATGTCCGGTGACGTGTTTGGCAACGGCATGCTGCTTTCCGAGCACACCCTGCTGCTGGCTGCGTTTGACCATCGCCATGTTTTCCTCGATCCCAAGCCGGATGCAGCGAGCTCCTTCATCGAGCGCAAGCGCATGTTCGATGTGCCACGTTCGAGCTGGGACGATTACGACAAATCGCTGATTTCGGCAGGCGGCGGCGTCTATCCGCGCAGTGCAAAATCGATTCCGATCTCGCCGGAAGTTCGCGTTGCGCTGGGGCTCAAGGCCGACGTCGAGCATATGGCACCCAACGATTTGCTCAGCGCCGTGTTGAAAGCGCCAGTGGACCTGTTGTGGAACGGCGGTATCGGCACCTACATCAAGTCCACCGCTGAAACGCATGCCGAGGTGAGCGATCGCGCCAACAACGGTCTGCGCATCAACGGTGCCGAGGTGCGGGCTAAAATCATCGGCGAAGGCGGCAACCTGGGCATGACCCAGAAAGGTCGTATCGAGGCGGCGCAGAAAGGCGTGCTGCTGAATACCGACTTCATCGACAACTCCGCCGGCGTGGACACCTCCGATCACGAGGTGAACATCAAGATCCTGCTGAACGATGCCGTACAGCGCGGTGAATTGACCTTCGACGCGCGCAACACGCAGCTGGCGGCGATGACCGAAGAGGTTGGCCAACTGGTGTTGTGGGACAACTATCGGCAGAACCAGGCGATCACCTTGATGGAGCATCAGTCCGTCGGCCGCATCGGTTCGATGGCGCACTTCATCCGCACACTGGAAGCGGAAGGCACACTGGATCGCCAGGTCGAGAACCTGCCTTCGGATGCCGAACTGCTTGAGCGCAAGGCGCGTGGGCTGGGTCTGACCCGGCCGGAACTGTCGGTGCTGCTGTCCTACGACAAGATTCGCCTGTTCCAGCAGTTGCTGGACTCGGATGTGCCGGAAGACCCGTATCTGTCGAAGGAATTGGTGCGCTACTTCCCGCTGCCGCTGCATGAAAAGTATGCCGAGCACATGCAGCGCCATCGCCTGAAGCGCGAGATCATCGCCACCGCGGTGACCAACTCGACGATCAATCGCATGGGCGCCACCTTCATGATGCGCATGCAGGAAGACACCGGGCAGGGGCCGGCGGCAATTGCCAAGGCGTATACCGCCGCGCGCGAAATCCTCGATGCGCGTGCGCTGTGGGCGCAGATCGAAGCGCTCGACGCCAAGGTTGCGGAAGACACCCAGGTGGATGCGGTCAAGCAGATCTGGTCATTGCTGCGGCACATGACGCGCTGGCTGCTCAATCGCCCGGGTGGTTCGCTGGATATCGCGGCCAACGTAGAGCGTTACCAGTCGGCGGTGTCGAGCTTGCGCAATGCACTGCCCGAGGTGTTGACGCCGACCGGCAAGAACGACTTCGCGTGCAGCCAGGAAAAGTGGGAGGGTCTTGGCCTGCCAGCCGATCTGGCCTTGCGCCTGGCCCGCATGCCGGAGCTGCGTGCGGCGCTGGACATGGTCGAAATTGCACAACAGAGCGGCCAGCCGATCGAGAAGGTCGCTGGCGTGTTCTACGAACTGGGTCAGGCACTGGACCTGCCGTGGCTGCGCGACCAGATCGAGGCGTTGCCGGTCGATGGTCACTGGCATGCCCAGGCCCGCGGCTCGCTGCTGGACGAACTCAACCACCAGCATCGTGCATTGGCGCTGCAGGTGCTGAGCCTGTGCGGTGCCAGCACGGACGTTTCGCCGGTGCAGGCATGGTTGCAGCGTGATGACGCCACGTTGAAGTACACCCGCAGCATGCTGGCGGAAATCCTCAGTCAGAACGCGGACTACCCGATTGTCTCGGTGGCCGTGCGGCGTCTGGCCCAGCTGGCGCAGGTGCCGGTATAAGCGTATTGCGCTGAGGGTTTTGCAACGTTGATCTGATCCCATCCCTGCCCGGCAGGGGTGGGATCAGTCATTTCTGCATCGGCAATTTAGGGTTAGGCGCCTGCTCTGTCGTACTCTTGGAACTCTTTCCGCCACTTCGGGATTGCCATGCGCCTTGCTTTCGTCGCCAGTGACGCCAGTGTCGCCCAGCAGGCACGGCGCAAACTGGTCGATCGCTACGGCGATGTGCCACCGGAGCAGGCCGAGTTGATCGTGGCGTTGGGCGGTGATGGCTTCATGCTGCGCACCCTGCACACCTACCGCGAACTCGAAGTGCCGGTGTATGGCATGAAACTGGGGCGGGTGGGCTTTCTGATGAACAAGCACCAGCTGGATGGCTTGCCCGAGCGGATCGCCCGCGCACACACCGCCTCGCTGTCTCCGCTGCAGATGCAGGTCACCGATGGTGCCGGCAACGAGCACACCGCCCTTGCGTTCAACGAGGTGTCGCTGTTGCGCCAGAGCAATCAGGCGGCGCACCTGGAAGTCCAGTTGAACGATACGGTCAAGCTGCCCAACCTCGTCTGTGACGGCATCATGGTGGCGACGCCAGCGGGCTCCACTGCCTACAATCTTTCCGCGCACGGCCCGATCCTGCCGCTGGACGCCAACGTGCTGGCGCTCACCCCGATCAGTCCGTTTCGTCCGCGACGCTGGCGCGGCGCAATCCTGCCGCATCGCACTACGGTGGTACTGCGCGTGCTGGACCCTGCCAAGCGACCGGTCAGTGCCACAGCCGATTTTCGCGAAGTGCGCGACGTGCGCAGCGTGTCCATCCACCAGTCCGGCGATCAGTCCGTGCGGCTGCTGTTCGATCCGGAGCACAATCTTGAGCAGCGCATCCTGGATGAGCAGTTCGCGGCCGAGTGAACCAGCGAGAAGTGGGTGCAGAGGAGTGAGGGCGGCATCACCCGCATCGCTCTCATTTGTCACTCCTCTCCACTCACTTCCTGCTCGATGCGGTAGATTCCTGTCATGAACCAGCCAACCGTCCACGATCCTGCTGCCGCCACCGACCAACGACTGGTGGTGGCGATTTCCTCACGTGCGCTGTTCGATCTGGGCGACAGTCATGCCTTGTTCGAACGCGATGGGCTCGACGCGTATCGTTCCTTCCAGATCCAGCATGAGGACGAGATCCTGCAGCCCGGCGTGGCGTTTCCGCTGGTGCAGAAACTGCTTGGCCTGAACAAGCTGGCCGGCGACGTGCCCCCGGTGGAAGTGATTTTGCTGTCGCGCAATTCGGGTGACACGGGTCTGCGTATTTTCAATGCGATCCAGCACTACGGCCTGGAGATCAGCCGCGCTGCGTTCACCAGTGGCGCGCCGACCTCCGACTACATTGCGCCGTTCAAGGCTGATCTGTTTCTTTCCGCCAACGCGGAGGACGTGGGGCGCGCACTTGTTGCTGGCGTGGCCGCAGCGACGATCCTGCCGAGCACCGCGCCACCACGCGCCAGCGAACAACTGCGCATCGCGTTTGATGGCGACGCGGTATTGTTTGGTGATGAGGGTGAGCGGGTGTCGCGTGAAGAAGGGCTGGAGGCGTTTCATCGCAGCGAAACGGAGCACGCCGCCGAGCCGCTGTCGGTTGGCCCGTTCCGTGGTTTTCTGACAGCGTTGCATCGCCTGCAGGCGGCATTTCCGGCGGAAAATTCGCCGATACGCACTGCGCTGGTCACCGCGCGTTCGGCGCCGGCGCACAAACGCGTCATCCTCACCTTGCGTCGCTGGGGCGTGCGCATCGACGAGGCCTTGTTCCTCGGTGGTCGCGACAAAGGTCCGTTTCTCGATGCATTTGGTGCGGATATCTTCTTCGACGACTCACCGGCCAATGTGGAATCGGCGCGCCAACATGTGGCTACCGGGCACGTGCCGCATGGGGTGAGCAACCGCTGAATCAGGCCTCCGCGAGGCTCACTTCGTTTTCGCTGGATGCACGGTTGCGGCCGGCCTGCTTGGCGCGATAAAGCGCACGATCGGCTGACTCGATCCATTCGCGCAGGTTGCTGTCCGTGTCAGTGGCCTCGGCCAATCCCAGACTGACCGAGCAGCGCAAACCAGGGGCCTGCGGCAAGTTAAGTTGCTCCACCGTGTGACGGATGCGCTCGGCCACCACGCTGGCTTCGGCCAGGTTGGTAGGCAGCGCAATGGCGAATTCGTCACCGCCAAAGCGGCCGATGCACGCCGCTTCGCCGTGACCGTGGCGCAAGATGGCGGCAATGCTGCAAAGCACGTCGTCACCCAGAATGTGACCATGCTGGTCGTTGATCTGCTTGAACGAATCCACGTCGACCATGATCAAGGTCGCGGCATGCTGGCGGGTGTGGCGCTGCTGCAAGAGCGCTTCGGCGCGTTCCTGCCACGAGCCGCGATTGTCCAGTCCGGTGAGTACGTCGAGACGGCTAAGTTCGTCCAGTCGCTGGTTCTGCTGTTGCACCCGTCGCACCAGCCGGTAGCTGGCCAGACTGACGCCCAAGGTGTGAATCAGCATGAGCGGCAGGCAGGCCAGCAGTACCGACATGCTGGTGGCTGGATGAAAGGCGAAGCCGGTGAGCAGCCCGCCAACCAGAATCGCCAGCAGCACGCCTGGCAACGAGCGCCACCACAGGTTCCGCACGCCAGTGTTGATCTTGTCGGCGGTAGCCACGGTGATCAACAGCACTGATGGCAGCGCGTTGAAATGCATCAGTGCAACCCACGAGCCGGCGATTGCCGAGTCGAACATCAGGTTGTGCAGTTCGGCGTTGAAAGGTTTGGGACTGCGCCGGGCACGCCAAAACGCCAGTTGTGGCCACACCAGCGCGGTGAAGATGCCCCAAAGCCAGCTGCCGATCGGCGCGTGGTGTTCGAGCAGCACCAGTGCCAGCGGCAAGCCGGCCAGACCCATGCCGAGCATGCGGAAACGGTAAACCCGTTGTGGCAACAAGTCGCGCTGGTTCGGTCGGATGGGCCGGTGGCTGGACGATGCGCTGGCGACGCTCGGTGACTTCATGCCGTACGATTCCCCTGGAATGTCCCGAGAATAGCGCAAGCTCTTGCGCACAAGGGCGCTGCCGCCGCTCAGAGCATGCGCATGCGTTGCCACCATCCGGTGACTTTTTCCTCGCGTATCAGGGTGAACAAACCCGCCCCGAGAATAATCACGATGCCCACCGCCATGAAGCCGTCGAGCCCGTCGTGGAACACCAGATAACCCAGCAGCACGGCCCACAGCATCTGGCTGTACTGGGTAGGCGCGACATGGTTCGCCGGCGCCAGTTGGGTGGCCAGCATCAACAACACCGAGGCAAGCGCGGCGAGCAATCCGTAGCCGAGCAGCAGCGACCACTGGAAAAGTGTGGGCCAGTGGAAATCAGCCAGCATCAGCAGCCCGGAAACCAGCAGCGAGCCGATAACTCCGGCGCCGTAGAGTGTTACGCGCTTCTCGTGCGATCCGGACAAGCGCAGGGCAATCATCGAGATCGCGCCGGACAGCCCACAGGCGATGGCCGCCAGATGTCCGATGCCAAGCGCGCGAAAGCCGGGCCGCAGCACCACCAGCACGCCGATGAAGCCCGCCAATACCGCCGACCAGCGGCGCCAGCCGACATGTTCCTTCAGTACCAGCACGGACAGGATGGTGACGAAGATCGGCAGCAGAAAGATCAGTGCAAACGCCTCGGCCATCGGCAAGGCGGTAAAGGCTATCACCGCAGCGATGCTGCCCACCGCACTGGCTGCTGCGCGTATCAGCCACAGACCCTGGCGCCTGGCCAGCACGACGTCGTGCCAGCGATCGCCCGGCTTCCTGATGAAGGGCAGGGCAGTCAAGCCCAGTACGGCACCGAAGAAAACCGCTTCATAGGCCGGCAACAACCCGTGCAGCGACTTCACGAACGCGTCGCTGAGTGCAAACGCAGCGAACGCAGCAAAACCGAGCATGACGCCTTTGAACATGGGCTACCGGATGATCGACGGCGGAAGGATGGCGAAGGGGTCACCGGGACGCCCCCGGGACGCTACAATAGCGGTTTTCCGCGCTCATCATCGGAGTCACCATGGCCGTCAGTCTGAACCCGCTCGATCTGTACGATGTCCGCTCGTTGCTTACTGATGAAGAGCGCATGGTGCAGGACTCTGTCGGCCGCTTCGTCGACGAGCGCGTGCTGCCGATCATCGGCGATTGCTTCGACCAGGGTCGCTTCCCGAAGGAGCTGATTCCGGAGATCGCTGCGCTGGGCTTGCTCGGCGCGACGATTCCCGAGGCATACGGCGGTGCCGGCATGAATGCGGTCAGCTACGGCCTGATCTGCCAGGAGCTTGAGCGGGGCGATTCCGGTCTGCGCAGCTTCGCTTCGGTGCAGAGCTCACTGTGCATGTACCCGATCTTTGCCTACGGCAGCGAAGAGCAGAAAAAACAGTACCTGCCGCGCATGTCCGCCGGTGAAGTGATCGGCTGCTTCGGCCTGACCGAACCGCATGGCGGCTCCGATCCGGCGAACATGAAGACGCATGCGAAGAAGGATGGCGGCGACTGGGTCATCAATGGCGCCAAGATGTGGATCACCAACGGCAACCTGGCGCATATCGCGATCGTCTGGGCCATGACCGATGACGGTATCCAGGGCTTTGTGGTGCCGACCGATACCGCCGGTTTCAAGGCGCAGGAAATCCACAAGAAAATGAGCCTGCGCGCCTCGGTCACCAGCGCGTTGTTCTTCGACAACGTGCGCGTACCGGACAGCGCACGGTTACCGAACGTGAAGGGCCTGAAGGGGCCGCTGGGCTGTCTGACCCAGGCGCGCTACGGCATCACCTGGGGCCCGATTGGCGCGGCCCAGGCGTGTCTGAAGGAAGTGCTGGACTACACCGGTGAGCGCATCCTGTTTGGCCGTCCGTTGTCGTCCAACCAGGCGGTGCAGTTGAAGCTGGCCGACATGGCCCGGCGCATTACCACCGCGCAGCTGCTCTCGCTGCAGCTCGGCCGTCTGAAGGACGCCGGCAAGATGCAGCCGACCCAGGTGTCGCTGGCGAAGTGGAACAACTGCCGCATGGCGATCGACATCGCGCGTCAGTGCCGTGACATCCTCGGCGGCGCCGGCATCACCACCGAGCACGGCGCAATCCGTCATGCGCTGAATCTGGAATCGGTGATCACCTATGAAGGCACCGAGACCGTGCACGAACTGGTGGTTGGTCGCGAGCTGACCGGCATCAACGCATTCTGAAACGAGGCGTCGCGCCCATGGATGTCGATTCGCTGCGCATCGAGACCGAGCGGCTGATCCTGCGGCCGCCGCGGGCGGAGGATTTCGACGCCTACGCGGCCAACATGGCCGATGCCGAGGCGGCCCGCTTTATCGGCGGTCAGCAGGCGCGCCCTGTGGCGTGGCGTGGCTTCCTCACCGGCGCTGGCGCCTGGATGATTCAGGGATTTTCGATGTTTGCGGTGATCGAGAAAAGCAGCGGTCAATGGATCGGACGGCTCGGGCCGTGGCGCCCGGATGGCTGGCCCGGCAATGAAGTGGGTTGGGGACTGGTACGCAGCGCCTGGGGCAAGGGTTACGCGTTGGAAGGCTGCACTGCGGCGATTGATTGGACTTTCGATCAGCTGGGCTGGGACGAGATGATCCATTCCATCCATCCTGACAACCATGCCTCGCAGGCACTCGCGCAACGGCTTGGCTCGGAATGTCGCGGCCCCGGCAAACTGCCGGAGCCTTACGAGGATTCACCCACCGAAATCTGGGCGCAGACGCGCGAACAATGGCGCCGGCATCGCGCATGAGCCACTTGTCGCCCGCGCTGTATGCCACGTTGCTCGAGATTGTGCCGGATCTGTACGTGCACTGTGCTGATCCGTGGTGCGTGATTGGCAGCACCGCGGCACTGCTGCTGGGTGCGGAAACCAGTGCTGCAGATGTCGACATCCTGACCTCGCGCGCGGACGCTGATACCTTGACGGAATGCTGGGCGCCGCGCCGCGAGGCTGCCTTCGTTCCTGCCGCTGAGCAGCGGTTCCGTTCGCACTTCGCGCGTTTTCGTTTTTCCGGCGTCGCTGTGGAAGTGATGGGCGCGCTGGAACTCCATGCCGAGGATCACTGGCAGGCTGTACTGCCGGGAAAACTGGTGCTTGCCGGCGTGAACGGCATGGCCGTGCCGGTACCTTCCATCGACGACCAGATCCGCATTTGCGAAAGCTTCGGGCGCGAAAAAGACCTGCGCCGGCTGGCCGCGCTGCACGCGTTGAGGGCTCCGGCGTTTGCCGTACCCATCGTTTCCGTTCATTGATGGCCGCATGGCGGCTGTTTACTCAACTCACAAGAATTCACCATGACTGCCATTCCGTTTGCCATCAGCGCTCGCCACAAGGGTTTCAACCGTGCCGAGATCGTCGACCAGAACTTCATCGAGTTCGTGCAGTTCTGGAACGGTGACGTTCGCTCCCCCCCGCGTGACGGTGAGGCGGTGCTGCCGGGCAGTGCGCTGGATGCGCGCGGGTTTCGCGAGTTGTTCGAATCGCAGCTGATTTCGCGCCACCTCGACTTGATGGCGCGCGTGCTGCGCGTGCAGAACAAGGTGTTCTATACGATCGGATCGTCTGGCCATGAAGGCAATGCGATGGTGGCGCGGTTGACTCGCCACACCGATCCGGCGTTCCTGCATTACCGCTCCGGCGGCTTCATGGCCGAGCGTTTCCGCAAGATTCCCGGCATGGACCCGGTGATGGACTCGGCGCTGTCGTTCGCTGCCAGCAAGGACGATCCAGCGTCTGGTGGGCGCCACAAGGTCTGGGGCAGCAAGCCGTTGTGGGTATTGCCGCAGACCTCGACGATTGCTTCGCACCTGCCCAAGGCGCTGGGCACGGCGGTAGCGATCGAGCAGGCGCGACGCATTGGGCACCAACTGCCCATTCCTGATGACAGCATCACGATTTGCTCGTTCGGTGATGCTTCGAGCAATCACGCCAGTGCGCAGACAGCGTTCAACACGGCAGCATGGACGGCGTATCAGAAGTTGCCCGCGCCGGTGCTGTTCGTGTGCGAAGACAACGGCATCGGCATTTCGGTGAAGACGCCGTCGGGCTGGGTGGCAAACAACTACCAGCATCGCGCCAACCTCGATTACTTTTTTGCCGATGGCCTGGATCTGGCCGAAGGTTATGCACAGGTGCAGCGCGCGGTGGAACACTGCCGCAACACGCGCCGCCCGACTTTCCTGCATCTCAAGACCACGCGCGTGATGGGTCATGCCGGTACGGATTTCGAGATCGAGTGGCGCAGTATCGAAGAACTGTTTGCGGTGGAGTCGACCGATCCGTTGCTGCGTTCGGCGGGTATTGCGCTGGAGTCGGGACTGTATTCGAAGGACGAGGTGCTGAACCTGTATGAGGCCACCCGCAAGCGCTGTTTCGCTGCCGCCGAAGATGCCGACTCCCGCCACCGGCTGACCTCGCTGGAAGACGTGATGAAACCGCTGGCGCCGTACACGCCAGCCGCCGTGAAGGCTGAGGCGACGCGTGCTGATTACGCCGACAAGCGTCTGGCGGTCTTTGGCGGCGAAGCGAAACTGCCGGAAAAGCTGCCGCCGCGTCATCTGGCGATCCAGATCGGGCAGGCGCTGCACGACCTGCTGGCGAAGTATCCCGAGGCCTTGTTGTTCGGTGAGGACGTGGCACAGAAGGGCGGCGTGTATACCGTCACCAAGGGATTGAACAAGACGTTCAAGGGCAGTCGCGTATTCAACACGCTGCTGGACGAGACGATGATTCTCGGCCTTGCGCAGGGCTACGCCAACATGGGCATGCTGCCGCTGCCGGAAATTCAGTATCTGGCGTATTTCCACAACGCCTGTGACCAGATCCGTGGTGAGGCGGCTTCCCTGCAGTTCTTCTCCAACAATCAGTACCGCAACCCGATGGTGATGCGAGTCGCCTCGCTGGGTTATCAGAAGGGCTTCGGTGGCCACTTCCACAACGACAACTCGATTACGGCGCTGCGCGACATTCCCGGCCTGGTCGTCGGTTGTCCCAGCCGTGGCGACGACGCGGCAATGATGCTGCGCACGCTGATGGCGCTGGCAAAAGTCGATGGGCGGGTTTGCGCGTTCCTTGAACCGATCGCGCTGTACATGACCAAGGACTTGTACGAAGCCGGTGACGGCCAGTGGCAGTTCGACTATCCGGCACTGGATCAGGCGATGACCCTGGGCGAAGGACGCGTCTACAACGAGGCCGCGGTCGACTTGGTGGTGTTCACCTTTGGCAATGGCGTACCCATGGCTTTGCGCGCCGCCCGCACGATCGAAAAAGAACTGGCTTGGCAAGTGCGCGTGATCGACCTGCGCTGGCTGGCGCCGCTCAACGATGCTTTCATCGCGGCGCAGGCAAAGACTGCCAGGCGCATCCTGGTGCTGGACGAAGGTCGCAAGAGCGCCGGCGTGGGCGAGGGTGTGATCACCGCGATCGTCGAAGGTGGCTGTGGTGGCACACCGTTGCATCGCGTAGTGGGTGCCGATACGTTCACGCCGCTCGCTGGTGCTGCGTTGCTGGTGTTGCCGGGTGAGGCCGATGTGGTGGCAGCGGCGCGCGAGTTGGCTGCGCGGCAGTAGACGACGGGTTGGCTGCGCTGAACTTAGCCGTCCGATTCGCGTTTTTCCACGATGTGCAGCCGCCGGCTGGTGCCGGTTTCACCGACATCCGTGGTGGCGCCACGGTACATGCAGACGCGATTGCGGCCTTTGAGCTTGGCGTCGTACATCGCCTGGTCGGCACGCTCCACCAGACTTTCCACGTTGTCACCTTCGCGGTGGGTGGCGATGCCGATACTGACGCTGAGCAGGCCGGAGTCACGGTCAACGGGAATCTCCAGTCGATATACGCGGCGGCATAAACGCGTGGCCACCTGCATCGCTTGCGCGGACTGGGTGTTGTCGAGAATGGCGACGAATTCCTCGCCACCGTAACGCCCGAGCAGGTCGCCCGGGCGCAGTTCGGCGGTCAGCGCCTTGCTTACTTCGACCAGTGCGCGGTCGCCGGCATGGTGGCCGTGGCAATCGTTCAATTGCTTGAAGTGATCCAGATCGAGAAACAACATGGCGATCGGTCGCGGCTTGCCATCGGACAACATCACGTTGGCGCGCTCCACCCAGGCACGGCGATTGAGTGCATTGGTGAGCACGTCCCGGTCGGCCAGTACGCGCACCAGGTCGCTGTCGCGCCGCAACCGCAGCGTGCGGTCGGCCAGTCCGATGGACAACACCAGCGCTTCGAACGCGCCGCCGGCAAGGCTGCCATCGCTGAGCCAGTCGATATGGGGCAGTGCACCGTCCACCTGGGCACTGCTCAGTGCAGTCAACAGCAGCAGTGGCGTCCAGCCGGCCAGGAAGAACCACGCCTGACGCGAGCCGCGAATGGCAGCCACGATGGCGGCCAGCAACAGCAACAGCGCGCCGAGCATCAGCAACGGATTGAGCAGGATCTGAGCCACGGTCACCAGCAGTGGAATCTGGCTGCTGCGCATCAGTACCAACTGGATCATGCCCACCGCCAACGCGGTGATCGGCACGCGCAGCAGCGGGGCATAACGCGGTAGCTCGCAGAAGCGGATCATGAACAGTGACGCGAACGCGACCGACAGTGCCACCGCCGCCGAACCCGTCAATGTCGCCATGCCCGACAGCCATTCCCATTCCAGCGGATGGAACACGAAACCCGTCTGAATCCCCTGGATGATGCTGTAGCAAAGAATGTAGCCGGCATACCAGGCGTAAGTGACATCGCGCAACATGCCGGCAAAGCAGATCGCCATCAACACCATGGCCAGCATCACCGCGAAGCAGGCGCTGGCAAAGACCAGCCACTGGGCGTCCTGCTGCGCGTAGTCGTGCAACGACTGGATGTCGAAACGCACCGGCGCAGCCAGCGTTTTGCTTGGCTGGAATCGCAGCAGAATCGGTGCACGCGACGACAGATCGTCGGGCAGTTGCCAGGCCAGTCGGCCGTGCCCGTGGAACGGTGCACTGAAATCATCCAGCGCCAGTGTTTGCGCGGCTGCGCCGGAAATCACGGTGACTTCGGCGAAGGTCGGCGGATAGATCGTCAACACCTGCTTCACCGCCTTCCAGGGCGGCTGCGGTGCGATGACCACCCAACTGCCGGCACCATCGTTGGGAAACCGCTGCAGCAACGAGGGGTCAAAGCTGTGCAGCAGGCCGGCGCGGTAGTCCTTCAGGATACGGGCCGGTGTATCGCCCGTGCGTGCCACACGCCAGGCGCCATTGAGCGGGGTGGCCGCATGGCTTGCGCCGGCGATCAGCACAAGCAGGGTCAACAACCAGCCGCGCCAGACGCGTGCTGGACGACGCGAGGTCAGTAGTGCGCGCAGCTTTTCCATCTGCCGTTCTCCGAACTGCCATGGTGTTGCGTGAGTGCCGTTGCTTGATCCTGGTTGTGATAGGGGGGGGGCGCCGTTTCCTGATGGTGTCTGGCGCCTGCTGATTATTGCCCCAACCTGTGCCGATTCAGAGGCTTCCCCTTCCAGCGGGTCGACTATCTGTTCGGCTGGCCTTTGCTGATATTCAGGAAAGCACGGGCCGTGCCAATGGCCTTGAGAGTGCCGCAAGGCGCAGGTTTGTCGCGATTCCTGCTGAGCAGTCAGTCGTGGGAAGGTTGTGCGCGCAGTAGAAACTGGTCCAGTCGCGACGCTGGGTGTCAGCGGCACAACAATCCGCTGGCTCAGCCGGGGCGACGCGCTCCCAACAGAATCAATACTTCCTGTGCGCTGCGAATGCGCTCGCTGGCACCGGGCAGCTCAAGCATGATTTTCAGTTTGTCCTGGCCATCCAGCTTGTAGACGCGCGGCAGTTGCTGGATCAATTTGATGATCGCCATGGGATCGACTTCGGGTTTTTCGCGGAAAGTGATCCGTCCACCGTTGGCACCGAAATCGAGTTTGCGAATGCCTAGCGGGGTGGCCATCAGTTTCAGGCTGGCCACGGCGAACAGTTGCTTGGTGCTATCCGGAAGCAAGCCGAATCGATCGATCATCTCCACTTGCAGATCGCGCAGGTCGTCTTCGCTGCGCGCGCTGGCGATGCGCTTGTACAAGGTCAGGCGTGCGTGCACATCGCCCAGGTAATCGTCCGGGATCAGTGCGGGCAGGTGCAGCTCGACTTCGGTTTCGTGTTCGCTGCTGAGGTCGAAGTCCGGGATCTTGCCGGACTTCAGCGCGCGCACCGCCCGATCGAGCAGCTCCGTGTACAGACCGAAGCCGATTTCCTGGATCTGCCCGGATTGCTCGTCGCCCAGCAGTTCGCCGGCTCCGCGAATTTCCAGATCATGCGTCGCGAGGGTGAAGCCGGCGCCAAGTTCTTCGAGCGAGGCCAGTGCTTCCAGGCGCTTTTGCGCATCGGCGGTGATCGACTTGCGATCGGGCACGACCAGATACGCGTAGGCGCGATGATGCGAACGACCGACGCGGCCACGCAGCTGGTGCAACTGCGCCAGGCCGAAGCGATCGGCGCGGTCGATGATGATGGTGTTGGCGGTGGGGATGTCGATGCCGGTTTCGATGATGGTGGTGCATACCAGCACGTTGAAACGCTGGCGATGGAAGTCCGCCATCACGCCTTCCAGTTCGCGCTCGGGCATCTGGCCGTGCGCGATGCGGATGCGCGCATCGGGAACCAGCTCCTGCAGCTCGCGCACCGTGCGATCGATGCTCTGTACCTCGTTGTGCAGGAAGTACACCTGACCGCCGCGCGATAGCTCGCGCTGCAGTGCCTCGCGGATCGTCGCCGGGTCCCACGCCGAAATGAAGGTGCGCACGGCGGAGCGGTGTGCCGGTGGCGTGGCAATCAACGACAGGTCGCGCAGACCGGCCATCGCCATGTTCAGCGTGCGCGGGATCGGCGTGGCGGTCATCGTCAGCAGGTCGACTTCGGCACGCAGCTTCTTCAACTGCTCCTTCTGGCGCACGCCGAAACGCTGTTCCTCGTCGACGATCACCAGGCCCAGATTCTTGAACTTGATATCCGGCTGCAGCAGCTTGTGGGTACCGACGATCACGTCGATCTGGCCATCGGCCAGACGCTTCAGCGCCTCGTTCACTTCCTTGGCGGATTTGAAACGTGACAACACGTCGACGCGCACCGGCCAGTCGGCGAAGCGGTCGGCGAAATTGCGGTAATGCTGCTGGGCGAGCAGGGTGGTCGGCACCAGCACGGCGACCTGCTTGCCGGCCGTGGCGGTGGCAAACGCGGCGCGCAGCGCGACTTCCGTCTTGCCGAAACCGACGTCGCCGCAGATGACGCGGTCCATCGCACGCGGTGCGGCCAGGTCGGCCAGCACCGCCTCGATCGCGCTTTCCTGATCAGGGGTTTCCTCGAACGGGAAGGTGCTGCCGAACTCCTCCACCAGCTGACGATCAATCGGCATCGACTCGCCACCGCGGGCTGCGCGCTGCGCGTAGATCGCCAGTAGTTCGGCGGCCACGTCGCGCACTTTTTCCGCGGCCTTCTTGCGTGCGCGCTCCCATGCGTCGCCGCCCAGCGAATGCAGCGGTGCCAGTTCCGGCGCGGTGCCGGAATAGCGGCTGACCAGACCGAGCTGCGCCACCGGCACGTAAAGCTTGTCGCCCTTGGCGTATTCGATGGTGAGGAACTCGCCATCCATGCCACCGACGTCCATCGACTGCAGGCCCTGGTAGCGGCCCACGCCATGATCGACATGCACGATCGGCGCGCCGAGGGTGAGTTCGGTGAGATCGCGGATGATGCTTTCCGGATCACGCGCAGTGCCGCGGCGGCGCTTGCGGTCGCGTTCGCTGCGCACGCGCTCGCCGTACAGTTCGCGCTCGGTAAGCACGGTCAGCACGGGCTTGGTCAGCGCGAAGCCCTGTTCGAGGCTGGCGATGGTGATGGCGAATTTCGGGCCGTCGCTTTGCGTGGGCGGCAGGAAATCAGCCCAGCTCTCGATGTTCTGTGGCTTCAATTCTGCGCTGGCGAGGGTCTCGATCAACGCTTCGCGTCGTCCCGCCGAGTCCGCGGCGATCAGCACGCGGCCGGGATAGCTGGACAAGAAGTGCCTGAGCGAGCTACCCGGTTCTTCGCCCTTGCGGTTGAGCGGAACATCCGGTGCGGGCTGCGTGCCCACGGCGACCGCGTGCTCGTGGCTGGCATCGACCACTTCCACACGCAGCCGCTTGTTCAACTGCTCGCGCAGCTTGTCCGGTGGCAGGTAGAGCTCGGCCGGTGGCAACACCGGGCGCTCGATGTCGTGCGCCCGCTGGTCGTAGCGAGCTTCGGTTTGTGCCCAGAACTGATCGGCGGCTTCGCCGGTACCTTCGCCGAGCACGAACAAAGCGTCGTCGGCGAGATAGTCAAACAGCGTGGCGGTTTGTTTGAAGAACAGCGGCAAGTAGTACTCGATGCCGCCGGGCGTCACGCCTTCCTTCATGTCTTGGTACAGCGGGCAGCGACGCACGTCGATCGGAAAGCGTTCGCGCAGGTTGCCGCGAAATTCCTTCGCTGCTTCATCGGTCAGCGGAAATTCGCGCGCCGGCAGCAGTTCGACTTTTTCGACCTGCTGCTGCGAGCGCTGCGTTTCCGGATCGAAGCTGCGGATCGAGTCCACTTCGTCATCGAACAATTCGATGCGATACGGCTCGTCCGTACCCATTGGAAAGACATCGAGCAGCGCGCCGCGCACTGCAAAGTCGCCAGGTTCGGCGACTTGCGGCACATGCCGGTAGCCGGCAGCCTCCAGTCGGCGCTGTTCGGCGGCCAGGTCGAATTTCTGTCCCTTGGCCAGCACCAGTCCGGAGCCGGTGATGTGCGAACGCGGCGCAATCCGCTGCATCAGGGTGGCGATCGGCACCACCAGCACGCCGCGCTTCACGTTCGGCAGCTGATACAGCGTGGCGATGCGCTGGGAGACGATTTCAGGGTGGGGACTGAAGACGTCGTATGGCAGCGTCTCCCAGTCCGGGAACGGCAGCACCGGCAAGCCACCGGCGAAAATCTTCAGTTCGGATTCGAGCGCCTGCGCGCGTTGCGTATCGCGCGTGACCGCCACCAGCAGGCCGTCGTGCGAGCGCGCCGCTTCGGCGATCAGCAGCGCGCGAGCGGAACCGTGTGGCGGCGTCCAGTAGCGGCGCTGCTTGGGCGTGGTTGGCAGGGGCGGGTGCTTGATCAGGTTGGACATGGGCGCGCGGGTGCTGGGCGCCGCGATCGAGCCGCGCCGGGGAAAGCGGACAAGTGTACCGCGATGCGCTGTCGGCTCCCCGGTTTGGCTCGTCAGTTACGCGCCACTGCAAGCCGAGCGCAATTGTCGGGGTGCCGTTTCCCGATCAGAGCTTCAGCGTGATCTGCGCCGTGCCGGGTTCGTCCGGCATCAAGTGCTGGACGAAACCCAGTTCCTGGCATAGCTGTAGCATCGGGCGGTTCTCGAACAGCACGTAGCCCCACAATTCGGCAATCCCGCGGTGACGACAGTCGTCGACCAACCGCTGCATCAGCAGGGCGCCGAGTCCTCGGCGGGTCCAGTCGTGTTCCACCAGCACCGAGAACTCCGCGCTGTCGCTGGCTTCATCGACGTAAATACGTCCCACGCCACGCATCTCGGCAGGTGTGGCTGACTCGTCCATCAGCACCCACGCCGTTTCCAGCGCGGGATCGATGCGACACAGCCGCTGCGCCATCGGTGCGGGCAGCTCGGACATCGCATGCAGGAAGCGGCGCCGGATATCTTCCGGCGAGAGTCGGGTGAAGCAGCGCTGCATGGCGGCTACATCGCCGGCTTCAATCGGACGAAGTAGCAGTTCGAGACCATCCTGGGTATGTACCAACTCGCCGTGCGAGGCCGTGGCGACCTGCGGACGCGCGAAACGCTCGTTGCTGCGTGGTGGCAGCGCGGCGTAGCGGGAGGGTGCGGCAAAATCGATGGCAGGGATCATGACAGCTCCATACTTTCGCGTATTGTGTGCATCGCAGCATGAATTTGCAATGATCAATTCGCCGCCATTTGTGCTGTGGGCTGCCAATTGTGTTTCGCTGTCGCTTGTTCGTGTTGCGGTACGGAACGCAGGAAAGCAGAAGGTCTGGCGATCTGGCAGCCTATGCATGACGAAACCGCAGGGGCTTCCCATGAGCAAGAACACCCCACCCATGGGTATGTCGGTGACCCAACTGGAGGGGCTTTGTGGCCTCTGGCCCGGAGTTGTTCGAGACATCAAGTGGGGCGACAAGCTGGTCTTCAGCGTGGGCGGCAAGATGTTCGTGATGATGCACCTGGATGGCCGCGCAGATGGTCGGCTGGCTTTCAAGGTGGCGGACGATCGCTTTCTTGAGTTGACCGATTTGCCCGGGATGATTCCCGCGCCGTACCTGGCACGTGCACACTGGATCGCGGTCACCGAGCCTTGGCGCTTCACTACGGCTGAACTGTATGCACTGCTGCGGGATGCTTACGCCACGATCCGCACGAAGCTATCGAGAAAACTGCAGGCCGAACTCGGTCCGCTTCCCACCATGATGGACATGCCATGACACAACATCTGGGCGCGCTGGCGCTGCTGGTTGCCGATTACGACGAGGCGATTGCCTGGTACACGCGAGCGCTGGGTTTCGAGCTGGTCGAGGACACCGACATGGGTGGCGGCAAACGCTGGGTTTTGCTGGCGCCACAAGGTTCGCGGGAGACGCGATTGCTGCTGGCCAGAGCGGTCAATGACGAACAACGGTCGCGTATCGGCAATCAGACCGGTGGCCGCGTATTCCTGCTGTTGAACACCGACGACTTCCAGCGTGATTGGCAGCGCATGCGCGCCGCCGGCGTGCATTTTCGCGAAGAGCCACGCCAGGAGGCTTACGGCACCGTGGCGGTGTTCGACGATCTCTACGGCAATGGCTGGGATCTGCTGCAGCTGGCGTGATGTGGAGCCACCAGCGATGCCGTTACGGCGTCGCTGGTGGCGGTCGATCAACCCAGCATCTTCAGCAACGCCTCGGCGGCGGGCGCGGACGAGGCCGGATTCTGGCCGGTGATCAACCGACCATCGGTGACCACGTATGGCTGCCAGTCGCCGGCCTTGCTGTAGTTGCCGCCATTCTCTTTCAGCATGTCTTCGACCAGGAACGGCACCACCTTGGTCAGCTCGACTGCTGCTTCCTCGGTATTGGTAAATCCGGTGACCGACTTGCCTTGTACGAGTGGCTTGCCGTCGGGCGACTTCACGTGGCGCAGCACGCCGGGCGCGTGGCACACGGCGGCTACCGGTTTGCCGGCGGCCAGCGTGGTCTCGATCAACGCGATCGAGTGGCTGTCCTCGGCCAGATCCCACAACGGGCCGTGGCCGCCCGGGTAGAACACGGCGTCGAAATCGGCGGCGGAGACATCCTGCAGCTTGTGCGTGCTGGCCAACACGGCTTGCGCGGCGTGGTCATCCTTGAAACGGCGCGTCGCGTCGGTCTGCGCCGACGGATCGTCGCTCTTGGGATCGAGCGGCGGCTGTCCGCCATGCGGCGAAGCGACGGTGACCTGCGCGCCCGCGTCCTTGAACACGTAGTAGGGCGCCGCGAATTCTTCCAGCCAGAAGCCGGTCTTCTTGCCGGTGTCGCCGAGTTTGTCGTGCGAGGTCAGTACCATCAGGATTTTCATGCATTTTCCTTTTTTGAAATGGGGGTAGGGGGAGCGAGCATTCTGGCTCGTCAGGCTTCATTCGCCGGCAACGCGGACCACCAGCTTGCCGAAATTGCTGCCCTGGAGCATGCCGATGAAAGCCTGCGGTGCCTGGTCCAGTCCTTCGACGATGTCTTCGCGGAACTTGATCTTGCCCGCCTGCACCCATTGGCTCATCTGCTGCATGAATTCGCCGTAACGATGGCCGTAGTCATCGAAGATGATGAAGCCCTGCATGCGGATGCGGCGGGTCAGGATGGTGCGCGCCAGCAGACCCAAGCGATCCGGGCCGTCGGGCAGCGCGGTGTCGTTGTAGTTGGCGATCAGGCCGCACACCGGCACGCGCGCCGAGGTATTGAGCAACGGCAACACGGCATCGAAGACGGCGCCGCCGACATTCTCGAAATACACGTCGATGCCTTCGGGGCAGGCGGCGGCCAGCTCGGCGGCGAAGTTGGCGCCGTGATGATCGATGCAGGCATCGAAGCCCAGTTGCTCGACCACGTAGCGGCACTTCTCCGGACCACCGGCGATGCCGACGCTGCGGCAGCCCTTGAGCTTGGCGATCTGACCGACCACCGAACCCACCGCACCGCTGGCGGCTGCGACGACAACGGTTTCACCGGGCTTGGGCTGGCCAATGTCGAGCAGGCCCATGTAGGCGGTGAAGCCGGGCATGCCCAGCACGCCCAGCGCCAGTGACGGGGTTTTCATCTGCGGATCGAGTTTGCTCAGGCCGCTACCGTCGGACAGTGCATGGTCCTGCCAGCCGCTGAAGCCGAGCACCAGATCGCCTTCCTTGAAGTCCGGATGCCTGGAGGCCTGCACCCGCGAGACGGTGCCGCCGACCATGACGTCGCCGATGGCCACCGGCTCGGCGTACGACTTGGCGTCGTTCATGCGTCCGCGCATGTATGGATCAAGCGAGAGGTAGAGCGTGCGCAACAACAACTGACCGTCGGCGGGCTCGGGCAGCGGCGTTTCGCGCAGGCGGAAGTTGTCAGCGGTGGGCGCGCCGACCGGCCGGGAGTTCAGCACGATCGCGCGTTGCATGGACGGGTTTGCAGACATGGGGATGATCTCTTTTGACAGGACAGGTACGGCAGGACGGCTCAGAGTGCGGCTTCCAGAATGCGCCGACTGGTCGTCAGGGTGACGTCACGATGCTCGCCGAGCTGGGTCATGCCGTGGGCTTCCAGTTGCGCCACGATGACGTCGATCGACTCGGCATCCAGTTGGTAATCGGGCAGGCGCGTGGCGATACCCATCTGCTCAAAGAACGTGCGGGTCTTTTCGATGGCCTGGTCGATGCGCTCGTTCTCACTGCCGTCGTGGATCTGCCAGACCCGCTCGGCGTACTGCAGCAACTTGGCATGCTTGGCATCGCGACGCACGTGCAGGCTGGCCGGCAACACGATGGCCAGCGTGCGGGCGTGATCGATGCCGTGCAGGGCGGTCAGCTCATGGCCGATCATGTGGGTGCTCCAGTCCTGCGGCACGCCGGCGCCGATCAGGCCATTCAGGGCCAGTGTGGCGATCCACATCAGGTTGGCGCGGGTGTCGTAATCCTGCGGATGGGCCAGGGCCTCCGGGCCGGTCTCGATCAGGCTCAGCAGCAGTCCTTCGGCGAAGCGATCCTGCACCTTGGCCTGCACCGGGTAGGTCAGGTACTGCTCGACGATGTGCACGAAGGCATCCACCACGCCATTGGCAATCTGTCGCGGCGGCAGGGTGTAGGTCCTGGTCGGGTCGAGGATGGAGAACTGCGGGAACGTGTGCGAACTGGAGAACGCCAGCTTGGCGTGGATCGCCTTCTTGGTCACCACGCCGCCGTTGTTCATTTCCGAACCGGTGGCGGGCAGGGTGAGCACGCTGCCAAACGGCAAAGCGGTGGTCACATTGCGGCCGTGCTTTTCGAGGATGCTCCACGGGTCGCCTTCGAACGGCACTGCCGCCGCGACAAACTTGGTGCCGTCGATCACCGAACCGCCGCCCACGGCAAGCAGGTAATCCAGCTTTTGCTCGCGCACCTGCTCCACCGCACGCATCAGCGTCTCGAAGGTGGGGTTCGGTTCGATGCCGGCAAACTCCTCGACGTGCCGCTGGCCAAGTGCGGCCTTGACCTCATCCAGGGTGCCGTTGGCTTGGGCGCTGGCGCCGCCGTACAGAATCAGCACCCTGGCCGACGCGGGCAACAAGGTGTCCAGCTTGCTGATCGTTTCGGTGCCGAACACGATGCGGGTGGGGTTGTGGAATTCGAAATTCTGCATGGAAAGCTCCTTGATTAGACCGGTCGTCTAAATTGTGGGCAAAGCTCAGCCGCGCACGCTGACGCGGCGGGGTTCATTCGGAAGGGTGGTTGTCGGACGGCAGTTGCAGCCATTGCCGGGTCGCGGCCATGGCGCCATCCAGGCTGCTGCGGTCGTGCCGGAACTTGCTGAGCAAGGTGGCACCCAGCCAGGTTTCATACAGCGTCTGGGCCGTCTGCCTGGCGTCCAGGTGCGAGCCCAGCGAGCCATCGGCGATGCCTTCGCCAATGCAGCGGGCCAGTCGATCAATGACCCGGTCGGTACCGCGATGCAGGGCAATACGCATGGCTTCGGAAAGGTCGGACACCTCACCGCCCAGCTTCACCGCCAGGCAACGGCCGTCGACGCAGTCGCCGACCTGACTCTCCTGCCACTGCTGCCAGTACGCCATCAAGCGTTCGGCCGCCGTGTGGCCGGGGCGCGAGAGCAACGCATCCAGTTGGGTCAGGTAGTCGTCGAAATAGCTGTCCAGCAGGGCTTCGCCGAACAGCTCCTTGGACTTGAAGTAGTGGTAGAACGAGCCCTTGGGGACGTCGGCCGCGCTCAATACCTCGTTTAGCCCCACCGCCGAGAACCCCTTGCCGAGAATGATCGGTTTGGCGGTGTCGAGAATATATTGGCGTACGCCGTTGCGGTCGGTGTCCATGGGCCGGGATGATAGCGCAGATTAGACCAGTCGTCTAGAGTGCCTTCCGCCCGATGATTTCGGGGCAATCCCCTCGGCGCTGATCCCTG
Organism: Rhodanobacter sp. AS-Z3; assembly: GCF_029224025.1. Taxonomy (NCBI): domain Bacteria; kingdom Pseudomonadati; phylum Pseudomonadota; class Gammaproteobacteria; order Lysobacterales; family Rhodanobacteraceae; genus Rhodanobacter; species Rhodanobacter sp. AS-Z3. Next base: position 1,998,955 of record NZ_CP119392.1, read on the forward strand.
TCACCAGATCAGATCGTCCGGTACCTGAAACTGCTTGTAAAAGTCGTCGTCGGCATCGCTGCTATCGCTGCGTTGGCTGCGAGCATGGTCCAGCACGATCATCGTGGCATCGCGTTCGTGAACCTTGTCGGCGGCCATTCGCGGCAGCAGCTCGTAGCCGTCCCCGTGGCGCACGATCACCAGCGTGCCGGCGGCCAGCTGGGCGCGCAGTGCCTCGTTCACCAGCACGTCGCGGATCTTGTCGCCGTCGGTGAAGCGATAGGCGATCTCGCCCTCGCGCTTGACCTTGTGCGCCTCGACGATCTGGCGCACCTGGATGCGTGCTTCGTTGAGACGAAGCAGGGCATTGCGCTCGGCCGCGATCGCACGATCACGCTCGGCCTTTTCTGCCTGCAGGCGCTGCGCCTCGACCTGCTCCGCGCTGGCTGGCGCGGATGCCTTGCCGTTGTGCTTCTTGACCTGTTCGCGCACGACTTGCGCGGCCTTGGTCTTGTTGACCAGGCCGGCCTTGAGCAGTTGTTCCTGCAGGGGATTGCGCATGTGAAGTCGTGGATCGGTAGGCGTGAATGATGGCCGCAGTGTAACGCGGCGGTGATTGTCGCCCGCGCAGGGCGGGCGGTAGCGACTCAGTCGGCGTTGTCTGGCTCGAAGAAGCTCCAGCGCACGTCGGTGAACTCGGCCTTCATCGCTGCTTCGACCGTGTTGATCGCCGCGATCAGACTCTGATTGTCGGCGGTCGGTTGCATGCGCGCCTTCACCGCGACCATCACCTCAGCGCCCATTTGCAGGGTGATCAGGTTCAGCACCTCGGCGACCTCTGGCCGGGCCTGCAGGAACGCCTGCAGTTCGTGGCGTCGGCGCGGTTCCACGCCCTGACCGATTAGCAAGGCCTTGACCTCGATCGCTACCAGTATGGCGACCACGATCAGCAGCACGCCGATCACGATGGTGCCGGCAGCGTCGAACATCAGGTTGCCAGTGAGCATGGTCAGGCCGACCGCGAGTGCGGCCAGACACAGTCCGACCAGTGCGGCCAGATCTTCGCCGAAAATTACCAGCAATTCGCTGGAGCGGGTTTCGCGGAACCAGGTCCACAGGTTCTGATCACCGCGCACCTTGTTCACTTCCTGCAGGCAACCGCGCATCGAGAGACCTTCGGCAATGATCCCGAAGCCGAGCACGCCTAGTGCCAGCCACGGCCACTTCAGCGGTTCGGGATGGGACAGTTTGTGCACGCCCTCGTAGACCGAGAACATGCCGCCGACACTGAACAACAGAATCGCGACCAGGAACGACCAGAAGTACAGCGCACGACCCCAGCCCAGCGGGTATTCGTCGGAAGGTGGACGTTTGGCCTGGCGGATGCCCAGCAGCAGCAGACCCTGGTTGCCGCAGTCAGCCAGCGAATGCACCGCTTCGGCCATCATCGCGCCGGAGCCGGTGACCACGGCTGCGACCAGTTTGGCTACGAAAATGGCGAAATTGGCGCCCAGCGCGAGCAGGATCGCCTTGATCGGATTGGCGTGACCGGATGACATGCGGCTTCAGTCCATGGAAGGAGGCCGCCAAGTTTACCGGTCGCGCAGGATTTTGCGTGCGGCCCGCCGTGACGGACGATCAGCGAATGCCGACGCCCAGACCCAGGCCGAAGTGGATGTTGCTGCGACCTTTGGTCATTTCATCGGCGGTCCACACGTGCGATTGGGCCACGCTGACCAGCGGGAACACGTAGTCAGCTTCGCCGACCTTGCCGGCACGGCTGCCGGAGAGCTTGCCGTCAACCGTCATCAGCGAGCCTGTCGGGTAGTCCAGCGGCTCGACATAGCCACGCATCACCGCGATGAAGCGACCGTTGCCGCTGTCGTTTGCTTTCGGACGCTGCGAGGAGTCCAGGGGATAGGCCAGCAATTCAATCTCGCTGTGGTCGGCGAATACCTTGACCTGCACGATGCGACCACCCCAGACCACTTCGCTGTTGCTGAACTTTTCCGGCGCCTGGGCGACCTGGAACGGAGCTGCCGTAACGGCGGCTGCGCTGTTCTTGTAGATCGGCGCGGGTGCGCAGGCGGCCAACAGCAGCAAGGTGGCCGGGGCAGCAAGACGAACAAGGAAGGACGTTCGGCGGAAAGACATGGTCGTGCTCCTGCGGGACGCGGATGAATGCTTGCGAGCTTAGCGGCGACCCGGCGGTCGTGGTAGCCGGGAAGCGGGCATCGTGCTGGGTGCGTTCAGCTGGCTGCCTTCCTCGTCCAGCAGCCAGTCCAGCTTTACCTCCGCCGGGCGATCCTGCGACAACAGGCCTGCCAAAGCGCGGAGTGGTTCGCGCAGGATGTCGTCAAGATTCCAGGGTGCATTGATGATGACCATGCCCGAACCGTTCAGGCGGAGCGGTGAATCGTCCGGATGCACCAGCAGTTCGGCACGCAGGATGCGCTTGACGCCACTGTGCTGCAGCCGACGCAGGAACGGCTGCACCTGGCTGCGCAACTTGATCGGATACCACACGGCGTAGACGCCGCCAGGCCAGCGCAGCAGGGCGGCCTTCAGCGCCTGCTCGATCAGCTTGTACTCGGCGTCCTGCGCTTCGTAGGGCGGGTCGATCAGCACCAGACCGCGCTTTTCCTTCGGTGGCAACAGTGCCTTCAGTGCTTCGTAACCATCGCGTTGATGCACGTGCACCTGCGGGTTGCCATGGAACAGGTCGCGCAGTTTCGCCGCCTCATCACTGTGCAATTCGCACAACTGGGCGCTGTCGTTGGGGCGCAGCAGCCGGGCGACTTGCAGCGGCGAACCGGGATACTGCTTCAGTCCCTGCTCGTTGCCTTCACCCTCGAGGATGCTGGCGCGCCAGCGCTGCAGCAGCGGCGGCACCTTTTCCGCCGGATGCAGGCGCGAGATGCCGTCCTTGTGCTCGCCGGTCTTCTTTGCTTCGAAACCGTCCAGCAGATAGTTGCCACTGCCGGCATGCGTGTCGACGTAGCAGAACGGTGCCGGCTTGGCCTGCATCGCCTCGATCAGCGCGAGCAGCACGGTGTGTTTCAGGACATCGGCGAAATTGCCGGCGTGATAGGCGTGGCGATAATTCATGGCGGTCACGGCGGGCGGGGTGGTCAAGTATAGATGGGGTCGCCTCCCTGCCTGTCGTTGATTGCCATTTCCCTGCGTCGTGGCCTGGACTAAAGGAGTGAGGCCTGTCGGCCGATGACATATGAATGTGCGGGTTCCGGTAGTGTCACGGTTCATGCGTATGGCCGGGGTCGCCATCGGGCTGACGCAAGCCAAGGGGATCGTTTGTTGATGTTGAGCAAGAGCCGTTTACAGCTTGTCGCGTTGCTGGTCTTGCTGCTGACGTCCTTGTCGGCCTCGGCGCAGCAGTATTCGATGACGACGTACGACCGCAAGTCGGGTCTGGAAAGTCAGTCGATCAATGTGCTGCTGCAGGATCAGCGCGGTTTTGTGTGGGCGGGCACGGAAATGGGCCTGTACCGTTACGACGGCGGCAGCTTCGAGCGCATGGGTGCGGCGCAGGGCTTCGATCACGGTGAATACGTCACCACGATGGCGCAAAGCCCGCACAGCGGTCGGCTGTGGGTGGGGACCCAGTCTGGAATGCGTGTGGGCAACGGACTGCACTTCAGCAAGGTCGAGCCGCAGGGGAAGCCGCTGATTATCGACACAAGTCGCCAGATAGTGGCGCTGGGCGATGATCGACTGCTGCTGGTGAAAAACGATGAACTGATGGTGCTGTCCGGTGGAATGGCGGGCCAGCCATGGCAGTTGTTGCCGATGTTCAGCGAGGCGCAGCTTGCTGCCATGCCGCAGTTGCGCAAGATCACCGCGGTGCAGAGCACGCCCACCGGCCTCTGGTTCGGTTGCGACCAGGCGCTGTGCAGTGTCGATGCTTCGGGCAAGGTGATCTTGCATGGTCAGGCTGACGGCGTGCCGTCGGATACCTGGACGGGACTGTTGCTTGATCGCGAAGGCACCTTGTGGTTGCGCGGCGTGCACCACCTGCTGGCCTTGCTACCCGGTACGCAACATTTTGTGGCGCGCGACTTGTTGGCGGAGGATACCGGCGTCGTCAGCGACAATGGCGTGCTGGTGGAGGATGCCGGTGGTCATCTGTTGACGCCCACCAATCGTGGCCTGGCGCGTTGGGATGGCGACGGCTGGACGCGAATGGACAGCAGCAACGGGCTGCCCGACATCGAAATTACGGCGTTGCTGTTCGACAATCACGGCACGCTGTGGATGGGCACTTACGGGCGCGGTATCTCGCGCTGGAACGGCTACGGGCTGGTCGACGGCTGGGGCCTTCATCAGGGTTTCGACAGTGTGCCGAACTGGTCGATCCTGCGGTTCGACGCGCAGCACCTGTGGTTTGCCGATGAACTGGGTGGCAGCGTGCTTGCGGATGGCCAGAACCGCCTGCAACCGTGGCCGATCGCCTTCACGCCCGCTCCGCGCCAGATCTTGAGCATTGCCAAGGCGAAGGACGGTGCGATCTGGGCAGCCTTGTACGACCATCGCGTACTGCGCTATGACGCGGTCAGCCGGCGTACCACGCTGGCTGCCGAACTTCCTACGTTTATACGATTCCTGCATTTTGATCAGCAGGGACGGCTGTGGATAGTCACCAACAACGGCATCTATCACATCGACCATGCTGACGCACCGGCCGAACGCGTGCCGGTGGCGGACAGCACCGGTCAGCAATGCTCGGACATTGCCGAAGGTGATGACGGCACCTTGTGGTTTGCCTGCAATGCTGGGGTGGTGCGTTTTGCTGGCGAACAGTGGACGCGTATGCAGCAAAGCGGCACGGCATCCCGCGCGTCAGGCTTCAGCACCATCGCGGTGGATCGCGATGGCAGCCTGTGGCTGGGGACGAACGAGGCGGGCTTGCTGCATGCCGCAGTGCGCGGCAACCAGCTGTCGCTTGCCCACATCGAAGATGCCTGGCTGGACAACACACTCGCGTATTTCGTGCGGCGCGATCATCGTGGCTGGATCTGGGTCGGTGGCGGTGGCGGTGTGGACGCCTTTGACGGCCAGCGCTGGACGCACCTTTCGCAAGCCAATGGCCTGCTGTGGGATGAAACCAGCCAGAACGGCTTCTTCGAGGATCGCGATGGGTCGATCTGGATTGGGACGGCCATCGGCGCAAGCCATATCCTGCACCCCGAAGCTATGCTGGCCCACCAACCCGGCGAGGTGTTGATCACCACCGCAGTGCATGGTGCGCTGGCCGTGCAATCGGGTGACAGCATTCCGCTTGACGGCAAGAACGCTGCGCTCACCGTACGCTACGCGCTGCTGGGGAAATCGGCAGGTTTGCCCCCACGTTACCGTTATCGCCTGCAAGGCTCCGGCTGGGTTGAAACCAACTCCAACGAGATTAACCTTACCGGTTTGTCGGCGGGTAGTTATCGTCTGGAAATCCAGGCGATCGATGACGACCATCGCACCGTTTCGCCGCCGGCTTCGTTCGATTTCCGCATTCCACCGCCATGGTGGTTGAGTTGGTGGGCGCAACTGCTGGCTGTGTCGGTGCTGGCCCTGCTGCTGGTGCTCAGCTGGCACTGGCGCTCGCGCCAATTGCACGGCCGTAACCGTCGGTTGGAGGCCATGGTGGAGGGCCGCACCGTGGAGCTTACCGAAGAGAAGCGCGAGCTCGAGCTGGCGCGTGCCGAGCTCTATCATCAGGCCACGCACGACAGCCTTACCGGCATGCACAACCGGCGCGCCATTCTTGAGCATCTGGCGGTGCTGCTGGAGCCGGAACGGCGTCCGGTTCCTGGTCTGGCGGTGGGGTTGATCGATGCCGATCATTTCAAGCGCGTCAACGACACGCTGGGTCATCAGGCCGGTGATGCGGCGCTGGTGGCGATCGCGCGGCACTTGCAGTCGCACATCCGCGGCGGTGACCAGCTGGGGCGTTATGGCGGTGAGGAAATTCTGCTGCTGTTGCCGGATATCAGCCGCGCCGATGCCGAACAGCGCATGGGTCATGTCCAGTCGGCGGTAAGCAGCATGCCGCATCTATGGAATGGCGACACATTCAACGTAACGCTAAGTATCGGTGTGGTGTGGGTTGGTCAGGAAGCGGCGGGCGTCGAAGACCTCATCCAGCGCGCCGATGCAGCTCTGTACGAGGCGAAGAGCCGCGGCCGTGATCGGGTCGTGTTGGAAGCTGCGGATGGCCGCTTGGGTGCGGGATGAATGATCCGGTTGTGTGGCCGTGGCGCCAACACACCCGCTTGATCAGTCGATCATGCTGTGACTTTCCGTCGTGCCAAGCAGCTCCGGTTGCTTGGGTACGCGCTGGCGGCGATGCAGCAACGGGTGCATGAACACCGCGGCAAGGATCACCGCCACGCCGGCGTAGAACCAGCTGTCCAGCTCGTGCTGCTCACCCAGCAGCAGAATCGCCAGCACAATGGCGTAGACCGGTTCCAGGTTGGTCACCATCTGCGTACCGAACGCACTCATGTGGCGCAAGGCGACCAAGGCCAGCGCGAAAGGTAGCAGCGTGCAACCGAACGACAGCGCGAGCAGCAACAGCGTGTCGTGCAGATCCGGTACCACGAACGCCGGGCCGACATGTGGCAGCAGCGGCGCGAGCAAACTGAGGAACACGCTGCCCGTACCCAGTTCGATGAAGGTCACGGTAAGCGGGTCGCCATGTTCGACCAGACGCTTGTTGAGCGAGCCGAAGAACGCCACGAACAGCGCGGACAGCACGCCCACCGCGATACCCAGGCGCATGTCGTGCGGTACGCCGCCCACCACCATCACCACCCCCGGCACCACCGCCACACCGATCATCAGTTCGCGTGGATCGAACTTGCGTTTGGCCACCCATGGTTCGATGAAGGCCAGAAACACCGGGCCCAGTGCAATGCAGGTCGCGCCGACCGAAGCGTTGGATAATTTGATCGCCGCATAGAAGCTGAGCCAGTGCAGCGACACCAGTACGCCGATACCGGCGTACGCCCAGATCAGCCGCGCCGGCATGGCGCGCAGCCCGCGCCACACCCGCGGCACCAGCAGCAAAGCAACGGTGACCAGCGCCATGCGCCACAACACCAGCGGCAGGGTGGGCAACGTGATCAGCTTGCCGAGAATCGCGGTAAAACCCCATAACACTACGCAGAAGTGGATCTGCAGACGGGCCTGATTGACGGCTTGCATGAGCGGCATCGTGCGGGGAGATGCCGCATTCTAGCGCCCGGCGGCCGCCTTCTTGTCGCTGACCGGTGGGTTCATTGGCGGCATCATCTTTCCCGACTGCCGCAATTGCTGCAATACGGTCCGGCAGGTGTTTTGGTTGTCGTCGTGGCTGGGTGCCACCAGTGCAAGCAGGGCAGCAGCAGGCGCGGCAACCAAGCTGAGCGCGACCGCACCTGCGCCCCGAGCGATCAGCGGGCCGGGGTGCACGCCGACGTTGGGGTTCTTCAGGGTCCCGTTGATATACAGCGGCGAGCGCAGCGAGAACACACGGAAACCCTTGGTGTGCGGGATCACGTCAAGATCGAGTTTTTCGCTGGCCAGATTCACCGTGCCACTGATGTTGATCACCGCGTCATCGGTGTCGAACACGAACAGGCGCGTGTCGAACAGACCATCATTGGCTGTCATGTCGCTCGCGGCGCAGTTGATCTGCACGGTCTTGTCGCCGAACAGTTTGCCGATCACGATATTGCCCACGTTGAGGCCGGCGGTCTCCAGCAGGGTCTTGCTGATCGCGCCATCGTTCATCAGCAGCTTCAGTTCGCCGTTTGCATGGCCCAGCAGCTCGGCCACGGAATTGCCTTGCGCCGTGAGTTCGGCATCACCGTTGATCTCGCCAAAGCTGGTGTGCATGGATTCGAAGGTCGGGAACAATTGCTTCAGCTTGAGATGCCGCGCATGGAGTTCCAGTACGCCGTGCATCGGGGTGCGACTGCCATCCAGCGTCATGTTGCTGCGCACCTGGCCGCCAGCCATGCCGAAACTGAGCGGATCGAGATAGAGCGCGCCGTTATTCATCACCAGATGCGTGCTCAGCGAATCGATCGGCAACGCGTCGCCATGCACGATGCGCTCGCTGCTGAAGTCTACGTCGGCGTCCATTGCCTGCCAGCGTTCGGTGCGAAACGGTGCGACTGGCAACAACTTGTCAGCGGGCTGTACAGGGTCGCCCTCTGAATTCGCCGTCGCCGAAGCGCCGCCGATCAGCGGCGCGAGGTCGGCGAACTGCAACAGTTTCGAATGCAGCTTGCCGGTGAGCTTGGGTCGCGCGCCCCCGGTGACAAACAGCAGGTCGCCGGAAAGATCGCTGCCGCCCACTCGGCCACGGAAGTCCTGGTAGTGATAGCGACTGCCCTTATGCCCCAACTGTCCACTGAGATGGCCTTCGGTGGCGTAAGCGGGCGTGTCGGGCAGGGTGACGCCAGTCAAGGGGTAGAGCTTTGCCATGCTGGAGCCGGACAGCCACAAGCGCACATCCAGCGCGCCCAGGTGCAGTGGGTCGGTCAAGGTACCGACCAGTGCGATATGCGTGTCGCCCAGCATGACGTCCGCTTGCAGCGGGAACGGGCGACGCGTGTCGTGCAAGGCCAGCATGGCGCCGGTCTTGCCATGACCCTTCAGTGGGCTGCCCTGATGGCTGCCTTCAAGGGTCCAGCCAAATTGATAGGTCAACGATTGGTGTGCCGTGGGACTGCTGTTGGCGGGTGCTTCGGACTTGTCGTCGGAGCGCGCCTGGTCGCCGCTGGCGCCCGTCTGTTTGCGCGCGGCCGCGGTCTGCTGTGCCACGATCTGGTCGTAGGGGATGGCGGCCTGAAGTGGCTCGACGGTGGCCTTCAATTCGGTGCCGCTGGGTGCGTCCTGCAAGGTGATCAGCCCGCGATCGAATCCGACCGTGCCGATCTCCAGTGTCCAGCGCGAGGGTGTCACGCTTGGCGGAAAGCTGAAGTCCCAGGTGGCCCGCTTTTGCTTGTCGCGTTCCAGATCGATGCGGGGTTGCATGAGTTGCAGCGAGGGTACGTCGATGCGATGCGCCAGCAGCGGCAACAACGAAAGCCGAAACCGCAGCGCCTGCAGTGTGGCGAATTGAGGTTGTTGCGACCACGGGGGGTTTGCAATGCTGATGTCGCGCGCGGTGAATTCCGGCCACGGCACCCAACCGGCTATCCCGCTGCCACTGCGGTCGCGCGTCCAGTCGACCGTGAGCTCACCACGAATGACAAACGGACGGCCAATCGCCTGGCTCACCTTGTCGTTGATGAATGGGCGCATCCGGTTCCAGTTGAAGGTGGCAACCAGCACCACCAAGACCAGTACGACCACCAGCAGACTGCCAGCTATTCCCGCGAGGATTTTGCGGTTGCGCGTCATCCGTGGATCTCCGATCGGTTGTGGCCAGATCCATGCATAGCCGGTCGCGTGACAAGACTACGTGTTGCTGGTGGTGCGGTGTCAGCCGCCGTTCATTCTGGCGCTGTTCGCGCGCCGGGCCGGCGGTCTGCTGGCAACTCCTCAGTGGCCGGGGCCAGTGATCTTCACCGGAACATTCATGCCGCACAGTTCAAGCTTGCCCGGCGGGTGGGTGTAGAACGCGCTGTGGCCATTGCGCTTGGCATCCACCAGTGCCGCAAAGGTGGCGCTGTCGGTGCGCAATACCTTGACCGAGGGACGATCTTTCGCAGGCATGTCGGCCGCCACGCGTACCGATTCGATGCCCACGCGCTGGGCTGGATCGGTGTAGAAACCCATCGGCTCGGGACCGCGGGGCAGGCCCGAAAGCAGCGGCATGCCATCGAGCACGCGGCCGGCAATAGCCAGTGCGTGATCCAGTCGGCGTGCCTGACCGATGACCGCGTACAACGAACTGCCGTTGCCACTGTCCGGAGCCACGTCGCGCGCCACGCCGACCGTGCCGTAGCAATGCGCTATCCATTCCTGACCGTTGGCGGGGTCACGGGCGACCGGAAAGCCTTCGGAAAATCCGACCTGGGGTGCGTAGACATCGCCATCGGGCAGGGCGGTCCATGGCAGCTTCGCATCGATCGCGCGGGTGAACTCGGGCGGCACGGTCAGGTTCGCCTTGCCCTGCGGGTGGATCTTGCTCTTGTCGCCATGGTCATCTTCGTTCGGATCACCCCATTGGGTGACGAAGTTGTCCTGTACGCGAGTGATCGCCAGCCCGTCGAAGTAGTGCTGGCGCACCAATGTGCGAATGTTGGCGGCATGCAGCGGCGTGAAATCCTGCGCCAGCTCGATCACCACGCGTCCACTCGGCAACTGCATGAACAGCAGGTTCTGCGGGTCGGGTGTACGCCACTCGGCAGGGGTGGATTTGGCCAGGATTTCCGCCACGGTCGGCGTGTCTTTCTGCTGTTCGGCGGCGAGCGTCGGCAGGGCCAGCAAGCTGCTGGCCAGGGCGAGCGCAGAGATCAGATGGCGACGACGCATGACGTTCCCCTCAATGGCGTTCAGATCAGGAGAGCAACTTAGCAGAGTGCTGGCGGTCGTGGTCTGGATTGATCCACCTTGCGTCGCGTGCTGCGGCTGATGGCTGGCGGTGCTAGCGAGGTTTGCGACGGCTGCGCTTGCCGGGGCTTCCGGCACCGACGGTATTCTTGCCGCTGGCGCTGCTGCTGCTGCGTAGTTGCTCGATCCACGACAAGGCGTCGACGTAGGAAAGGAATTGCTGCAGATATTCCGGCGACAGCTCGCGCATCAGGGTGAGCGAGCGGTGCACCAGACTGGCCGAGTTCAGCGGACCGGCATCCGCAGGCACTTGCTCCAGCGCCTGCCGCAACTGGCTTTCGATGCGCACCGTCGACCAGATTTTCTGCAGGTCGTCGAGTGCGTCCATAGGTGGGTGTGACACCCCCGCCGCCTGCGTGTCATGCACGGCCACTCGCTGGCTGCGTTGGCTGCCCCGACGCGAAAGTTCATCGGTCAGCTCGGCAAGCGCGCTAGCAGACGACGGACACGGCGTGGTGGCGCCGCCCACAGCGTCGACTGCGTCGAGTTCGTCCGCATAGGCGGCGAGCAGTTGCGATAGTCGACCATCCAGCAGGCGCCGTGCTTCACCTTCGTGGCTGGCGGCGCGACGCTCCAGCGCATCGATGAAATGAAAGCGGACCGGGTGCAGTCGATCCGCGCCTTGCGCGCGCCATGCGTCGAGCCTGGCCCGTGGATGATTCCGGCTAGGGCTCATCGGCAGCCACGGCGGCTTTCGAGGGTTTTGGCACTGGCGCGATTTCCACGCGGCGATTGCGCGCGCGTCCGTCTTCATCGGCGTTGGAGCCGACCGGCTGGCTGGAACCAAATGCTGCGGCGAAGATCGCGTCGGCCGGCACGCCGTCGGCAATCAGCGCGCGCGTCACTGTCAGCGCGCGCTCGGCGGACAGCTCCCAGTTGTCGGCAAACTGGCGGTTGTCGCCGCGCACCTGGCGGTCGTCGGTGAAGCCGCTGACCATCAACACTTCGTCGCGCGCCTTGAGGTAATCAGACAGCGGTCCGGCCAGACTCTTCAGCACGCTCAACCCCTCGGGCTGCAACTGGTCGGAGTTCAGCGCGAACAGCACGTTGCCACTGATCCCGATGCGGCCGTTGGCGAACGTCACGCGTCCGACTGCCAGCGGTATCGCCAGCGCCTGTTCCAGCGTCTTGCGCTGCAGTGCCTCGATCCGTCGTTGCGCGACTTCGTGTTGCAGTCGCTGGGAAAGTTGCAACTGCACGCCGATGACGCCCACCAGCACCAGCACGAACGCGCCCAGCAACACCGACATCAGGTCGCCGAAGGCCGCCCAGATCGGTGTGGCCGACTCGGTATCGGCTTCGATCTCGTCGCTCATGCTGTTTCAAGCCCGGCGGCACGCTGGCGGGCCAGTTGCTGCAGGTCGTCGACAATCTGCTTTTGCGACAGCATGCTCAGGTCGATCACTTCGCGCGCCTGTGCCACGTAGTAGGCGAGTTGCTCGTCGCTGCGGGCAAGTGATTTGTCCAGCGCGATTTCGATGTGTTGCAGGCGGCTGACCAGCTGCTCGCTGGATGCGCCGAACAACTCCACCGCCATGCCGAACGCTTCACCGAGGCTGGCCACTTCAACGGCGCTGCCGGTAACCTGTGCAGCGGCGGCATCCAGCTTGCCGGCTTCGCTGGCGATGTGATCAGTGAAGCGGTTGCCGACACGATCGAGCAGGTCGGCCGAGCTGGTGACCAAGGCGTCGATCGCGCCTTTTTGTTCGTTGGACGCGCGATTCACCCCATCGAGCAGGGTCTCCAGCGTGGCCATCAGACGGTTGCGCTCGTCCAGCATGGCGGTGTCGCGCACCATGCTGTCGGAGAGTTTCTGGCGCAGCTCGGCGACCACTTCGGCGGCGGCCCTCGGTGCTTCCGAGGCGGCCTGCACGAGGCGGGATATTTCGGTGATGGTGTCGCGTGCATGGGCCTGACTGTGGGCCGACATTTCGCGGGCAGTTTCCGCCAGCGTGTCGCAGATTTCCTGTTGGCGGCTGGTCGCATGCGTGCCGGCTTCCTGCCACTTTTCCCCCAGCGCGGTGGCCATCGAGTCTAACGTGTCGGTCCATGCAGCAAGACGCTGTTGATCGTTGGCTGCCAGGGCTTTCTGCAAACCTGCGTGCGACTGGTCCACACGTTGAACCAGTGCGGTAGCCTGCTGTTCGATCGTTGCCGTCGCGGCGTTCAGTGCCTGCTGCTGATTGCTGACCAGTTGCTGATTGCTTTCCTGTTGCTGCGACAACGCTTGTGCCCATCCCTCGCCGACGTTGCCTGCGGTGGCGTCCATGCGGCTGAACACGTCTCCGAGCAGGCTGCTCGAGCGTTGTTCGAAGGTTTCGGCAAAGTGGTCCAGTGAGCTGCGCAGATCCGCCGCCTGCAGCTGGTTCGTTTGGCGATGTTCGGCAAGTGCCTGCTGCCAGAGCTCGGCTACCGTTGCAGTCGATGTCTCGAAGCCGCTCGACAGGCCTTCCAATTGGGTGTCCACCGCGTGCGTGATGGTGTCATGCAGCGTCGTTGTTTCGCGTGCCAGTGCGGCCATGGTGGCTTCCATCACCGGCAGCAGGGTGGCACTGGCCGCGCGTGCGTTTTCGGTGACGCTGTCCTTCAGCGACTGCTCCACGGAGCTGGCCAGTCGCGTGTACGCCGCTTCGGTGTGGCGATGGAAGCTATCCTGGCTGGCGAGCTGTCGCTCATTCGCGGCTGCACTTTGTTGCTCAATGGTGCTGATCATTGCCTGCAGACGATCCACCAGCGTCGGCATCAGTTCGGATTGTTGCTGCAGCAGCTTGAAGGTTTCTTCGCGCTGGTGTGCCTGCGAATACACGCGCAAGGTGGTGGCGATATGCAGGTCCAGCGATTGCACGGCTTGCACGCGCTCGCGCCGGCACAGCGCGGAAAGCAGGCCCAGCATCGCCGAGCTGGCCACGCCTGCGATCGAGGTGCCGAACGCAAAGCCCAGTCCCTTCACCGGTGCGGCAAGCGACGCGTGCATGGCCTGCAGATCGGTGGCGCTATCCAGCGCAAAACCGGTGCCGCGGAGTGTGGCCATCATGCCCAGCAGCGTGCCCAGCATGCCCAGCAAGACCAGCAGGCCAACCAGATACGGCGTCAAGGCCGGCGCCGGCAAAGCGGCGCGCTCGCCTTCGACGCGAAGACGCACGGCATGACGCAAGCTCGGGTGCAGTTGGCTCAGCCAGTCGCCGAGGTTGGTGGGCGCCGTCGACAAAGCGCTCACGGCCTGCTGTAGCGAGGCCGTGGCCTGGCGATAGCGGTAAAGCTCCAGCGCACCGGCCAGGTAGCAGGCGCCAATCAGCGCGGTGACCGAAAGTGCCAGCGGATTGGTGCCGACATAGCCCGCACCGATCCAGCTGATGGCGGCAAGGCCGGCAGCGAAAACAACGAAATTAAGCAGATTTTTGAACATGACTTCCTGCGGCGCTGGTGCGAAGCGCTGCAAGCAGGCCTTCGACCGGTTGAAAACGAACATCCAGTTCGGCGAGTAATACGCTTTGCATATCGTGGCGGAACCGCTCCAGCCAGGTGCTGGTAACGGTTACCGCGTGGCGTTCCTGTGTCTGCGCGATCTGGCGCAGACGTTCAAAGTGTTCGCCGAGCAGAGCGGGCACGGTAGCCAGCAAGTTCTGCTCACGCGGGCTCAGCGCCAGCTCCATCACCGCATCCACTTCCGCCAGCCGAGCCATCTCGTCGCTGGTCTGCGCGAGCCGGTCACGCAGGTGTCCGCGCAGCCGGCCCGTGGCGGCCTGCATCGACCGCTGCAGGGTGAGATGACGCTGACGGAACGCCGCGTAGTCATCCGCCGCCTGCACGCCGTCATCAGCGGTGATGTTTGCCGCCAGCGACGCTCGCACGCGAGCGCACTCGTCGCTTTCGACCTCGCTCGATAGCGGCAAATCGCTCGCGACGACGGCGAGCTTGCCGTCGAGTGCGGTCGACAAGACCAACGCCTGATTCCAGTCGAACCACTGACTGAGACGATCGGGTAGTGAGCTGCCGGCCGGAGCCACGTCGGCGCCAGCCAATCGCGCCAACAGGCGGATCAGCGTGGGGCCGGGCAGGTGTGGGCCAGCCTTCGGTTTGCGCAGAGGGGCTTGTTGCATGGGGCCGGGACGATCAAAACGCCCAGTTTACATGCTGGCGCGGCACGGGTTGTCGCCTCCCGTCGGTTTGAAGCGGCAGCCCCTGCAGGGCATGACTTCAGGCCCATGTACTAGTGTCAAGTTCACACTATGATTCACTCCAGTCTAAGCGGCAGTGCAGGTGAGCGTGATGGATGACAACACCAGCCATTTGAAGAAGTTCCAGAAAGAGCTTTCCAGCGGCACCGTGTCGCTGGTGTTGCTGGCCGTGCTTGGTCAGTCGCGCCAGCCGATGTATGGCTACCAGATCGCCAAGCGACTGGAAGAGGTTGGCGAAGGCGTGCTCGCCGGCAAGCAAAGCGCGCTGTATCCGGTGCTGCGCAATCTGGAAGGTGCCGGCCTGTTAGGCAGCGAGATCGAACCGTCCGTCAGTGGACCGCCACGTCGTTACTACCGCATCACCAAACCGGGTCGTGAAGTGCTGCGCGAGTGGGTTGCAGCCTGGAACGCCACCCGCGATTCCGTCGACAACGTCTTGCAAGGAGGGGTGTCATGAACGCGCCACGCAGCATCACCGACTATCTTGAACAACTGCGCACCGCTTTGCGCGGCGCTGACCCGGCACTGATTCAGGATGCGTTGTACGACGCCGAGGAACACCTGCGCTCGGAACTGGCCGAACAGCCCGAGCGCAGCGAAGCGGCCATGCTGGAACATGTGGTCAGCAGTTATGGCGCGCCCGACGAGGTGGCCGAGATCTACCGGGATCAGGAGATCAAGATCCAGCGCGCGATCCGTCCGCCGGCGCAGCCGCCACGGCGTTCACTGGCAGGTCGTTTCTTCGGTGTGGCGGCCGATCCGCGTACTTATGCGTCGCTGTTCTACATGCTGCTGTCGCTGGCCACCGGCATCTTCTATTTCACCTGGGTGGTGACCGGCTTGTCGCTGTCGGTGGGTTTGTCGGTGTTGATCATCGGACTGCCGTTCATCGTGCTGTTCTTCGGCAGTGTGCGCGTGTTGTCGCTGGTGGAAGGACGCCTCGTGGAAGCCATGCTCGGCATGCGCATGCCGCGCCGGCCGGTCTACCCGACTACCGGCATGACACTGATGCAGCGCATCGGGCGCATGTTCACCGATGTGCATACGTGGACCACGCTTTGCTACATGTGGCTGATGTTGCCGCTGGGCATCGTGTACTTCACGCTCGCGGTGACCCTGCTCTCGATGTCGGTGACCTTCATCGCCGCGCCGCTGCTGCTGTTGTTCCACAGCGACTGGCTGCCCGGTTTTTACGTGGACCATCAGGTCACGGTGGATTGGGGCTTCGGCGCGCATGCACCGAACTGGGCTGACGCGATCGGCATGTGCGCGTTCGGCATCGTGCTGCTGTTCACCACCTTGCACGTGGCGCGCGGCGTAGGTCGCATGCATGGCTTGATTGCCAAGCACATGCTGGTGCCACGCACCGATGGCTGAGTGGAAGGGCCTGCATCACACCAGTTGCAGGTCCTTCGGTTGCGCTTGCGGGAACACGTGCTGCAATTGCGAGCCCGACAATCCCCACGTTCGCCCGAGCAGACCACCAAGCACATCCCGGTAATTGTTGAGCACCGGATAGTCACGATTTTGCAGCAGCCCAGAGGCATTCACGCTGGCCTGTTCGCCGGCGATACGGCCGCCGTTGACCTTGCCGCCCAGCACCCAGTGCACGGTGCCGTGGCCATGGTCGGTGCCTTTGTCGCCGTTCTCACGGAAGGTGCGGCCAAACTCGGACAGCACCACCACGGTGGTGTTGTTCCACTCGTCACCCAGCGCTTCTGCGTACGCGGCCAATCCTTCGCCGAGGTTGCGCAGGTTATTGGCCAGACCACCGGAGACACTGCCCTGATTGACGTGGGTGTCCCAGCCACCGACGTCGACGAAGCCGAGGCGGTACTGGTCGCGCATCAAGGTGGCGATGCGCCTTGTTTCGGTGGCGAAGCTGCGCGCGCTGGGCGCGCCACCGCTGGCCTTGACCATCTCGTTGCGCAAGTCGTCGGAGATTGATCCGGGCAACGCCAGACCGTCGGCGGTGGCAGCGGCCAGCGGCGTTTCCTTGTACATGTCACTGAGAATCGACGACTGCCGTGCATCGAAACGCGCCTTCGGCTCGGCCTTCATCGAGATGTTCGGAATGTCCTTGCCGGCGCCCTGGAAACTCAGCGGCAGGTTCTTGGTGAAGGCAATCGCCGGCACGCCGGTCAGCTGTTCCGACAGTCGCGCCAGGAAGCCGGAGCGGAAGCTGTGCGCCGCGCTGGGTTGGCCTGCCTCGATATTGTTCTGCGTTTCGAAATGGCTGCGTGAGAGGTCATCGGTGCCGGCGAACGGCACGAAGGCAATCTGCTTGCGTTGCCACAGCGGCAGCAGCGAATCGCGCAACACCGGGTTCAGTCCCCACTGCGCGTCCAGCGCGATCGCGCTGTTCGGGTTGGCGGGATCGGGTCGGGCAATCGCCAAGGTGGGACGTGACTCGTAGTAGAAGTCGCTGGCGTAGGGCACCAGCAGGTTGTTGCAGTCGTAGCCGCCGCGCAGGAACACCAGCAGGAAACGCGGTGAACTGGTCGGTGCGGCGAACAGCTTGCCGCTGAACGACAAGGCGGGCAACGTGGCCGCAGCGGCCGCGGCAGTCAGCAGGAATTCGCGACGATTCATGATCGGCCTCGCAGGTAGTTCAGCGGTAGTTGAAGTCGGGTGACGACAGCAAATAGGTGTTCCATTCGGCGACGGTTGCCGCCTTGCCCAGTGCTACCTTGGCGGACTCGGACAGATACGGCTCGATGACGGCGTGGTAAAGCGCTGTATCCATCGCCGGTGCAATCGGGCGTTGTCGCGGCGTGTCGGCTGCGGCGTTTTCGGGGCTGTCGACCATGAACAACTTGTTGCGGCCGCTGCCGATGGCGCGAGCCACTTCGAAGCGTGACGCCATCTGGCCGGAGCCTGACCAACTGGCGCCATCCACTGGCCAGCCATCCGGAGTGATCCGGCCGAACACCGGCTCACCCATCTGGTTCAGCCAGTTGACCAGCGGTTGGGCGTTGCTGATCGGCTGGCCGTCGTACGTCAGCTTCATTGCGGAAACCAGAAACTGGGTGGGGTCCTTGAATTTCTTCGCGTTGTCGGCAAGCAGTTCGGGTGAATCGAACATCGTGCGCAGCACGGCGGCGATATCGCCATCGGTTTGCTTGAAGGTTTTTGCCATGGCATCGACCAGGGTCGGTGGCGGCTGGTCAGCCACGAAATACTCGGCCAGTTGACGCGAGACGAACTGGGCACAGGCAGGTTGGCGGGTGATCAACTGCAGTGCCTGTTCGATTTCCTCGTAGCCGCGGCCACGAATGCGCTGACCGAACAGGACCTTGTCGCTGAAGTCGTGTTTTTGCGGGTTGAAAACGAACAAGCCCTCGCGCATGACAGCAGCCTGCTGGTGGCCGAACCGACCTCGTCCCGCACGCTCGAATCGACGTGGCGTTTTCGGCGCGATGCCGGCACCGGTCAGGATCAGTGCCAGCTGCTGTACATCCTGTTGGGTATAGCCGGAACCCACACCGAGCGTATGCAGCTCCATCAATTCGCGTGCGTAGTTCTCGTTGGTCTTGCCTTTGACATTCTTGGCATTGTCGAGAAACTCCAGCATCGCGGGGCTTTTCAGCGTGGCCAGCAGCAGGTCGCGGAATTTGCCCAGTGCGTGCGGCCTGATCACGTGCTCTTCGTAGTCGGCGGCGACCAGCCGCACTCGCCCCTTCGCGGCATACACACTGAAGTGATTCAGCCAGAACCACACTATCTGCTCCTTCAGCGGGTTGCTGCCGTAGATCGCGTGCAGCAACTCCGCTTGCTGGGCCTGCTGGGCAAGTTCACGGGACTGCTTCTGCAAATCCTTCTTCGCGGCGACCTTGGCGTCGCCATCGGGCATCGCCTTCAGTTGGCGGCGTGCCTCGGCCTCCTTGTCCAGCAATTCCTCCGGTGGCGTGCTGACTGCCGGGTAGCTTGCGATCAGTGCGCTGATCGCTGGTGGAAGCGTGTCGTCGTGGTCGGCCAGTTGCGCGTCGAGCCAGCGTTGTCGACCCAGTTGGCGGTAGCTCGCCAGGCTGGCCGAGTCGATGCCAAACGTCGCCCGCTGCAACCAGCGCACATCGGTCGAACCCGGCGCCGGTGTTGGCGTAACGGCCGGTTGTGCCGATGCCGCGCAGGCCAGCAGCAAGCCGGCGGTCAGAAGAATCAGCCGCGGGCTGCGAAGTCTCTTGGGCTGGGTGGAAGCTGGGTTCATGGGGGTAACCTTGACCGGTCGAAACGAAAGGCGCGGTAGCGCTACTGATCACCAACGCAGCCGGTCGCTTCCGGATGACACCCATGGCCGACAATTTTCGGGGCGGGTTCAGAACTCCTCAACAAACTCGATGCCGGCAGCACGTTCCCCAGCGGCCTGCTCGGCGCTGATCCTGACATCATCGGCGAGACTGTCGTCCGCCGCGTCCACTTCGATGCAGTAGACATGACCTTCGCTGTCGCTGACCGAGTCGCTGGAACTGGAATCATCACGCATCCCGGAAACCAGGTCGTCGATCTCTTCGACATGTTCGATACGATCGAGACCATGCAGGGTTGCGATGACGGCATCAGCGTCGGCGCGGCTGCCGATCAGGCGGAAACGGACCATGGACATGGGGCACTCCTTGGGCAAGTGGCGGTAGTGGGCGACGATGTTTGCACCGGCGGCGCATGCAGAAGGTGACGTCGTCGAAGTTGCCGGCGTGTGGGCGGGATATCATGGGCACTGCCCAGTGTCCCTTTGTACCCATGCCCAAGACCTACGACCGCGCCTATTTCGACAAGTGGTATCGCGACCCGCGCCATTCGGTAGCTTCGCCGGCCGAGCTCAAGCGCAAGGTGGCAATGGTGGTGGCGCAGGCCGAGTATTACCTCGGTCGGCCAATCCGCAACGTGCTCGACGTGGGCTGTGGCGAGGCGACCTGGCGCGCACCGCTGCGTGCGCTGCGGCCGGGCATCGAGTATCGCGGGCTGGACGCCAGCGAGTACGTGGTGGCGCGTTACGGTCGCAGCCGCGACATCGGGCTCGCCCGTTTCGGCCAGCTCGAACATCTACGCTTCGACGAGCGTTTCGATCTGGTCGTGTGCACCGATGTGTTGCACTACCTGAAACCGGCGGAAATTCGCGCCGGTCTTCACGGCATTGGCGAAATGCTTGAAGGCGTGGCTTTCCTCGAGGTGTTCACCAGCCGCGACGATGTCGCTGGCGATCACCATGGTTTCGTATCGCGATCGCCGGCCTGGTACTTGCGTGCGTTCGCCGAAGTCGGCTTGCTGGCCTGCGGCTCGCATTGCTATCTCGGCCCGCGGCTGGAACGCCATATTGCGGCGCTGGAACGGGCGCAGTTGCCGGTTTGAGTGGGAACAGGGAACAAAGGCGAAAGCTGCGAGGCTGCCGTTCCCCGTCCCCCGTCCCCCGTCCCCCGTCCCCCGTTCCCCGTTCCCCGTTCCCCGTTCCCCCTAGTCCACCGTCTTGTGCTTGTAACGGCACAGGTCGCGAATCACGCAGTGCGGGCAATCCGGTTTGCGCGCCTTGCAGACATAACGGCCGTGCAGGATCAGCCAGTGGTGGGCGTCCTGCTTGAATTCCGCCGGCACTACTTTTTCCAGTTTGTCTTCAACCGCGCGCACGTCTTTGCCGGGTGCCAGGCCGGTGCGGTTGGCGACGCGAAAAATGTGCGTGTCCACCGCAATGGTCGCTACGCCGAACGCGGTGTTGAGCACCACGTTGGCGGTCTTGCGGCCGACGCCTGGCAGCGCTTCCAGCGCTTCGCGGGTGCGTGGTACTTCGCCATCGTGCTGTTCGATTAACAGCTGGCACAGCGCGATCACGTTCTTCGCTTTCGCGTTGAACAGGCCGATCGTGTTGATGTAGCGCTTCAGGCCTTCTTCGCCCAGTGCAAGCATCGACTGCGGCGTGTTTGCCACCGGGTAGAGCTTCCTGGTGGCCTTGTTGACGCCCACATCGGTAGCCTGCGCCGACAGCACCACGGCCACCAGCAATTCGAAGGTCGTGGTGTAGGCAAGCTCGGTCGTCGGATGTGGGTCCAGTTCGCGCAGACGCGAGAACAGCTCGATCACGTCGCTGCGTTTCATGGTTGCGGGTCCTGCTGTTTCGCCTTGGCGCGCGCCAGCGCGGCTAAAACCGGATTGACCGGGCCGGCTGAACGTTCCACCGCCGCCTTGCGCGCGGCCAGCTCGGCATCGCGTTCCACGCGTTGACGTTCAAGCCGCGATTCACGACGCTGGAAGTGCGCACGCCCTGCATCGGCATGTGCCGCGTCGATCTGTTCGAGCGGCATCGGTTCCAGCACGATGCAATCGACCGGGCAGGCGGGCACGCACAGCTCGCAGCCGGTGCAGTCATCGCTCAGCACTGTGTGCATCAACTTCGATGCACCAATGATCGCGTCGACCGGGCAGGCCTGGATGCACTTGGTGCAGCCGATGCAATCGGCTTCGATGATGCGTGCCAACAGGCGTGGATGCTCCACGCCATGCTCGGAGTTCAACGGTAACACCGGGCGCTGCAGGAGCTTGGCGAGCTTGTCGATGCCGCTGGCGCCACCGGGCGGGCACAGATTGATCTCGGCCTCGCCGCGTGCCATCGCTTCGGCGTAAGGCCGACAGCCGTGATAACCGCATTGCGCGCACTGCGTTTGCGGCAACAAGGCATCGATGCGAGCGGTCAGGGCGTCGATGGGTTCACTCATGCGTGGATTCGGGACAGGACATAATCGACGCCCATTGTCCCGCAATTGATCGTTGAAGGAGTATCCACGATGAAATCGAACTGGCTTGCCTCGCTGTTGGTCACCGTCGTGCTGGTTGGCGCCGGCACCATGCTGGTTACCCAGGCTGGGCCGGCGCGCGCGGCGGTGCCGGCCGATCAGGCCGAAACCATCACTGTTTTCGTGGATGCCACCTTCGGTTTTCGCAAGAAGCACATGGCGACGCAGTTGACCAAGTCGCATGCCGACTACGCGGCGCGCGGCTATCGCTATGTGGACATGGCGCCCTATCTGGAAAACGGCGACCTGGTGGGCGTTTTCGTAACCTATACGCGGCAGTGAACGATTGTCCGTCAGAGCTTGAGCGCTGCCGGCACCACGTAGTGCGTGCCGTTGTATTGCAGCTGTTGCCGATCGTGACTGAGTGTTTCCGGGCCACTGGTGCAGTCGCCGTGCGAGTCGAGTGATGAGTTGGACGAAGTGCTGCTGCTATTCACCGTGATGTCGCGATAACCATGATGTACCGCAGCTTGCATGCTCAGGCTGCGCGACGTCGAGTGGAAGTTACCCGTGCAATCACCATCCCATTCCCCACCATCCTGGCTCGTCAGCAAGCCGTCCAGAATGCGTGCCAGTTGCCCATGGCGTATCACGAAAAGTTGCAGCTCGGTTTCGCCATACGGATTTACCCGGGAGCTGCCGATGCGCTGGATGCGCAGCCCGAACGCACGCACTCCGGCAGCGAGCTGGTAGGGAGCGGTGTCAAAAATCAATTGATCAATGCGGACGGCATCGTCCGACATTTGATCCGGCAGCAGCAGGCGCTGGCGAACCTGCAGCGTGGGTTGATCCAGCACCAGTATTTCGAGATCGCCGGTGTTGTCGTCGACAACGTCGAGTTCCTGCATCAACGGCACGGTAGCGAGCAAGGTGTCGGTCTGACCGGGCCATGCCTTGCAGATCATGCGGCTCGCATCAACCTTTCGATTTGCCGGCGCAAGCGGCTGCATCTGAGTCAGGATGGCCTCGGTAGCGGCGGCGCTGCACGTGTTGCCCGAGTCCGCATGCGCCATGCTGGCGATCGCGCACGCGCTGACCAGCAGCAGGGCGCCGCGCCAGATGCCAAAACGGCGAGACATGCGCGCGCCGCGCCGCTTAGCGAACCGTGGCGCCGGGCTTTGCGCCCTGGTCGGCATCCAGCAGGAACAAATCGCTGCCGCCGTCACCTGCAGACAGAATCATGCCTTCGGACAAGCCGAAACGCATCTTGCGTGGGGCCAGGTTGGCGATGAAGACCACGTTGCGGCCGACCAGCTTTTCCGGCTCGGCATAGGCGGCGCGAATGCCGGAGAAAATCTGTCGCGTGCCCAGCGGGCCGGCATCCAGCTCGAAGCGCAGCAGCTTGTCGGAACCTTCGACGAACTCACACACGCTGACCTTGCCGATACGCAGGTCGAGTTTGGCGAAGTCGTCGATGCTGATGGTGGTGGCGTCCTGGCTTTGCGGTGCGGCATTCGATGCGGCGGGTTTGGCATCTTCGGTCATGGGCTTTTTCTTTGGAGTTTTGGGTGCGTCGACAGGTGCGCCGAGTGAATCCTTCGAGGATTCGATCATCGCTTCGATACGCTTGGGATCGATCCGACCCATGAGCGGTTCGAAGGCACGAATGGTGTGGTTGTGCAGACTGCTGCGGGCGTCGTCGAAATCGAGAATCGGGGCAGCCAGGAACTGTTCGGCAGCGACGACCGTGGCCGGCAGAATCGGCTTGAGCATGCCGGCCAGCAGACGGAATGCGCTCAGCGCGAAGGAGCAGACCTGGTGCAGTTCTGCGCGCCGGCTTTCGTCCTTGGCCATCGTCCATGGCGCCTTGGCGGCAATATGGCCATTGACGATGTCGGCCATCAGCACGAAGCGGCGGGTGATCTCGGCAAAATCACCGGCGTCATAAAGCTCGGCAACGCCGTCGTAGTGTTCAAGCAGGCTGTTCCACAACGCGGTTTCTTCGGCACCGAACTGCGCGGCCAGACGGCCATCGAAAAACTTTTGCACGAAGCCGGCGGTGCGGCTGGCGATGTTCACCCACTTGCCGACCAGATGCGAGTTGACGCGTTCCTCGAACGCCTTCAGGTCGAGATCGACGTCGACCGGCGTTTCGTTGAGCATGCTGGCGAAGTAGTAGCGCAGGAATTCCGGGTGCAGGCCCGAATCCAGATAAGTGCGCGCCTGGATGAAGGTGCCGCGCGACTTGGACATCTTCGCGCCGTTCACGGTCAAATAGCCGTTGACGTGCAGCGCGGTGGGCGTGCGGAAGTTCGCGCCGTGCAGCATCGCCGGCCAGAACAGGCCGTGGAAATTGATGATGTCCTTGCCGATGAAGTGATGCATTTCCGCGCTGCTGTCGGCGGCGAGAAAGTCGTCGAAATTCATGCCGCGCTGGCCGCACAGGGCCTTGAAGCTGGCCAGGTAACCGACCGGCGCGTCCAGCCACACATAGAAGAACTTGCCTGGCGCGTCGGGAATCGGAAAGCCGAAGTACGGTGCGTCGCGCGAGATGTCCCAATCCTTCAGTCCGCCATCCAGCCATTCGCGCAGCTTCGCCGCCACGCCGCTGTTGGCCACCGGCTTGCCGCCGGTCAGCTTGCCGGCGAACCAGTCGCGCAGCAGGCCCTCGAACTTGCCCAGCTCGAAGAAGTAATGTTCGGAGTCACGCAGCACCGGCGTGGCGCCGGACATCACCGAATAGGGATTGATCAGGTCGGTCGGTGCGTAGGTGGCACCGCAGTTCTCGCAGTTGTCGCCGTATTGGTCCGGCGTGCTGCATTTCGGGCACGTGCCCTTGATGTAGCGGTCCGGCAGGAACATTTCCTTTTCCGGATCGAACAGCTGCTTGATGCTGCGCTTGGCGATGTAGCCGCTATCGCGCAGGCGCGTGTAGATCAGCGTTGCCAGTTCGCGGTTCTCATCCGAATGGGTGGTGTGATAGTGGTCGAATGCCACGCCGAACGCGGCGAAGTCGGCCTCGTGGCCCTGGCGAATGCCGTCGATATAGGTTTCCGGCGTCATGCCGGCCTTCTCGGCCGCCAGCATGATCGGCGTGCCATGCGCGTCATCGGCGCAGACGTAGGCCACTTCGTTGCCGCTCATTCGCTGCGCGCGCACCCAGATGTCGGCCTGGATGTAGCCCAGCAGGTGGCCCATGTGCAGCGGGCCATTGGCATAGGGCAGGGCGTTGGTGACGAGCAGGCGGCGACTCATGGTGGGCGGGTACTCCGGAAAGACTGCGCATTATGGCATGGCCGTCCAAATCGCCATGCGTCGAGCGCGTGCCTTGCTGCAACGAAAAAGCGCGCCGAAGCGCGCTTTCGTGGAGTTGAAGGGGCGAGGTTCAGGGTTGGCGTTCCCACACCTGCGAGCGGCCGACCCAGGAAAAGCCGATGTAACCGCGAACGTTGAGCTTCTGGCCACCGTCCAGCATGGAGAGTTTCACCTTGTAGATCTTGCCGCTCTTCGGGTCGAGGATCTTGCCGCCATCCCAGACGTCGTCATCAGCGTGCACGCCCCACATGATGTTCATGCCTTCGACCGGCTTGTCCTTGCGCTCGCCGTCGCACTTCTTGCACATCGCCACGTCGCCGTCGCGGGCGATGTCGGCCGGGCTGCGGTTGAGCAACTTGACGATATGCGCCTGCAACTCGCCGTTGTTCTCGGTGATCTCCACGATCGACTTGGCCTGGCCGGACTCGTCGTCAATGGTCTTCCAGGTACCTACCGGCGTGTTGGTGGCTGCCAGCACGGCACCCGTGGCAAACAGCAGGCTTGCGGCGATGGCCAAACGAAACGCATGCTTCATGGTGTTTCTCCCGTACGAAAGCGTATGGTGCTGAGACTGGCGAGGAATCGGGAGGCCGTCAAGCTGCATCGCGCAAATGCTTGCGCCTTCCGCCTGGTCGAGCGGCTCGGCCAGGAGCCCACTGATCTGGGTCAGTCGGCTTGGCTGAGGTCACTGGCATAATGGCGCCCCCGCAAAACCCCCGAGCAGACATGACACAGGCGAACGAAGCGCTGGTGCGCCAGATCCTTGGTGACCTTATCGACACCCATACCGGCGCGCCGCTGGCCGACGCCGTGCGTGCGGTGGGCGTGGACGGCGCAAAAGTGTCGGTGGACCTGCAATTGGGCTATCCGGCGGCCGGTGCGATCGCCGCCCTCAAGGCGCGCGTGCAGCAGGCACTCGAGGCTGATCCGGCAATCGAGTCGGCCACTGTGTCGATCACCAGCCGCATCCACGTGCACAAGGTGCAAGGCACGCTGGGGCCGCTGCCGAACGTGAAAAACATCATCGTGGTGGCTTCCGGCAAGGGCGGTGTGGGCAAGTCCACTGTTTCGGCGAATCTGGCGCTGGCACTGCAGGCCGAGGGCGCGAAAGTCGGCGTGATGGATGCGGACATCTACGGCCCCAGCCAGCCGACCATGCTCGGCGTGCACGGCAAGCCGGCGTCGCCGGATGGCAAAAGCATCATCCCGATGCAGGCCCACGGCATGCCGGTGATGTCGATCGGCTTTCTGGTGGAAGAAGACACGCCGATGATCTGGCGCGGCCCGATGGTCACCCAGGCGATGATGCAGTTGCTCACTGACACGCGCTGGGAGCAGCTCGACTATCTGATCGTCGACTTGCCCCCCGGTACCGGCGACATCCAGCTCACGTTGTCGCAGAAGGTGCCGGTGGCTGGCGCGATCATCGTCACCACGCCGCAGGACATCGCCTTGCTGGATGCGCGCAAGGCGCTGAAAATGTTCGAGAAGGTCGAAGTGCCGGTGCTCGGCGTGGTGGAGAACATGGCCACCCACGTTTGTTCGAATTGCGGTCACGAGGAAAACATCTTCGGCGAAGGCGGCGGCGAGCGGATGGCCAGCCAGTACGGCGCGGCCTATCTGGGTTCGTTGCCACTGGATATCCGTATCCGCGAACAGGCCGACAGCGGCAATCCCACGGTGGCGGCAATACCCGATTCCGATTTGGCCATGCGTTATCGCGAAATCGCCCGCAACGCGGCTGGACGGCTGTCGCGGCAGCCACGCAACAAGTCGCTCGGCCTGGGCAAGATCGTGGTGCAGGGTATGCCCGCCGCATGAAGGTGGTGGCGCAGGTGTTGTGCCTGTCCGGCAGCCTGCGCCGTGTGTCGTCGAACTCGGCCGCGCTTGAAGCGGCGTACCGACTCGCACCGTCGACGCTGGAGCTTTTGCTTTACCGGGATCTTGGCGAGCTGCCGTTGTTCAATCCGGACGCAGACGTCGATCCCCTGCCGCCGCTGGTATCCGAGTTGCGCGAAGCGGTGGTTTCGGCGGATGCCTTGTTGATCGCCTGCCCCGAATACGCGCATGGCGTACCGGGTGCGTTCAAGAATCTGCTGGACTGGCTGGTCGGCAGCCCCGACTTTCCGGGCAAACCGGTGTTGTTGCTGAACACCGCGGCGCGGGGTTCGTACCACGCACAAGAGGCGCTGGCCGAAATCCTGACCACCATGTCCGCGCAGTTGCTTACCGCGCAGCCATTGTCGGTGGCGCTTCCGGGAGCGGGTTGTTCGCCGATGCAGATACTGCAGAGCGCCGAACGCTGTGCGGAGTTGCAGGCCGTGTTTGGGGTGCTGATCGAGGCATTTCCAGCGTCTTGAGACGCCTGGCTGGCGCCACGATGCCCTGACCGTGTATTTTTGCCGTCTTGTGCCCGGTTGATCCGGGCCTTTCTGCCAATGACCGGAGACAGCGTGAGCATCAAACCCGACAAGTGGATTCGTCGCATGGCCGAAAGCCACGGCATGATCGAACCGTTCGAGCCGGGCCAGGTGAAGCTGCGCGATGGCAACAAGCTGATTTCCTACGGTACATCGAGCTACGGCTACGACGTGCGTTGCGCGCGCGAATTCAAGATCTTCACCAACATCAATTCCACCATCGTCGATCCGAAGTCGTTCGATCCGTCGAGTTTCGTGGATGTCGAGGCGGACGTCTGCATCATTCCGCCGAACTCGTTCGCGTTGGCGCGCACGGTCGAGTACTTCCGCATTCCGCGCAAGGTGCTGACGATCTGCCTGGGCAAGAGCACGTATGCTCGCTGCGGCATCATCGTCAACGTCACGCCGCTGGAGCCGGAATGGGAAGGTCATGTGACGCTGGAGTTCTCCAACACCACCCCGCTACCCGCAAAAATCTACGCCAATGAAGGCGTGGCGCAGATGCTGTTCCTCGAATCCGACGAGGAATGTGAAACCAGCTACAAGGATCGTGGTGGCAAGTATCAGGGCCAGCAGGGCGTGACCTTGCCGCGCACCTGAATGGGCGGTTTGACCGGGCGATACCTGTCCGTGCCGCCGTGTCGATCCGCGTTACACTTCGACTGATTGCGTCATTCGTATTGTTTGCCAGGAGACCTGCATGATTCATTTTCCCACGATGCTGAAGCGAGCCACGGCCGCACTCATGCTGGGCAGCCTGCTTGCGCTTGCCGGCTGCCATACCGGCAACACGAAAGATGAGGTGAGCACGGCCTCGATGACAGGCCAGTTCGACGCCACCCTGAAGTCCTACAAGGATGGCCAGTTCCTGGTCGATGGCGCGGTACTTTCGGCGCTGGATGTGGGCAGTCACTTTGCCTATCTGAAGGATCAGGGCAAATTGCCGAAGACAGTACTGCTGATGCCCAGCGATGATTCCAAGATCCGCAAGGTGCATCTGCAGTACATGGCCCGCATGCAGATGGATTACGGCTTCACCGTGTTCTACGACAACAAGGGTGCGTTGACCAAGATCAATCCGGTCGAAACCAAGGCACGCGCGCTTGAGGATCATCACGCGCCGTCGCAGTTGCCCGACGAACAGAAGGGCAAGTCGGCCAGCAGTGGCGGCTTTGATCCTTCCCAGCAGCAGCAACAGCAGTACTGAGGGCTGATCACTGACCGGCAGTGAGTTGGCTCGGTTAGTCGTCAAAACCGAAGAAGGGCTGCAGCGCAAACTGCAGCCCTTCTTTATTTGAGTGTCTGCTCAGTTGCCGAGCGACTGGCGCAGTGTTGTGATCAACTTTTCACCCGCGCTGTCGTCGTAAACCTGGGCGCGGCCGTTGCCCCACACCGGACCTGGCCACGCGGCATCACCTTCGCGACGCCCCACCAGATGCACGTGCAGTTGCCGCACGATATTGCCCAGTGCACCGAGGTTGAGCTTGTCGAATGGAACGGCTGCGCGAAGGGCTGCGCTGGCGTGGTTGGCCTCCTGCCACAGCAGGGTTTGGTCCGTCGCGTCCATGTCGCTGATCTCGACCAGACCCGTGCGCCGCGGCACCAGAATCAGCCATGGATAGCGGGCATCGTTCATCAGCAGCACGTCGCACAGCGGCAGGGAAGTCACCGGTTGCGTATCGGCGGCCAGTCGTGCGTCGAGGGTGAAGCTGGCCTCGCTCATGCGCCGGCCAGATATTTGTCGAAGAAGCCCAACGTGCGTTGCAGTGCGAGTTTCGCGCTGGCCTCTTCGTAGCTCGGGCCACCATCGCGGTTGAACGCGTGGTCGGCGGGATAGCTGAAGGTATCCATCTGCGGCATCGCCTCACGATGCTTCGCTACCGCTTCGGGCGTGATGCTGTGATCCTTTTCGCCGAAGTGGAACATCACCGGGGCCTTCGGTATCTCGTGCAGGAACGGCAGGTTGCGTGCGCCGTAATAGCTCACCGACGGCAGCCCAAGGCGCAGTGCGGCGAGCAGGGCCACGGTGCCGCCCCAGCAGTAACCGACGGTGCCGATCTTTCCGGCTGAACTGATCGACTCGGCAGCACTGGCCACGTCTTCCAATGCACGTTCCAGGCCCAATTCGGCCACGAGTTGTTTGCCACGATTCACGCCGACCAGGTCGTATGGCAGCTCCACGCCGCTTTCCAGATGATCGAAGAAGGCGGGCGCAATCGCGGTATAGCCCTGTTCGGCAAAGCGGTCGGCCACGTTGCGGATGTGCTCGGTGACGCCGAAGATTTCCTGAATCACCACGATGCCACCCTTCGACTTGCCCGCCGGCTGGGCCAGGTAGGCGCCGATGCATTGGGTGCCGGAGGTGGGGATGTTGATGGACTGGCCCATGACGTAACTCCTGTGCGAAACGGTTGATTCTAGGCAGTGGGCCGGGTCGCGAACAGGCCGGTTGATCCACGACGGCAGGCACGGGTCGCACGGTGTGCCAATCCGGCGTGTCGATGTTCCTCTATAATCAACCGTTTACCCACCTGACCCCGGCAGCCTGCACCATGTCCACTCCCGCCCACAAGATCGGTTTCGTCAGTCTCGGCTGCCCCAAGGCGCTGGTCGATTCCGAGCGCATCCTCACCCAGCTCAAGGTCGAGGGTTACCAGATCGTGCCCAGCTACAACGAGGCCGACGCGGTGGTGGTCAACACCTGCGGCTTCATTGATTCGGCGGTGCAGGAATCACTGGACTCGATCGGCACCGCGCTCAACGAGAACGGCAAGGTGATTGTCACCGGCTGTCTGGGCAAGCGTGAGGCGCTGATCCGCGAAGCGTATCCGGACGTATTGTCGGTGAGTGGTCCGCAGGATTACGCCAGCGTGATGACGGCGGTGCACACGTTGCTGCCGCCCCAACGCAACAAGTTCATCGACATCGTGCCGGATATCGGCGTCAAGTTGACCCCGAAACACTATGCCTATCTGAAGATTTCCGAGGGCTGCAATCACCGCTGCAGCTTCTGCATCATTCCGTCGATGCGCGGCAACCTGGTTTCGCGTCCGGTCGACGAGGTGTTGCTGGAAGCCGAGCGTCTGGTCAAGGGCGGCGTGAAGGAGCTGCTGGTGATTTCGCAGGACACCAGCGCTTACGGTGTGGACCTGAAATATGCCGAACGCGAATGGCGTGGCAAGAGCTACCGCACGCGCATGACCGAGTTGTGCGAAGGCTTGTCCGAACTCGGTGTGTGGGCGCGCCTGCACTACGTCTACCCGTATCCGCACGTGGACGAGGTGATGCCGCTGATGGCCGCCGGCAAGCTGCTGCCGTATCTCGACATCCCGTTCCAGCATGCCAGTCCGCGCATCCTCAAGTTGATGAAGCGCCCGGGCAATATCGACAAGACGCTGGAGCGCATCCAGAACTGGCGCAAACAGGTGCCGGATCTGACCATCCGCAGCACCTTCATCGTCGGCTTTCCCGGCGAGACGGATGCCGAATTTGAAGAGCTGCTGGACTTCCTGCGTGAAGCCGAGCTGGACCGCGTCGGTGCGTTCGCCTATTCGCCGGTGGATGGCGCAAAAGCGAATGAGCTGCCGAACCCGGTTTCCGAGGAGTTGAAGGAAGACCGGCTGGAACAATTCATGGCCGTGCAGGCGGAAATTTCAGCAGCTAAATTGCAGCGCAAGATTGGCCGCACGATCAAGGTGCTGGTTGATGAAGCAGGCGTCGACGGCGCCATCGCACGCTCTGCCGCCGATGCGCCGGAGATCGATGGCACGGTGCTGATCGCCGATGGCCAGTCGCTGCGACCGGGTCAGTTTGTCGAGGTGGTGGTCGAGTCCGCCAGCGAGCACGACTTGCACGCCCGGCTGGCCCATCCGCAACTCAAGGTCGTTTAAGACCCGCCATGCGTTACGTCGCGCCGGCTCGCGACAGCGTCGATCCCGCGGTTTTCGCGCGGATGCCGCTGGCGGGCTGGCGCGATTTCAGTGAATTGCTTGAAGGCGCACCGTGGCCATCGATCGATGCGTTGAACCAACGCTGGCCTGACGGATCGCGCCAACGCTTCGTGGCACAGACGCCCGCCTTGCTCGGCGATGGCCTGCACTACGAACAACGCATCGCCGAATGCGGACTGATTGCCACCCGCGAAAACAACTGGCACGACCTGCTGAACGCCATGATCTGGCTGCGCTATCCATCGCTGAAACAGGCGCTCAACCGACGCCAGATCGACGAGATGAAGCAGATGGGTCCGAAGCAGCGTTCGCGTGCCCAATACGCGATGACCCATTTTGACGAAGGTGGAGTGATCGTCGCGCTGAGTGATCCCTCACTGCTTGCGTTGTGGGATGCGCATGATTGGTATGGCCTGTTCTGGCAACGTCGACAGGCGTGGCTGGACGGCTCAATCCAAGTGGAACTGTTTGGCCACGCCTTGCTCGAGTTGGCCTTGAACCCGGGCAAGCTACTGGTGGGCAAGGCGCTGGTTTTCCATATCGATAAGAGTGCTGATCTGAGAAGCTCGTGCGCCGCGGCCGTGGCGTCTGGCCAGTTATTGCACGACCCGCTGGAGCTTCGCCCGCTACCGCTTTCCGGTTTGCCGGGCTGGCATGCGGACAGTGCCGACGAAGCCTTCCATCGAAGCACGCCTTGCTATCAGCCACGTCGTGCCGGTCGCAGCTACCCACCGGTTTTCGTGCAAAGCGAGCCGGAGCCTGGCTGATTTACCGAGAATGCCGAGCTGCGCTTCCGGTCAGTCTTCGTAGGTCACTGCGACGATGGCGAACTCCGCCGGTCCGCCAGGCAGTTCCACGCCGAACTCGTCATCGATACGCCTTTTCAACAAAGCCCGGGCCATCGGTGAGTCAATGCTGATCCAGCCTTGTCTGGCATCGGTCTCGTCGGGACCGACGATGCGGTAGTGCAGGACTTCACCGGTGTCGACGTTTTCCAGCTCGATGCGGGCGCCGAAGAAGACTTGCTGACGATTGGCTGGTGCGCCTTCGGCCACCTTGAGCAACGGAATGCGTTTGGTCAGGTAGCGGGCGCGGCGATCAATTTCGGCGAGCTGTTTCTTGCGATAGATGTATTCCGCGTTTTCCGAGCGATCGCCTTCGGCAGCGGCGGCCGTGATCGCCCTGACCACTTCCGGCCGCACGGTATGCCACAAGTGGTCGAGTTCGGCCTTCAGTCGTTCGAAACCGGCGCGGGAGATGATCGCGGTGGATCCGGGCGCTGCCGGTCGCCAGCGACTCATGCGAGGCTGGTCAACTTCTGCGACGGTGGCTGGCGCGGAATGATCAGTTGGCTCCTGAACATGGTTGCTGATGTTTCAGCGCTTGCCGCCGAAGATGCCACCGAGCACGCCGCGCAGGATCTGACGCCCGAGCTGACTGCCTGCGGTACGTACCATCTGCTTGCCCATCGTTTCGATCATGCCCTGGCGGCGTTTGGTGCCGAACAGGGCGTCATGGACGGCGCCGCCCCAGCCGGGTTCGGCCGCTTTGTCGCCACTGTTGGCGGGTGCATCGGCGGCAACGGTCGTGGCATCGGCAGCCTTGTCTTCGGCACGCTTGGCAAGCATCTCCGCGGCCGATTCGCGATTGATGGTGGTGTCGTACTTCGCACCCACCGGCGAGCGCTGGCGGATGGTGGTGCGTTCGACGTCGGTAATCGCGCCAATGCGGCAGCACGGCGAAGTTACCAGCACCTGTTCCACCGGCGTCGGCACGCCACCATTGGCCAAGGTGGAGGCCAGCGCTTCACCCACACCGAGTTTGGTGATGGCTTCAGTGACATTGAGTTTCGGATTGACGACGAAGGTTTCTGCTGCCGCTTTCACGGCCTTCTGGTCGCGTGGGGTGAATGCACGCAGCGCGTGCTGGATACGGTTGCCGAGCTGGCCGAGGATCACGCCGGGTACATCATCGGGGTTCTGCGAGCAGAAGTAGACGCCTACGCCCTTGGAGCGGATCAGTCGCACAACCTGTTCCACCCGCTGCATCAGTCCCGGAGTGGCATCGTCGAACAGCAGGTGCGCTTCGTCGAAGAAGAACACCATTTTCGGCTGGTCCAGATCACCCACTTCCGGCAGTTGTTCGAACAGTTCGGACAGCAGCCACAGCAGGAAGGTGGAATACAGCCGGGGTTTCATGATCAGCTGGTCGGCGGCCAGTACATTGATGATGCCGCGCCCGCTCATGTCCTGGCGCATCAGGTCGGCCAGTTCCAGCGCCGGTTCGCCGAAGAACTGATCGGCGCCGTCGCTTTCCAGCTTCAGCAGCGCACGCTGGATCGCCGCGATGCTGGTCGTGCTGATCAGGCCGTATTGGGTGGACAGAGCCTTGGCGTTTTCGGCGGCATAAGTGAGCAACGCACGGAGATCGGCCAGATCCAGCAGCAGCCAGCCCTGGTCGTCGGCGGCCTTGAACACCACTTCCAGCACGCCTTCCTGGGTGTCGTTCAATTCCAGCACGCGGCCGAGCAGGGTGGGGCCCATTTCACTGATGGTGGCGCGTACCGGGTGACCGAGCTTGCCGTAGATATCCCAGAACACCACCGGGTTGGCCTGCGGCTTCCAGTCGGTGAGTTTGAGCTTTTCCAGTCGCGCCCTGAGTTTGTCGCCGGGTTCGCCGGCCGCCATCGCCAGACCAGCCAGGTCACCCTTGGCGTCGGCCAGAAAACACGGCACGCCCAGCCGCGAAAAGCCTTCCGCCAGCACCATCAACGAGACGGATTTCCCGGTGCCGGTGGCGCCGGCGATCATGCCGTGGCGGTTGCCGTAGTGCGGGTCCAGGCTGACGCTGGCGCTGTCGTTGCGGCCGATCAAAATTTCGGTCATGGCGTTCCATCCGGTGGTGATGGAACGATTGTAGCCAGACCGCCCGGACATCGCGTGCGTTGAGTCAAACCCCGGCGCCCGCTATGGTGGGCGTTTGCCATGGAATAAGGTTCGTGATGTCGTCGTTTTCTGCAGTTCGTTTCATGCGTCTGGTTTCACTCGCTGTGGCAGTCAGTTTGGTGGCAGCCTGTGCCAGTGCCGGACCGGCCAAACCCTCGGCCGCGATTGGTGCGCTGTATGGCCAGCTTGATGTAGCCAGCAAGGGTTACGAGACCGCGTTGCAGCAGTCGCGCGAAGGCGACCTGCCGGCGTCACGAGCCACGCTGGTGCAGTCGCTGGATCGTTTGAAAGTGGCCGCCACACAATGCGGCAATACGCCAGGCTGTGACTCGCAGCGCTTCTTTTCAACATTCGATCATCTGCTGCGCCTGAAAGATGGTGATTTCGGTGGCGCGCAGGATCTGGACGGTGATGTCGATCCGACCCAGGCGGCATTGGCGGTGGCCGGCAAGACGGGTGCGGCCAGCCTGCCGCAGTCCCAGCGTAGCGTGACCTTGCTGCATGGCCAGAAACTGTCGCAACTGATTGCGATGAACGGTCCGGTCAAGGCGGCGCTGGAGATGTGGCTGACCCAGTGGCGGCCGCAGCTGATGGATGCGTACGTCAACTATGAATACATGCGCTATCAGATGTGGCCGTCTTACGAAAAGGCGGATCTTCCCGAGGCCTTGTTGTTCGGCATCATGGCCAAGGAATCCGGCGGCAAGGTGCACGCGGTTTCGCGTGCGGGCGCAGCCGGCCCGCTGCAGTTCATGTACGCCACGGGCATGCGTTTCGGTCTGGTCAGTGACAATGGCTTCGATACCCGTTTTGATCCGGCCGCCTCCGCACGCGCCAATGCCGAATACATCAACGAGCAACTGCGGATCTTCAACGACAACCTTGAAGTGACCATTGCCGCTTACAACGCCGGCGAAGGCCGCGTGCGCCGGATCGTGGGCGACGACACCTCGGTGAGTTTCTACGACCCGCGCATCTACAACGAGCTTTCGCAGGAGACCCGTGACTACGTGCCAGCGGTGCTGGCAGCTGCCTGGCTATTCCAGCATCCGGATAGCTACAACCTGCGTTTCCCCAAGCTCGATGTAGTGCCTGGCTCGATCACCTTGCAGCGGCCAGCTTCACTATCTGAGCTGACCGTGTGCCTGGGTTCGGCCGGTGGCATGAACGACGGCTGGTTCCGCACCTTGCGCAATCTCAATCCGCGGCTCGACCCACAGGTGAGCCAGCCCGTCGGCACGGCATTGCAGGTGCCAAAGTTGCTGGAGCAGGCCTATGCGTCGCGTTGCGTCGACGGGCCATGGCCGATCCTGGCTGACGACCTGCACAAGGCAGCAATTCCCGTGGTAGCCGCGCCGCCCGTTGCCAGTCCGGCAAAGAACCGGGATGTGAAGAACTACAAGGTTCGTCCTGGCGATACGCTGATCAGCATTGTGCGCAAGCTGCACTGCTCAAGCGTGCAGGAAGTTGCCGAGATGAACGATCTCGGCCACCGCCACTTGCGAATCGGCCAGGTATTGAAAGTTCCGGTTTGCCGCTGACTCGCTGAGCCAGACTGCCGGTCAGGCGACGGCAGTCTGCTGCATCCAGCTGTCGACCGTGCTGGTCTGTCCCTGGCCGTGCACTTCCTTCAGTTCGCGCAGCA
This sequence comes from Rhodanobacter sp. AS-Z3, assembly GCF_029224025.1. NCBI lineage: Bacteria > Pseudomonadati > Pseudomonadota > Gammaproteobacteria > Lysobacterales > Rhodanobacteraceae > Rhodanobacter > Rhodanobacter sp. AS-Z3. The sequence goes on from NZ_CP119392.1 coordinate 2,034,663, forward strand.
ACTGCATCAGCTGGCGGGAATGGGCTTGCAAGCTGCGATGCGGCGAATTCTTGGTCTCGTGATAAGCCACGGCCAGCCACAAGGCAATGCCGCGCATCGCCACTTCGGCATTGCCGGAGCGGGCGCGCTCGTAACCAGCCTCGGTGCCTTGCCCCCACGGCAGGTAGCGCGCTTCCGGCGCGGTGCCATGCAGGTGCGGAAAATCGCTCTGCGAGGCCTGTCCGATTTCACGCAGGGTGAAGGTGCTGAGCCGTTCACGCTGGCGCTTCGGCAGCGTTCGCACGATACGTTCGATATCACGGAATTGGCGGCTCAACTGGCGCGCGCGCATCATCACAAGGAAAGGCGTAAGAATTTGCATGAGTTCCCCTCGGTGCCTGAATTCAACCGTGCCCCTGTGCACGACTCCGGGGCGCGATGTTAGCAGGGACTTGTCCAAAATTGCGCGCTGGGCGTCACATACTGACGTGCCGCGTCAGTTATTTGTCTGCTCTATCGCGCAACAGTCACCGAGAAATGCCGTGCTTTATCGTGATTTTGTCACGGCAAATTCATGATTTGGTTGATGTTTCGTGGGTGGCGCGGGTAGCCAAGTCAACGCCTGAAGGCATGGCTGGGGGTTCAGCCCTGCGCTTGTCCCAGCCGCTGCCCCACCTGCACGGCTTGTTGCGGAGTGAGTTGATCCAGCTCCGCCGTGCCTTCAGGCAACAACATGATCACGGTTGAACCCATGTTGAAGCGGGCCATTTCGGCGAAGCGCTCCAGCGTGATGTTCTGACCGGCGAATGACTTTCGCTTGATCGACGAGGCGTACGGTGGAATCACCAGGCCATCCCAAACCGTGGCGACCGACGAGACCAGAATCGCGCCCACCATCACCACCACGAACGGACCGTGTTCCCCGTCGAAATGGCAGACCAGTCGTTCATTGCGGGCAAACAGGCGCGGGATGGCCGCGACCGCGAACGGCGCCACGCTGAAGATCCGCCCTGGAACATGCACCGTTTCGCGCAGCGTGCCTTTCAGCGGCATGTGCACGCGGTGGTAGTCGCGTGGCGACAGGTAGACGGTGACGAAGCGGCCATTGCGATACGGTGCGGCCGCAGCCTCGTCGCCACCGAGCAGCTCGGCCGCGGTGTATTCCTGCCCCTTGGCCTGGAAAATTCGGCCCTCGACGATCGCGCCGGACTGGCTGATGCGGCCATCGGCGGGCGAGATCAGTGCGGAGGCGGCGGCATCAGCCCGGCGGGCATCGGGGCGCAGCTTTCGCGTGAAGAACGCATTGAAATGCTGGTAGCTCAGCGGATCAGGCTGCGCCGCCTCCGCCATGTTGACGTTGTAATTACGCACGATGGTGCTGATCAGCCAGTTTTTCCACGGCGCGAAGGTCCAGCGGGTGGCCCAGTAGACCACCCGCGACAGGGCGCGGTGCGGCAGGATGTATTGGAGCAATACGTTGAAAGTCATCGGCTCAGTATAAGCGGTGGGCGGCCCGCGCAGGCCTTATAATCGCTGGCCAATCTTCAGCCCCTCTGGATCGCCGTGACCGCCGAGCTTGCCACCATCATCGACTTCATCCGTTATGGCGCCAGCCGTTTCTCCGCGGCCGGGCTGACCTTCGGGCACAGCCACGACAACCCGATCGACGAGGCCACCCACCTGGTGCTGGCTAGTTTGCACCTACCGCCGGATATCCCCCCGGCCTATGGCGCGGGTCGGCTCACCGCCGAGGAACGCGCGAACGTGCTCTCGTTGATCGAGCGTCGTGTGAGCGAGCGTCTGCCGGTGGCTTATCTGGTTGGCGAAACCTGGTTTGCGGGGCTGAAATTCAAGAGCGATCGCCGCGCACTGGTGCCGCGCTCGCCGATCGCCGAGTTGATCGAGTCGGGCTTTGCGCCATGGCTGGACGAGCGCCACATCGAGCGCGCGCTCGACCTGTGCACGGGCTCTGGCTGCATCGGCATTGCCATGGCCGAGTACAACCCGGACTGGCAGGTCGACATTGTCGACATCAGCGACGAGGCCTTGTCGCTGGCGCGCGAGAACATCGTGTTCCAGCACCTCGAGGGCCGGGTCGAGGCGATCCAGTCCGACCTGTTTGCCGGCGTTAAGGATCGTCGCTACGACCTGATCGTGTCCAATCCGCCGTATGTCACCGAGGACGAATATGCCGCCTTGCCGCGCGAATACGCTCATGAGCCGAAGCTGGGCCTGACGTCGGGCGTGGATGGTCTGGACCTGTGTCTGCGCATGCTGGACGAGGCGGCCGACCAGCTCACCGAAGACGGCTTGCTGATCGTCGAAGTAGGCGAGAGCGAGCACGCCCTGGCTGCGCTGCTGCCACAAGTACCGTTCATCTGGATCGAGTTCAAGGTTGGCCAGATGGGCGTGTTTGCGCTGGAACGGCGCGACCTGGTCGAGCATGCTGCCGTGATCAAGGCCGCTGCCACGGCCCGCCACGCACGCTGAATGATGGAGCTGGTCACGGCGCGGTTGAAGATCGACGCGCTGCGTTCGGCGGATGCGGCAGGCCTGTTTGCCTGCCGCGCCGAGCCTTCCGTGGCGCTTTATCAAGGCTGGTGTCCGGCTGATCTTGCGGCGGCCCGCGAATTCATCGAAGAGCAGCCGCAGTCGCCGTCCAGTGGCTGGTTTCAGCGTGCCATCCGTTTACGTGAGAACGGCACGCTGATCGGCGACTTGGGCGTGTGCCTGCCGGAAGACCCGCAGGATTCGGTCGAGTTCGGCGTGAGCCTTGCGCCGGCTTACCAGGGACGTGGCTATTCCAGCGAGGCGGTGCGCGCGTTGTTTGCCTTCGTCTTTGACGAGCTTGGCCGCCATCGCATCCATGCCTCGGTTGACCCGCGCAACCTCGCCAGTATGGCGATGCTGCAAGCGCTGGGCATGCGCCAGGAAGCGCATCACCGCGAGAGCCTGTGGTTCAAGGGCGAGTGGGTCGATGACGTGATTTTCGCCCTGTTGCAACAAGAGTGGCGCTCGCGGCAGGCAGGCGGGGCTCATCACGGGTAAGCTGTGCCGGTTATCCTGTGGACGTCCAAACCCCGTGTCCAGCAATTCGTTCGGCAAACTCCTTACCGTCACCACATTCGGCGAAAGTCATGGGCCGGCGATCGGCTGCGTGATCGACGGCTGCCCGCCGGGGCTGGCCATCGCCGCGGAGGAATTTCGGCATGATCTCGAACGCCGTGCCACCGGCCGCAGTCGCTACACCTCGCAGCGGCACGAAGCGGATGACGTGGAAATTCTTTCCGGCGTGTACGAGGGCAAGACTACCGGCACGCCCATCGCGCTGCTGATTCGCAACACCGATCAGCGCAGCAAGGATTACGGCGACATCGTGCAGACGTTCCGCCCGGGGCATGCCGATTACACCTACTGGCAGAAGTACGGCATCCGCGATCCACGCGGTGGTGGCCGGTCGTCGGCGCGGGAAACCACGATGCGCGTGGCCGCCGGCGTCGTGGCGAAAAAATGGCTGGCTGAGCGGCATGGTGTGCGCGTGCGCGGTTTTCTGGCGCAGATCGGTGATGTGGCGCCTGACTCTTTCGACTGGGACGCGGTGGAACAGAACCCGTTCTTCTGGCCGGATACGGCCCAGGTGCCTTCGCTGGAAGCCTATATCAATGCATTGCGCAAATCCGGCGATTCGGTCGGTGCGCGCGTCAACGTGGTGGCCGATGGCGTGCCGCCGGGTTGGGGTGAGCCGATTTACGGCAAGCTCGATGGTGATCTGGCCAGTGCCTTGATGTCGATCAACGCGGTCAAGGGTATCGAGATCGGTGACGGCTTCGCCGCCGTCAGTCAGCGCGGCAGTGAGCACCGTGACGAAATGCGTTTGGACGGCTTTACGTCCAATCATGCGGGCGGTATCCTCGGTGGCATCAGTAGCGGTCAGCCGGTTACTGCGTCGATCGTCTTGAAGCCAACCTCCAGCATCCTGATTCCCGGTCACAGCGTGAATCTGGCGGGTGATTCGGTGGATGTGGTCACCAAGGGGCGGCACGACCCCTGTGTCGGCATTCGCGCCACGCCGATCGCGGAGGCGATGATGGCGCTGGTGCTGATGGATCACGCCTTGCGCCATCGCGCGCAATGTGGCGATGTGGGGGCGGTCGAGCCGCGCATTGCCTGAACTTCAATCGTCGCAACCGGAACCACGTCGATGACTGACAAGCCGCGCGTATGGGTTTCCCGTCCTACCTTTCCGGGTGTCATAGCACGGCTCGATCCGTATTTCGAGGTGACCGTCGAAGCGGATGAGCGCAAGTTCAGTCCGTCCGAACTGGCGGCCCGGCTGGCTGGACAGGACGCTGCCATCGTCGGGCTGAAGGATCGCATCGGCGCCGCCGAGATCGCCGGCGCCGAGCGGCTGCGCATGGTGGCCAATCTGGCGGTTGGCTATGACAACATCGACCTGGATGCGCTGAGCGCGGCCGGCATTGCCGTATCCAACACGGCCGACGTACTGAACGAAAGCGTGGCCGACTACACCTGGGCTTTGCTGCTTGGCGCGGCGCGCCGAATGAGTGCTGCCGAACGCTGGTTGCGCGACGGCCACTGGCAGGCGACCGAGTTCAAGGCCTGGCTGGGCAGTGATGTGCGCGGTCGCACACTCGGCATCCTCGGCATGGGGCGCATCGGTCAGGCGATTGCCCGGCGGGCGGTCGGCTTTGGCATGCCGGTGATCTATTACAACCGCACCCGCTTGCCCGAGGCGGACGAGCGTGCCTGCAACGCGCGCCATGTCGACAAGCAACAATTGCTGCGTGAAGCGGATTTTCTGGTGCTGGCGCTGCCGCTGACCACGCAAACCCGTCACGCCATTGGTGCGCCCGAGCTGGCGCTGATGAAGGCGACGGCGATGCTGATCAATATTGCCCGTGGCGGCATCGTCGATGATGCGGCACTGGCCGCTGCCCTGCGCGAACGACGCCTCGCCGGTGCCGCGCTGGATGTGTTCGAAGGCGAGCCAAAGGTGCACCCGGCCTTGCTTACGCTCGACAACGTGGTGCTCAGCCCGCATATCGCCAGCGCCACCACCGATACTCGCCGCGCAATGACCTCGGTGGCGGTGGACAATGTGCTGGCGATGTTCGGTCACGGCCCCAACGCGGGCCGTCCGCCCAACCTTCTCAACCCGAACGTGCTGTGAGCAGCGCGCTTTACCTTTCCCGAGAGCAAGACATCCCATGAGTCAGAAGAGCAGTTACAAGGTTGCCATGGTTGGCGCCACCGGTGCGGTTGGCGAGACCCTGCTGGCGATTCTCGCCGAGCGCAATTTCCCGGTCAGCGAACTGGTGCCCTTGGCCAGCGAGCGTTCGGCCGGCGGCAAGGTCAGCTTCGACGGCAAGGACATCACCGTGCAACTGCTGGATACCTATGATTTTGAAGGCGTCGACATTGCCTTCTTTTCGGCCGGTGGCTCGGTCAGTCGCGATCACGCGCCGCGTGCGGCGGCTGCCGGTGCGGTGGTGATCGATAACACCTCGGAATTCCGCTACCAGGATGACATCCCGCTGGTGATCAGCGAGGTCAATCCGCACGCGATCGCGCAGTACACCAACCGCGGCATCATCGCCAACCCGAACTGCTCGACCATGCAGATGCTGGTGGCGCTGGCGCCGATTCACCGCGCCGTGCAGATCGAGCGCATCAACGTGGCTACCTACCAATCCGTGTCCGGTGCTGGGCGCACCGGTATGGAAGAGTTGGGCAAGCAGACCGCGGCCCTGTTGAACTTCCAAACCGTGGAGCCGGGCAAGAAATTTCCGGCCCAGGTCGCGTTCAATGTGATTCCGCAGATCGACGATTTCCAGCCCAACGGCTACACCAAAGAGGAAATGAAGCTGGTGTGGGAGACCCGTAAAATCCTCGAAGACGAGTCGATCCAGGTGAATCCGACCGCCGTGCGGGTGCCGGTGTTCTATGGCCATTCCGAAGCCGTGCACATCGAAACCAGCGACAAGATCACCGCTGAACAAGCTCGCGAGCTGCTTCGCGAAGCGCCGGGCGTGGTGCTGGTGGACGAGCGCAAGCCGGGCGGTTATCCCACGCCGGTGGGTGAAGCGGCCGGTGCCGATGGGGTTTTCGTGGGTCGCATCCGCGAGGACATTTCGCACGAACGCGGGCTGGATCTGTGGATTGTGTCGGACAATATCCGCAAGGGCGCCGCCCTCAATGCGGTGCAGATCGCCGAATTGTTGATTGAGGACTATCTCTAGAATGCGTTGTATCCAAGTTATTGTATTTTCTGCATTCATCTCGTCGGGCGTGGTCATGGCCACCAGCCCGGCGTCGGTGCATCAAGACGCCAAATCAACCACGCCCGCGCCGCTGAAGGTGCAGCGGAAACTGGTGGAGAGCCAGGCGCAGGTCCGGCGCCTGGAACGGGACGTTCATCAGCAGGAATTGGACAGCCAGCGGGCCAGTCAGCGACTGCAGCAGCAGGACCAGGTAATCGCCGAATTGCAAAAGCAACTGCAGGCATTGCAGCCGCCTCCTTCTGGTGGGCAGCACTGAATTGTGGTGCCGCGGTGAGAACACACCACAGCAATACGCTGCAAGTATTCGCCACGCCTATTGTTGATTGGCCCTCATATAACTAAAGTGGCACATCGTTTGGGGCTGTAGTCGCTGTCGCGGCCATGCCAATTTGAGAGATTTGCGTCTGGATCGTTCGGGGGAACACGCATGAATCGTTCGTTGAAGTTGTCGATGTTGATCGCGTTGGCGTTGGGTACCAGTCAGGCGATGGCCATGGATATGGGCCAGGTCCAGATCAAGTCGGCGCTGGGTCAGCCGCTGCTGGCCGAGATCCCGCTCCATCCAGACAATGCGGCGGAACTGCAGAATCTGCAGATCCGGTTGGCTTCCAGCGAGCAATTCGCGCGCGCCGGCATCGTCGGCGGCCGGACCTCGATCCCGCTGACGTTCAGTGTGGCCAATGCCGGCGGCAGCCATCCGGTGATCCGCATTACCAGTACGGCGCCGATAGACGATCCGTTTCTCGATCTGCTGATTGAAGTGAACGGCAAGGCCGGCACGAGCGTGCGTGAGTACGCGATCCTGCTGGACCCGCCGAATGCGCAGACGAAAGCTGCTGTGGCGGCAACGCCTGCGCCCGCTCAGCCTGCCCAGCGACCGAAGCCGGCCGCTACAGCACCGGTCGCCGCCGCTCAGCCGAAACCGGTTGCTGCCGCGCCGGCACCGAAAGCTTCCGCAGCGGTGCCCAATGATGGCCAGATCGGCACGGTCAGCCGTGGACAAACCTTGTCTGGCATCGCGCGCGACGCGGCGCCTGCCGGTGTCGACGTGCAGCAGATGATGCTGGCGATCAAGCAGGCCAATCCGGATGCGTTCTACCGCGACAATATCAACGCGCTGAAGACTGGCGCGGTGCTGCGGATGCCGAGCACGGCCGAAGCACAAGCCATGACGATCGCCGCAGCTGTTGCCGAGGTTCGTCGGCAGAACAGTGATTGGCGTGCCGGCGTGCCGGGCAAGCCCACGGTGGTGGCTGATGCCGCGGCTCGCACTGCCGCTTCTGCTGCGCCCACCAGCGCTGCCGATACCGGTGACCGACTCGCGCTGGTGCCGGCGAAGCAGGGCAGTGGTAGCAGCAGTCAGGGCGCGGGTTCCAATGACAAATCCAGTGCCAGTTTGCGGCAGGATCTGCTGCGATCCAAGGAGAGCCTGGCCAGTCTTCAGCAGCAGAGCTCGGATCTGAAGACGCGTCTGAAAGATCTGGGCGACATCAACAGCAAGAATGAGCGGCTGCTGTCGCTTAAGGACAGCGAGATTGCCGAACTGCAGGCCAAGCTCGCCGCGGCGCAGAAGAATGCTGGCGCCAAGGTTGCACCGGCGGCGGCAGCAAGTGCGGTGAAGCCGGCTGCGACACCGGCCGTTGCGGTGGTGCCTGTTGAGAAGGAGCCGGCGCGCGCCGGTACCGTGGCGAATGCGGCGAACACGCCGGTCGTTGCCACCGTCACGCCGGCAGCCGCGTCCACGGCCGCCAGCACCCCGGTTTCTGCAGCCACTGCGGTAGTTGCGCCCGTGCCGGTCGTGGTGCCGGCAAAACCAGTGGTGAAGCCGGCTACCAAGAGTGCCGTCAAGCAGCCGATGGCAACGCCGGCAGCGGTCGAAGAGCAGCCTTGGTTCATGCAGACGTGGGCTTGGGCAGCGGGCGCCGGCGTAGCGGTGTTGCTGATCTTGTTGGCCATGCTGGGTCGTCGGCGCAAACCGGCTGCGGCAGCAGCACCCAAGGCATCCTCGTCGCTGGCCGATCGCTTCGGCTCGGCGAATGGTGGTGCCGGACACGATCTGCTGGGCGACGACACCGACCAGGACGAGCTGCTTGACCAACTGGCCGAGCATCCGGACGACATCTATCTGCATCTGGAGCTGGTCACGCTGTATTACTCGCGTCGTGACGTCGAGCACTTCGAGGCGGCGGCTGAGGCGATGCACGCCCATATCACCGATCCACAGCAGGATGAGTGGCAGGACGTGGTGCACATGGGTGAAGACCTGGCGCCGGGTCACCCGCTGTTCGATCACCACGAAGAACCGGCAGCGCATGCCGATGACGAGGGCCATGGCGCGTTCAATATCGACGACTATTCGGCTGCAGACGATGCACCCACGGTCGTTTCGTCGATGCCGCCGTTGCCCGGCGCGGGCCCGAAAAAGGTCAGCGAATACAACTTCAATTTTGACCTCACCCACCCGGCGCCTGACGCGCCAGCTTCCGCTCCTGTTGCAACGGCGCCGGAAGATGTCACCGTGGTTGCGCCGCTTGCGGCAGAGCCGACAGAGCCGGTTTCCAGCTGGAATTTCGATGAGTCGACCAACAGTTCGGATCTGGCGGACGATGGCGAGGGCTTGGGCAACTTCAGCGATGATCCGGTGGATACCAAGCTCGATCTGGCGCGTGCCTACGTCGACATGGGTGATGCCGAGGGGGCTCGTGCCATGCTGGGCGAAGTGATCAAGGAAGGCAGCCAGACGCAACAGGACGCGGCGAAGCGCTTGCTGGACAGTCTGGCTTGAGATTCCCGCTTCGCTGACTGCGCATCGGGCCGGCTTAGCCGGCCCGATGTCGTTTTGGCCTGCTAATCTTTGCTGTTTCCGAACAGGTTTTGCACGATCCATGCGTATTGCCCTGGGTATTGAATACGACGGCACCGACTTCTGCGGCTGGCAGCGGCTGAAGGCGGATGCCAGCGTGCAGGGTGCACTGGAACAGGCGCTGTCGAAGGTGGCGGCGCATCCGGTCGAGGTCAGTTGCGCCGGGCGTACCGACGCGGGTGTGCATGGTCGCTGCCAGGTCGTGCATTTCGATACCGAGGCGCAACGTGACATGCGTAGTTGGGTGCTGGGAACGTGTTCGAACCTGCCCACCAGCGTGGCTGTGCTGTGGGCGCAACCGGTGCTGGACAGCTTCCACGCGCGCTATGCGGCACGCAGCCGGCGCTATCGTTATCACATTCTCAATCGACAGGTGCGCGCCGCGCTGGATGCGCGCTACGTCACCTGGGAGCGGCTGCCGCTGGATGCCGAACGCATGCATGCCGCGGCGCAGTCGCTGCTGGGCGAACATGACTTCAGTGCGTTCCGTGCCTTGTCCTGCCAGGCTGCGCACCCCCGGCGCACGGTGCTGGCGGTGAGTGTGCGACGCGAGGGCGAGCAGTTGTTTGTCGAGATCGAGGCGAACGCCTTCCTGCATCACATGGTGCGCAATATTGTCGGTTCGCTGCTGCTGATTGGTCGCGGCGAGCGGCCGATCGAATGGCTGGGCGAATTGCTCGCCGGCCGCGACCGCCAGGTTGCCGGCCCCACCGCGCCGGCCTCGGGGCTGACGTTCATCGGTCCGCGTTACGAGCGTCATTGGGGATTGCCAATGGAGGTGAGTCAGTCATGACCCGGATCAAATGTTGCGGCATGACCCGCCTCGAAGACGCGTTGCTGGCGGCGCAGCTGGGCGTGGATGCGATCGGTCTGGTATTCGCCGCGCGCAGCAAGCGCTGCGTGTCGCTGGGGCAGGCGCGTGCGATTGTCGAGGCGCTGCCACCGTTTGTCAGCACGGTGGCGCTGTTCATGGATGATGATGCCAGTCTGGTGCGGCAGGTACTGGACGAGGTGCGTCCGACACTGCTGCAGTTTCACGGTCACGAGAGCGACGGGTGGTGCGCGCAGTTCGGGCATCCGTTCGTCAAGGCGATTGCGATGGGAGGCGGTGCCACGACATCACCACGCTTCCGCGAACATCCTCGTGCAGCGGCGATCCTGCTCGACGGGCACAGTCCCGGCGAGGCCGGTGGCAGCGGCAAGACGTTTGACTGGCGGATGCTTCCGGCGGAACTTGGCTGCCCGTTGATCCTGGCCGGTGGACTCGATCCAGACAATGTTGCTGAAGCGATCCGGATGGCGCAACCGTGGGCCGTGGATGTGGCCAGCGGGATTGAATCGGAACCCGGGATCAAGGATGCCGACAAACTGAGGGCATTCGTCCGTGCCGTTCGCCAGGTCGACGTGGAACGCCCGCCATCTCTTCGCTGAGTATTCCCGGCACCAGCTGGCTTGATCAGCCGCCCGCCAATTCCTTGCGCAGCCAGTCGGCCAGCAACGCCGTGCGTGGGTCAGGCGTTCGCCGAGACGTGGCCAGAATCCACGCCGCCGTGGTCGGTTGGAAGCCCCACGGCGCGACCAGCCGGCCGCTGGCAAGGTCGTCGGCCACCAGCGGTGCCGGCGCAATGGCCACGCCCAATCCGGCAATCGCCGCTTCCAGCAGGTGGTAAAGGTGCGGGAAGCTCGGCCCCGCTGCGGCGCGTGGTGCTGGCAGTGCCATGCCTCGCAGCCACTCGGGCCATGCTTGCGGGCGTGATGTGGTGTGCAGCAGCGGTTCGTCCAGCAGGCAATCGGCGGATTGCCCCTGCAATCGCGACCAACCGGAATAGCCGGGGCTGACCACCGGGCCGGTATGTTCCGGCGCCAGTACTTCTACGTGCCACTGGGCCGGCCACGGCGGAGCGGCCAGCAGCAACATCGCGTCGAGCCGATCGAGTTCGCTGGTGGGCGCGGATTCCTGTGCGGACAAATGCAAGGGCAGGGTGGGCAAGTCGCGACTGAGTCGATCCAGTCGCGGGATCACCCAGCGCGCCAGCAGGCTGCTGGAGCAACCGAGTACAAACGGCGCAGTGGCCACACCCTGGCGCAGGCTGCCCCAGCTCTCGCGCAACTGCCCAAAGGCGAGACTGGCGCCTTCCTGCAACTGGAGGCCGGCATCCGTCAGTGTCAGTCCTCGGCCCTGGCGTACGAACAGCGGTCGACCGAGTGCTTCCTCCAGCAGTCGCAATTGCCGGCTGACGGCGCCATGGGTGACGTGCAGCTCCGCTGCGGCGGCCGTGACGCTGCGCAGGCGCGCCACCGCGTCGAAGGCGCGCAAGGCGTTCAAGGGCGGCAGTTCGCGCTCGGCCATTTGTGAGTATTCCTGACAAGTTGTGGCGATCTTATCGCTTTTTTGGCCCGTTCCGTCTGAGCTATGCTTTGCCAATCAAAAGCGCCACGCGGCGCGTATATCAGTTTTTCGCACAGGAATTCGCACATGCCCACGATCCAGGACTACCACCGCTGGCCCGACGAGCACGGCCGCTTCGGTGACTACGGCGGCAGCTATGTTGCCGAGACCCTGATGGCGCCGCTGGCCGAGCTTGGCGAAGCCTACGAGCGGTTACGGCAGGACCCGAATTTCATTGCCGAGCTCGATCGCGACCTGCAGCACTACGTCGGCCGGCCCAGCCCGGTCTATCACGCCGAACGGCTGTCGCAACATGTCGGCGGTGCCCGCATCCTGCTCAAGCGCGAGGACCTGAATCACACCGGCGCGCACAAGATCAACAACACCATTGGCCAGGCGCTGGTGGCGCGGCACATGGGCAAGCAGCGGGTGATCGCCGAGACCGGCGCCGGCCAGCACGGCGTGGCCAGCGCCACCGTGGCGGCGCGCTTCGGCATGAAGTGCGTGGTCTACATGGGCGCGGTGGATATCGAGCGGCAGAAAATCAACGTGTACCGGATGAAGCTGCTGGGCGCCGAAGTGGTGCCGGTAACCTCCGGCTCGAAGACGTTGAAGGATGCGCTCAACGAGGCGATGCGCGACTGGGTCACCAACGTGACGGACACGTTCTACATCATCGGCACGGTGGCCGGTCCGCATCCGTATCCGAAGATGGTGCGTGATTTCAATGCGATCGTCGGGCGCGAGGCGCGCGCACAGATGCTGACGCAATACGGCCGCCTGCCTGACGTGTTGACCGCCTGTGTGGGTGGCGGCTCCAATGCGATCGGGCTGTTCCACGCTTTCCTCAATGACGCGGATGTGCGCATGGTTGGCGCCGAGGCGGCAGGCGAAGGCATCGCCACCGGCCGCCACGCGGCGTCGCTGGCTGCCGGGCGGCCCGGTGTGCTGCACGGCAATCGCACCTACGTGTTGTGCGACGACAACGGACAGATCACCGAGACCCATTCGATTTCGGCCGGACTCGACTATCCCGGCGTCGGCCCCGAGCATGCGTTCCTGAAGGATGCCGAGCGCGCCGAATACGTCGGCGTAACCGACGACGAGGCGATGGAAGCATTCCACTTGCTGGCGCGTACCGAAGGCATTCTTGCTGCGCTGGAGTCCAGTCACGCGGTGGCGCAGGCGATGAAGTTGGCGCGCGAGCTGCCGAAGGACGGCATCGTACTGTGCAATTTGTCCGGTCGTGGCGACAAGGACGTTCACACGATTGCGGCGCGCGAAGGAGTCCAGGTATGAGTGAGGAAAGAGTGGCGAGAAGTCAGAAATGCGAGAACGGCAACGCGCACCCCATCAACCTCCACGACTTCGGCAAGGTATCGTCATGAACACTCGTTGCTCACTCCTCTTCACTCGTTTCTCGCACTCATGAGCCGCATCGACCGTCGCTTCGCCACGCTCAAGAGTGCAGGTCGTACCGGCCTGATCCCGTTCGTTACCGCCGGCGATCCTGCACCCGAGCATATGGTCGCGTTGATGCACGCACTGGTCGATGCCGGCGCCGATCTGATCGAACTGGGCGTGCCGTTCTCCGACCCGATGGCCGATGGTCCGGTGATTCAGCACGCCAGCGAGCGGGCGATTGCCAAGGGGGTTGGTCTGGGCGAAGTGTTGGCCTGGGTCAGTACGTTCCGTCAACGCGATGCGGATACGCCGATCGTGCTGATGGGGTATCTGAACCCGGTCGAGATTCACGGCTATGCCCGCTTCGGGCAGGAAGCTGTGGCAGCCGGTGTGGATGGTTTATTGCTGGTGGATTGCCCGCTGGAGGAATCGGCGGTATTCCAGCCGCTACGCGATGCGGGATTGCAGCAGATTCTGCTGGCCGCGCCAACCACCGCACCCGCGCGTATGGCGCAGCTGTGCAGTTCGGCCGAGGGCTTCCTGTATTATGTGTCGTTCGCCGGCATCACCGGGGCGGGACAGTTGAGTACGGATGACATTGCTGCACGGGTGGCCGAGGTTCGCGCCCGCGCCAGTGCCCCCGTAGCGGTCGGCTTCGGCATTCGCGATGCGGCCAGCGCCGTGGCGATTGGCAAGTTCGCCGATGCGGTGGTGATTGGCAGTGCGTTGGTAGAACGGTTGGCAGGTGCCACGGATGCGGCAGATATCGCGGCTCGCGTGCAACAGTTTCTGCAGCCGATCCGTACGGCGCTCGATGCACACTGAAACGGTCGCCTGACCGTTTCTGGTCAGGAAACGTTTGAGGTGTTGCGATGAATTGGCTGCAGAAAATCATGAATCCGCGCACCCGACCGCAGGGTGCCGGTACCCAAGGCGGCAAGGGTTCGGTGCCCGAAGGTGTGTGGGAAAAGTGTGGCGGCTGCGGCACGGTGCTTTACAAGCCGGAGCTTGAGCGCAACCTGATGGTCTGCCCGAAGTGCGATCATCACCACTACATCAGTGCGCGCATGCGCCTCGGTGCGTTGCTTGACGAGGGCTCCGCCCAGGAATTGTGGGCCAGCCTGGAACCCACCGATCCCTTGAAATTCCGCGATTCGAAGAAGTATCGCGATCGCATCATCGCCACCCAGAAAAAGCTCGGCGAGAAAGACGCGATGGTCGCCATGAGCGGCAAGCTCAAGGGCCGGCCGTTGATGGCGGTGGCGTTCGAGTTTGCCTACATGGGCGGCTCCATGGGTTCGGTGGTCGGCGAGAAATTTGCCCGTGCTGCCGAGCGTGCATTGGCCGACAAAAGTGCACTGGTGTGCTTCTCCGCCACCGGCGGTGCGCGCATGCAGGAGGCACTGTTCTCGCTGATGCAGATGGCCAAGACCTCGGCTGCGCTGGCGCGCCTGCGTGATGCCGGCGTGCCGTATATCAGCGTGTTGACCAACCCGACCACGGGTGGCGTTTCTGCGAGCCTGGCGATGTTGGGTGACATCAATATCGGTGAGCCGAAGGCGCTGATCGGTTTTGCCGGCCCACGGGTGATCGAGCAAACCGTGCGCGAAACCCTGCCCGAAGGTTTTCAGCGTTCGGAGTTCCTGCTCGATCACGGTGCGATTGATCTGATCGTCGACCGTCGCGAGATGCGGGACAAGCTGGCCGACCTGCTCGGCATTCTGACCAAGGCTGATCGCGCCGCCTGATTCGGGATGCTGGCCGATTGTGAGTGATGCCGCCTTCGGGCGGCATCGTTGTATTCGTTGCAGAGTTTTCCACAGCGGCTGTGGAAGTGTTGCGGTAAAGCCTGTGGACAAGCCCGATTCGTCGCTTGTCGATCAGTCACTTGCTACGCGGTGGTCACGAATTACGCAGGCGGGAAATGCAACTGCCGAGTTGCGCGAACACGATCCGCGCAACAGTTTTCCACAGCGATTGTGCGTGCCTTCTGTACAAGCCTGTGGACAACATGCATTCCTTGTTGGCTGGCAGGCACTTGCCTCACATTGTCTATTCTTTGCTCAGTCACGCGAAGTTTTCCACAGCGATTGTGGAGCCAGCGCGGTAAAGCCTGTGGACAAGTAAGCTATCTGTCTGAGCGCAAACGAGGTAATGACGGCGTGCGTACATTTTGTACGGCCCGTCGCCAACACGTGTTCGTGGCGCAACCCACAGTGCGCGTCGATGGTTTGTTTCGGCGCCTTCCTTTGGGGTCTCCCGTGTGCTTGCAATGTGACTGGGGTGTGGTCTGCGATGGAAAGACGCGGCGCAAGGATGGAAAGGGACTACGATGGTCCTGCGGCAGGCAAGTCTCCAGTTTGCAGCCAGTGATTCGGGAGCAACCTCATGAAATATCTTCTGTGCTTCATCGCTCTGGTGATACCCCGCCTGTCGATGGCTGTCGTTGATCCCGCGCCACTGTCTGCGCCACAGACGACGGCTAGCGGAAGCTCGGGCCATGCGGCGCGTCATCACCCGCTGATTGAAGTGAGATTCGTCCTGATCAGCGCACAGCGGCAGCCGCAGGACATGCCCACGATCGACCTTGGCGATCAGCGTTCAGCCATCGCGCCGTTGTCGTTGAAGGACGGTCGCGCCGTGCTTCTTCGCGGCAGTTACGTGAACCCCAATATGTATTGGTGCACCTCCTGGGGATGCATGCCCGGTGCGTACTGAGGTTCGCTGACGCGTGGTCGCGGTCGTTGCTGATCAGCGACCAAAATAGATCGAAACGCCGAGGTTGCTCTGCCAGCGCGGCGCCACGCCCCCTAGCCGGTGATCGAAGCCGGCATCCAGTTGCACACGCGGATTGATCATCCAGGTCAGGCCAGCACCTGCCAGCGTGCCGTTGCCCTGATCCGGTGCATGCAATGCAACTGTTTCGACGTACAGCGCGAGCGTCCTGCTCAGACTGTAGTTGTCGCCCAGTGCCAGCGTGGTGTTGTTCAGGCCACCGTTACGGACATCCTGCAGGTACAGACCCAGGCCATTGCGTTCATTGACTTGCAGGTTGAACTGCGCGCCGAACAGGTACTGGCGGCGGTCGCTGCGAAAGGCCTGCGCTCCGTCCGTGAATTCCACGCTGGCCAGCAGACCCCAGCTGAACGAAGTGGCGGAAGAGGGCAGTGCCAGCTTGAGGCCAAGGCTGCTGTCGCCATGACCACGGTAGCGCGCCACACCATCGTTGCCGGTTTGCCGCAGCGCATTCCACGGTGAGCTGCCCAGCTGCAGTTCCAGCGAGTCGCCGAGGCCGATGCGCAGCAGGCTGTCAGCGGTGTATTGCGCGCTGGTTGCGCCATCCTGCTTCGTCAGGCTCCAGTCGGGCAGACCTTGTTCGAGTGTGATGTCGCCGGGACCAAGCACGACCGGCGTGAATCCGTAACCGGGACGGTCGTAACCGGGGTTGTCGGCCCGTGCAGGCTGAGCTGCGCAAAGCCAACCCAGCAGTGCGATGGTGGTTGTGCAGATCAGAGCATGGCGGATCTGCCGCCTCCGGCCGCGGTTGTTGCTGCTGTATCGGCTAAAATCCATGGCTTCGCTCCGTCCCTTTCGAAAAAGATCATGACCGTACGCACCCGCTTTGCCCCCAGTCCCACCGGTTTCCTGCACATCGGCGGAGCCCGTACGGCACTTTACTGCTGGTTGGAGTCGCGCCGCCGTGGCGGTGAATTCATTCTGCGCATCGAAGACACGGACCGCGAGCGCTCCACTGACGAAGCGGTGCAGGCGATCCTCGATGCGATGCATTGGCTCGATCTGGATGCCGATGAAGGTCCGTTCTACCAGACCCACCGGCTGGAGCGTTACAAGCAGGTAGCCGACCAGTTGCTGGCTGCCGGCAACGCCTACTACGCCTACGAGAGCAAGGCGGAGATCGAGGCGATGCGCGAGGCGGCGATGGCCGCGGGCGAGAAGCCGCGTTACAACGGCTACTACCGCGATCGCAACGAACCCTTCCGTGAAGACGCGAACCGGGTGATCCGCTTCCGCAACCCGCACGAAGGTTCGGTGGTGTTCGAGGACAAGGTGAAGGGGCGCATCGAATGGGCCAATACGGAGCTGGACGATCTGGTGATCTTCCGCTCCGACGGCTGGCCGACCTACAACTTCGCGGTGGTGGTCGACGACATCGACATGGGCATCACCGAGGTGATTCGTGGCGACGACCACGTCAACAACACGCCGCGCCAGATCAACATCTACAAGGCGCTGGGCGCCGCGGTGCCGGAGTTTGCGCACCTGCCGATGATTCTGGACAAGGAAGGCAAGAAGTTGTCCAAGCGCACCAGCGCGGTCAGCGTGATGGATTATCGCGCCGATGGTTTTCTGCCCCACGCGATTCTCAATTACCTGGTGCGGCTGGGCTGGTCGCATGGCGATCAGGAAATCTTCTCGCGCGAGGAGATGATTGCCCTGTTCGACATCGGTGACTGCAACAAGGCCGCCTCGCGTTTCGACACCGAAAAGCTGGCCTGGCTAAACCAGCACTATCTGAAGACCGACGAGCCACAGTCGCTGGCGGCCGAATTTGAATGGCACCTGCAGCGCGCCGGTATCGACTTCAGCCACGGCCCCGCGCCGGCCGAAGTCATCGTGGCGCTGCGCGATCGGGTGCACACGCTGAAGGAAATGACCGAGCGTGCGGCGATCTGGTACGGCCCGATTCTCGAGTGGGACGACAAGGCAGTCACCAAGCACTTGAAGAACGACACCGCCGTAAGTGTGCTGGAAGCGGCGAAAGCATTGCTGCTGGATTGCAGCTGGCAGCCGGAGCCGATTCATCAGGTGATCGAGCAGGTGGCGGCGAAGCTTGAACTGGGCATGGGCAAGATCGCCCAGCCGCTGCGTGTGGCCATCACGGGTACCCAGGTCTCGCCGTCGATCGACCAGACCTTGTATTTGACTGGTCGCGTGGAGGCGATCAAGCGTATCGATGCCGCCATCGCTCTTGCCCGCGGCTGATTCTGTAGCCACGTCGATGACGCACTGAGCGCGCGATGGACGAATGGCTGGCCAAGGCTGCCGAAGGTGTCGATCTGGAGGCGCCGGGTGCGTTCTGGCACGTCTTCTTCAATCTGTTGAATACGGTGCCTTGGGCCGCCATCTTCTGGTGGAACCTGCTGTTCGTGGTGGTCGGAGCGTTACTGGGCTGGTGGCGCGGACGATTGCTGGAAGGCATTGTCTGGGCATGGGTGCTGGGCCCGATCGGCTGGATCGTCGTCCTGTGCAAACCCCGCCAGCTGCCGCGACCCAGACCGCCGCCGCTGCCCTCTTCACGCCGCCGGCGGTAATTTGGTGGCAGTGTATGATTTCCACGAGGTGACCTTTTGAGCCAGGATTCAGCCAGCAATCCACACCATCACCACGCGCATCATCACGACGACGCGAAGGGTTTTGTGCGAGCCGTGGAACATGCCAGCGAGGAACGCGGCCTGCGTCTGACTCCGTTGCGCAAGGAAGTGCTGGAATTGGTCGCCGCTGCCGACAAGCCAGTGAAGGCCTACGACCTGCTGGATCAATTGCGCGAAAAGCACGGCAATGCGGCGCCGCCCACGGTTTATCGCGCGCTCGACTTCCTGCTCGAAAACGGTTTCATTCACAAGCTGGAATCGATCAACGCTTTTGTTTCCTGCCACCACCCCGCCGAAGCCCATCAAGTGCCGTTCCTGATCTGCGACGTCTGTTCGAGTGCGCAGGAAGTCTGCGATGAACGAGTGGCTGAACTGATCGAGGCGCAGGCACGGGCGCTCGGCTTCCGCCCGCAGGCGCAGACGCTGGAAGTGCATGGCACCTGCAAGCATTGTCGTGACGCTTGAAGGGGCACGGGAAGGGATGGCAGGTTTTGATGTTATAAAGTAACATGGCGCCGCCGGGGACAGAGTGGCCACGTTTGGTGACGCCGGGGCGTAAAAATGAATTCCGAGCAGTCGAACAAATCCCGTTGGTGGCATTTCGCTGATCGCGTTGGCGCGATCGCATCGTTCCTGTGCGCGATTCACTGCGCCTTGCTGCCGTTCGTGCTCGCGCTGTTGCCGCTGGTTGGTCTGGAGTTTCTTGCCGATCATCGCTTCGAGCGCATCTTCGTGCTGTGTGCCTGCGGGCTGGCCGGGTTGGTTTTGTATCGCGGCTACCTGCGGCATCGGCGCGCCTTGCCGCTGCGTTTGGCGGTGCCGGGGCTGTCGCTTTTGCTGCTCGGCATTATCTTCATCGACGTGGGTACGCCGATCCTCCACAGCGTGCTGGTGACGACTGGCGGCTTGCTGCTGGCGGCGGCGCACTTCACCAATTTGCGGCTGGACCGCCACGACGATCACGTCCACGTGCACGGTCCGCAGTGCGCGCACTGACGCGTGGTGATTGTGTAACGGCGGCGCGGGTTCCTAGCATGCGCGCATGAATCATCCTCAGCATCACCCCCACGAGCACGAGCACGAGCATTCACCGGCGCAGGGACACGGAGCCCATCAGCATGGTCCGGCGGCCGGCGGAAGCAGTCGCAAGCTGCTGCTGGCACTGGTGTTGACCAGCATCATGATGGTGGTCGAGGTGATTGGCGGCCTGTGGTCCGGCTCGCTGGCCTTGCTTGCCGATGCAGCGCACATGATGGTCGACACGCTGGCGCTGTTGCTGGCTGTAGTTGGCGCGTGGATGGCGACCAGGCCCGCCGACGCGCGCCGCAGCTACGGCTACGGCCGGATGGAAGTGCTGGCCGGTTTCGTCAATGCGTTGAGCCAATTCGTGCTGGTCGCGTGGATCGCCTGGGAGGCAGCGGTGCGCTTGCGTCATCCCGGCGAGATTCTCTCGGGCGTCATGCTGGTGGTTGCCGTTGCGGGGCTGCTGGTCAATGCATTGGTGCTGCGCACGCTGCACGGACACGCGCATGACGACGTGAATTTGGCTGGAGCCAGCCTGCATGTGCTGGGTGACCTGCTCGGTTCGGTGGCTGCCGTGCTGGCGGCGCTGGCAATTCGCTGGTTCCACTGGTTGTGGGCCGATCCGCTGCTGTCGTTGCTGGTTTCGCTGCTGATCCTCAACAGCGCGTGGCGACTACTGCGAAAGTCGGCGCATATTCTGTTGGAAGGGGTGCCCGACGGCATCGACACCCACGCGGTGGAGGCTTCGCTGCGCACGGCGGCGCCGGGCATCTGCGATATTCATCATCTGCATGTCTGGCAGCTCGCTTCAGGTTCGCGCATGGCTACCGTACATGCCGAGCTGGATGAGGGCGCCGACGGGGTGATGGTGTTGCATGCCATCAAGCGCACGCTGCTGGAACGTTTCTCGATCCGGCACGTCACCGTGCAGATCGATCCGGGGCCGTGTCCTGATCCGGCAGGGGACTGCAACGGCCATGGGCATCACTGACTATGCCGTTTAGCCTGGAGGCTGCTATAATGGCAGGCCGTACATTCAATAATTCAAGGAATTCCCATGGGTAAGGGCGATCGCAAGACCCGTCGCGGCAAGACCAATCGCGGCAGCTACGGCAATTCCCGTGCGCATGGCGTGCAGCCTGCCGTGGTTGGCGCCAAGTCGACGGTGACCAAGCCGGCTGCTGCCAAGAAAGCTGCGCCGAAGAAAAAGTCGGCCTGAGCCAGCTTCTCGCTGCAGGTGTTGCCAGAAAACCCCCGCCTCGGCGGGGGTTTTTGTTTATGCGCGGACTGGCTTGGATGGACCGACTGCGGTTCCGTCAACGGGTTTCGGGAAGCGTCTTGCTTCGGTAAATCAGTGATTGCTGCGCGATAACCTGTCATGTATGCTTCGCACCACTGTGTTAATGCGTTAGTACATTATGAAGCGTCGTTCACTCGATCCCGAATCCCCGCCCGGCTCTGCCGAGCAGAGCCTCTATGAGGCTTTGCTGTCCTTGCGCAACAGCGAGGAGATGGGCGCGTTCCTCAGCGACCTGTGCACTCCGGCCGAGCTGGAAGTGCTGGTGGATCGCTGGCGGGTAGTGCCATATCTGCTCGAAGAAGTGTCCTACCGCGAAATCCACGAGCGCACCGCGGTCAGCATCACCACCATCGGGCGGGTGGCGCGCTACCTCAATCAGGGCAGTGGCGGCTACCTGGCTGCCGCCGCCCGCGCCGCCAAGAAGCAGGCGCAGACAGCAAGGAAAAAAGCATGAAGCCGCGGGATCGTTTGCGTATTGCCATGCAGAAATCCGGTCGATTGACCGAGCCGGCACTGGATCTGTTGACCCGTTGTGGGCTGACCTTCCGACAAAGCCGTGACAAGCTTTTTTGTTTCGGCGAAGGCGAGCCGGTGGACTTGCTGCTGGTGCGTGATGACGACATCCCGGGCCTGATCGCCCAGGGTGTATGCGATCTCGGCATTGTCGGGCGCAATGTGCTGAACGAGTTTCAGCTCACCGCCGGGCCGGACAGCGAACCGCTGAACGAGCTGCGTCCGCTCGGTTTTGGTCGTTGCCGCTTGTCGATCGCAGTGCCACAGGAAATGGCATACAGCGAGCCGAAGGACCTGGCAGGAACGCGCATTGCCACGTCATATCCCGGCCTGCTTGGCGAGTGGTTGCGCACGCAGGGTATCGACGCGGGGGTGATGACCCTGGCCGGTTCGGTCGAGATCGCGCCCAAGCTGGGCACCGCTGACGCGATCTGCGATCTGGTGCAGAGCGGCGGCACACTGGTGGCCAACCAGCTGCGCGAAACCGATGTGCTGCTGGAAAGCGAGGCCGTGCTGGCCGGCGCGTTGACCCTGCCGGTGGACGAGCGTGGCGACATGCTGGAGCTGCTGCTGAAGCGGCTGGATGGCGTGATCCAGGTGCGTGAGTCACGCCTGCTGTTGCTGCAGACTTCGCGGCACACGCTGGAGGCGGTGACCCGCCTGTTGCCGGGTGGCCCGCAGCCGACCCTGTTGCCGGTGCTCGGTCAGCCCGATCAGTTGATGCTGCAGGCACTGTGCGCCGGTGAAGTGAGCTGGCGCCAGCTGGAGGAAATCAAGAAGGCCGGTGCACGCGAAATGTTCGTGCTTCCCGTTGAGAAGATGCTCGCATGAAGACTCTGGACTGGAACGCACTGGATGAAGCTGCTCGTGGCCAGGCGCTGGCACGCCCGGCGCAGTCGCGTGCGGACGAATTGCGCGATGGTGTCGCGCAGATCATCGCCAGCGTGCGCGCAGGTGGCGATGGGGCGCTGCGTGAGCTCAGCGCGAAATACGATCGCTGCACACTGGACGCCATCGCTGTCGACGAATCTGAATTCATCGCGGCCGAGGCGGCGCTCGATCCTGCGCTGAAAGCGGCGATCCGTGAAGCTGCCGCACGCATCGAACTGTTTCACCGCGCCGCGGCAATGCAGCCGGTATCGGTCGAGACTGCGCCCGGCGTGCGTATCGAGCGGGTGCTGCGACCGATCAGCCGGGTCGGCCTGTATGTGCCGGCCGGCAGTGCGCCATTACCGTCGACGGCGCTGATGCTGGGTGTGCCGGCGCAGATCGCCGGTTGCCGCGAAGTGGTGTTGTGCTCGCCGGCGCGCGCTGACGGAAGTTGCGACGAAGCGGTGCTGTACGCGGCGCGACTCACCGGCGTACACAAGGTATTCAAGCTCGGCGGCGCGCAGGCAATTGCCGCGATGGCGTACGGCACGGATAGCGTGCCGAAGTGCGACAAGCTGTTCGGGCCGGGTAATGCGTGGGTCACCGAAGCGAAATTGCAGGTGTCGTCCGATCCGGAGGGCGCAGCTATCGACATGCCGGCCGGCCCGTCCGAAGTGCTGGTGATTGCCGACGCGGACGCCAACCCCGTGTTCGTCGCCGCTGATTTGTTGTCACAGGCTGAGCACGGTCCGGATTCGCAGGTGATTCTGCTGAGCCCGTCCGCCGCGCTGCTGGAAAAGGCGGCGGTTGAAGTCGAGCGGCAGTGTGCCGAGTTGCCGCGCAACGCGATTGCCAGCCAGGCGTTGGCACAGAGCCGGCTGATTCTGGTCGAGTCGCTGGCGCAGGCGGTTGCAGTCAGCAACCGCTATGCGCCGGAACATTTGATCGTGCAGGTCGCCGCGCCGCGCGAATTGCTGGCGGATGTCGAAACTGCCGGCTCCGTATTTCTCGGCCAGTGGGCGCCCGAGTCGGTGGGTGACTATTGCAGTGGCAGCAACCACGTGTTGCCGACGTACGGTTACGCGCGCAGCTACAGCGGCGTGTCGGTGGCCAGCTTTCAGAAGCAGATCAGCGTGCAGGAAGTGTCGGCTGAAGGGCTGCGCAACATCGGCCCATGTACCGCCACGCTGGCCGCTGCCGAGCAACTGGAGGCGCACCGCCGCGCGGTGACTTTGCGCCTGGCCGCATTGGAGGCGATGTCATGAGCGTGCTCGATCTGGCGCGAGCGGAAATTCGCGCAATGCAGCCGTATTCCTCCGCGCGCATGGAAGCCAGCGGCGGCAAGGTATTCCTCAATGCCAATGAATCGGCATGGGCGCCGGTGGGTGATGACGGACTGGGTTGCAACCGCTACCCCGAACCGCAGCCCGCTGCATTGATCGAAGCATTGGCCACGCTGTACGGCGTACGCCGTGAGCAGTTGCTGGTGGGGCGCGGCAGCGACGAGGCGATCGACTTGCTGGTGCGTGCGTTCTGTCGCGCGGGTGAGGATGCCATCCTGATCCAGCCGCCGACCTTCGGCATGTACGCAGTATGCGCAAAAATTCAGAACGCCGGCGTTATCGAAGTGGGCTTGAACGCCGACGCCACGCTGGACGTGGACGCGGTGCTTGCTGCGGTCACTCCCGCGGTGAAGCTGGTCTTCATCTGCACGCCCAACAATCCCACCGGGCAACTGGTGCCGCGTGAAAGTATCGAACGTCTGGCGGAGGCTCTGGCTGGCCGCGCACTGCTGATCGTGGACGAGGCGTATGTCGAGTTTGCCGAAGTGGCCAGCGTGTCGGATTTGATCGACCGCTACGAAAACCTCGCCGTGCTGCGTACCTTGTCAAAGGCATGGGCGCTGGCCGGCGCACGCATCGGCAGCCTGCTGGCCAACGCCGAAGTGATCGCGTTGCTGCGGCGGATCATGCCACCGTATCCGCTGCCGTTACCGTGCGTGCATGCCGCATTGCTGGGTTTGTCCGGCTGGGGGCAGGCGAATGCCCGTGAGCACCTGGCCACCATTCGCGCCGAGCGTACGCGGCTGAGCAAGGCACTGATGCAATTGCCTGGCGTGCGCGAAGTGCTGCCGTCACACGCGAATTTTCTTGCCGTGCGTTTCGATGATGCCGGTGCGGCTTATCAGCGCCTGCTGGCTGCCGGTGTGCTGGTACGTGATGTACGGCGCTATCCGAATCTGGGCGATGCCTTGCGCATCACCATCGGTACCCCTGCGGAGAACGAGCAGATGCTCACTGCCTTGAAGAGTTCAGTCATGGCTGGTCAGAATGTGGTCGAGGGATCGGCATGAGTCAGCGCAAAATTCTCTTCGTCGATCGTGATGGCTGCCTGATCGAGGAGCCCGCCGATGAGCAGATCGACCGCTTCGAAAAACTGGCCTTGTTGCCGGGTGTGATCACTGCCTTGCAGCGCTTCGCGGCGGCGGGTTACGAGTTGGTGATGGTGACCAATCAGGATGGCCTGGGCACGGCCAGCTTTCCCGAGGCCGACTTCACCGGCCCGCACGCATTGTTGCTCGGCATCTTCGCCTCGCAAGGCATTCGTTTTCGGGAAGTGCTGGTCGACCGCAGCTTTCCGCAGCAAGGTCTGGATACGCGCAAGCCGGGTGTGGGATTGGTGCGTCACTACCTCGCCGACGACAGCTGGAGCCGCGCCGCCTCGGCCATGGTTGGCGATCGCGAGACCGACCTGCAATTCGCCGCGAACCTCGGCGTGCGTGGCTGCCGTGTGGGACCGCTCGGTGTCAGTTGGGAAGCACTGGCGCACGAGTTGCTCGATGCGCCGCGCACCGCCAGCGTGGTTCGCAACACCAAAGAAACCCGTATCACCGTCAGCGTGGATCTCGATCGGGTAGCCGAGCCGAAGGCGCACACGGGGCTGGGTTTCTTCGACCACATGCTGGAACAGATCGGCAAGCATGGCGGTTTTGCGTTGGCGTTGAACTGTGATGGCGACACGCATATCGACGAACACCACACCATCGAAGACTGTGCATTGGCGCTGGGTCAGGCATTGAAGCTGGCGCTGGGCGACAAGCGTGGTATCGGTCGCTATGGCTTCACCTTGCCGATGGACGAATCGCAGGCCAGCGCTGCGCTGGATTTGTCTGGCCGTCCCTACTTCAAATTTGAAGGCAGGTTTCCGCGTGAGCGTGTCGGCGAAGTGCCGACCGAACTGGTGCCGCACTTCTTCCATTCGCTGTGCGAAACGCTGGGTGCCAACCTGCATCTGAGTGTGCAGGGCGACAACGCACACCACATGGTCGAAGCCTGTTTCAAGGTGGTCGCGCGCACGTTGCGCCAGGCGATTCGTCGCGAGGGCAGCGAGCTACCCAGTACCAAGGGCACGCTGTAATGAGCGTGGTCCTCGTCGATGCCGGTGGTACCAATATCGGTTCCGTGCGCTATGCGTTGCAACGGCTTGGCGTGGATGCGGCGCTGACCGCCGATCCGCAAGCGATTCGTGGCGCGGACAAGGTGATCCTGCCCGGCGTCGGTGCAGCGGGTCCGGGCATGGCTCGTTTGCATGATCTGGGTCTGGTCGACTTGTTGCGCTCCCTGACCCAGCCAGTGCTCGGCGTATGCCTTGGCATGCAGTTGCTGTGTGCGCATTCGGAGGAGGGTGATACCGAATGCCTTGGCGTGATTCCCGCATCCGTTCGCCGCTTCCGGGAGGCGCCGGGTGTACGCGTGCCGCACATGGGCTGGAGCCGGCTGCGTGCGACGCAGGCGCATTCCCTGCTGGCCGGACTGGGTGAGCAAGACCAGGTGTATTTCGTGCACAGCTATGCGGTGCCAGTGGGCGATTTTACCCTCGCCTGTGCCGACTATGCCGGTGAGTTTTCCGCGATCGTGGCCCGTGGAAATTTCCACGGCATGCAGTTCCATCCCGAGCGTTCGGCTGCCGTGGGCGCTCGCCTGTTGAAGAATTTCCTCAGCCTATGAGCTTCGACATCATTCCCGCCATCGATCTGCGCGAAGGGCGCGTGGTGCGCCTGCGTCAGGGTGACTATGCCCAGCAGACCACCTATACGCCCGACCCGCGTGAGCTTGCCTTGCGTTACCTGCATGCCGGAGCGCACTGGCTGCATGTTGTCGATCTGGACGGCGCGCGTTCGGGCAGTCTGGAAAACCTCGCCGTGATCAAGGCGATTGTCGACCATGGCATCGACGTACAGGCCGGCGGCGGTGTCCGTGGCGAGGCCGACCTGCGCCGGTTATTCGATGTTGGTGTGCGCCGCGTGGTGCTCGGCAGCGTTGCCATTCGCGATCGGGAAACGGTAGCGGGCTGGCTGGACATGTTTGGCAGCGACCGCATCACCCTTGCACTGGATACTCGCCGTGTCGGCAACGACTGGCTGCTGCCCAGCGCCGGCTGGACCGAAGTCGAAGCGGCCACGCTGGACGAGCTGGCGCCGTGGTACGCCGCACGCGGTGCGAAACACCTGTTGTGCACCGACATCGAGCGTGACGGCATGCTCAGCGGTTTCAATATCGAGCTGTATCGTCACCTCACCGATCGCGTGCCCGAGCTTGCCCTGCAGGCCTCCGGCGGCGTGCGTTCGCTGGCCGATATCCATGCCGCACGCGAGGCTGGCGCGAGGGCCGTGATCCTGGGGCGTGCGTTGCTTGAGGGGCTGTTCACACTGGAAGACGCACTCGCATGTTGAGCCGCCGCATCATTCCCTGCCTCGATGTACGCGATGGCCAGGTGGTCAAGGGTGTGCGTTTTCGCGATCACGTGGTGATGGGCGAAATCGTCGATCTGGCCTTGCGCTATCGCGATGAAGGTGCCGACGAGCTGGTGTTCTACGACATTACCGCCAGCCCCGAAGGACGCAGCGTGGATCGGGCGTGGGTGGAGAAGGTTGCCCGCGTGATCGACATTCCGTTTTGCGTCGCCGGCGGCATTCGCTCGGTCGAAGAAGCGCGTGCCGTGCTGCATGCCGGCGCCGACAAAATTTCGGTGAACTCGCCTGCGCTTGAGCGGCCAGAACTCATCAACGAACTCGCCGCCGCCTTCGGCGTGCAGTGTGTAGTCGTGGGTATCGATTCGTTGCGCGATGCTGACGGCGAATGGCGCTTGCGTCAGTACACCGGCGATCCCACGAAGACGCAGGCACTGGCGCGCAAGAGCCTGGACTGGATCGTGGAAGCGCAGCAGCGCGGCGCCGGCGAAATCGTGCTTAACTGCATGGGCAGTGACGGTGTGCGCAACGGTTACGATCTTGAACAACTTTCCGCGGCACGAGCGATCTGCCACGTGCCACTGATCGCCTCCGGTGGTGCTGGCGAGCCGGAACATTTTCGCGCTGCCTTCGTCGACGCCGACGTGGACGGCGCATTGGCCGCGAGCGTGTTTCACTCCGGTGCCATCGCGATTCCCGCACTCAAACAGTACCTGCAAACGCAGGGCGTTCCTGTGCGTTTGTGAGTTTCAAGGAAAGTCAGACATGAGCCATTCCACTATCGATACCAGCCGCCTCGACTGGCCCAAGGGCGGCGGTCTGCTTCCGGCCATCATCCAGCACTGGCTCACCGGTGAAGTGCTGATGCTCGGCTACATGAATGCCGAAGCGTTGGCGCAAACTCTAGCCAGCGCGGAGGTCACCTTCTACAGCCGCAGCAAGCAGCGCCTGTGGACCAAGGGCGAAAGCTCCGGCCACGTGTTGATGTTCAAATCCATCCGCATCGACTGCGATGCCGACACCTTGCTGATCCAGGTCGACCCACACGGTCCAACCTGTCACACCGGCACCTCCAGTTGCTTTGGTGACAGCGCCGATGTGCGCCCGCCGCTGGGCTTTCTCGCCGAACTCGATGCGCTGGTCGAACAGCGTCACACCGAGCGGCCCGAAGGCAGTTACACCACCAAATTGTTCGACGGCGGCATTCGCCGCATCGCACAGAAGGTCGGCGAGGAAGGTGTTGAAACGGCGCTGGCAGCAGTGGTGCAGGGCGATGAAGAATTGCTGGGCGAGTCGGCGGACCTGATCTTCCATCTCACCGTGGCGTTGCGTGCTCGGGGTTTGTCGCTGGGCGACGTAGTGGCAGTTTTGGCTGAGCGGCATCGTGGTGCGTAACCAGACCTGATGCGTCTGCGCAAGCTGCTTTGAACGCCGATCCAGCAGCCGAGGTGGAAGAACCTTCGGTGATCATGCGCCGAACTTTTGGTGTCGTTGGCGCAACGCGCAAACCTGCTGAGTCAATGCAATGGCAAGCTCCGCATCTTCCCGATGTACCACAGCGCGGCCAGCGAGAAACCGATGAACAGCGCGAGCTTGGCGTAGCCGAGATGAGTGCAGGCATGTGCCCTTCGCGCCCGAGACGGGTTTTCTGCTTCTACCGCCGCGGTCGCGGCGCCTGCCCGGTCCACTGCCGGTAACTCCGCGTCAGCGCACTGTGTTCGGAATAGCCCAGCAGCAGTGCGATATCAGCGACGGACAGCCGCGCGTCGCGCAGATAGATTTCAGCCATCTGACGGCGCACAGTTTCCAGTTCGGTGCGGAAGCTGGTGCCGGCCTGTTGCAGGTGGCGCTGCGCAGTGCGTGGCGTGACGGCGAGTCGTTCAGCGACGCGTGGCAGGGTGGGTTCGCCGTCATGCAGCAGGGCACCGATGGCGGTGCGTATGTGTGCAACGAAGGGTTCATCGGGTGTTGGCCATAGCGCCAGCAGTTGCTCGGTTTGCCGTTCCATCAGAGTGGACAGGTCGGCATTGGCGGCGCGCAGTGGCAGGGCAAGCGTGGCGCTGCTGAAGCGCACGCGCGTTACCGGTGCGGTGAACTCGACCGGACAACCGTAGGCTGCACGATATGCCGCGCAGTTGCGTGGTGCTGGGTTGACGAACTGCACGTATTGCGGAATGACCGGGCCGGCGGCGATGGCACGGCAGTAGTAGATCAGTGCAGTGATGGAGGTGTCATCGGCGAGGCTTCCGGGTTGGCCCTGATCGATGCCCCAGACCAGATCCACGTAATCGGCTTCGACCAACTGCAGCATCGGTGTCTGGTCATACACCAACCGCTGATAGCGCTGCAGCTTTTGCATGGCCGCGCCCAGCGTGGGCAGCGATTGCAGCAGAAAGCCCAGCGTACCCAGATGTCTTGGTTCGATGGTCTGACCTATACGCAGGCCGAGCAAGGGATCATCCATATGCTGCGACGCGCGTCGCAGCAGCTCGACCCAGTGCGCCATGGGAAAACCCACGGCTTGTTCCGGCGATTCTGCTGGCCGCGCTTCACCCAGCACACGCCACGCATCGAGTCCAAGTGACTGCACGTAGTCGTGCAGCAGGCGGACGAATGCCGGCGAAATGGTGCGATTCGCTGTCTGCATACCCAGGCTGGATTCCGCACGAAGGAACCGGCAGCTTGGCGAGATGGCGCAAATTGTCAAGACGGAAGGTATGACATCTGGAAGGATCATGAGGTCCATGCCAT
The DNA here is from genome assembly GCF_029224025.1 of Rhodanobacter sp. AS-Z3. Lineage (NCBI taxonomy): Bacteria > Pseudomonadati > Pseudomonadota > Gammaproteobacteria > Lysobacterales > Rhodanobacteraceae > Rhodanobacter > Rhodanobacter sp. AS-Z3. The sequence continues at coordinate 2,064,200 of NZ_CP119392.1, forward strand.
GGCGCCGCGGGCGCGGGGGTTACCGTTTTGCCAGCTGTTTACGATCTGCTGATTCAACGTGGCACCGTGTTCGACGGCACCGGTGCGCCGCCGCGCATCGCGGATGTCGGTGTGCGCGATGGTGCAGTGGTCACCATCAGCGAGGCGCCACTGGCGAGTGCCGAGGCGACGAAGGTGATCGATGCGAAGGGTCTGTGGGTGACGCCGGGTTTCATCGACATCCACACCCATTACGACGCCGAACTGTTGCTGGCGCCGGGCTTGCAGGAGTCGGTGCGGCACGGCGTGACCACGTGCTTTGTCGGCAGTTGTTCGATCAGCATGATCTACAGCGATGCCGAAGACGCGTCGGATATTTTTACCCGCGTGGAGTCCATCCCGCGCGAGTATGTGCTGCCGGCACTGCGCGAAAAGAAAGTCTGGAACGATGCGGCCGGCTATGTCGCGCATCTGCGCAGCCTGCCGCTGGGGCCGAACATCGCCAGCTATATGGGGCATTCGGATTTGCGTGCCGCCGCGATGGGGCTGGGGCGTTCAGTCGATCCGAAGGCGGTGCCCACCGAAACCGAGTTGCGCTGGATGGAACAGCAACTGGAGGACGGCATCGACCAGGGTCTGCTGGGCATGTCGGGCATGACCAATCCGTGGGACAAGGTGGATGGCGATCGTTTTCGTTCGTCCGCGTTGCCGTCGGTGTATGCGCGCTGGAGCGAGTATCGGCGTCTGCACAAGGTGCTGCGTCGGCGCGGCGCGATCCTGCAGTCCGCGCCGAATCTCAACAACCCGATCAACGCAGTCTTCTACCTGTTCACCTCGGCCAGTCTGGCGCTGCGGCGGCGGTTGAAGACTACGTTGATCACGCTGATGGATGTGAAGGCGAAGCCGCGGCTGGACATCGTGATGGGCGGGGTTACGCGTTTCTTCAACGCGTGTCTTGGTGCGGCATTCCGCTGGCAGGCGCTGCCGCAACCGTTCCAGGTATATGCCGACGGCGTCGACTTCGTGATCTTCGAGGAGTTTCCTGCTGGTGAGGCGGCGCTGCATTTGAAGCGCGAATTCGATCGCCAGAAGTTGTTCGCCAGCCCCGATTACCGGGCGAAGTTCAAGACCGAGTATCAGCGCAAGTGGGGCGGGCGCGTGTGGCATCGTGACTTCGGCGATGCGCATGTCATCGACTGCCCCGAGCCGGCTTATGTCGGCAAGACCATCCGGCAGATTGCCGACCAGCGTGGTGCGCACGAGGTGGATACGTTTCTGGATCTGGTGATCGACTACGGCCCCAAGCTGCGCTGGTCCACCTTGATCGGCAATCACAATCCCAAACGCGTGGCGATCAACCTCAATCAGCCCTACGCGATCATGGGTTTCTCCGATGCGGGCGCGCACCTGCGCAATATGGCGTTCTACAACTTCGGTCTGGCGTTGCTGCAGCTTTCAGTGCAGGACGCGCCGGTGATGTCACCCCAGAAAGCGGTGTGGCGGCTGACCGGCGAGATAGCCGAATGGTTTGACGTGGATGCCGGCGTGCTCAAGCCCGGTGCACAGGCGGACATTGTGTTGCTTGATCCAGCGGCACTGAAACGCAGCAAGCTGGATCGCTATGCCGAGGCACCGTTTGAAGCGATGGGTGGCTTGCAGCGCGTGGTCAACCGTAACGACGGTGTGATCAAGTGCACGCTGATTCGTGGTGAGGTGGCGTTCGAAAACGACAGGCCGTCAGCACGGCTGGGCAAGCAGGCGATGGGGCGTTTTCTGGCAAGGCGATAGTGCGACAAAGTCGTGTCTTGGCTCGGAGGTATACAACGAAAAGGGCAGCCAAATGGCTGCCCTTTTTTCGTCAGCCTGTTTGAAGGCTACGACGCCTTGTTCAACATGGCCGTCAGCTGGTCGAGTTGCGCGCAGTAGCCGTCGATCACCTTCGCGGTGATCACCGCATAGCGGTTGGCTTCGTTCCAGCGGCGCGCTTCCAGTGCTTCGCGCACGCCGGGCACCGTCTTGACGCCGTAACCGGTGAGCATGCCTGGCGCATAGATGAAGTGCTTGAACCACGGCCGGTCGGGCAGGCCGGCGGCATCCGTCAGCGCCTGTTCCATGCGGCCCATTTGCCGGTTCAACTTCAACTGTTGAGCGGCGGACAGATCGAAGCCACTGGCAGCGCGTTTTGCATAGGCGGTCTGGAAGGCTTCGGCGCTTTGCTTGAGCTTGGCCGCCGCCTGATCCAGCGGCGCCAGATCAATGGCCGGCATGTCCGAGTCGCGTGCCGGCGGTGCCAGGGGGCGGGTCGGATCGACGGTGAGCGCGAATGCATGCTGATCCAGCAGACGGTGTTGCTCGTCGGTGGCCTTGCGTGTGTTGTCGACCAGCGTGTGGAGTTCGCCGACATAGCGGTCGAGCGTGCTGCTGAAATCGCCGAAGCGCATAGGCAACACGTTGGCGTCGGCCATGCGCAGCGCAATGTGGCCTGCGACTTTGGACAGAGTCACGCCGTATTCGAAGGTCGGATCACCAAAGCGGATGTAGTGATCAAACGAGTCGTAGCGTGAGTGGTAGATGCCGTTGTTGTCGTCCTCGCCGCCGAAGCCGAGGTCGAGCGAGGCGATGCCCAGATGTTCGAGGAAGGCGCTGTAGTCGGAGCCCGAGCCCAGCGCTTCAATCGGCAGGTCACCGCCGCCCGCGACAAGCTTGGCAGACTCCTTGGCTTCAGGGTTGCCGTTCTTGTCATTGCCATCCACCAGCATTTTGGCGCGCACGCGCGCGCCGACGCTGACGTGGGTTTCCGGATCGATCACGCCATCGGCCACCTGGTTGACCAGATGTTGCATCGAATGGCTGCCACCCGCGCCGAGGAAACCGCGCCCGTTGGTATCGGAATTGATGTACAGCACGGCCTTGGCCTGCAGCTCTTTGGCGTGGGTTTCGGCCCATTCGGTGGAGCCGAGCAGGCCGGGTTCCTCGCCATCCCAGCTCGCATAAACCAGGGTGCGTTGCGGCCGCCAGCCCTGCTTGAGCAGGCTGCCGATGGCTTTGGCTTCGTCCAGCAAGGCGACGTTGCCCGCCAGCGGATCCCACGCGCCGAACACCCAGCCGTCGTGATGGTTGCCGCGGATGATCCACTGGTCCGGCGCGGTGGCGCCCTTGATCATCGCAATCACGTCGTAAACCGGCTTGCGGCTCCAGTCCGACAGCACGGTCATGTGTGCCTTGGCCGAGCTTGGGCCGATGTGATACGTCAGCGGCAGCGAACCGCGCCAGCTCGGCGGAGCCACGGGGCCGGTGAGTGATTGCAGCAGCGGTGTGGCATCGGCGTAGGAAATCGGTAGCACCGGGATTTTCAGGATGGTTTTTGCATCCTTGATCGCCAGTCGCTTCGCCCCGGGAGTGGAGCCGATGCCGGGGGTGAGCGGGTCGCCGGGGTATTGCTGCATGTCAGCGACCGAACCGCGCTGCACGCCATCCGCCGGACGCCAGCCGCCCTCGGGGTAGGTGTCGCCCCGTGCATATCCGTCGTCATGCGGGTCGGAGTAGATCAGGCAGCCGACTGCGCCGTGCTCTTGCGCCAGCTTCGGCTTCAGGCCACGCCAGCCGCCGCCGTAGCGGGTGATGACGATCTTGCCGCGCACGTCGATGCCGCGGCGGGCCAGCTCCGTGTAGTCGTCCGGCATGCCGTGGTTGACGTAGACCAGCTCGGCGCTGATGTCGCCATCGCCGCCGTAGACGTTGTACGGCGGCAATACGCCCGGCAGGCCGGAAGTTGCATCGCCGGCGACTGCAGGCTCATGCAGCTTGGCCGTGAAGGGATGTGGGCCAAGCAGTTCGAGTGCGACCTTTTTCGGCGTGGGATAGAGCACGTCGAACGTTTCGATACGTGCATCCCAGCCCCATGCACGGAACTTCTTCAGCATGAATTCCGCGTTGGCCTTGTCGTGCGGTGAGCCGACCTGGTTCGGCTCGGACGACATCTGTTTCATCCATGCACGCTGATCGGCCGGGCTGAGCTGGGCGTCGAAGCGTTGCTCCAGGCTGAGCTGGGCGGCAGCACTGGCGGGCGTGAAGCCCAGCATGGCGGCCTGCTGGTCTGCGGCGACATCGCTGCCGGTGGCGCCAGCACACGTGCCCAGCATGCAGGTCAGGATCAGCAGTGGGCGGAATTTCTTCACAGACATGGGCCAGCTCCGTTCGAGGAATCGCGGATGGATTGAAGTACGTCGGGTGATGCCCGCATGGCGCCAAGGCAAACCAGGGTCTGCGGGATACGATAGGTTTTACGCTTTTTCCGGTTCGGCAGGAAGTTCCAGTGGTGCTGGTTACGGCGTCGGATAACCGGGCCGTCACTTCGGTACTGGGGCAGCACGGCAAACCTGAGCTTGGGAAATCGCGCTCATGCTTCTGCGGCAACGCGCAGCACCAACTTGCCGCGATGACTTCCGTCAAACAAGCGATTGAGCACGACCGGCGCATTTTCCAGACCTTCGGCCACCGTCTCTTCGGTCTTCAGTTGGCCCGCGCGAATCCATCCGGCGATGGCGCCCACGGCTTCTTTTGTCCTGGTGTAGTCCAGTACCAGAAAGCCGCGCAGGGTGAGGCGCTTCATGATGAACGGGCTGAAGTCGTCGCTGGGGCGTTCGCCGCTGTTGTAGCCAGAGATCATGCCGCACAGTGCCACCCGCCCACCGATGACCATGCGTGACAGCACTGCACGCATCACTTCGCCACCGACGTTTTCGAAATTCACGTGGACGCCGTCGGGGGTGGCCGCCTTGAGTTGCTGCTTGAAGTCTTCGGCCTTGTAATCGACGGCGGCATCGAAGCCGAGTTCGTCAACGAGGTATCGGCACTTGTCCGCGCCGCCGGCAATGCCGACCACGCGCGCGCCCATGATCTTGCCGATCTGGCCGGCGATGGAACCGACTGAGCCGGCGGCAGCGGAAATCACCAGGGTTTCGCCGGCATGTACCGGCGCGATGTCGGTGAGGCCGTAGTAGGCGGTGACGCCGCTCATGCCGCAGGCGCCGAGCAGGGTGGGCAACGGGATGCCGGGATCGGCGGGCAGGCGCACGTAGCCCTTCGCGTCTTCGTGCAGCACCAGATAGTCCTGCCAACCGGTGACACCCTGGACCAGATCGCCTTCGGCGTAATGCGAGGAGCGCGAGGCCACCACGCGACCCAGTCCGAGCGCGCGCATCACCTCGCCGATCGCCACCGGCGGCAGGTATTGCGGGATGTCGCGCATCCAGATGCGGTTGGTTGGGTCCATCGAGAGATACAGCACGCGGATCAGCACCTCGCCGTCCTTCAGTTCGGGCACGGCCTGCTCGACGAGGTCGAAGTTGTCGCGCGAGACCAGACCTTCGGGACGGCTTTTCAGGCGCAACTGACGATTGACGTGGGACATGGGATTCACCGTGATGCGGGAAGGGGAGTGGTTGCTTTGACTATACGGCGCAGGCGCCACCGTCGATCACCATTTCGGCGGCGGTGACGTAGCGGCTTTCGTCGGAGGCCAGGTAAAGCACGGCATACGCCACGTCGTCCGGCTCACCGAGCCGACGCATGGGAATGCCGTGGGTGAGTTTGCGGGTGGCTTCTTCCTCGCCCAACGCGTCGAAGAACGGTGCCACGATGCCGGTGCGGATGAAGGCCGGATGGATCGAGTTGCAGCGCACGTCGACCTTTTGCCGCGTGCAGTCGATCGCCACGGATTTCGTCAGCATCGCCACCGCTGCCTTGGACGTGTTGTACGCGGTGTAGTCGGGACCGGCCTTGAACGCCGCCAGCGAGGAGATGTTGATGATCGACGCCGGCTGCTGCGCGCGCAGGTGCGGTAACGCATGTTTGCAGCCAAGCATGATGCTCTCGACGTTGACGCTCATCACCCGCCGCCACTCTTTCAGTTCGATCTGCTCGACCGTGCCGAGCGAGCCGATGCCGGCATTGTTGACCAGCACGGAAAGACCGCCCATCGACGCGACCGCTTCGGTGAGCAGCGCCTGCCAGCGATCTTCGTCACGCACATCCTGGGCGGCGCACCATGCGACCTGCTCGCCACGCTCACGGTTGATCTCGTCAGCCACGATGCTTACGCCGGCTTCGTCGATATCGGTCAGAAACACCTTCGCGCCGTGGCGCGCGAGCATGCGTGCGATCGCCGCGCCGAGTCCGCCGGCCGCGCCGGTGACGAAGGCGTGCTTGCCGGCAACACGCCGCGCGGAAGGTTCGCTCATGGTTGATTCCTGTCGATGTTGATGAGAATTAAATCGCTGAGCATGGTGTCGCTCAGATCAGACACAGAGGTAGCCGCCATCGACGTTCAGCACCGCGCCGGTCGTATACGACGACGCATCGGAGGCGAGATAAAGTGCCGCGCCAGCCATCTCCGACGGCTGCGCCACGCGGCGCATCGGCACGTGGGCCAGCGCCTGTTTGAGGATCGCCGGTGTGTTCACCAGTACCGAGGCGAACTTGGTGTCGGTAAGTCCGGGCAACAAGGCGTTGCAACGCACGCCGGCCGCCGCGCATTCCACCGCAAACGCCTTGGTCATCGAGATCACCGCGGCCTTGGTGATCGAGTAGATACCCTGCTGGAAACCGGGCACCACGCCGTTGACCGAAGCCACATTGACGATCGCGCCGCCGCCACTGGCGGCCATCAGCTTGGCGCCGTGGGTCGACATGTAGAAATAGCCGCGGATGTTGACGTCGACGGTCTTCTGGAAGATGGCCGGATCGGTGTCGAGGATGCTGCCGAAGTACGGGTTGGTGGCCGCGTTGTTGACCAGGATGTCGAGCCGCCCGTGTTGCTGCGTCACGTGCGCGAACAGTGTCTCGATCTGCGCCAGTTCGCCGATATGGCAGGCGAACGCTTCAGCCGAGCCGCCGGCCGCGATGATCTCGTCGACCACTAATTGGCAGTCGGCCTCACGCCGGCTGGAGACGATCGCATGCGCACCGTGCGCCGCCAACAGCTTGGCGATCTCGGCGCCGATGCCGCGGCTGGCACCGGTGACGATGGCGATTTTTCCGGTGAGGTCGAAGGTGGCGGTGGTAGTCATGACGAGGTCTCCTGGCGAATGGGGAAAGGGCTCAGCGCAGCGTGACGAGATGATCTGCGTGCGCTTGTTCCAGGTGCGGCCACGCGTTGTAGGTGACCAGCGTTGCGCCGTGGCGACCGAGCCGCAGCCGCGTGAGGCTGGTGTTGACCAGTGACCAGCTGAGTTTGAAGGTCTGCGCCGGCGGCGCTTCGAGCAAGGCATTGGCGACCACGGCGATCGGACCACCCGAGGTGAACGCCCAGATCGTGCGTGCCGGCTGTTCGGTCAGCGTCTGCAACGCGGTCAGCACCTTGCTGCGAAAGCGCGGCCACGTGAGCTGGTATTCGGCATCGTGCGCGCCGTCCACCCAGCGCGCGACGGCATCGGCAAACATTTGCTGGAAGGCGCGGTGTGGGTCGGCCGCTTGCTTCAACTCCGCGCGCAGTGCATCGGGTCCGTCCAGGTCGGGGCGATGGCGTGCAAGCAATTCGTGGTGATCGAATTCATCCAGTCCATCCAGCACCAGCAGTGGGAGGTCAACGCCGGCCGCTTCGAGACATTGTTCCGCCGTCCGTCGATGCCGCTCGCGTGGACCGATCGCGATCAGGTCGGGCCGTGATCCACTGGCGGCCAGCCATGCGCCGAGCCGTCGTGATTGTTCCTCACCCAGTGGAGATAGCCGATCGTAATCGGCTGCACCGAAACTGGCCTGGCCATGGCGTATCAGCAGCAGGCTGCGCTCGCTCACAGGCTCGATCCGGCGATGATGCGGCGGCAGCGCCCAGCCATGTAGCGGGCCGCCTGGCCGAAGCCGGCGAACTGTGGATTGCTGGTCTGGCCCAGCACGTAGCGGCGGTAGATCTGCTGGATGATCACCATCAGCCGGAACAACCCGAACGCTTCGTAGAAGTCGAAGTTTTCCACGTGCAGGCCGCTGTGCTCGCCGTAATAATCGATCACCTCGCGCCGCGTCAGCATGCCGGCTACATGCGTGGGCTGGCGGCGGAACGACTGGAAGGTGGCGTCGTCGTCGGCCTGTACCCAGTAGGCCAGCGAGCCGCCCAGGTCCATCAGTGGATCGCCGATGGTGGCCATCTCCCAGTCGAGCACGCCGATGATGTTCAGCGGATGCTCGGGGTCGAGTACGACATTATCGAAGCGGTAGTCGTTGTGGATCACGCAGCTGGCGTTGTCCTGCAAAGGTTGCTTCGCCATCAACCACGCGACGACATCAGTACAGGCGTCGGTGTCGTCGGTGGCCGCCTTCTGCCAGCGGTCGCTCCAGCCGGCGACCTGCCGCGCGATATAGCCGTCACCCTTGCCGAGGTGCTGCAGTTCGGGCGACGTGGCGTCCACGCGGTGCAGCTCGATCAAGCGGTCGACGAAGCCTTGGCAGAGTTTGCGCACACCCTCCACATCGAGACCCAGTTCGGTCGGCAAATCGCGGCGCAGGATGCTGCCGCGCAGCCGTTCCATCACGTAGAAGTCATGGCCGATCACCGAGTTGTCGTCGCACGTTGCCAGAATAGCCGGCACATACGAGTAGTGTGGTTTCAGCGCAGCCATGACCTGCGCCTCGCGCAACATGTCGTGCGCAGATTTGGCCTTGGCGCCTGGCGGTGGACGTCGCAGCACCAGTTCGCGTTCGCCGTAACTGATCAGATAGGTGAGGTTGGAGGCGCCGCCGGGAAACTGCGCGAGCGTGGGTGTGCCTTCCAGGCCGGCGATGTGCTGTCGCAGGAAGTTGTCGACGCGCTGCAGGTCGAGCGCATCTTCCTCACGCACCGCACGCGGCTGATCCACGGCCGTGCTCATCGTGCGGCTTCCTGTGCGGCTTGCGCTTTCATTTCCAGCCGCGCGATGACGCCGCGATGCACTTCGTCCGGGCCATCGGCCAGGCGCAACACGCGGGCATAGGCATACAACTGGGTCAGCGGGAAATCGTCGGACAGGCCGGCTCCGCCGTGGATCTGGATCGCCGCATCGGCCGCCTGCTGAGCCACCGCGGGCACCACCACCTTGATCTGCGAGATCAGGCTGAGCGCCGCCTTGGTGCCGTGCGTGTCCAGCGTCCAGGCGGTTTTCAAGGTCAGCAGACGCGCCTGCTCGATCGCCATGCGCAGGTTCGCGATGATGTCTGGATTGCCGCCCAATTCGGCCAGTGGCTTGCCGAACGCGGTGCGTGAACGCGCGCGCGCACAAAGCATGGCCAGTGCGCGTTCGGCTGCCCCGATGGCGCGCATGCAGTGATGCACGCGTCCGGGACCGAGTCGCCCTTGGGCGATTTCGAAGCCGCGGCCCGCACCGAGAATCACGTTATCCAGCGGCAATCGCACGTCGGTGAAGCTCACCTCGCCGTGCCCGCTGGGTTCGTGCAGATGATGAAACACCGGCAGCATGCGTTCTATTTTCACGCCGGCCGCATCGAGCGGGCAGATCACCATGCTGTGGCGACGGTGCGGTTCCGCCTGCGGAGCGCTCAGCCCCATGAAGATCACGAAGCGGCAATGCGGGTGCCCGGCGCCGGTGGTCCACCACTTGCGACCGTTCAACACGACCTGGTCGCCTTCGATGCTTGCGGTTGCCTGCATATTGGTGGCGTCGGAGGACGCCACCTCCGGTTCGGTCATGCCGAAGCCCGAGCGGATGTCGCCGTCCAGCAGCGGTTGCAGCCAGCGTTGCTTTTGTTCCGGCGTGCCATAGCGGTGCAGTACTTCCATGTTGCCGCTGTCGGGTGCGCTGCAGTTGAATGCCTCGGGCGCGATGAACGAGTGGCCCATGATTTCGGCGAGCGCGGCGTACTCCACGTGGCTCAGGCCGGCACCGTGTTCGGCATCGGGCAGGAACAGATTCCACAGCCCGCCGGCACGTGCTTTCGCCTTCAGGCTTTCCATCACTGGTGGCTGCCGCCATTGGCGATGATCACTGCTGCCACTGAGCTGCGCGGCGTAGACAGGTTCGGCCGGGATGACCTCGTCGCGCATGAAGGTGTCGAGGCGCTCGATCCAAACTTGTATGCGTTTCGAAGCGGCAAAGTCCACGTGCGTTTCTCCTGATTAGCCGCCAGCCTACGCCTTGACCTTGCAATGAGTGAAATGAATATGCTTTATGACTACCCATTAGCAATATTGATGACTATGGTTTGCGCTGGCATCGGCACAGTCACCGTCGGGAACTGGATATGGAACGCGCTGACAATCGTATCGACCTGAATCTGTTCCGCGTGCTCGAAGCTATCTATAGCCAAGGCGGCGTCAGCGCCGCGGCGCGGGTGCTGCACCTGACTCAGCCAGCCGTGACGCATGCGCTTCAGCGCTTGCGTGACCAGTTGGGTGATCCGCTGTTCGTGCGCCAGGGCAACCGGCTGCTGCCGACCGAGAAGGTGCGCACGATGATGCCGGCGGTGCAGCTGCACCTGAAGGGGCTGCACGCCAGCGCGCACGCGCAGCCGCATTTCGATCCGGCGCAACTGGATATCGAGTTGACCGTGGGCTTTCGCGACATCCTGGAATCGATTGCGTTACCGTCGTTGCTGGCGCGGATCGAGCAACATGCGCCGCAGTTGCGCGTGGTCAGTCGCCGCGTTGCCGCCGACGACGTGGAGCGCGAGTTGGCCGCAGGGACGCTGGATCTGGTAGTGGATCGGCCGCTGCGTGCCAGTGCACAGATTTCCCGCCAACGCCTGCTCGATGAATCACTGGTGGTGGTGATGCGGGCGGATCATCCATGCGCCAGGCAACTGCGACGGAGCGACTACATGGCTGCCCGGCACGTTGCCGTATCGGCGCTGGGCGAGGCCAATGCACTCGACCTCGTACTCGGCCAGAACGGCATGTTTCGGCAGGTGCAACTGGTCTGCCAGCACTATTTTTCCGCTTGCCAGATCGCAGCTGCCACGCAGATGCTGCTGACGGTGCCACGTTCGTATGCCAATCACCTGGCCAAGCTGCTACCGATGGCCGTGCAGCCGCTGCCGATCCGATTGAAGGCGTTTCCGATCCTCGCCTACTGGCATGCCTCGAAAGATGATGACCGTGTGCACAGCTGGTTCCGCCGCTGGGTGTTCGAGGCGATCAGTCAGGCCATCGCCCCGGTTCACCGAGGATTACCGTGAATTGGCCGCAACGGGCAGCGCGGTGGATAGCGCACGCGTATGCGCGTGGATGAAGCGCATGGTGTCGTCGATCACCGGCGCCTTGCTGCGCAGCGGCTTCGAGATCGAGAACAGGATTGCCAGGTGGCCAATATCCGGATAGAGCTTGACCACCACGGTTTCGTTTTCCTTGCGAAGCGCACGTGTCAGTGATTCGGTGTTGCGCGGCCAGACGGTCTTGTCGCTGGTTCCCTGCAGCAGCAACATCGGCGGTTCGTCCCCATCGACGAAATGCACCGGTTGCGACTGCAACTGAGCCTCGTGCGTGCTGCCGAACATGTCGATGAAGTCGGGGTCCTTCAGCGGCAGGAAATCGTAGGGGCCGGCCAGTCCGATGAAGCCGGCAAGCTGGCGCGGCTGCATGCCGACGGCATTCAGCCAGTGTGCGTCGGTGGCCAACAGTGCGCCGATGTGCGCGCCGGCCGAGTGACCCATTACGAACATGTCATCCGGGTTGCCACCGTATTCGCTGGCGTGGGCATGCGTCCACGCCACGGCGTGAGCCGCATCCTGCATGAACCCATCCAGCTTCACCGTCGGCCACAGGCGATAGTCGGGAATCACCACCACCATGCCTCTCTTCGCCAAAGCCTCACCAGCCCAGCGATACCACTGGCGTTTGCCCGACTTCCAGCTGCCACCGAAGAAGAACACCACCACGGGCGCGTTGCGCGCATCGCTGGGGCGAAACACATCCAGCGCCAGCTCGTGTGCCGGGTCGTACATCACGTCGCGCTGCACCACCACGTCAGACTTGCCGATGGTCGCGTTGAGACTGTGAAACAGCACCGCCTGGCAACCGCTGAGCAGGCTGCTGCCGATCAGCAGCAACAACGTGGCAAGCAGGGGGCGACGGGACGCAGGTGGGGCGCTGACGGTTTTCTGCGAGGGCATGGGGTTCCTTGGCTGAGACTGAGGCACGGCATTCAATGGCTGGTCGCCGCGGGCCGAGTCGCATGACGATCACGATGGCTACCGAAGATACGAAGCACACGCACTAAAGGATGCAAGGCTGCCTGTATGGCTGGCCTGTTTCACCGGAGTCGCCTTGGCGGTTTCGCAGGCATGCCTTGGGTCGCGCAGTTTCTTTCGCATCCGAGGGTCATGCCAGCCAGCCCATTTCCGCTGGAAGCGGCGGTTGACTGCCATCAGCGACCTGCCGAGTTGGGGCATACTTCCGTCGACGGTTGCAGATCAGGTGTGGAGGGGGCGTGGCAGATCGGGTAATCCATCCATTGCAGTTGAAGGTGGGCGACGCATTGCCATTCAATGCGCGCGATGCCAGAGGCGTGCTGTTGCTGCGACAGGGGCAGGTGATTACCAGTCTGGGTCAGATCGAAAGGCTGGTCGAAAACGTCAAGAGCGCCGAGTCCGATGGTCCGGTGGAAATACCCCGCGATCGACCGCTGTCCAAGGTATCGCCGTTAGGTCTGGCATTGGAGGCACGGCGTCGTTTGCACGCTTTGCTGTCGAACCCGGAGCCCGTCGACTTCACCGATGAGGTGCGGCGCATCGGCAGCATGTTGTGCAAGGCATGCAGCATGAATGCCGATGTGGTGCTGGCGTCGATCCTGTTGTGCCGCGACGAGCCTTACAGTGTGCGGCATGCGGTGAACGTGGCGGTCTCCAGCTACATCACCGGCAAGGCCATGCATCTGGATGCGTCGACATTGACCTCGATCGTGTCGGCAGCGTTGACCATGAACATCGGCATGTTCGACCTGCAGCAACAGCTGGTGTCATTGAAGGGAACGCTCAATGACGAATTGCGCCAACAGGTGGAGATCCACTGCGAGCACGGCACGGGCCTGCTGCAAGAGTACGGAGTAAACGATCCGCTGTGGCTTGAGATCGTGCGCGATCACCACGAGCGCCCCAATGGCAGTGGCTACCCGGCGCACAAGAGTGCCGCCAGCATCGCGGTTCCGACGCAACTGGTGGCCTTGGGTGACATTTATTGCGCGCGCGTTTCCGGTCGCATGTATCGCAGCGCAATGGCACCGAACGAGGCCTTGCGCAGGTTGTTCCTCGATGAAGGTGCGGTGGCGGACGAACAGTACGCGGCGCTGTTCATCAAGACCCTGGGTGTCTATCCGCCAGGGACCAGCGTGCGCTTGCGCAATGGCAGCATTGGCGTGGTGACCCATCGTGGTGTTTCGGGGCAGCGTCCACGGGTCTCTTCCATTACGACGCAGGATGGTCTGCTGGTCAGCACGCCGATCCGTCGCAGCGTGGAGTCCGAGGCGCACGCGGTGAGCGAGGTGGTCAACCTCGACGAACTGGATTTGAGCATCAGCCCGGCAGCGCTCTGGGGCGGCGACGCACTGCTCTAGCTTGCAGCGAATATCCCGCGCGCTGTCGTGGTCGGCGTTTCACCTGCTGGGCCGGTCTGGTTTGTCGGAACCCGCCTGACATGCAGGCAGGCAAAACAGAATGGAGATGACTTCCGGCACTGAACGGTTGTTGTCGTTTGATCTGACACTGGCCGCCTATGCCTGCCAGGCAACGTGATGGATCGCGGGGGTTTCGCATGACGAATGAAAGCAGGCTCGCCCGTTGGGCGGGGCTGGTCTACCTGATCGTGGTTGTGGCCGGCTTTTTCAGCCAGGGCTATGTGCCGGGAAAGATTGCTGCACCCGGCAATCCGGAAGCGTTGCTTGGCAATATCGTGGCGCACCAGACCCTGTTTCGCGCCGGGATTGCCGCTTTCCTTGTCGAACAGGTTGCGTTTCTTGCCGTGCCGCTGTTGCTGTTCAGACTGCTTGGCTCGGTCCATCGTGCAGCGGCAGTTGCCATGGTGGCCTTTGCCTTTGCCGGTGTGCCGATGGCGCTGGTCGCGGTGACGCACCGGCTGGATGCGCTGCTGCTGTTGACTGACGCCGGTGGCTTGCCCGTCGACCTCGCGCATGCGATGGCACGGATATCAATGAAGTCGTACGCCAACGGAATTCTGCTGGCCAGCGTGTTCTGGGGGCTTTGGTTGCTTCCGTTCGGCTATCTGGTGATTCGCTGCGGCAGGCTGCCGCGCATTCTGGGTGTGCTGCTGATGCTTGGCGGCGCGGGCTATATGGTGGACATCTTCGGTCAGCTATTGGTGCCCGGCTATGCCGAGATGGCGTTCTCGAATTACGTGAATCTGCCGGCTGCGTTGGGTGAGGTGGGTATCATGCTCTGGCTGCTGGTGATGGGCATTGGTGCCGGCAACGCGCACCGCCAGTCGGGGAACACCTTATGAAGGTTGCGCCATTGAGTGACATCAAATTGCACGTGCGCTTCAAGCTTTCGGCGCTGTGGGCCTCATTGATGTTCTGCTACATCTACGGCGACTACTTTGGCCTTTACGTGCCGGGGCAGCTGCAAGGCATGCTGGCGGGCGCGGGGCCGGTCGGGCCCGTCAGCCAGGGTTCGCTGAGCGGTACGGCCTTGCTGCTGGCGGTGCCGGGGCTGATGGCGTTTCTGTCATTGGTGGTGTCGCCACGGCTGTGCCGCTGGCTGAATATTGCGCTGGGTTTGTTCTATACGGCGGTCATGCTGGTCACCATGCCCGGCGCCTGGTGGTTCTACATCACGCTGGGCATGATCGAGGTGGTGTTGTCGCTGCTGATCGTGGCTTATGCGTGGCGCTGGCCGAGGGGCGGCCCGATTTCCGACTAAGGCATGCGTTTGCTTGGCGTCGGCAGTGTCGGTTGGAAAGGTACGGGTGGCCCGGGCGTGATGCCCTTGCGCCACAGCGCCAACTGATTCTGGATGCCGCTGCCGATATCGATTTGCGGTACCGACGGCGTCAGTTTGTCCTGCTGCTCCCAACTTGCGATGTCGTTGCTGGCCAGATGGAAGGCGTCGACGAAATTGTCGCTGTGGTTCAGTGCATCGACCAGCCACGCCTTGCCAAAGTAGGTGATGTCCGAATCGCTGCCGCAGCCGAATGAACTGCGGTCGCTGCGTGCAGCGGTGAGCACCAGGGTGCCCGGCCCGCGCAGTGGCGGCACGAAGCCGCCGGAGTAGCAGGCGTTTATCACCACGACTTTCCACTTGAATGGATGCAGCGCGAGGATGCCGGCAAGATCGCTGGCGCTGATCTGGTCCAGCGGCAGTGGGTCCATGTCGACCAGCAGCTCGTGGTCTTCGCTGCCGTGGCTGCTGACGTAGAGCAGCAGGATGTCATCCGGCTGCATGGCCTTGTTCAGTCCATCGAGTGCAGCGTCCAGATTGCTCCAGCTGGCCAGCGGGTGCGTGGTCAGGCTGGCCGGGTTGTTCTCCAGCACCAGGCTGTGGGTGCTGGCACCGAAGCGCTGCTTGAACAATTGCGCGGCGTATTCGGCTTCATTGCGGAAGACATCTTCGCCACCGTCGCCGGCGAAGGCCAGCAAGTAGAGGTTGGGTTTACCGGGAACACGCGGGCCAAGTTCGTCCAGCGCCTGGCGCATCAACCGTGGTTGCGCATAAAGAACCTGTTCGGGTGTCGGTGCCTTGTCGGGCCAGCGATCACCGTTGTCGATCGGGGCGTCTGCATCCGTGCCGGACTGCGCTGGCGCACTGGTTGCGGCCGGAACGGCGCTGCGGACCGCGTGCAGCGTGGCCGATTGACCCGACCACCACGTGCTCAGCAGCACGCCGGCGGCAAAGACGAGTGCGAGGGTCAGTGCGTTGCGCATGGCGGTCTGGTGCTGTCGGTTACACAGTGATCGCGTCGAAATCGCGATGGACCGGATGACGCGGTGACACCGGCAGCGGCTGCGGTTCGCGCACCAGCCAGCCGGTGTGGAAACCGGCAGTCTGAGCGGCATCGAGCTCTTCCACGATGTCGGACAGGAACAACAGGTGCTGCGGATGTTCGCCGATGGCCTCGGCGATACGCCGGTAGGACTCGGCTTCACGCTTGGGGCCGGTTTCGGTATCGAAGTAGCCGGCGAACAACGGGCTCAGATCACCGGCGTCGCTATGCCGGAAAAACAGTTTTTGCGCTGGCACCGAGCCGGAGGAATAGACATACAGCCGCAGCCCGTCCGCCCGCCACTGGCGCAGCTTCGCGGCCACTTCCGGATACATGTGCGCGCGATAGTCACCCGCCTCGTAGCCGTCCTTCCAGATCATCCCCTGCAGTGCCTTCAGCGAAGTGGACTTGCGATCCAGGTCGATCCCGTTCAACAGCAGTTCGATGATGTCCTGGCGACTGGCTTCGATCAGCCCCTCTTCGCGGGCGGCCTCATGCAGCCAGTGCTGCACCTCGGGCCGGTCGCTGTGGGTTTCGATGAAGGCTGGCAGGCGTTTGCGGGCGTAAGGGAATAGCACGTCGCGGACAAAATCGATCGAGCTGGTGGTGCCTTCGATGTCGGTGACGATGGCGCGAATTTCGATCATGACGCGGCTACCTGGTGGACGGCAAACTGTTGCAGGAGCCCGCCGGCGGGCGATGTGGCTGATCGCGATTCGCGAAAAGCATCGCCCGCCAGGCGGCTGCTACGCATTTTTCGAGGACTGCATGCGCGGGAACTGGCCGGCGATTTCGTCACCGGTGAAATTCGCGACCCAGCCTTCCTTGTTGGTGAACAGGCGGATCGCCACGAAATAGGGCGCTTCGCCCATGTCGAACCAGTGGCGGGTACCATCCGGCACGCCGATCAAGTCGCCTTGTTCGCACAGAATGTCGTAGACCTTGTCGCCAAGGTGCAGGGTGAACTGGCCGGAGCCGGCAACGAAGAAGCGTACTTCGTCTTCGCTGTGGGTATGTTCGCTGAGGAACTTCTGGCGCAAGGTGGCGCGATCGGGGTGGTCGGGAGTCAGGCTGATCACGTCGACCGCCTGATAACCCGCTTCGCCCATCAGGCGGTCGATGTCGGCGCGGTAGGCGGCGATCACTTCGTCCTGGCTGGCGCCGGGAACGACGGGCTGGTTTGCTGCCCATTGCTCGAAGCGCACACCTCGCTTGCCCAGTTCGGCGCTGATCGTGGCGTGCTCCGCAAACTCCGCCAGCGGAGTTTGCGGACGGCTTTCGTCGAAGATGCGCAGTCGGCTCATGATGTCCTCAGCTGTTTCAGGTCGAGTTCGCAAGCCAGCAGGAACTCCAGGGCTTCCAGGTGCCGCTGGGTCTCGGCCATGTCGCGGCCCCAGGTATAGATACCGTGGCCGTCGATCAGGTAGGCATGCAGGGGTTTGCCGGCGTCCAGCCATGCATCGACTTGCGCCACCAGTTCGGGCATGTGCTGCGTGTTGGGGAACACCGGGATATCCAGCAGGCTGTCGTGGCTGTGGTAGCCGGTAATTGCCTTCTGCAGCTCCCAACCCTGCAGCCGGATCACGCCGTCACTGGCGAACAGGCGCGAGGCCACGCTCTGCGTGCGCGAATGGGTATGCAACACCGCCTGCATTTCCGGCCAGCGGCGGTAGATCTGGGTGTGCAGCGCGGTCTCCGCGCTGGGGCGCGCATTCGTGCCCACGGCGTGGCCGTCCAGGTCGATCAGCATGATGTCGTCGCGACCGAGCCTGCCCTTGTGCTTGCCCGAGACGGTGATGGCTGCATGGGCGTCATCGACGCGCATCGAGAAGTTGCTGCTCGTCGCAGGTGTCCATCCGAGCACCGACAGTTCGCGCGCCGCTTCGATGATGGCGTCGGCGCGCTGTTCGAACTGGCTGGCGGATATCGTGGCGGGGAGAGTCTGCGTCATGTGGTTTGGACGTCCAAATGGATGTTGATCATATCACGTGGCAATTGTTGGCCCGACTGTAATGAGATCCATTCTCGCAAGTCAGGAAATGTTTTCCTACCGCAGGTACCATCAGTCCGAGTCCGGGGCAGGGTGCAACGGATAGTTACGACGGAGGCTTGCCCATGTCGAAAGAACAAGATACCGAATCGCGTCGCCGATTCCTCAAGGTCGCTGCCGGTACGGCAGCGGCGGCCATGGTGGTCGGTAGCCTGCCACGCTTCGCGCGTGCGGCTGATCTGCCGGCGGTGACCGATGCTGACCCCACCGCGAAGGCGCTGGCGTATGTCGAGGATGCGACCAAGTCGACCAACGCGAAGTACAAGAAGGGCGACGACTGCACCAACTGCCAGTTCTATAGTGGCGGCCCCACCGGTCGTGGTCCGTGCCAGTTGTTCCCGGGCAAGTCGGTGAACGCGAAGGGGTGGTGCGTCTCGCATACGAAGAAGGCCTGATTGCTCGCGACTGCAATCACGTTATTGCTGCAATAAAAAAGGCCGGCTTTCGCCGGCCTTTTTTATTGGCGTTTGCATGGTGCGTATACGCCAGCAGCAACCTCCGGACAAAAGTGCGGCCCGGACATATCAGGCTGAGGAGCTACCCACCTGACAAGCCGAGCCGCGATCCGGGGCCCACTGCCAAGTGATCAACCCGCGGACTGGCGATGATACTCCCGACTTTGGCGAATGGGCGGCCAGTGCGGTGATTTCTCTTGAAAAATTATCGTTAAACCAATTAAAAACAATGATTTACAATACAATTTCTAAGAAAATATCTGAAACTTGGCAATGATAGCCCAATTTCTACAAAGCAGTATTTTGGCCGCATTTCGAAGAAAATAAGATGATTTCGACGAATTTAACCGGTGTTATCAACGCGGGTCAGATGCGCCGGCAGTCCGTGCCAGCACACTGTGCTTGCGGCTGTACAGAAAGTAGATGGCAAAGCCCAGCAGCGTCCAGATACCCAGGATGGCCCAGTTGAACCAGTCCAGACTGAAGAGCAGGGCAAAACAGCTGCCCACGCCGGCCAGACAGGTGAACCACACCCACGGCACGCGGAACGTACGCGGCAAATCAGGCAAGGTGTGCCGCAAAATCAGCACGCCGCCGCACACCGCCGAGAAGGCGATCAAGGTACCCATCGAGGTGAGATTTGCGAGCAGGTCGAGCGGGAACACGGCGGCGAGCAGGGCGATCATCGCGCCGGTGATCAACGTGTTGATGTGCGGCGTGCGGTAGCGCGGATGCACTTTGGCAAACACCTGCGGCAGCATGCCGTCGCGCGCCATGATCATGAAAATGCGCGGTTGCGCAATGATCATCACCAGGATCACCGACGACAGCCCGATCATTGCGCCGATCTCCACGACCAGGCGCAGCCAGCCGAGCTGGGGAATGGCAGCCACGGCAGTGACCACGGGTTCGGCCGTATCCAGCATCGTATACGGCACAAGGCCGGTCAGTACGGCGGCCATGGCCAGGTAAAGCACGGTGCAAATTACCAACGAGACCATGATGCCGAAAGGCAAGTCGCGCTGCGGGTTCTTGCATTCCTGTGCCGCTGTCGAGGTGGCCTCGAAGCCGATATAGGCAAAGAACACCATCGCGGCGCCGCGCATGATGCCGGGCCAGCCGTACCTGCCATCACCCTGCGGCTCCGGGATGAACGGGTGCCAGTTTTCCGGGTTCACATAGCGGTAGCCGGCAACCACCACGATGATGATCAGGCCAACCTTGACCAGCACCATCAGCGCGTTGAGCCCTGACGATTCGCGGATACCGATGTAGCAAAGCCAGGTCAGTGCCAGCACGATGCCGACGGCAGGCAGGTTGAACAGATGTCCGGTGGCAACCAGGTGACCATCGGTAAAGGCCAGCGGCGCTTCGGTGAGCGCGATCGGCAGGTGCATGCCCATATGGTCGAGCAGGCTGGTGAAATAGCCGGTCCAGCTGGCGGCGACAGCCGAGGCCGAGATGCCGTATTCGGCGACCATGTTCCAGCCGATGAACCACGCCGCGAACTCGCCCAGCGAAGCATAAGCGTATGAATAGGAACTGCCCGAGATCGGGATCAGCGTGGCGAACTCGGCATAGCACAGCGCTGCAAATCCACTGCAGATGGCCGCGATGACAAAGGAAATCAGTACTGCAGGACCGGCATGTTCGGCGGCGGCCGTGCCAGTGACCACGAAGATGCCGGTGCCGATGACCGCGCCGATACCCAGGGCAGTGATGCCCCAAGGTCCCAGCGTGCGGCGCAGGCTTGGACCGTGACCGTGGTCGTCATTGGTGAAGTCGGTCTTGCGGGCGAGCAACTGCTTGAGCATGGGCGTGGTCTTTGAAGGCGGGTGTCAGACTCCGTCGAAGGAGCCTTGCAAACATGACGGCCGGCGCTTTTGGCGCCGGCCGCCGATTGTCACTGGGCGGTCTTTCTCAGCTTGCTGTGACGGTAGCCGTAGAAGCCGTAGATCAGGAAGCCGATCACGATCCAGCTGACCAGCAGCGGCCAGCGCACCACAAAGGCCTGCCAGAACAGGAACAGACAAGCGGCCGCGCCGAGCGGGCAGACCAGCCATACCAACGGCACGCGGAAGGCGCGGGGCAACTCCGGTCGTGTACGGCGCAACACCAGCACGCCTATGCACACGGTGGCAAAGGCCAGCAGGGTGCCCATTGAGACCAGGTCACCCAGCACGTCCACCGGGAACAGGCCGGCAAGGACACAGGCGATGACGCCTACCAGAATGGTGCCGACGTAAGGGGTGCGATGTTTGGGATGCAGCCGTCCCAGTGCCTGTGGCAACAGACCATCGCGGGCCATCGAGTAGAAGATGCGCGGCTGGCCCATCAGCATCACCAGTACCACCGAGCTCAGGCCCGCCAGCGCGGCGAACACCACCAGGATCTTCAGGGCGTTCAGCAGATAGATGGAGCCACTGCCGGCAGCGACGGTGCCGAGTACGTAATTGATTGCTGTGGCAACTGGCTCAGGTGTATTGAGCATGCGGAACGGCGTGGTGCCGGTCATCACGGCCGCCATGGCGATATACAGCACGGTGCAGATCAACAAGGAGCCGAGAATACCGATTGGCATGTCGCGCTGCGGATTCTTCGCTTCGCCCGCCGCGGTGGAGACGGCATCGAAGCCGATGTAGGCAAAGAACACCAGCGTTGCGCCACGGTAAATACCGCTCCAGCCGAACTTCGAGCCACCCTCATTGGCGGGAATGAAGGGATGCCAGAGTTCCGGGTGGACGTAATTGAACATCACGATCAGGAACAGCACGATCACCGTCACCTTGATCGCCACGATGATCGCATTGACGGTGGCCGACTGGGTGATGCCGACATAGCAAAGCCAGCTGATTGCCGCCACGATGAGGATGGCGGGCAGGTTGATCAACGCTCCGGTGAAGACCAGCGTGTGACCGCCTTCGGCGAACGTCAGTGGGGCCGAAGCTAGCGCCGCCGGCAAGTTGAAGTTCACCCCTGTCGCCGAGGTGAGCATGCGCAGCATCTCGCCGAAGTAGCCAGACCATGCCACCGCCACGGTGGATGCGGCGAACAGGTATTCGAGTACCAACGCCCAGCCGACAAACCAGGCCACGACTTCGCCGAGTGTGGCGTACGAATAGGAATAGGCGCTGCCGGAGACCGGCAACATGGCAGCGAACTCCGCATAGCACATGCCGGCGAGACCGCAGGCGAAAGCGGCAATCAGGAAACTGAGGATCAGCGCGGGGCCGGCGAACTGTGCAGCGGCGGTGCCGGTGATCGCAAAGATACCTGCACCAATCACCGCGCCGATGCCGAGCATGATCAGGTGTCGAGCGGTCAGTACACGCTTCAGCGTGACCTCGCCCTCTGCGCTCCCCTCGACAGGTTCGCCTGCGTCGACGTGAGGCATGGCCTCGATCGAGTGAGTGGCAAATAGACCTTTTATCATCAACGTCCCCTCAGGTGATTTTGCCCGTGTCCGCTCTGTGTCGGATGAGTGAAATGGGTGGGCAATGGCGGGCCAACATAGCCCATGCGGCAAAGGTTGTACAAGCTTCATTCATGTTGCGGCGAAGCATGTCGTGACGGGTTTCCACGCACTCATTCGAACTACCGAAGGACCTTCATGCAACAGCCCGCCATCATCGTGTTCGATGCACTCCAGCGATACCGTGACCAATGGCAGGGGGAATCAGCCGTGGTCGCGCAGTTCGAAGCATTTCTGCACGCGCACCCGAATGGATTTGATCGCGGCAATCTGTTCGGCCACTTCACCGGCTCCGCCTGGCTGCTGAGTGCCGACGGCCTGCGAGTGCTGCTCATGCACCATCGCAAGCTGGGGCGTTGGTTGCAACCAGGTGGCCATGCGGATGGCGACCGGGATCTTGCACGGGTGGCCTTGCGCGAGGCGGCAGAAGAGACCGGTCTGACCAGTCTGTGCATCGAGCAGGACATCTTTGATCTGGACAGGCACCGCATCCTTGCGCGCGGGAACGAGCCGGAGCACTGGCACTACGATGTGCGTTACGTGGTGCGTGCGGGCGCGGACGAATCGTTCGTGGTCAATGCCGAGGCGCATGCGCTGGCATGGCGATCGGTGGTCGATGTGGCCGAAGACGAGACGCTTGATCCGTCACTGCAGCGGATGGCCCGGAAGTGGCTGGCCCGCATGCAGGGGCACGTTCGCGCGTGATGCTGTTTGGCAGCTTCCCTAACAGCATCGCGCACAAAGTGCGCTCCTACAGGTACTTCTGCAGCGCCGGATGGACGTGACCGCAGGCGTCACAGGTGCGTGCATCCACCGAGCGATAGAAACGTTCGAACACCGGCGGAAAGTCACTCTCGATGCTGTCGAGGGTGAAGTACTCCTCGTACAGCTTGTGATTGCATTGCTCGCAGAACCACATCAGGCCATCCTTCTCGCCAGCCACGCGGCGACGCTCGATCACCAAGCCGATCGAGCCGGCGGAACGGTTGGGTGAGTGCGGCACGCGCGGCGGCAGGTAGAACATTTCGCCGGCACGCATCGGGATGTCGCGAGCTGCGCCGTCGTCCTGCACCTTCAGCGTGATTTCGCCTTCGAGCTGGTAGAAAAACTCGGGCCCTTCGTCATAGTGATAATCGGTGCGTGCATTCGGGCCGCCGACGATCATGATGATGAAGTCGCCATCGACAATGCACTTGTTGCCGACCGGCGGTTTCAACAGGTGGCGGTGTTCGTCGATCCAGCGTTCAAGATTCAGGGGCGGCAGCAGGGCCATGCGGAGTGCTCGCGAAAAACCAGCTCGCACGATAACCCTGCCATCGCCACAAAAAAAGCCGCCCGGCGTCAACCGGGCGGCGTTGGTCAGTCGATCGTAGCGGATGCTGTTACGGCATCAGCACCTTGTCGATCACGAAGATCTCGCCATTGGACTGGGTCACATCGGCAATCGTGATGTTGGCAACATTGCCCTTGGCGTCGGTGACAGTCCACTTGCCGTTCTTGCCGGCCACGGTGATCGAGTCACCTTCGACGGTCTTCAGCATCGCCTTGCCACCATTCGCCTTGGCCAGTTTGGCCAGATCGTGCGCAGTGTATTTGCCGGCCACCACGTGGTACGTGAGGATCTTGGTCAGCGTGGCCTTGTTTTCGGGCTTCAGCAGGTTGTCGACGGTACCGGCAGGCAGTGCAGCGAATGCCTCGTTGGTGGGGGCGAATACGGTGAACGGACCGGCGCCTTCGAGCGTCTCGACCAGTCCGGCAGCCTTCACCGCAGCCACCAGCGTGGTGTGATCCTTCGAGTTCACCGCATTCTCGATGATGTTCTTCGACGGATACATTGCGGCACCGCCGACCATCACGGTCTTCTGCATGCTCATCGAGTCCATCTGGCCAGCGAAGGCCATCGGCATCACGGCTGCAGTGGTCAGTGCGATGGAAAGGCCTACGGCCAGGGCGCGCATGCGGGAATGAGTCTTCATGAAGTTCTCCAGGATTTTCCGCTTCGCGGATTGGAAGCACCTGTAGATACGCGCCGTTCCGTGGAACGGATGCAACGCGATCGCCGGCAATTCAGCGAAGTGAATTCCAGGCGAAGACGCGGATTGATCAGACCTCGAGCGTGGCGAGGTCGCCTTTCTCTTCCAGCCAGGCCTTGCGGTCGCCGGCACGCTTCTTGGCCAGCAGCATGTCCATCAACTTGTTGGTGCCATCGTCCTCGTCACCGATGGTCAATTGCACCAGTCGGCGCGTATCCGGATGGATGGTGGACTCGCGCAATTGCGGCGGGTTCATTTCGCCCAGACCCTTGAAGCGGGTGGTGCTGACCGCGCCCTTCATCTTCTCTCGCTCGATCCGCTGCAGCATGGATTCCTTTTCGCCTTCGTCGAGGCAATAGAAAACCTGCTTGCCCACGTCAACGCGGAACAGCGGCGGCATCGCCACAAATACGTGGCCTTCGCGGACCAACTTGGGGAAGTGCTTCAGGAACAAGGCAGACAGCAGGGTGGCGATGTGCAGGCCATCGGAGTCTGCATCCGCCAGGATCACCACCTTGCCGTAGCGCAGGCCGGACAAATCGTCCTTGCCCGGATCACAGCCGATCGCGACAGCAAGGTTGTGCACTTCTTCCGAGGCCAGCACCGACGTGGATTCCACTTCCCAGGTATTGAGGATCTTGCCGCGCAACGGCAGGATCGCCTGAAACTCCTTGTCGCGTGCCTGCTTGGCGCTACCGCCAGCGGAGTCGCCCTCGACCAGAAACAATTCAGTGCGGCTCAGATCGGTGGCGGTGCAGTCGGCCAGCTTGCCTGGCAACTGCGGGCCCTGGGTAATCTTCTTGCGTACGATCTGCTTGGCGGCCTTCAGGCGCGCACTGGCGCGCTCGATGGCAAGCTGGGCAATGCGTTCGCCGGTATCCACGTTCTGGTTCAGCCACAGACTGAAGGCATCGTGGATGACGTTTTCGATCAGTCCGGCCGCATGGCGCGAAGACAAGCGCTCCTTGGTCTGGCCGGCGAATTGCGGATCTTCCAGCCGTGCGGACAACACGAAGGCGATGCGCTCCCACACGTCTTCCGGCGCCAGCTTCACGCCGCGCGGCAACAAGTTGCGGATGTCGCAGAACTCGCGGACGGCGGTAGTCAGACCGGTGCGCAAGCCGTTGACGTGGGTGCCACCTTGCGCGGTGGGGATCAGGTTGACGTAGCTTTCCTGCACCAGTTCGCCTTCGGGCAACCAGGCCAGCGCCACTTCCATGCCTTCGGCGTTGCGCGCCATCTGGTGCACGAACAAATCATTCGGCAACGCTTCGTTGCCCTCGAGCTCGCCACGCAGATAATCGCGCAGGCCATCTTCGTAATGCCACTCGATGATTTCGCCGCTGGCTTCGTCGGTGAGCTTCATGTTGAGGCCAGCGCACAACACGGCCTTGGCGCGTAGCAAATGCTTCAGCTTGCCCAGCGATATCTTGGGTGAGTCGAAATACTTCGCTTCGGGCCAGAAGTGCAAGGTGGTGCCGGTGCGCTTCTTGCCGACCGTGCCGATCACTTCCAGCGGGCTGACCATGTCGCCATGCTCGAACGCCATCGCGTATTCGGAACCGTCGCGACGAATGTTCACTTCGACGCGATCGGACAACGCGTTGACTACCGACACGCCGACGCCATGCAGACCACCGGAGAAACTGTAGTTCTTGCCGCTGAATTTACCGCCTGCGTGCAGCCGGGTCATGATCAGCTCGACGCCAGAGACGCCTTCCTCCGGGTGGATGTCCACCGGCATGCCACGGCCGTCATCGCTTACGGACACCGAGCCATCGGTATGCAGAATCACTTCGATCGAACTGGCGTGACCGGCCAGCGCCTCGTCCACCGAGTTGTCCACCACTTCCTGCACCAGATGGTTCGGTCGGCTGGTGTCGGTATACATGCCCGGGCGGCGTTTGACCGGGTCCAGGCCGGACAGGACTTCAATATCGGCGGCGTTGTAGCGACTGCTCATGCGTGTGTTTCGATGGTGACAAGACGGCAAAGCATGGCCGGCACGGGTGGGTAGGGTCAAGTTGATCTTGGCGCGAATCAGGTGTTTTGGGGCAATCGACTCAATAGCGCTAGAACCTCAAGCATGCTACTCAGAGTCTGTAGCATCAAAGTCATCGCCCGAAAAGAATGGTCTCTCGACAACTGGTCCAACGATGCCAAGAGAGCCAAGTCCCTCACTTCTAGCCATCCTTGCTGAAAACGTTCGGTCGTTTCGTAAACAGCATGGTTACTCGCAAGAGCAGTTGGCTGATCTATGTGAGCTTCATCGAACGTATATCGGGTCGGTGGAGCGCGAGGAACGCAATGTCTCATTGAGCACGATCGAGGTCCTCGCTGAGGCTCTCGGGGTCAGCGTCCCGGAATTGCTGACCCAGGGAGTAGGACGTGAGCGAGGAAAAGTATCCTGACTACAAGAGTGCGATTGCGTCGTCGGGCAAGAGCATATGCGAGCCTATTGACGTCGGGGATGCCGAATACTGGGTTCCGGCGCAACGTCTTGAAAAAATGCTCAACGACGAACTCTGCGGCAAGAGTTTGGCAGGCCTAGCCCTTCGTACGAGGTCTAAGATCGTCAAGAGCGCCGTCTGCGAGGCGCTTGGCTATCCCGTGCCGAAGTCCTTCAAGAGGACGCAGCCGCGATTTCCAGGACAGCAGCTCGACGTCTACGTGCAGAAGACATTGAATCTTCAGATATGGAACGAACAGCTCGCGGTTGCACGACGCTACGCGATCATCCAAGTAAGCCCGGACGATGTGATTACACGGGTGAAGGTAGTGGGGGGGCCACAGTTGGCGGTGCTGGATACGACCGGAACCATCACGACTAAGTATCAGGCTCGTCTGGAGCCAAGCTCCCAGACGCACGAGCTGGTTTCCTCGCAAGATACCCAGTCGATGATGCAACACATTGGAAAGGGCGTGACGCTTGGTCCTGCAGTAAGTCCCGTCCAGCAGCCCGAGACTGGGGGGATGCTTCCTATTCGGGAAATTTTCGACAGGCTTTCGCCGTTGGTTGGCAGGAGGTTTCCAGATCCGGGTGCAGATCAGGATCGCAACCGTGGTGCTGCACTTCATCGACTTGTCTGTCAGCAATTGGGATACCAGCGCTATGAGGACAACGGGCAATTCCCTGACATTCCAAATCAGTTGCTGGAGTTGAAGTTGCAGACTTCTCCCACGATTGATCTGGGACTCGTCCAGCCCACGAGCGAAGAACGTTTGGATGTGGGCCGGATTGGTTCGCTGCAACCACGGCATTGCGATACCCGTTATGCGTTGTTTTGCGCGGTGACGAACGGCGTGCAAGTAACGTTGACGCATTTGTTTGTCACTACGGGAGCCGACTTTTTTAGGCGTTTCAGACGTTTCGAGGGAAATGTCACTAATGGCAAGATCCAGATCCCGTTACCTAGGGATTTTTTCGACCGTTAGTCCAAACGCCCGCCAAACCAGCGAATCTAGGTCGCGGGCAAGTCGGTCGGCTTCGGGAGAGGGCACTTGGGCATGTATGGCCTGGGCCAGTTGCGCGATGGCTCTGGCTTCCTTGCGCGCTGGATTGGGCAAGGGAAATTGCTCGACGTATTGCGTGATGAAACGGCGGCGGCCGGCGTATAACTTGTTGTTGAAACGGTGATCGTAGAACGCCTCGATGAAAGTCGAGTTGGCGATTGCGAGGGCAAGCCAGAGCAAGTCGCCTTCGCCCTCTTTCTCGCATTGCAGCCAGTAACATTCGCCATTCACCACGCCGCCATCGGTGTCCATCCAGAACACGGGCTTGTCGGAGATGTCAGGAAATACAAGCTTTGGCGATGACCAAGCGGCGGGGTCTTGTGGGACCCACAACTCGTACCAGCGGCGTCCCGCAGCGATGACGTAGTTTCTCGCCTCCAACGTCTCCCGATGCTGTTCAAGGTAACTGGCGGCTTTTGGGTAAAGAGCGAGATCCACCGCCGAACGCATGCCGCCGATCACTGCATGTGGATACAGGATTTCCTTGATCTGATTTGTTTTTGACGGGACGCTGGCCTTGAACCGTCGTGCACAGTGACGTGTGATTAGGGGCCGCAACAGCTCCGGTCGGCCATCCGGAAGGCTGTTCCAGTCGCTCCGGATGAAAACTTTGTCGGCAGTGGATTTCACGCCGACGCGAATCTTGCCGATTCGTCGGAAAGTCGCCCAAGTATGGGCCTCGACGGTAGCGAGCCATTGGTCGCTGCTGTGCGTGGCAATGCGCCAGATGCCTTCCCTTTCTCCACCGTTATCCAATTGCCCATGCCGGACGCGGAAATGGCGACCATCCGGGATGGCCACGACGGTATCGTCGTCCGCGGTCAGTGCCGCGAGTGCGTCGGGTGCTTCGGACTGGGCGGGGTCGCGGGTTTCATAGATCGAGGAAAACGTGGTTCGATCAAGCGGCGACTCGTGCTGTTTGGCCGTTCCGCGGGCCAACAATACAGAAGGCAAAACGGCTGCATCGAAGAGCTTGGTGTCGCCCAAATCCCACGCGTGCACAAGGTTGAAGCGTGACAGTAATTCGCGACGCACCGTCTGACCCGACTTGGTAGTCATGAATCTGTTGGATGTGATGACGCCTGCGATACCATCCTCGGCCAGTACCCTAGATATACCAAGGAGGAACGGGTAATACAGATCAACCCTCCCGGTGAGGCCAAAGCTATGCGCCAGTTGCTGAGCCTGTTGTGCACCCATGATTTGGGTGCGAACGTATGGGGGATTGGCGATCACCAAGTCGAAAGGGGCTTGCGCTCTTCCGGCCAGAAACAAATCGCCGCCTCCCGCGAGATTGAGGACATGATCCAAGAAGTCCTCTCTTTGTAGGGAAATTTCTAATTCGGGAAAGTCAAGCTGCAGCCGCCGTGACGCCATCTCGATGGCAATAGGGTCTGTATCGTAGCCGAGCACTTGGACCCGTTTGCGGGCTTCGACGGGCAAGCATTTGATCAGCGCATCGAGCAACGCTCCATCGCCGACCGCGGGGTCGAGAATACGTATAGTCCCGTGAGATGGGAGCGACGCAACCCGTACCATCTGATCAGCGACAAATTCCGCGAAGAGTGCCGGCGTATAAGTCGCACCTGCGGATTTCTGCTGATTTACCTGGCTGTATCGCTGGTGCTTGGTCAAGGGTGGGCCAATTTATGTTTGCTACTCATGGTCATCAATGTTGGCATGAATGCATTTGGCAAACAAGATTCGAGCAGCGGTAGAAGCGAGCTCGAGTGGATCGGTGTTGGCGAAGCGTGGCTGGCGGCGGCTCCTGCACCCTCGCCGCAAGCTCAGCCACAAATCAACCGCTTCGCCATCACGCATGCGGCCAGTTTGCTCGCGCGCGGCCACGTGGCCATGTTTGTCCTGTTGCTGATGGCCATCGTCGCCTATGTCAGCAAGGGCCGTGGAAGCATGCGTGAGCTCGCCGAGAAGGCCAGCCATGGCCGGTTGGGACGGAAGTTTGGCGAATGGCTGCTGAAAAATGAGGCGAAGCTCAAAGCCGATCCGAGACTGCGGCCGGTGGAGCCTGTGCGGAGCACCACTGCTCCAAAAGCAAACGAGGCGCCCGGAGCATCACGTCCACGCCCTCGCCAGGAGACCAAGGCGGCACCGGAATCAAAAGCGCCACCGACCATGGCACGCAAGAAAGTCCCCTGTTTCAAGGCACAGAAGCTGCCACCCGGAAAGTTCGCGGAGATGGATCGGCAACTTCTCGCGCAACAAGGCGGCTTGAACAAGATGACCGTCCAGGACTATCTGGATGGGCGCGCACGTTATGCTGTGGATAAGCGCAAGGGGGCAGGCGCGGCAGCGCTTAAGGCACGTAAAAAGTATCAGGCGCGAATGGAGCGCTTGCTGACGGCCGCCCATGTGCAAGCGGGTACCAATCCTCGTACCGCAAAAATCCTGGCTCAGGAAGCAGCGGCTGATCACTTCAAGACACAGGATGCACTACACAACCCGGACATGGTGGCTGGAGGGAGATCGACTGCGATTGACGGAATGGGTGACTCCCCGGCGAACAGGACGATCGGTAGGCAATGGAACAAGGGGGCATTCGAAGGAATGACCCGTGTGAAACATATGGATGACGCGGCGCTGAAGGTGCCGGTGGCGGAAAGAAGCAGCACCTTGATGAATGTAGATTTGCATCGTTGCAAGTGAGGATTTATGGATCAGGAATTCAACTACTTTTACAATGATCAAGGCTTTGGCCCTGCGCTCAAGAAGCAGGACGTTCCAAAATCAAGCATCGAAAAATATCGCGGTAAACTGCCTGACCAACTGCTCCAGTATTGGAATGAATACGGTTGGTGTGGTTACGGCAATGGCCTGATCTGGATTATTGATCCCGACGAATACGCTCCAGTTGTCGACGCGTGGCTGGAAGGCACACCATTTGAAGGTCGGGATAGCTATCACGCCATCGCTGTCAGTGCTTTTGGAGAGTTGTTCTTGTGGGGTGAGACGACAGGTCTCGCCATTTCCATATCGTCCTTGTGGGGCATGATATTTCCTGGTGATGAAAGTGCGGCAGTGGCGGAAGGCAAGGGTGATTTGATGATCCGCGGATTTTTTGTCGGACTTGACAAAGACATGCTTGATGAAAGCGATGATGCCGAGCATCCATTGTTTGATCGTGCTGTAAAAAAGCTCGGTGTGCTCAGCGCCGGTCAGATGTACGGACTGGTGCCAGCTCTTGCATTGGGTGGCTCTTGCGACCTGAAACATCTGGAAAAGGTGGACGCCGTAACCCACCTGATCATGCTGGCTCAATTGGGTGAGCGGCAGATCATGCAAGACGTTGTTGCTGATGCCAAGGCTGCGGGCCTGCTTGACGGGCTCTGATGCCTCGATGAATGGCACGCCGGGTTTCGGAGTTTTTGCTGCATCGCTTCCGGAATCGAGGGACAGGCCAGGGTCAGGTTGCAAGAATTTCATGATAACGATTCATATCAAGTCCGCTGAAAGGGGTGATGTTCAAGTCGAACGCGGAGCCAGACGGCGAGGAGCAATGGTGTTCTTTGAAGGAAGCAGAGATTGCAAATGAAAATTTCTGGCGGAGTGGATGGACACTAGGGCGGCGATCGCCCCTTCGATCCCCGGCTATTTGCCCAGTTGCGTCCGCAGATGGCGGAAAACACCGTGCGTGACGCGATGGGGACGTTGTGGAACGGGCCGGACGACGAGGGCCGTGCCGGTCACTTTGACGGTGAGATTCCCATCTGCGGCTTGCGCATGAGTGCTGAAAGCCAGCTGCAGGCCGTCAGCTTCTACCGTGCATTTCCGGCTGACATGGTCATTGAGGGATTGCACATCGGCATGACGTTGACAGAGGCAAAGCGTGCACGACCCAAATTGTGCGAGACAGGCGAGACGCGTGGGGTTGTTGAGTTTCGCGATGAAACCACCGCGGGTGAATTGCTGGATGCACGTTTCGCCGACGGGTTGTTGATTGGCCTTTGTCTCTCGCAGCCGGGCATGGTCTTGCCGGAACGTCCGTGGAAGAATGCCGATCCGCGACTGCGCGAGGCCTACAACGTGTGGCCGGAAGATGCGCAACCTTTGCCCGAACGGGAACGCGATGCGCGTTGGGCGAAGGGTTGGTGCTTGGGCCGTCCACCGGGTATCACCACGGCACAATGGCCGCTCAGTCCTTGCTACGGCCATCCCTTGCGGCACGCGTTTACCTTGTACCTGCCTGAGGCTTATCGGACGCAAGGGCCTGAACGTGTCGCCATCAGCCTGTTTGTGGACGATCAGGTGGATGAGCTGGAAGAGATCTGCTCCGGAGAGGATGACGAGCAGCCATGGATGCGCGATCTGTATCAGCGTCACCCGCGCAGCTTTCCCATGCAGGATGGTCTGCAAGGCCATTGCTGTGGGATCTGGCTGACGCAGGCTGAATTCGACGGCCCGCTGGCCGCGTCGCCGGACCTGGCCGACTATCCTTTGCTTCGCGGGCTACCCCAGCCGCTCTGGCAACGTGCCGAATCCGGCGGATCAGACTTGCTGGATACCCTAGGCGAGAGCGACGAGTCCTTGCGGTGCTATGCCCACGGTACGGCGCACCCGATCGGCGTGGCCGAGCGCGAGGACGATCCCAACATCGGCAGGCCGGCACGCGAATGGGATCACGAGAACGAGCACAGCGGCTACATCGTCGCCTTCTCCGAAGAGGGCGAGGCACTGGATTTGCCGCGCTTCGAGCAGTGGCCTCACCACCTCGGCGGCACCATGATCCCGGTGCAGGGTTATCCCGACTTCAGTCCTTACTACTTCGAGTTCGGTGAAGAGTTCGCCGGGTTCAACTTCGGTGGTGGTGTCGGTCAGCTCGACTTGCTGCAGATGAAGTTGGACTGGGCCTGTTGAGTAGCGACGTTTGCGATGGCGTTGTATGTATAGCTGCAGCAGATGTGGGATTCACGGATGACAGCAGCAGGCAGACTCAAAACGGCTTGCGCGAGTTGTTGTTTGGATCAATCGGCAGATAGACGCAGGGCGGAATACAGAGATCGGTGGTCTTGATGAAATACGAAGTCAATCCGCTGGAAGGCGTGGGGCTGCTTCTTTTCGGCATGGACGTGCTGCAGGTCAGAGTACGCATGGATGCCGCGTTTCATTCCTTCAAGCGCACACCGGATGCAGCGTTTCCTTGTGATCACTTTTCTGATGCGGGCGTGTTTGCCAACTATGACAAATCGGGACGTCTGGAGGCGGTCGAGATGGCATCGCCTGCGGCACCCATGTTCGAGCGCTGCAACTTGCTGGGTTTGGGGTTCGACCAGA
Source organism: Rhodanobacter sp. AS-Z3 (assembly GCF_029224025.1). Taxonomy (NCBI): domain Bacteria; kingdom Pseudomonadati; phylum Pseudomonadota; class Gammaproteobacteria; order Lysobacterales; family Rhodanobacteraceae; genus Rhodanobacter; species Rhodanobacter sp. AS-Z3. The sequence continues at coordinate 2,096,907 of NZ_CP119392.1, forward strand.
TAGTGACGTTGCTGAAGTGCAGGGATTCCGCCATTGAACTGGATCCGGACGGAGCTACGTCGTCAGCCCTTGGCATCAGTCTCTACGCACCTTACGCAGCGGGAAATCCTGAAATGCCGCCGGAAAGTGTGCTGGTGTTTGCAGCGGGCTACTACAACTGACAGTACGTTTCAGCGCGGTCCTTACCGATACCCCTGCGCCTGCAACGAGAACAAATGGGCGTAGTGCCCATCTTCGGCCATCAATTGCTCGTGGTTGCCGCGTTCGATGATGCGGCCATCCTGGATCACGATGATCTGGTCGGCCATGCGCACGGTGGAGAAACGATGCGAAATGAGGATGGCGATGCGACCGCCAGAGAGTTCGCGGAAGTGTTCGAAGATGGTGGCTTCGGCTTGTGCGTCCATCGCGGCGGTGGGTTCGTCCAGCACCAGGATGTCGGCGCGTGAGCGCATGAAGGCGCGTGCCAGCGCGATCTTCTGCCATTGGCCGCCGGACAGCTCGCGGCCGTCGTTGAACCACTTGCCCAGTTGCGTATCGAAGCCGGCCGGCAGGCTGTCGATGAAGTCGCTGGCCATGCCCTTGTCGCTGGCTTCGCGCCAGCGCGTTTCGTCGTCGAAGTGGGTGACGTCGCCGGCACCGACGTTTTCGCCCACGCGCATCTGGTAGCGGGCGAAGTCCTGGAAGATCACCCCGATGCGTTGCAGCAACACGCCTTCATCCCACTCGCGCAGGTCGGTGCCGTCAAGCAGGATGCGACCGCTGTCGGGCGTGTACAGGCGCGTGAGCAGCTTGATCAGGGTGGTCTTGCCCGAACCGTTCTGGCCGACCAGGGCCAGCGATTCACCGGGGCGAATGTGCAGGTCGATGTCGCGCAACGCCGGTTCGCTAGCGCCGGGATAGGTGAAGCTGACCTCTTCGAAGCGGATGCCGTCTTCCGGTCTGGCGCCTTGCTGTGCCGTGCCGATGGCGGCGGGCACGGGGGTTTCGAGATATTCGTAGAGCGTCGAAAGATAGAGGTTGTCTTCGTACATCCCGCCGATGGCCGAAAGCATCGCTGACACGGCCGACTGCCCCTGGCGGAACAGCGCGAGGTACATCGTCATCTGGCCCAGGGTGATACGCGCCATCACCGTGCTCGCGGCGATCCACGCATAGGCACCGTAAAGTGCCAACGTGCCGAGCAGGCCCAGCCCGAAGCCCCAGCTGTCACGACGTACAGCAAGGTCGCGGTCGGCGCGATACAGCGCGTGGAAGATGTCGCGGTAGCGCTGCAACAGCAGCGGGCCGAGGCCGAACAGCTTCACTTCCTTGGCGTGGTCCTCGCGTGCCAGCACGGTTTCCAGATACAGCTGCATGCGCGTTTCCGGCGAACGCCAGCGGAACAGTCGGAACGCATCGCCGGAGAATTTGGTTTCGGCAAAAAACGAGGGCAGGCCGGCCAGCAGCAACACCGCCACCGCCCACGGCGAGAACTGGAACAGCAAACTGCCGTAGCTGAGCAGCGAGATGGCGTTCTGACCCAGCCCGAAGGTGCGCGTAACCAGTGACAGCGGCCGGCTGGAGGCTTCGCGCCGGGCGCGGGTCAGCTTGTCGTAGAACTCCGAATCCTCGAAATGCGTCAGTTCCAGCGTCAGCGCCTTCTCGAGGATCATCACGTTGACGCGCTGGCCCAGTTGCGCGCGCAGCAGCGACTGGCACAGCGACAGGCCACGCTGTGCGCCAGCCATCGCCGCTACCAGCACGCCTTCAAGCACCACCCATTCGAACACCGGGCGTAGAGGCGCGGTACCGTGCGCCGCCCACAACTTGCTGGCGCCGACCACGGCGTCAACGATGTGCGCACCGACATAGGCAATGCCGGCCGGCAGCAGGCCGGCGATCAGGGTGAGCAGGGCCAGCGCAATGGTCAGCGTGCGGCTGGTACTCCAGACCAGTTCCAGCGCGCGCCCGCTGTAGCGGAACACGCCCAGAAAGCTGCGCGCGAGTTCTTTGGGTGGAGCGAGAGGGGCTGCATGAGGCGGCACGTGGGGATGATATCGAAAGGCGCGCGGTAGGGCGCGGATCTTCCGAGATGGGGGCCGTGCCGCCTCAGGCAACCCGAGGCGGGAAAGTTGTCATCTTTTCAGTGCAGCTGGCGTCAATGAAGCTGCACTTGCACGAGGTGTTGCGGCGCTTGATAGATCTCGGGGAAAAGCTTCTGCAGGTGCGCGACCTTGGGTGCGTCGTTGAACACGATGTAGGGATTGTTCGGATGCAGGTCGTAGTAATTCTGGTGATAAGCCTCGGCCGGGTAGAACGCCTTCAGCGGCAGCACCTGCGTGACGATTGGTGCGTTGAATGCCTTGGCTGCAGTCAACTGGGCGATGTAGTCATCGGCAATCTTCTTCTGCTCAGCGTTGCCGTAAAAGACGACTGACCGGTATTGGGTGCCGCTGTCCGGACCTTGCCGGTTCAGCTCGGTGGGGTTCAGCGCGACCGAGAAGAACACCTGCAGCAGTTTGCCGTAGCTGACCTGGGTGGGGTCGTACTCCACCTTCACCGACTCGGCGTGGCCGGTGTCGCCGTTGCCTACGTCGTCGTAGGTGGCGGTGTTGGCGGCGCCGCCGGAATAGCCGGCGGTGACCCTGCGCACGCCCTTGACGTGTTCGAACACCGCTTCGATACCCCAGAAGCAGCCGCCGGCCAGCACGGCCACTTCGTTGTGTGTGGCGGAGGCAGCAGCGTCTACGCTGGGTGCGGGCAGGCGGGTGACTTCATTGGCGAACGCCACCGGCTGACAGGCGGCGAGGCCAGCCAGCAACACGGCGGCGGCAAGCGGAAACAGGCGGAACGCACGGTAGCGAATCATGGGGAACCTCGCTGGCAATGGGCATGCCCGAGTGCGGCATGCATGGGTAGTTACGTGGCGTCGACGTCAACGGATGCATGTCGTTGCCACGCGCTCAGTCAGTCATTCGTTCGCGGGGCGCCCGCAGTTACATGCAGCACCGCGGCGCGGTGGCTACCATGGGCATCGAACTCACCGGAGAGCGACATGCGCGACGCGATCGACCTGGATGCCTATCTGCGCCGCGTTGGCTGGTCTGGCCCGGTGGCGGTCGATCTGGCCACCCTGCGTGGGCTGGCCATGGCGCATGTGGCGACCATCACGTTCGCCAACCTCAATCCGCTGATGGGTTTGCCGGTGGCATTGGACGTGGCGACTTTGCAACGCAAGCTGGTCGACGAAGGCCGCGGCGGTTACTGCTTCGAGCAGAACCTGTTGTTCGAAGCGGTGCTGCGTGAAATCGGCTTTGACGTCAGCGGCTTGATTGCGCGGGTGCTTTGGGGGCATCCGGAGGATACGCAAACGCCGCAAAGCCACATGCTGTTGCGCGTGGAGCTTGCCGGTGAGAGCTGGCTGGCCGACGTTGGCTTCGGTGGCCATGTGCTAACCGGTGCGCTGCGGCTACAGCCGGATATTGAGCAAGCCACCGGCCATGAACCGTTTCGGCTGGTCCGAACAGGCACGGAATGGCGCATGCAAGCGCTGGTGCGTGGTGAATGGCGCACCTTGTATCGCTTCGATCTGCGGCCGGTACCGATGATCGATTACGTGGTCGCCAACCACTACGTATCGACGCACCCCGCCTCACGCTTCGTGAGCAACCTGCTGCTCGGTCGCACCACGGCGGATCGGCGCTTGAGCCTGCTCAACTACGACTTCACCGTGCGCCGCATCGGTCACGAGCCGGAGCGGCGTCAGTTGCGTGACGTGGCTGAATTGCGTGAGGTGCTGCAACGTGAATTCCTGCTGCCGCTTCCTGAAGGAGCAGACTTCCAGCGGCGGCTGGAAGGATTGCCGCGAAGCTGATTCAGTCCGGTCGGCCGGCGCGTGGGCGGCCGTCGTCGAAACCTTCCGAATCGGCGATGACGTGGATTTCCACATCGTCGATCGTGGCCACCTGACCGGCGTGGATCTTGCACGTCTTGCGCAGTTCGGTCTTGCCATCCACCGACACCGCGCCGGTGGCGACGATCGCCTTGCCGGCGCCGCCGCTGTCGCAGATGCCGACCAGCTTGAGCAGCATGTTGAGCTCGACGTAGTCGCCTTCCAGTTCAAATTCGATGGTTTGCATGGTGTTCCGTAGATGGAGAGAAGTGGCGGGCGGTCAGGCCGGCGCTTGGGCGGATGGGAACACGCTGTCGGGTAGCGTCAGAAACGCAAACCACGGGCGTTCGTGTTCTTCGCTGAAAGTAGCCGCATCATCGAGCACGCCCATCAAGGTGTCGTAATCCGCTGTGCTGGCCTGACGCAAGTCATCGGCGTGGTCGAACAGCAAGACATAACCCCAGGCCGGCATCCAGCTCAGGTCACGCAGGCAGTCGGCCAGCGAGTCCCAGGTGAAGCCGAACGTGACTGGCAAGGACAGCGATACGGCCAGCCGATGCATCAGGTTGTCCTTGCCGGGGCAGCCAGCCAGGTCGGTGCGGCAGACCCGAAGCTCGTCACGGATAGCCAGCTTTTCCAGCCGGTCCAGGTCGTCGGCATGCACCACGTAGACGCCGCTCTGGGTCGGTCGGGTCAGGTCCAGATCAAAACGTGACTTGCTCATCGCGCCACCTCGAAGCGATGAAAGCTGCGGTAGTGATCGTCGGTGTAATACCAGACGGCGGGCGGTGTCCCGCCGGTAATGATGCGCCGTGCGCCGCGGGTGCGCGCGCCTGGAGTCTCCACCGTGTACTCGTGGTAATAGCCGCGCGGCTGCTTTGGCAGCAGGCCTTCGTAATTGCCGAAGACCACGCCATCCTGGCTGTGCTCGAACGGGCCGCCCTGGTTGATCCGCTGAACCATCTGACGCGCTTGCGCCGGCAGCGATGCGCTGCCTTCTTTTGCGACATCAGGCGTTCGTGGCGCGGCATTGCCGTCCGCGTGGCTGGCGATCGGTGCCGTGGCCTCGGGCTTGCCGGCATGACGGCTCCAGAACGTCACTGCAAAGAGGACGATCACCAGCAGGATCAGTGGTTTGAGTTGGCGCATCAGGGTTCGTTGCAGAGGAATGCGAGGCGATCTTAGCAGGGGCGGGCGGTGAGGCCGACCGGTTGGCTTTCCTGATCGCAAGAAATTGCGCACACTCGGGATTCCCGTGGCATCAGCCCTGGCTGACCACTCGATTCTGGAGTCTGGATGAGCACCACCCTCGATCACGCCGAGGGCCGCCTGCCGCGGCAGATTGGCTACATCATCGGCAACGAAGGATGCGAGCGCTTTTCGTTCTACGGGATGCGCAACATCCTCACCCCGTTCCTGATCACTACGCTGTTGCTGTACCTGCCGGAAGGGCAGCGCATCCTGGCGGCGAAGGATGTTTTCCACACCTTCGTGATTGGCGTGTACTTCTTCCCGTTGCTGGGCGGCTGGCTCAGCGACCGCTTCTTCGGCAAGTACAACACCGTGCTGTGGATGAGCCTGATCTACGTTGCCGGCCATGCCTGCCTGGCGATCTTCGAGAACAACCGGCTGGGCTTCTTCGCCGGCCTGGGTCTGATTGCGTTGGGGGCTGGTGGGATCAAGCCGCTAGTAGCTTCGTTCGTGGGTGATCAATTCGACCAGTCGAACAAGCACCTGGCGAAGATGGTGTTCGACGCGTTCTACTGGATCATCAACTTCGGTTCGTTCTTCGCTTCCTTGCTGATGCCGCTGTTCTTGCGCCACTTCGGTGCGGCCGTGGCGTTCGGCATTCCCGGCGGCTTGATGTTCGTCGCCACCGTGGTGTTCTGGCTGGGCCGCAAGCAATACGTGATGGTGCCGCCGGGGCCGTCGGATGAGCACGCGTTTTCACGGGTGATTCGCAGCGCCTTGGTCTCCCGGCGGCCGGGTCAGGCGCGGCCCGGGCTGTGGCTTGCCGGGGCTGCGGTCGTGCTGGCGATGGCGTCGTTTGCACTGATGCCGTCGCTGGGTTTCGTGATCTGTGCCTGCATTGCGCTGGTGCTGTTGATCGGTGGTGTCGGCGGCGGCGCGTGGCTGCAGATGGATCGCGCGTGCGACCAGCATCCGGATCAGGCGGTGGATGGCGCGCGCAATGTGCTGCGCGTGCTGGTGATCTTCGCGCTGACCACGCCGTTCTTCTCGTTGTTCGACCAGAAAGCCTCGACCTGGGTAGTGCAAGGTGGCGAGATGACGATGCCTTCATGGTTCGTGCCGGCGCAAATGCAGGCCTTGAATCCGTTGCTGGTGATGTTGCTGATTCCGTTCAACAACCTGGTGCTGTATCCGCTGCTGCGCAAGCGTGGCTACGAGCCAACCGCATTGCGCCGGATGACCGCAGGCATCGCCTTCAGCGGTCTGGCGTGGATCGTGGTGGGCGGCTTGCAGGTGGTGATCGACGGCGGTGATCCGTTATCGATCGTGTGGCAGGTGCTGCCGTATGCATTGCTGACTTTTGGCGAGGTGCTGGTCTCGGCGACCGGGCTGGAATTTGCCTACAGCCAGGCGCCGGCCTCGATGAAGGGCGTGGTGATGAGTTTCTGGAACCTCACCACCACGGTTGGCAACTTGTGGGTGCTACTGGCCAATGCGGCAGTACGCAATGAAACGGTGACGGGATCAATCACCCATAGCGGACTCAGCGTCACGGCCTTCCAGATGTTTTTCTTCGCTGCGTTCGCGTTGCTGGCTGCACTGGCCTTTGGTCTGTACGCGCGGCGCTATCAGGAGATGGACTACTACCGATCCGACTGAACGGGTGTGCCGGCTTCCTTCTGGCGCAAGGCTTCGGCAGCGCCGATACACAGCACCAGCCACGCGGCACCCGCGGCGTAGCCAGCCAATACATCGCTGAAATAATGCACCTGCAGCAGGATGCGGCTGATGCCGATAACGCCAATCAGCACGATGGTGGCGGCGATGATGGCGCGATGAAAACGCGGCGTCAGGCGCAGCAGCACATAGGCCAGCATGCCGTAGAACACCATGGCACCGAAGGCGTGGCCGCTGGGGAAACTCCAGCCCGGCTCGATGATGAAGCCATGATCGTGCAGCGGACGAACGCGCTGAAACAAGGCCTTGAGCCCGCCGTTGATCGGCAGAATGCCGAGCAGCGCAATGATCCAGATGCCAGCCAGTTGCCGCTGTCGGCGCCACCACAGAAGCAGTGCAATCACGGCGGAGGCGGGAGCTACCCACAGCAGGTCGCCCAAGTGGGTTAGCACGGCGATCACCTGCAGTACCGACACCGGCAACTGTGCGCGCAGTTGTTCGGCCAGGTCGGTGTCAAAGCCAATCAACTTGCCGCCTTGCTGCGCGCCGACGGCAAAGGCAATTGCGACAAAGGCCAATGCCAGCAGGATCGCCAGTATCAGCCCCATGCGCGGACGCAGCATCAGCGGTGTCTCGCCCCGGTTGCGCGTCCGGCGCTGCCAGCGAACGTTGTGCTGCCAGGCCAGGTCGCCCGCCAGCAGCGCCAGCAACAGCAGCAGCACCCACAAAAATAGAGCGTGCGCTGCGACCCACTCTGCCAAAGCTTCCATCCAGTTTTGCGCCCTTGGGGAGGTGTCTGCGATGGCTCCATGATCGCTGCTGCCCGAGCCGGCGTCGACCCGGGTGGTTCCGCGCATGACTTCCAGCGCTGGCCTTGCGCCGGATTTGCCGCGATAGTTGGCCGATCACCAACGGCGGAGTCTTTCGATGTCCCAGCGACCCCTTTCCCTGCGCGTGGCGCTTTGCTGCGCACTGCTTGTTTCCGCCAGCGCCGCCACGGCGCAGTCATCTGCGGCGAAGTTGCCGCCACCGGTGTCCACCGGTGATCGAGTGCAGCCGATGTTGCCCGCGCAGTTGCAGGACTTCGGCGCGTATGTCGATAGCGCGCGCAAGACCTTCGACGTGCCCGGCATTGCGGTGGCGATCGTCAAGGACGGCAAGGTGGTGATGGAGCAGGGCTTTGGGCTGCGCGAAATCGGCAAGCCGGACAAGGTCGACGCACGTACGCTGTTCGCCATCGCCTCCAATACCAAGGCGTTCACCGCCGCCGCGCTGCAGCAGCTGGCGGACGCGGGCAAGTTGAAGATGGACGACCGGGTGATCGATCATCTGCCGTGGTTCCGCATGTCCGATGCGTACGTGACGCACGAAATGCGCATTCGTGATTTGCTGGCGCATCGCAGCGGCTTGTCGCTGGGCGCAGGCGATTTGCTGTATTGGCCGCCGACGTCGTACTCGACCAAGGAAGTGGTGCAGCGGTTGGCCAACGTGCCGATCAAGAACGGCTTCCGCAGCGGTTATGCCTACGACAACATCCTGTTCGCGGTGGCCACGCTGGTGATCGAACAAGCCTCCGGCCAGAGTTATGCCGACTATTTGCGCGAGCACTTGTTCAAGCCCGTCGGCATGGACGAAACACTGGTCGACATGACCTATCTGAAACCCGGCATGGATGTGGCGATGGGTCATGCCAAGGCTGACTTCAAGGATCTGCAGCCGGTGCCGCCGATGGCCTGGCTGAATGATCCGGGCGCCGGCGGCATTTATGCCAGTGTGCACGACCTGGCCAAGTGGATGAACGTGCAGCTGGCCGGTGGCGTGTTGCCGACCACGGACAATGACGGCAAGCCGCAGCGTCTGTTCTCCGAGAGGGCGCATCAGGACATGTGGAGCATGCTCACCCCGATCAAGGTCGGCAAGCCGTCGATCCCGGAACTGGCACCGCTGACGCCGAACTTTTCCGGCTACGGCGAAAGCTGGTTCCTGTCCGACTACCGTGGCGAAAAACTGGTCTGGCATACCGGTGGCTGGCCGGGCATGGTCTCGCGGGTGACCCTGGTGCCGGGACAAAACCTGGGCGTGGTGGTGCTGACCAATGCCGAGTCCGGCGCTGCGTTCAACGCCGTGACCTACCGCGTGCTGGATGCCTACCTCAACGCAAACCAGAAGACCGACTGGGTCGCTGCCTACGACACGGCCGTGAAGAAGTCGCAGGCCCATGCGGATGACAGCCTGGCCAAGCACGAGGCGGCGCGCGACAAGCACAGCAAGCCGTCGCTGGCACTGGCGAAATATGCCGGCACCTATCGGGACCCGTGGTACGGCGATGTCATTGTCAGCAACGAGAACGGCAAGTTGCGCCTGCGCTTTTCCAAGACCGCGCAGTTAGTTGGCACAATGACGCCGTGGCAGCACGATACCTTCGTGGTGCGTTGGGACGATCGCGCACTGAACGCCGATGCGTTCGTCAATTTCAACCTGGGTGTGGACGGCCATATCACCGAAATGCAGATGCAACCGATCTCGCCGCTGACTGATTTCAGCTTCGACTTCCAGGATCTGCGCATGGTGCCGGTGGGGTCGACGTCGGGTGCTGCCGCAGATTGACCCTTGGCGGCGGCCATGTGCCCCGCCTTCCAGCCACATACTCAGGGGAATCCAGATGCGTGATTTGCGTGTTGTTACTGCGGCATTGCTGAGTGCCGGCTTGTTTGCCAGCGTGGCTGTGGCACGCACCGAGGCGCCGGTAGCGCACAGCCAGTTCCATGTCGAGTTGGGCGGTGCGCTGGATCAGCCCACGTCCGGCCGCTTGTTGCTGTTCGCCACCGACGCCAAGACCGCCATCGCCGAGGCGAAGGATGGCAAGGTCGAGGAAGTGGATGCCAGTCCGTTTCGTGGCACGCAGGACTCGGTGGCGGCGCGGGAAGTGAGTCGACTGGCGCTCGGGCATGGCGTGGATATCGACGTGGATGCACAGGCATTCCCGGCCGGCTGGTCGCAGCTGCCAGCGGGCGATTATCTGGTGCAGGCGGTGCTTGATGTCGATCACAACTACAACTACAGCGGGCGCGGCGCAGGTGATCTGGTCAGCGACGTGGTGCGCATGCATCTGCCCGCCACCACCACGGCAGTCCTGCAATTGAACCGTGTGCTGCCGGCGCATGAGCCGTGGGCGCTGTCGCCTTCCACGCCCAAGCCGCTGCGCGATGCGCTGCCCACAGCGCGACAGCACACCGAGTCAATCGACTTCGTCAGCCCGGCCTTGAGCACGTTCTGGGGCCGCCCGATTCACATGCGCGGCTGGGTGCTGTTGCCGCCCGGTTACGACGCGAAGTCGGCCACCCGTTATCCGGTGGTCTACAACACGCATGGTTTCGGTGGCAGCGTGGATCGTTTCACCGGCAGCATTGTGAGCACGTGGTCGAACATGGTCGGCGGGGAACTGCCGCCGATGATCTGGGTGTTCCTGGATGAATCCAGCGCCACCGGAACGCACGAATTTGCCGACTCGGTAAACAACGGTCCGTGGGGACACGCGCTGACTACCGAGCTGATTCCGCAGCTGGAATCACGCTATCGCATGGACGGCACACCGAACGGGCGTTTCCTCAACGGTCATTCCTCCGGTGGCTGGGCCACGTTGTGGCTGCAGACGCGTTATCCAGAAGTATTTGGCGGTACCTGGTCTACCTCACCGGACCCGAGTGACTTCCACGACTTCACCGGCGTGGATCTGTATGCGCCAAACGCCAATGTCTATCACCGCGCGGATGGTTCCGCCTATCCGCTGGTGCGCGACAACGGCAAGGTACTGGCCAGTTTCGAAACCTTCGCCCGGCTGGAAAAGGTATTGGGTGAATACGGCGGTCAGATGGGCTCGTTCGACTGGGTGTTCTCCCCGCGGGGAGTCGATGGTCGACCGATGCCGATGTTCAATCGTGATACCGGCGCGGTCGATCCGGCGGTGGTCGCCTACTGGCACGATCACTACGACATCGCGCATTTGCTGCAGGCCAACTGGCCCACGCTGAAGCCGAATCTGGATGGCAAGATCCATGTGATCGTGGGCACGGCTGACACGTTCTATCTTGATGGCGCCGCACACAAACTGAAGGCGGTTCTGGACGGGCTCGGCGCGAAGTCGGACATCCGCTTCCTGCCCGGCCGCACGCATTTCGATCTGTACAAGATCGGAGACGATCGCAGTGGTCTGATGAAGCAAATCGCCTGGGAGATGTATGCGCTGGCGCGGCCGGGTTCCAAACTGAAGCCGGTTGCTGCGCCGTAAGCGGAATCCGTCGATCAATTCCGCAAGTTCATTCGAAACAACCGACTAGTGGATGAATGCCGTGCGACGGGCTTGTTCTGTGGTCACGCGTTTACGGCATAGTCGCGCTGCGGGTGCGGTTGTTGCGCGCACTTGGGAGTGTCGTTGCGAATTCACTGTGGAGGGAGTCTGAATGAAATCGTCAAATCTGATGGTCATCGCCTTGGCTTGTCTGCTGGCCGTCCCGGCCGTTTATGCGCAGCAGGCGTCCGCGCCTGCCGGTTCCACCGGCCAGTGCAAGGACGGTAGTTACTCCAGCCAAGCCACCAAGAAAGGCGCGTGCAAGGGCCACAAGGGTGTCAAGGAGTGGTACGCCGCTGCTGGTGCATCAGCAGCGGCCGCGCCCGCTGCTGCGCCCGCCGCTGCTGCAGCACCGGCTGCTCCAGCCGTTGCGGCGGCACCCGCGTCTCCGGCGCCGAAAAGCGCCATGAAGTCGCATGCGATGCCGGCACCTTCGGCCACGGCAGCACCGGGTGGTGGCCCGGGCATGGTCTGGGTCAATTCCGGCAGCAAGGTCTACCACTGCTCCACGGACAAGTGGTACGGCAAGACCAAGCACGGCGAGTACATGAGTGAGGCCGATGCCAAGGCCAAGGGCAATCATGCCGAGCATGGCAAGTCCTGTACGCCGTAACGACGAGTACAAGTGGTTTACGCAGGAGGCCGGCGCAAGCTGGCCTTCTGTTTTTTGACTATTCGGTCGGTTGCCACGGATCGTAGCTGCCGAAGTACCACAGATGGCCTTCCGGATCGTGGCAGCTGTAACCGGCGCCGCCGTACTCCTTCTCGGAGTACTCATCCACGATCACCGCACCGGCCGCTTTTGCCTGCAGGTAATGTGCCTTGCAGTCCGCCACGATCACGCAGGGGCACTGGGTTTCACGCCCACCGATCTCATTAGGCTGGGCAAAGTGCCGGCCGAACTCGTTGTTCTGCACTTCACCGAGCATGACCATGCCGTTGCCGAAGGTCAGTTGCGCATGTTCGACGCCGCCGTCATCGTTTTCATACACGACGTTTCTGGTGAAGCCGAACGCCTTGCACAGCCACTCGATCGCTGCGTGGGCGTCGTGGTAACGCAGGCAGGGAATGATGCTGCTGCCGTGGGTGTTGCTGGCTGGCATGACGAGGATCCCTGACGACAAGACCAGTGCAGGTTAGCGCTGCGGGATCAACTTGTCCCATGGCGCGCTACCGCTGGTGGGCTGGCGCACCTAACCGGTAGGGTCGTCGTCGTCGTCGTCTTCGGTCAGCGGCGGCAAGGTGCGTACCAACATGCTTTGTGGCGTGGTCATCGGCATGTTTGCGCTACGCAGGCGCGCGAGTATCTCGAACAGCAGATCGCTTCTCACTCCGCTGACCACGCGCGGGCTGCTGACGTAGGCAACGCAGTTGAACGTCATGGCGCCGGTGATCACGCTTTCCAGTTGTACGAACGGGGCCGGCGTACCCAGCGTAGCGTCATGCGCTCGCAACACTGCCAACACCAGTTCGCGAACCTTGTCAGCGTCACTGCTCAATGGCATCGGCAGCTTGATCTGCACACGGCCCTGCGCGTTGGCCAGGGTAACGTTGCGCACGTTCTGGGTGATCAACTGCGAGTTCGGCACGATCACGGTAGAGCGGTCGCCCATCTGGATTTCGGTGGCGCGCACGTTGATCCGCCGAATATCGCCCTCGACGTCGCTGCTCAAACTGACCCAGTCGCCTACTTTCACGGGTCGCTCGACCAGCAGGATCAAGCCGGAAATAAAGTTCTGCACGATCGCTTGCAGGCCGAAACCGATACCCACCGAGAGTGCGCTGATGATCCAGGTGATGCTTTTCAGATCTACCTGCAGCTCGGCCAGGGTCAACACCATCACCAGCAGCCCACCGACATAGCCGAGCAGAGTGGTGATGGATTCCTGCATGCCGCTATCCATCGCGGACTTCGGCAGCAACTTTTCACGCAGCCAGCGCTTGAGCAGGCGCAGCACCAGCACACCGCCGAGCAGCACCAGCAGGCCGCTGCCGATGCTGGCCGGATTGATGACCAGGTCGCCGAGTTTCAGATTGCCCAGGGTTTGCCTCGCGCTGGCCAGCAGGTCGGCAGGACCGGCTCCGAATGGCGTCAGTACAGTGGCCAGGGCCAGCAATACCAGCGCCACGCGAACGATGCCGCCGAGCAACACGGAGACCTGCTCCAGCCGATGCGGAGCCAGGCTGAAGCTCGTCTGCAACTGTTGGCCGCTGCTGCCGCGAGGGTCCAGCGAGGTATGAATCAGGTCGGTCAGCAGGTGGCTCAGCAGGTAGACGGTGGCGGTAATCACGCCCACCCACAACATCTGCCCGGCGACGAAGAACGCCAGCGCGATGTAGCCGGTGGCCACGCCCAGCCAGCTGACGGCCACGCCCAGCGCGGCGGCCGCGATGAACAGGCTGAGCCATGCCGGCCCCGGCGTGGCTTCGGCATGCTCCGCGGGCCGTTCGTGCCGACTGCGCTGCAAGGTCCACAGCGCTGCACCGATCAGCCCGCTGATCACCAGCGCGAGCAGTCCGCGCGTGGCCACCGTTGCCGGCAAGCTGGTGCCGATCGTGCGCATGATCCGCTCGGTAGTGCCGAACAGCAGCGCGGCGGCGGCCAGCCACCAGGGATAGGGACGCAGACGTTGCGCCGCCAGATCGGGCAACGCCGGCAGGCGCCAGGACGGGCGGCGCACGGAAAGCAGCGCACGCCCCAACCCGGTGACGAACGCGGCAAAGCAGACCAGTCGCACCGTGGCGGTGGCCAGATCGTGAAGGTCGTCGTCGAGAATGTCGTTCCAGTTCAGGCCCAGGTAGACCAGTTGCGCCGACAGGCCGGTAGTGAGCACAGCCGTCAGCGCCACCGCGCTGGCCATCGCGCTGCGGCGCAGGTGACCATCCGGCACGTGGCGCGTGGCCAGGGTCAGCAGCAAGCGCTCCAGCGCCCAGCGGCCACCGGCCAGCAGCAACGCGGCGGCCGCCAGACACCACAGCAGCGGCTGCCGATTTGGCGGTTGCCAGGCGCTGCTGAGCATGGCGGCGACGCGCGAGCCCAGGCGTTTCAGGCGGATCAGATCATCAGGGAATGTCCGCGCGGGGTCGGCCCAGAACGTGACGCTGAAGGGGGTAGCCGTGCGCGAGGCCAACCGCGTCTGGAATTCATCGTTGCGCAGGCCGGTGATCTGCGCTGCCAGTTGCATCGCGGTCTGGTTGAGCAGCTGCGATTGCTTGATCTGGGCATCCAGACTGGACTGCAGCTTGTCCAGCTGACGTCGCTGGGCGGTAACCTCGGGCGCTTCTGCTGGCGCACCTTTGACGGGTGGCGGGCCGAGCACGGCGAGCTGGGCCTGCAGGGCGGTCATCTGCGGCGTGAGGCTGGTAGTGAGCTGGCGCGCCTGATCCTGTACCGCGAGCGCGGTGCCGCGCAGGTCGGCCAGCGGCAGGTCAGGCTGGCCAGGCTTCTTCAGCGCAGCCTTGATGCTGTCGAGCTGGTCGCTCAGCTGGTCCAGCGTCTGCGCCGGTGCGGCCGCTGGCGCGAGCGGTGGGCTGTCGGTCTGCGCGCGCAGCGAGGTGCTGCCAAGAGTCAGCAGGAGGATTAGCAACAGGCGGCAAAAATAAGGCATCCGAGCATGATCGAATACGCCGTGACAGACGGTCAATCGCATTCTTCGCGGTGGCGTCGCGCAGCATGGCGAGCGTTCAGATTGGTGGCGTTGAAGCGGTCGACCTGTCGTGGCTTGTGCCGCCGGACATTCGTACCAAACGCTCACCCCGCGGCGGCAGGCAAGCCAGCTGCGGGGGCGATGGTCGCCGCTGAAGACGTTACCCGTTACCTCACCACCAGCCTGCTTGAGCGCAGGCACCAGCCGTATCCGAAATGCCCCGTGGTCAACAACGGTGGCGACTGGTTTGCTGCGGGTTTTGTCGCCTGGCTGATCCGTGTGCCGCGGTTCGAAATCACTGGCTGGCGGGTCGGGCCGATCTGGTTTACCGAGCGCCCGGATCAGGGCTTTCATCACACCGGGACGACCTCACGGGAAGGCTGCCGGCAGGTTCTATCGGCGGCATTCGGTTGAAGTATTTTTCGCTTGCGCTCGACGACCCACAGGCGACGACGTGGCTACCTTACGCTCGCAGATGCAAGTTGCTGAACGAACGTGCGGAGCCGTGGAAATAGCCTTGGCTTGAGGGATCATCGCTGTGCACGGCAGGCTATGCTGGCCGCCCACGAGTTCGTGCGTGTCTGCGCGTGCTGCGCTGTTTCGTCATCCTCCAAGTCCATTGCCCATGATCTTTCGCTGGTTCGAATCCCTCATCGATGCGTTCAAGGAGCCGGGCGACGGCATGCCGCCGCAGTCAGTTGCGCGCTTCTACGTGTTCTACCTGGGCCAGGTGTGGCCGGTGTTCGCGGTGGCAATCGTGGTGGGCTTCGTGGTGGCGATTGTCGAGGTATCGCTGTTCGGTTTCATTGGCCGCATCGTGGATATGGCCAAAGGGTGCGCCGGCCACCGACTTCTTTCATCGACACGGTCACGAGTTGCTGTGGATGGGCTTGGTTGCGCTGATCGTGCGGCCGCTGGCGATGGGTGTGCACGACTTGCTGGTGAATCAGGCGATTGTGCCCAGCGTGACCAACCGCATCCGCTGGCAGAATCATCGCTACGTGATTCGGCAGAGTCTGGGTTTTTTCCAGAATGATTTCGCCGGTCGCATCGCCAATCGCATCATGCAGACCGGCGCTTCGCTGCGTGGGTCGGCAGTGCAGATCGTTGATGCGATCTGGTACGTCACCATCTATACCGGCAGTGCGATCGTGCTGTTTGCGCAGGCGGATTTCTGGCTGGCCGCGCCGTTGTTTGTCTGGGTGTTTCTGTACGTGGGACTGCTGGCGTTTTTCATCCCGCGCCTGAAGCAACGCTCGTGGCTGGCCTCCGAGGCGCGCTCGAAATTGATGGGGCGCATCGTTGATGGCTACAGCAATGTGTTGACGCTGAAGCTGTTCGCGCATACCCGGCGCGAAGATACCTACGTGGCCGAGGCGATGCGGGAGCAGACCGAAAAGCTGCGCCAGATGACCCGCATCACCACCGCACTGGACAGCAGCATCACCGTGCTCAACGGCTTCCTGATTGTGGGCACGTCGGCGCTGGCATTGTGGTTGTGGAGTGAGGGCCGCGTCACCGTGGGCGCGATTGCGTTGTCGACGGGGTTGGTGATTCGCATCAACAACATGTCCGGCTGGATCATGTGGGTGGTCAACGGCATTTTCGAGGATGTGGGCACGGTGCAGGATGGCATCACCACGATCTCGCAGCCGCGGGCGGTACAGGACTGCGCAGGTGCCATGCCGCTGGAGGTCAGTGAAGGTGCGGTGCACTTCGAGCAAATCCACTTTCATTACGGCAAGCAGGATGGCGTGATTGCCGGGCTGGAGCTGGGCGTTCGCGCCGGCGAGAAGATCGGCCTCGTGGGGCCTTCCGGGGCCGGCAAGTCGACCTTGGTCAGCGTGCTGCTGCGGCTTTACGACCTGGAGTCAGGTCGCATCCAGATCGACGGTCAGGACATTGCCCGGGTCACGCAGGAAAGCCTGCGCTCGCAGATCGGCGTGGTCACCCAGGACACTTCCCTGTTGCATCGCTCGATTCGCGAGAACCTGCTGTATGGGCGTCCCGATGCCAGTCAGGCGCAGATCATGGAAGCCGTGCGCAAGGCGCGTGCCGACGAGTTCATCCCCACGCTCAGCGACGGCGAAGGCCGCTGCGGTTTTGATGCGCTGGTCGGCGAGCGTGGCGTGAAACTATCCGGCGGCCAGCGTCAGCGCATTGCGATTGCCCGCGTGCTGTTGAAGGACGCACCGATCCTGGTGCTGGATGAAGCCACTTCGGCACTGGACTCCGAAGCCGAAGCGGCAATTCAGGACAGTCTGGACGTCCTGATGCAGGGCAAGACGGTGATCGCGATTGCCCACCGGTTGTCCACCATTGCGCGGATGGACCGACTGGTGGTGTTGGACAAGGGGCGCATCGTGGAGAGTGGTACCCATGCCGAGCTCATTGCCCACGAAGGCCTCTATGCGCGATTGTGGAAACGGCAGACTGGCGGGTTCGTGGCGGTGGAGGATGGGCGATAGCGCGGAGCCGTGTAGCGCCGGTACGCAGACGTTACAGCCCGCGCCTGACGTAGCCGCTGCTCAGCGCTTCGGGTTGCGTGCCGGTAATTGGTTGCAGGATGCGCACGAACTCCGCGGCAATCACCGGAAAACTGAAGTTCTGTTGCGCGAACTCGCGTGCGGCCTCGCCCATGGGTAGCCGGATGGCGGGATCGCACAACTGGATGATGGCGTCGCCCCACGCACCGACGTCGCCTGGCGGAAGCAGCATGCCGGTATGGCCGTTGGCGATGGTTTCCGCTATGCCGCCCGCATCGCTGGCCAGCACTGGAACGCCGTGGGCCTGCGCCTCAATGGCGACCCGGCCGAAAGCTTCAGGGGAAATCGACGGAAAAGCCAGCATCGAAATTGCGCTGTAGAGCGGATGGGTGTCGTTGACCCAGCTGACGAAGTGGTGACGTGACGCCATCGGATGTGCGGCTGCCAGTGCACGCAGCGAACCGGCTTCCCCACCGCTGCCGACCCACAGGCAATGCAGTCGTGGTTCGCGCGCCATGGCCTGATTGGCCGCTTCAAATAGCGGGAATATGCCCTTGCCGGTGTGCATGCGGCCGAAGTAGCCCAGCACGATGGCGGTGTTGTCGATGCCCAGTCGCTCCAGGGTTAGCTGCCGCTGCTGCGGGTCTGGCCGGCACGTTTCCAGATCGACCGGGTTGTAGAGTACGTGCACCCGTGCGGCAGGAATTCCCCGTGACAGGTAGGCTTGGCGCGCGTGCCATGACACCGCGAAAAAGCGTTGTGCCAGTCGTGGTGTGAAGTAGCCGGATAGCCGCTTCATGGCGGGAGTGCGGTGCCGAAACAAAGCCACCGGGATACCCAGGATGCGGCCGCTGATGATCAGTGGCCAGTACTCCTTGCCGGAATTGCCAACCAGCCAGTCCGGCCGCGTTTGCCGCACGGCACGCCATAACGCCGTGTAGCCACGTGGATCGAACGCGTTGCGAAACTTCGCCGCCCGTAAGTGCACGGCTGAGCGGGACAGGCTTTGCGCCACCAGACTGTCGGGATAAACCAGCGCGGTAACGTGGTGTCCCGCTTCGACCAGGGCCAGCGCCAGCGCGACAAAGTGTGTCGCGGCGCCGTTGTTGTCCGGACAGGTACCTACCAGCAGGAAGTTCACGCGCGACGATCCTCGTATTTCGAGAAGGTCTTCATCGCAAACTGGGGTAGCACGTGATGGCGGGCGACCTGGATACGTGGCAAGCGCCATGGGTCAGAGCCTGCTTGGGCACGACCACGCCGGGTCGTGGTAGCGGCGGCAAACCCGGCTTGTTGTGTGGCGAGTGCAGTGCGCTCGTCCACATCGCCGTAGGGGTAGCAGAACTGGGTTATCGGGAAGCCCAGTCGATCTTCCAGTTCTCGCTTGCTGCCGCCGATCTCATCGACCAGTTGTGCATCGTCGCATCGGGTAAGGCGGGGGTGGGTACGAGTGTGGGCGCCTACTTCCATCCCGCCCTGCTGCCACGCCTGCAGCTCGCTGACCGTCATCAGTGGCTTTTGCACGCCGAGTCGTTCGGCGTCCCAGCTGTTGTAGTGCCCGATCGAGCCGCTGACCACGTAGCACGTGGCGCTGAAACCATGGCGTTGGAGAACGGGCAGCGCGGCCTGCAGGTTATCTGCGTAGCCATCGTCCAGGGTGATGACGGCGACGCGTGCGGACTTTTCCCCACGCAAGTAAGGCATGGCGGCAGTCATCGACAATCCAATGTAGCCCATCCGGCGAAGCAGCCACATCTGTCGCGCGAATGACGCCGGGCTTACATAAAGGCTGCGCAGCCGCGGCAGGTTGCGCGGAGCGATGTCGATGTTGTGATACATCAAAATGGGAACGGACACCGGGCTTGTCACGGCTGCAGTCATGGGCTGGCTCCGCAGCGCGGCTGGTGAGATGGTGGGGTAACCGATGACATCTACTTTCCCTGTGCCGGGCATACCCGGTTGCTTGCTGAAACTGAGTCGCGCCTCGCTGACCATCGTAGTCCCTGTTCCTGTCGGGCAGCTTTCGTCCCACTGGCGGAGCAGGTGCGGCTGGCCCCATCGGAGCGCGAGCCACACCGTTGACACGGGTTGCGCCGGCAAGCTTGACTCTAGACCTTGATCCATGCTCTAGACTTGGTGGTATGACCACACAAACAGTCTCACTGACCATCGGTGCCGTCGCCAAGCGCGTCGGCGTGGCGATCGACACGATCCGTTACTACGAGCGCGAAGGCTTGCTGCCGGAACCGGAGCGGCGTGCGTCGGGCTATCGCAGCTATGGCGATGCCACCATCGCGCAGTTGCGCTTCATTCGGCGGGCCAAGGATCTTGGCTTCACGCTGGAAGAGATTCGCGAACTGCTCGCCTTGTCGGCTGATCGGCAGCGCGGGGTGAAGGCGGTCAAGCAGCGCGCGCAGAAGCGCCTGTTGGCGATCGAGCAACGCATCGTCGAGCTGCAACGCATACGTGACGGCTTGGCGCAACTGGTCGACTCGTGCCCTGGACATGGCAAGCCGGAGCATTGCCCGATCCTGCGCGCGCTCAGCGATGAGCAGGTGGACGCATGAACGCGCATGCGTGCTGCCACGGTAGCGACCAGCCCGGCATGAAGACGACCGACCCGGTTTGCGGCATGACGGTGAATACGGCGACTTCGAAACACCAGTCCACGCATGACGGGCAAACGTTTCATTTCTGCGGTGCCGGTTGCAAGACGAAGTTTGACGCCGCGCCAGCGACCTACCTGCATGCGCAGGCTGCTGCTGGCAAACAGGCTGATTCGGTGAAGGACCCGGTGTGCGGCATGATGGTGGACCCGCGCACGGCGCAGCACCACGCCGAACATGCCGGTCACACCTACCATTTTTGTGCCTCGCGTTGTCGCGAAAAATTCGTGGCTGATCCTGCGGCTTATCTGCAGACTCGCCCGGCGCCAGCACCGGTAGCGCCCGGTGCGATCTACACCTGCCCGATGCATCCGGAAGTGCAGCAGGCGGGTCCGGGTGATTGCCCGAAATGCGGCATGGCGCTGGAGCCGATGATGCCGACGCTGGAAGAGGATGACGGTGGCGAGTTGTCTTCGATGACACGGCGCTTCTGGCTGCTGGTCGCGGCCACCTTGCCAGTGTTCCTGCTGGCGATGGGGCCGCATCTGTTCGGGTTTCATCTGCCAGTGCCATGGGATGGTGTGGCGGGTTGGGTCGAGGCGGTGCTGGCCAGCATCGTGGTGCTGTGGGGTGGCGCGTCGTTTTTCATGCGCGGCTGGCGCTCGCTCAAACCGTGGTCGCCGAACATGTACACGCTGATCGCCCTGGGCACCGGCGTGGCGTGGCTGTACAGCGCGGTGGCCTTCCTGCTACCGGATGTTTTTCCGGAAGGTTTTCGCGATAGGCAGGGGCATGTTGCGGTCTACTTCGAGTCGGCGGCGGTGATCGTTACGCTGGTTTCGTTGGGTGACTTTCTGGAACTGCGTGCGCGCCGACGCACCGGCGCTGCATTGAAAGCGTTGCTGGGCCTTGCGCCGAAGACCGCTCGACGGATTGCCGCCGACGGCAGCGAGAGCGACGTGCCGCTGAATGACGTGCGGGTAGGCGATGTCCTGCGTGTGCGTCCGGGCGAGAAGGTGCCGGTGGATGGCGTGGCGATAGAGGGCGAAAGCCACGTCGATGAGTCGATGCTGACCGGTGAGCCGATGCCGCAGGCGAAGGTGAGCGGTGATGTGCTCACCGCCGGCACGGTCAACCAGGATGGCGCGCTGATCATGCGTGCGCAGAAGGTCGGCGGCCAGACCATGCTGGCGCAAATCGTGGCTCTGGTGGTGCAGGCGCAACGCAGTCGGGCGCCGCTGCAGCGTGTGGCCGACAAGGTCGCCGCGTGGTTCGTGCCCGGCGTGGTAGCGATTGCGCTGCTGGCGTTTGCGGCATGGGCACTGCTGGGGCCTGAGCCGCGGTTGACGCATGCGCTGATCGCGGCGGTCTCGGTGCTGGTTATTGCCTGTCCCTGTGCGCTGGGCCTGGCCACGCCCATCTCGATCATGGTGGCCAGCGGACGCGGTGCGCAGCATGGCGTGCTGTTCAAAGACGCCGGTGCGATCGAAGGCTTGCGTGACATCGATACGCTGGTGGTAGACAAGACCGGCACGCTGACCATGGGCAAGCCGGCGCTGAGCGAGCTGGTCGTGCTGGATGGTCACACTCGCGAACGATTGCTGGCGCTGGCGGCGGCGCTGGAACGGCCGAGCGAGCATCCGCTGGCCAGAGCGATCGTGCAGGGTGCCGAAGCGGAGCAGGTGGCCAGTCTGGCGGCGACGGAATTTCGCTCGCTGACGGGGCGTGGGGTCACCGCGACGGTCGACGGCAGCGCGGTGGTGCTGGGCAATACGAAATTGATGGACGAGTCGCAGGTCACGCTCGACGCCGCCGCGCTTGCGCGCGCGGAGCAGTTGCGTGGAGCGGGAGCAACGGTGATGTTCCTCGCGGTCGACGGCGCGCTGGCTGCTTTGTTGGCCGTGGCCGACCGGATCAAGCCGGATTCACCTCAGGCGATTGGCGACCTCCATGCAGCCGGTCTGCGCATCGTGATGTTGACGGGCGACAACCTCACCACCGCGCAAGCGGTGGCCCGCACGCTGGGTATCGACGAGGTGCACGCCGACGTGTCGCCGATCGACAAGGCGGCGGTGGTGAGCCAACTCAAGGATGATGGGCGCCGGGTGGCGATGGCCGGCGATGGCATCAATGACGCACCCGCGCTGGCGGCTGCGGATATCGGCATCGCGATGGGTGGCGGCACCGACGTGGCGATGGAAAGCGCGCAGGTGACCCTGGTGAAGGGCGAGCTGGGCGCGCTCGTGCGGGCGCGCAAGCTGTCGCAAGCCACCGTGCGCAACATCCAGCAGAACCTGTTCTTTGCCTTGATCTACAACGCGATCGGCGTCCCGCTGGCCGCAGGCGTGTTGTATCCATGGTTCGGCATCGTGTTGTCGCCGATGATCGCCGCGCTGGCAATGAGCCTGAGTTCGGTGTCGGTGGTCAGCAATGCATTGCGCCTGCGCAACGTGCCGCTGTGACGATTGTCACCGCGGATGGTTGACGGCTGCTTCTGCAGCTGCCGACTGCCGCACGCGATCATTCTTCCGCACCAATGGTGGTGCAGGAGAGCTTCGATGAACGTTACCCCTGACACGCGCAGCACGCTCGACAAATACCTGCCGGTGTTGCTCGGCCTGCTTACGGCGTTGCTTGTCGGCAAGGCCTTGAAGAAGACCATGTGGAGCTTGTTCGGCATGTACATGGCCTTGCACTACAGCGGGATTCACCCGTTCAGTTGAGTGCATGCCGTAGACTGCGCGCTTTCCGTGCGCACCTCAGTGCGTACGCCGCTTGATCCAACAGCGCGAAAGTCACTGCATGAGCCGCACCCTCGCCGAATGGCTGGCCTACCAGGAGCGTGTCAACGTCCACAGCATTGAGCTGGGCCTGGACCGGGTGCGCGAGGTGTGGCGCAGGATGGGCGCACCAGCGCCAGCGCGACAAGTGATCACGGTTGGCGGCACCAACGGCAAGGGTTCCACCGTCGCCATGCTGGAGGCGATATTGCGGGCCGCCGGGCGACGCGTGGGCGCGTTCACCTCACCCCACCTGTTGAGTTACAACGAACGTGTGCGCATCGATGGTGTGGATGTCGATGATGCAGCCTTGATCGCCTCATTCGAGCGGATCGAGACCGCGCGCGGCGTGGGGAAACCCGCCCCTGTGCTGCTGACCTATTTCGAGTTCGGCACACTCGCGGCGCTGGATTTGTTTGCCCGTGCCGAGCTCGACGTGGCGCTGTTGGAAGTGGGTCTGGGCGGGCGGCTGGATGCAGTCAACATCATCGATGCCGACCTTGCGCTAATCACCACGATCGATCTCGACCACATGGACTGGCTCGGTCCTGATCGCGACAGCATTGGTCGCGAGAAGGCCGGCATTGCCAGGAGCGGGCGGCCAGTGATTCTCGGTGAGCTGGACCCGCCGGCCGGTCTGCTCGCTGCGCTGGAAGCTTGCGATGCGCGGATCGAGCGCGCCGGCACCGACTTCAGCGTCGAGCGTCATGCCGATGGCTGGCGTTGGCATCATCGCGACGGCAGCGTGATGGAACTGCCTGACCCGGCCTTGCTGGCACCGGTGCAATACGCGAATGCGGCGGCGGCGATTGCCGCGTTGCATGCGTTGAATGACGAGATGCTCGCACCCAGTGCGTTCTTCGCGGCGGTCAGTGCCGGTTTGCATGAGGTGCGGGCTTCGGCGCGATTGCAGGTGATCCGCGGTGACGTCTCATTGGTGGTGGACGTTGGCCACAACCCGCAGGCGGCACGCGCATTGGCCGAGTGGATCGACGCGCAACCGCCAACCCCATTGCATGCCGTCTATGGCGCACTGGCCGACAAGGATGTTGCCGGCGTGGTCGCCGCGCTCGGTTCGCGGGTGGATCACTGGCACCTGACCGGACTGGATCAGGTCAGTCCACGCGGCATGACGGTGGATGCGCTGGTGGGCGTGCTGCAGCAAACCCTGCCGCAGGCCGCGTACTCGATCTACCCGGACGTGCCTGCGGCACTGCTTGGGGCGCGCCGCACAGCCCAGGTGGGCGACTGCATCCTCGCCTTTGGCTCGTTTTTCGTCGCTGGCGAGGCACTTGCTGAACAGGTCAGCCCCGTCACGCGGGCCGACGGCGGATGACCTCTGCCTGTGGCAGGTATAATCGTGGCGTTGTGCCTTGCCATTGCCGTCCTGGAGCCAAAACTTGAAAACACGCCTGCTGGGAGCCGCCGTCCTGATTGCCTTGGCGGTTCTGTTCGTGCCGATGTTCTTTTCCAGTACGCCGCCGGTTTCCGGTGGTGACCAGGCGGTCAGTCTGGCGATTCCCCCTGCGCCGGACCGTGACCTGCAGACGCGCACCATGAGCCTGACGCCGAGTCCGGCCAGCGGCGCCAGTGCAACTGGCCTGCCGGCCGAGTCGGTAACCCCGGCGACCGGTGACAAGCTGCCCACCGTGAACATTGGCGCCAATCGCCCGCGTGATGTGGAAACCGACCCGCTGGCTGGCCAGCCGCCGCAGCCAACGACGGTTTCCACCGGGTCGGGTGCGTCGGCAACCCAGCCGGTGATTCCCCAACAGGTCAAACCAGCCGCCGGTTCCGCCGCCGTGGCCGCGCCAGCCGTGACCAAGCCCGCTGCGGCGACTCCGGCAATCGTCAACAAGCCCGTGGCCGAGTTGCCGGCCAAGCCGTTGCCCACGCCCAAGCCGCCAGCATCCAAACCAGCCACACCAGCCATACCTGCGGCGCCTGTCGCAGGGCATGGCAACTACACGCTCAACCTCAGTGCCTACGCCAGCGCCTCAGGTGCGGCGAACCTTGAACACCGCGTGCGCGCCTTGGGCTACCCGGTGAGCGGCCGGGTGATCACTCAGGCTGGCCAGCCGCGTACCCTGGTGACGGCAGGACCATTCGAGACGCGTGCGGCGGCAGAAGCGGCGCGACTGAAGATTGTGCAGTCGATCCCCGGCGTGCCGGCCCGGCTGGAACAGGACGCCAGTCACGATGAAGCGCCCGCCAGCGCACCGGCGGCACAGGCTTCCAGCAAGGCGGGTGGCTGGGCGGTGCAGTTGGCCGCGGTGAGCAGCCGGACGGATGCCGATGCCTTGCGCGACAAGCTGCGGGCCAACGGCTTCGATGGTTTTGTCGATTCGGTGCAGTCTGGCGGCAAACTGTTGTGGCGCGTGCGGGCTGGCCCGCAAACCCAGCGCAGCGATGCACAACACGTGCACGACCAGATCAAGACCAAGCTGGGCATCGACGGCAACGTCGTGGCAGTTCCCTGAGTTCACCGGTAACCGTGACCGGGCCTGAGCGCATCCATGAACTGGACTGACTACATCATTCTCGGCGTGCTGGCCTTGTCCGTGCTGGTCGGGCTGTGGCGCGGGCTGATTTCCGAGGTGATGGCGCTGGTGATCTGGATCGCCGCGTTCTGGGTGGCATGGACGTTTGGCCCCGCCATAGCGCCGCATTTCGAGCGGGCGATCGAGCTGCCTTCGGCGCGGATCATCGTGGCTTACGCGTTGTGCTTCGTTGTCGTGCTGATTCTCGGCGCGCTGCTGCGCTTCGTGGTCAGCAAGTTGGTTGAAAGCACTGGTTTGTCGGGTACCGATCGTTTGCTGGGCATGGTGTTCGGCTTTGTGCGTGGTGTGCTGCTGGTCACCTTGCTGGTGTTCCTGGTCGGATTTACCGCGTTCACCCGTGATCCCTGGTGGCAGCAATCGGTATTGTTGCCGCAGTTTCAGCACGTTGCCGCATGGCTGGGTCAGCAGGTGCCACCCAGTGTGCGCGACTACATTCACCCGCCGGCCGTGCTCGATCGCCTGTCCGGCTTGCCGGCGACGGTCACCGCCGCCATATCCAGGCCGGCGGTCGCACCGGCGGCTAGCACCCTTCATCCGGCGATGCCGGCCGCAGCCAGTTCGACTGCGCCGCCGCGGAAACCCTGACACACCTCTCGAAGCAGGCAGCAAACCATGTGCGGAATCATCGGCATTGTCGGTACCAGTGAAGTGGCATCGGCGCTTTATGACGGACTGACGGTGCTGCAGCACCGCGGCCAGGACGCCGCTGGCATCGCCACCGTGGATGGCGACCGGTTGCGCCTGCACAAGGGTAATGGACTGGTCCGCGATGTGTTCGGACAGAGCGCGATGGCGGGATTGCGTGGTCGCATCGGCATCGGCCATTGCCGCTACCCCACGGCCGGCTCCGCAGGTTCGGCCGAGGCACAGCCGTTCTATGTCAATTCACCTTACGGCATCGCGTTTGCGCACAACGGCAACCTGGTCAATACCGATGCGCTGCGTCGTGAAATGTTTCAGGACGATCGCCGTCACATCAACACCGAATCCGACTCCGAAGTACTGCTGAACGTGCTGGCGCACGAATTGCAGATCCAGGACCGCATGGCGCTCACCCCGGACCATATCTTCAAGGCGGTGGCCGGCGTGCATGCGCGTGCGCGCGGCGGCTATGCCTGCGTGTCACTGGTGCTGGGTTATGGCCTGGTCGCGTTCCGTGATCCCAATGGCATTCGTCCGCTGGTGCTGGGCGAGCGCGTCACCGCCCAGGGGCACGAGTACGCAGTGGCATCCGAATCGGTGGCGCTCGACGTGCTCGGCTTCAAGCTGATGCGCGACGTGGCGCCGGGCGAGGCCGTCATCATCACCGACGATGGACAACTGTTCAGCCGCCACTGTGCCGAGATGGCGCCGCATACGCCGTGCATTTTCGAATATGTGTACCTGGCCCGGCCCGACTCGATGATCGAAGACGTCTCGGTGTACAAGGCGCGTCTGCGCATGGGCGAAAAGCTGGCTGAGAAAATTCTGCGCGAGCGACCCGATCACGGCATCGATGCGGTGATCCCGATTCCCGACACCGCGCGTACCGCCGCCAGTGCACTGGCCGGCGCACTGGGCGTGCCGTTCCGCGAAGGCTTCGTCAAGAATCGCTACATCGGCCGCACCTTCATCATGCCGGGGCAGGGCGAACGGGTGAAGTCCGTGCGTCGCAAGCTCAACGCGATTGACCTGGAATTCCGCAAGAAGAACGTGCTGCTGGTCGACGATTCCATCGTTCGCGGCACCACCTCCAAGCAGATCATCCAGATGGCTCGCGACGTGGGTGCGAAGAACGTCTATTTCGCCTCCGCTGCGCCACCGGTGCGCTATCCGAATGTCTACGGCATCGACATGCCATCGGTGACGGAGCTGGTTGCCGCCGGACACACGGAAAAGGAAATCGAGCGGGAGCTCGGCGCCGACTGGCTGATCTACCAGGATCTGGCTGATCTGATCTGGGCGGTGCAGGACGGCAACGAAGACCTCAAGCAGTTCGATACCTCATGCTTCTCCGGTGAATACATCACCGGCCTCGACCAGAGTTATCTCCAGCAGATCGAAATGCTGCGCTCGGATGACGCCAAGGCGGCGCGGCGAGAGTGAGATCAGGAATGAGTGAGGATAAGTGGGCAGCGAGCGTTGCCTGCTCGATGCATTTGCGCTGTTCTTGACCCCTTTTCCTCGTCACTCACGCCGGCCCTCGCTCATGGACCTCCACGCTGCCGCCAAACGTTGCCTCGATGCGAGCGAGCCTGAAGAAAAGTTGCGCCTGACTCGCGAAACCTGGCAGGCGTTGCTTGCCGGCGAGCTGCACGCCGACCCGGATGCGCCTGCCGCCGAGCCGATCGGTGCACCCGGTCGTCCGGACAAACCCGCACTGGTCAACGCCCGTCAGGTGCCGCAGCGAGGGCTGGGCAGCCCTGAAGGTCGTGCGGCGCTGGTGCATGCCATCGCGCATATCGAATTCAATGCGATCAACCTGGCCTGGGACGCGGTGTATCGCTACCGCGACAAGCCGGCCGAGTACTACCGCGACTGGGCCAGTTGCGCGCATGACGAGGCGCGGCATTTCGCCATGCTGTCGGCGCGGCTGACCGAACTGGGCCATGCCTACGGCGATTTCGACGCGCACGATGGCCTGTGGGCGATGGCCGAGAAAACCGCTGCAAACGATACCGCGCGGATGGCGCTGGTGCCGCGGGTGCTGGAAGCGCGAGGGCTGGATGTCACCCCGGGCATGATCGAGCGCCTGCGCAAGCTCGGTGACGAACGCACGGTGGCGATCCTGGAGGTGATCCTGCGCGAGGAAGTGGCCCACGTCGCCGCCGGTACCCGTTGGTATCGGTATTGCTGCGAACGTGATGGCGTCGACCCGATCGACACCTTCTTCGACCTGCTGCGCGATTACATGGGCGTCAGCCTGCGCGGTCCGTTCAACCGGCCGGCACGGCTGGAGGCCGGTTTTCTGGAAGAGGAGCTGGACCGGCTGGCCGCGCTTTCGCCGGTGCCTGGCTGATGCGGTAAACCAGCCAACAAAAAAGCCGGCGCAAGGCCGGCTTCTTCATCGAACTTGGTCGGGGTGACAGGATTCGAACCTGCGACTTCTACGTCCCGAACGTAGCGCTCTACCAGGCTGAGCTACACCCCGTGGTAAGCCGCGTATCTTAATCGCGGATCGGCGCCTTGGCAACTGGTTTGCTTCATTTTGTGGAGTGCGAGTCTGGGGAAGGCAGCTGGCGTTCTGTTAATCTTGACGGCTGCCGTTGTGTGGCTTGCCGCGCAACGGAATGCCCACCACCGTCAGTAGAGGATTCCATGGCGCTTACCCTGGCCCGTACCATGCCCGGCGTGCTCGAGCTGCTGCCGCTCGACCAGATCGCGTTCCAGCGCATGCTCGACGTGATCCGTCGCAATTACGAGCGTTTCGGCTTTCTGGCCATCGAAACACCGGTGATTGAATACTCCGACGTACTGCTGACCAAGAGCGGCGGCGAAACCGAGCGTCAGGTCTATTTCGTGCAGTCCACCGGTGCCCTGAACGCGGCCGCCAAGGTCGACGAAGGCATGCCGGAACTGGCCTTGCGTTTTGACCTCACCGTGCCACTGGCGCGTTACGTCGCCGAGCACGAGCGCGAGCTGAGCTTCCCGTTCCGTCGCTACCAGATGCAGAAGGTCTACCGCGGCGAGCGCGCCCAGCGCGGACGCTTCCGCGAGTTCTATCAGTGCGACATCGACGTGATCGGCAAGGACGCGCTGTCGGTGCGCTACGACGCCGAGATTCCGGCGGTGATCCACAGCGTGTTCCGTGAACTGGACATTGGTTCGTTCACCATCCACATGAACAACCGCAAGCTGATGCGCGGTTACTTCGAAAGCCTTGGCGTGGTGGATGCCGAACAGCAAATGCTGGTGCTGCGCGAAGTGGACAAGCTGGACAAGCGCGGCGCCGATTACGTGCGCGATACGCTGACTGGCGAGTCCTTCGGTCTCAGTGCCGAGGTGACGGCAAAAATCCTCGCCTTCGTGCAGGTGCGTTCCACCTCGCTGCAGGATGCGCTGGACAAGCTCGATGCGCTCGGGCCCGGCCCGGAAGCGATGGAGCAGGGCCGCGCCGAGCTGAAAGAAGTGCTCAATCTGATCAACGCATTCGGCGTGCCTGAAAGCGCCTACGCGCTGAATCTGTCGATCGCACGCGGTCTCGATTACTACACCGGCACGGTCTACGAGACCATCTTGAATGACCACCCACAGATCGGCTCGATCTGTTCCGGCGGACGTTACGAAAACCTCGCCGGCCAGTACACCAAGTCACACCTGCCCGGCGTGGGGATCTCGATCGGCCTGACCCGGCTGTACTGGCAGTTGCGCGACGCCGGCCTGATCGACACGGCCAAGAGCACGGTCGATGTGCTGGTCACCCAGATGGACGAGGCCCAGTTGCCGGCTTATCTGGCGTTGGCCGGCGAATTGCGTGGTGCCGGCATTGCCACCGAAGTGGTGCTGGAAGGCGGCAAGCTGGGCAAGCAATTCAAGTACGCCGACCGCGCCGGCATCCGCTTCGTGATCGTGCTGGGCGAAGACGAAATTGCCAAGGGCGTGGTGACGGTGAAAGACCTGCGCCGCGAGGACCAGTTCGAGGTGGCGCGCAGTGAATTGATCAAGACCCTGCGGGTGGAACTGGAACAGGCTGCTGCGATGGGTTGAGCGCGTCAAGCGCTCTTTTTGCCACTGGCTGCGCCCGTGAGGGCAGCGCCGATGGTCGTTGCTGAAACATTTCTGGAGCAATCCTGGTGAGCGAAACCATTCTTCTCGACGGCAGCAGCCTGACGCGTGCGCAACTGATCGCCGTGGCGCGACATGCGGCATCGGTAACGCTCGATCAGAACCAGCTCAAGCATGTGCAGCGCGCGGCGGATTTTCTGGCGGAGAAGGTCAATTGCGGCGAGCCGACCTACGGCGTCACTACGGGCTTCGGCAGCAACGCGGACAAACTGCTCGGCGCGCACCGTGTGCGCGACGAGTTGCCGGGTAGTCACGCCAGCGCGCCCGAAGGCACGCTGATGGAAGAGCTTCAGCACAACCTGATCATCACCCATGCGGTGTGCGTGGGTAAGCCGTTCGGTGAAGACGTGGTCCGCGCCATGCTGCTGATCCGCATCAATACCTTGATGCGTGGTCACTCGGGCATTCGTGTCAGCACGCTGGAAGCGCTGACTGCGATGCTCAACGCCGGCGTGGTTCCGGTGGTGCCGGAGAAGGGCTCGGTCGGGGCCAGCGGTGACCTGGCGCCGCTGTCACATCTGGCGATCGTGCTGCTCGGTGGTGGCGAGGCGTTTTATCGCGGCGAGCGGATGGATGGTGGCGAGGCGCTGAAGCGTGCCGGCTTGAGTCCGATCCGGCTGTCGTTCAAGGAAGGTCTGGCGCTGAACAATGGTACGGCGCAGATGCTGGCTACCGGCACGCTGGCGCTGGATACGCTGGAACAGTTGCTCGATACGGCCGACGTGGCGGCCGCGATGACGCTGGATGCGTTCGCCGGTCGCAGCGGCGCCTTGCGTCCCGAAGTGCATGCCCTGCGCCCGCATCCGGGACAGGTGGAAGTGGCGGCACGCGTGCGTGAGCGGCTGGCAGGTTCCACCTTGCTCGATATTCCGTATCACCTGGTGCCGCGCTTCAAGTCATGGGCAGCCGACGCCTGGACCGAAGCGGACGACCAGGCCCTCAGCTTCGATATCGGCTGGGACTGGGTGCCGGCCAATCAGCGGCATGGTCGCGAAGCTTTCTACAGTCGCTTCCTGCCGTTCAAGGGTGGCAAGAAGCATCAGCCGCAGGATGCCTACAGCCTGCGCTGCATGCCGCAGGTGCACGGCGCCGTGCGCGATGCGTGGGCGCAGGCCTGTCGCGTGTTCGACATCGAACTGAACGCGGTCACCGACAATCCGCTGATCTTCCCCGACAACGACGAAGCGCAGTTCATCGAGGAGCAGGTGATCTCGGCCGGCCATTTCCATGGCATGCCGCTGGCGCTGGCAATGAGCTACGTGAAAGCGGCGATCCCGGTGCTGGCGTCGATCTCCGAACGCCGACTCAACAAGTTGGTTGATCCGGCCACCAACGACGGGTTGCCGGCGTTCCTTACCGGCAATGAAGACGGCACCGATTCCGGTTTCATGATCGTGCAGTACACCGCCGCCGCGCTGGTCAACGATCTGGCGACCCGCGCCCATCCAGCCAGCGTGTATTCGGTACCCACCAGTGCCAATGCGGAAGACCACGTTTCCATGGGCGCCAACGAGGCGCGCCATGTGCTGGAAATGGTGGACGACCTCGGCCACGTGCTGGCATTGGAGTTGTACACCGCCGCACAGGCACTGGATTACCGTCAGGAAATGTTGAACGCCGCCCGTCGATTGGCGACGCGTGGTGGTTGGCAGGCACTGGCGGCGAAGGTCGCCAACGCGCCGCGCGAAGGCCAGCCGCACTACGAGCAATTCGTCGCCGAAGTGCAGCAACTGGCGGCGGCACTAGCTGGTGCGAGCGACTTCCATGCCGGCGCCAGCGTGCGTGATGCCCACGCGATACTGCGCGAAAAGATCAGTTTCATGCATCGTGACCGTGCGATGGATGGCGATATTCGCGCGGTGTGCGCGCTTGTCCAGGATGGCGCGTTTCGCGCTGTTCACTGAACCTTCTACAAGGAACCCATGCCATGAGCCTGATCCAGACCCCGGTGTCGTACGGCGAACTGATCGACAAGATCACCATTCTCGAAATCAAATCACGGCGCATCAGCGACAACGCGAAATTGGCCAACGTGCGCAACGAGCTGGACTTGCTTGCCGCAACCTGGGCCAACGATGTGGCTTCGCAGACGGACATTTCCGACGAGCGTGCGCGCCTGCTCGCGGTGAATGAGCTGTTGTGGGATATCGAGGACAAGATTCGGCTGAAGGAACGCGCGCAGGCATTCGATCAGGAGTTCATCGCATTGGCGCGTGCGGTGTACTTCCGCAACGACGAGCGTGCTGCGTTCAAGCGCGAAATCAACCTGAAACTGGGTTCGCAGCTGGTCGAGGAAAAGTCGTACCAGGATTACCGACAGCAAAAATGAGGAAAGAGAAGTGAGAAATGAGAGAGCAGCCCCGGATGGCAGACTGTCTCTCGTTTCTCACTCCTTCCTGCTCATTCTTCGCTCTTCGCGGCGGCCTCGTAGCGCTCGATCACGTCATCAACGCCGATCAAATCCATCACGCCAGGCCGTTCGATCTTGCTGCCCCACGCTATCTCGATGGCGGGTTTGCCCAGATACTGTCGCGCCGCCTCGTCGTACTTGTTCACGCACCAGCGGCGATCGGAGTAGGGGCCGGAACGGTCGGGGTTACTTGCGGCATGCAGGCCGAGCACCTTGGTGCCCACCGCATTGGCCATGTGCATCGGACCGGAGTCGGGTGTCAGCAGCAGCTGCGCGCGGCTGAGCATCGCCATCAATTTTTTCAGCGTGTCTTTGCCGGTCAGGTCAAGCGGCTGGCGTTGGCAGGCTGCCAGCACCTCATCCGCCATCGTGCGCTCGCCTGCGGAAGGTCCGCCAATCAGCACCACGCGCCAGCCGCGTGCGGTTACATGATCCATCACGGCGGCATAGCGTTCGGCTCGCCAGTTGCGTAGCGCATGGCTGGAAGTGGGGCTGACCAGCAGGGTAGGCGTGTCGCCGGGCAGTTGCTCGGCTGCCCACGCATGGGCCTCGTCGGGAATCGGAATATCCCAGCGCACGTCGGTCTGCTTGAGTCCAAGCGGTTCACAGAAGCTGCCGATGGCATCGAGCACATGCTCGCCGCGGCGTGCCGGAATGCGTTCGTTGATGACCAGTCCGTGCAGATCTTTCGAGCGTGCCTTGTCGTAACCGATGCGACGATTGGCCTTGATGCCCATGCTCAACAGATTCGAGCGCATGGCCACCTGCATTTGCAGCAGGGCATCGAAGCGTTGTCCGCGCAGCTCCGCATGTACCGCACGCATACCAGCCCAGCCAGCCGGCTTGTCGAAAGTGACGAAATCCACGCCAGGCAGGTCACCGACCAGCTTCCGTTCGAGCTTGCCGACGATCCAGGTCAGTGAGGTTTCGGGCAAGGCTTTCTGCAGCGTGCGTACCAGCGGCACCACGTGGGTGACATCGCCGATGGCGGAGGTGCGCAACAGGCAGATCGATTTAGGTATCGGGTTCGAGGTCATGGGCCTGAGTTAGAATCGAAGACAGTCACCGGGCATGATGATGCAGGAACGAACCCACAGCGATGCCACTGGCGCGATTCTGTTCGACGCGGCGTTGTCGCCACAAGTCGGACACGAATGGTTTGCACCGGATTACTGGCGCGAACGTGATGGCTTGCGCATGCAGGCGGGTGGCCGCGGTGGTGTGGCTATCATTGCTGCACCGGTGGGTGAATGCGTGTTGCGGCACTACCGTCGTGGTGGTCTGGTCGCGGCCTTGCTGGGTGATCGTTATCTGTGGACGGGTGCCGACCGTACGCGTCCCTTCCAGGAATTTCGCCTGCTCGCCGAGATTGCCCGGCTGGGTCTTCCCGGCCCGGCCGTGGTCGCTGCGCGCTATTGCCGGCGTGGATTGTTCTACAGCGCCGATCTGCTTACCCGCCGTATTGCCGATGCGCAAACGCTGGCCGAATGCCTCGTGGCAGGTCGGCTGGATGCTGAACTGGCGGAGGAGGTCGGTGCGCTGGTGGCGCGCTTTCATCGCGCCGGTATTTGGCACGCCGATCTGAACGCACACAACGTGCTGGTGACCTCGGAGCAGTTGTATCTGATCGATTTCGATCGCGGGTGCATGCGTGCGCCTGCCGAACCCTGGCAGCAAGCCAATCTGCAACGCCTGCGGCGCTCGCTGCTGAAGCTGGGTGCTGGTCGTGACGGTGAGGCCGCATTCGAGAAAGCTGTCTGGCAACCCTTGTTGTATCGCTACGGACGTACGCTCAATCCATGAACTGGCATCTGAAATTTCTCGGCGTCGGCGCGGCGCATGCGGTCGAACTCGGCTCCTCGGCGGTGGTCCTTGAGCGCGATGGTACGCCGATCCTGCTGGTCGATTGCGGTCCGGACACGCTTGATCGTTACATGGCCGCTTATGGCGCATTGCCGCCTGCGTTGTTCATCACCCACACCCACATGGATCACGTAGCCGGCCTGGAGCGACTGTTCTTCAAGTGCTGGTTCGACGAGCGCCTGCGCGGCACCACGCGCGTCTTCATCCATGCCGGCTTGATGCCATGGCTGCAGGCACGCGTGGCCGATTACCCTGGTGTTTTGGCCGAAGGTGGGGTGAATTTCTGGGAGGCGTTCCGATTGGTGCCGTGCACGCGCGGCTTCTGGCTTGATAGCCTTTGGTTCGATGTATTTGCTACGCGCCACCACGTGCCGGGAACCTCATATGGACTCGCTCTGGACGGCAGCTTTGCCTATACCGGCGACACCCGGCCGATCCCTGAAGTGCTGGCGCGCCACGCCGATGGCGCGACGTTGATTGCCCACGATTGCAGCTTGATCGGCAACCCCTCGCACACCGGCATTGATGATATTGATCGCGAGTACCCCGAGTCGCTGCGCCAGCAGATGATCCTCTACCACTATGGCAGTGCTGCCGATGGTGCGGCGCTGGCCGCGCGTGGTTATCGCGTGGCCGATCCCGGCGGGCGCATCGCGCTGGCGCTACCTACGTTACCCCGCGCCGACGCCGGCTGAATTGACGTCGTCGCTTGCCTGTATCCGGGCCTGCAGCTATCCTTCCGCTTCTTTGTCGGACAATGAATGCCCGGCGAAGGCGGTTTCACCCATGCGGAGAGGTGTCCGAGTGGTTGATCCGGGATGGTCTGGAGTTGTGTATAGGGTTAAACCTATCGCGGGTTCGACAAATTCGTCAGGAACGAATTTGGACAGCCGCCAGGCTGGCCCCGAACGTCAGTGAGGGGTGAGGCTCAGGATGAGCCGAACAATCCCGCGTGGTGGTCGCGCTGCAAAAAGTCATGCGGAGAGGTGTCCGAGTGGTTGAAGGAGCACGCCTGGAAAGTGTGTATAGGGTTAAACCTATCGCGGGTTCGAATCCCGCTCTCTCCGCCAGTTTCCAAGCAAGTGCGACAGCTTCACAGCTGGCGCAGCAGTAGAAAAACCAAGCGTTATCGCTTGACGTCCATGGTGGCCCCGTCGGTCCCCCCGCGACGATAGTTCGTAAACTCCGCCAGGTCCGGAAGGAAGCAACGGTAGCGAATGATTCGGGTGCCGGGGTGTGGCTGGCGGGGCTGCCGCCATTTCAGGGGTACGGTTTACTGACTTGGCCGCCCCGACTTGGCACAATCGGTCTTTGCCCCCACGTTGGTAGCCATGTCCTATCAAGTACTCGCCCGCAAATGGCGTCCGCGCAAGTTCGCCGAGCTGGTCGGGCAGGAGCACGTGGTTCGCGCGCTGACCAACGCGCTGGATACCGGCCGCATGCATCACGCCTACCTGTTCACCGGCACCCGTGGCGTCGGCAAGACCACGATTGCGCGCATCTTTGCCAAGTCGTTGAACTGCGAGCGCGGTCAGTCGGCCGATCCCTGCGGTGAATGTTCGGTGTGCGTCGCGGTGGACGAAGGTCGTTTCGTCGACCTGCTGGAAATCGACGCGGCCAGCAATACCGGCGTGGATGATGTGCGTGAAGTGATCGAAAACGCGCAGTACGCGCCGTCGCGTGGCCGCTTCAAGGTGTACCTGGTCGACGAAGTGCACATGCTGTCGAAGAACGCGTTCAACGCGTTGTTGAAGACGCTGGAAGAACCGCCGCCGCACGTGAAATTCCTGCTCGCCACCACCGACCCGCAGAAGCTGCCGGTGACGGTGCTCTCGCGTTGCCTGAAGTTCAATCTCAAGCGGTTGTTACCGGAGCAGATTTCCGGCCAGATGCGGCACATTCTGGCTGCAGAAAACATCAGCTACGAAGACAGTGCGATTGGCGAGCTGGCACGCGCGGCCGACGGCTCGCTGCGTGACGGCCTGTCGCTGCTGGATCAGGCAATTGCCTACGGTGGTGGCGCGCTGCATGCGGACGACGTACGCACCATGCTGGGCAGCGTGGCGCGTGGCCAGGTGCTTGGCGTGCTCGATGCGCTGGCCGCTGGCGATGGTGAACGGCTGCTGGTCGAGTGCCGGCAGATCGCTTCGTATTCCCCGGATTTCGGCGGCGTGCTGGACGATATCGCCAGCGTGCTGCATCGCCTGCAGTTGATCCAGTTGATCCCCGGCTATCGCCCCGACGAGGAAAGCGAGGACGACGGTGCGTTGTCGTCGCTGGCAGAGCGGATCAGCCCGGAAGATGTACAGCTGTATTACCAGATCGCCACCTCGGGTCGTCGCGATATTGCGTTGGCGCCGGATGCGCGCACAGGCTTCGAAATGGCGTTGCTGCGCATGCTGGCGTTCCGTCCCGGCGATAGTGCGCCCGCAGCGCGAGCCGAGCGGCCACCGGTGCGCGACCAAGCTGTCGCGCACCGACCGGCCGCGGCTGCTCCAAATCGGCAGGCGCCCGCATCGCCGCCACGTATGGCGGAAGCTCCGGCTCCACGTGCGGCATCCGCGCCAGCCCCTGCGCCCGCGCCAGCGGCCACTGCGCCGGTAGCACGTGATGCCAATGGCCTGCCGGACTGGGACGCGCTGATCGAGCGCGCCGGCCTGCGTGGCCCGTTCAGCGTGCTGGCGCAGAACGCGATCTTGCGCGAGCGCGATGGGCAGACTCTGGTGCTCGCTTTGCAGCCGGCGCATATGAGCATGGCCGTCGAACCGATGGTCAGCCAGATGGAAGAGCGCATCGGCAATGCGCTGGGCGAACGCATCAAGCTGCGATTCGTCAGTCAGGCTCAATCCGCCGGCGTGCAGACACCGGCCGCACGAGCCGCGCAGGTGCGCGACAACGCGCAGGCGGCTGCCGAGCAGTCCATCGAAGACGATCCACTGGTGCAGTCACTGAAGCGCGACTTCGGCGCGCGCGTGGTGCCGCAATCCATCAAACCTTTTGACAACGAATCCGGAGCAACGTGATGAGAGGACAAATCGGTCAGCTGATGCAGCAAGCCCAACGCATGCAGGACGACATGAAGCGCGCGCAGGAGGAGATTGCCAAGCTGGAAGTCACCGGCAGTGCGGGCGGCGGTCTGGTCAGCGTGGTGATGACCGGCGCGCATGAAGTGCGTCGTGTGCAGATCGACCGGCAGACGTTTGCCGATGATCCGGAGATGGCCGAGGACCTCGTCGCCGCCGCGATCAACGACGCGGTGAACA
Organism: Rhodanobacter sp. AS-Z3; assembly: GCF_029224025.1. Taxonomy (NCBI): domain Bacteria; kingdom Pseudomonadati; phylum Pseudomonadota; class Gammaproteobacteria; order Lysobacterales; family Rhodanobacteraceae; genus Rhodanobacter; species Rhodanobacter sp. AS-Z3. Next base: position 2,134,377 of record NZ_CP119392.1, read on the forward strand.
AGGTCGCCGAAGTCAGCAAGAACAAGCTGGGTGGCGTCACGGCAGGCATGAATCTGCCGGCCGGCTTCAAGATGCCGTTCTGAAGTCGCGCATCGAATGAGCGGATCTCCCCTTCTTGCCGAATTTATCGAAGCGCTGCGCTGCCTGCCTGGCGTGGGCGGCAAAAGTGCGCAGCGGATGGCCTTCCATTTGCTGGAACGCGAACGTGAGCGGGGGCTCAAGCTCGCTGCGGTGATGGAGCAGGCGATGCGGCGCATCGGTCACTGCGAGCGCTGCCGCAACTTCAGCGAAGATCCCTTGTGTGTATTGTGCGCGAGCTCCAGTCGTGACCGGCAGGTGTTGTGTGTGGTGGAGTCGCCGACCGATCTTGCTGCCATCGAACAGGCCACCGGTTTTCGCGGTCAGTACTTTGTGCTGATGGGGCGCTTGTCGCCGCTCGATGGTCTGGGGCCGGAAGAATTGGGCCTGCCACAGCTCAGCCAGCGTCTGGGTGAAGGCGAGATCGAGGAATTGATCATCGCCACCAATCCCACCGTCGAGGGCGAAGCCACGGCACACTACCTCGCTCAGCTGGCGCGCGCCGGTGGTGTGCGGCCGACCCGGCTGGCCCATGGTGTGCCGCTGGGTGGTGAACTCGAATACGTTGATCGCAGCACGCTGGCGCATGCGTTCGGCGGTCGCCAGTTGCTGGACTGAAGTCTTGACCTGAGGGAGCCCCGACATGAGTGACACGATTTTCAGCAAGATCATCCGCCGCGAAATTCCGGCTGACATCGTCTACGAAGATCAGGATGTAATGGCGTTCCGTGACCTCAATCCGCAGGCGCCCGTGCATGTGTTGTTCATTCCGAAGAAGCCGATTGCCACGCTCAATGACGCGGCGGCTGGTGATGCCGACTTGCTTGGCAAGTTGTTGCTGGCGGCAGCGACTTACGCCAAGTCGGAGGGCTTTGCCGAGCAGGGCTATCGCACCGTGATCAACTGCAACGAAGACGGTGGCCAGACCGTGTTCCACATGCACGTGCATCTGCTGGCCGGAAGACGTTTGATCTGGCCGCCAGGCTGAGCTCCGGCTCCGTCCAATGGAAAAAACGCCGGCTGCAAGCCGGCGTTTTTCTTTTACGAACGATCAGGGCTTGGACGGTGGCGGCGGTGGCGGAGCCGGGCGCACCACGATCACCTGACGCGGATAGAAACCGCCATAGGGATAGCCACCCCAATACGGACCAAAGCCCGCACCCCAGAACGGGTCGTAGAAGCCCGGAGGATAATTCGTTACCACCGGTCGCTTCGGCCACAGGTAAACCACGTCGGCTTCCACTCGCGGATAGGCGTAATCAAAATCGCCGACCTTCTGTGAGACCGTGCCATGCAAGGTGCCGGTGACGGTCAGTTCGCGCCCGCGGACGAAAACTTCCGGATCATAGAAACCGCTGCGGCAGGCAACGAAACGCCCGAGGTTCTCGCCGGTATTGCCGGTCTTCGGGCGCGCCTGACTGTCCAGCGGGCGTGACAGCAGATAGAAGCAGGTCTGCTGCTGACCCGGTTCGGTCTTGATGATCTCGCCGCCCCAACGGACGTGCGTTCCGCCAGCGCCGCCCTGTTGCGCACTGGCGGTGGAGACGTCGGTATAAGTGCCTTCCAGCGGTTTCGGAATCGTTGCGCAACCGGCCAGCAGGGCGAGGGCCGCGGTGAGTGTCAGTGGGCGGTACAGGGACATGGGGATTTCTCCATACATGAGCAACGGTGGATGCCGTTGAGTCGACTTCTATTTGACCACAGAGGTGATGCGGAAATTCCGTACGGCGCGAGCGAAGCTGTGCAGTGGTTCAGTTGGCGGTTCGATATAGGCATAGCGCAGCTCAAGATACTGCGTCATCAGGTCCGTGATTTCTTCGCGCTGAGCCGGTAGCCCGCGGGCTGCGCGGAGCAGATAGTGCTGTGGGCCTTCGCCAGTGCGGCGCACGATACCTTTGCGTGCCAGCTTGCGCTCCAGTTCGCGCAGTGCGTCGCGGAGCGGGTCGCGCGGTTGCCGGCGCAGCAAGGCCCAGGCCAGTCCCAGCGCGATGAACAGCATGCTGCTGATGGCGAGTAGCCAGCCCAGCGTTGCCGTGTCGGTATCGCGAATGCCGAAGGGTGTCAGCAGACTGCGCTGACGCAAGGCGTCAAACCCGATAACGCCTTGATCCCACCAACGGTTGACAATGTCCCAGTGATTGCGAAATCCCTGCAACCAGTCAGTGTGATACCAGCCCAACTGGTCGCCGGCGGCGGCTGCCGCACCTAGCGATACCCGCTCCGGACGAACGGCTGCGGTGGGGTCAACGCGTACCCAGCCGCGTCCGGCCAGCCACACTTCGCTCCAGGCGTGGGCATCGGAGTTGCGCACCAGCAGGTAATTACCGAACTTGTTCCAGTAACCGCCCTGATAGCCGGTGACCACGCGCGCGGGGATGCCTGCGGCGCGCATCAACACGGTGAACGCAGAGGCATAGTGTTCGCAGAATCCTTCGCGGGTGTCGAACAGAAAGTCGTCTGTGGCATTGCGACCCAGCGGTGCTGGATTCAGCGTGTAGCGAAAGCCGCCGTCGTGAAACAGGGCGAGTCCGGCACGCACGATCGCGGCATCGTCAGCGCCGTTTTGCTGACGCCACTTTTGGCCGAGTGCCAGTGTTCGTGGATTGAATCCGTCGGGCAACAACAGCCAGCGGCGCCGATGCGTGCCAAGTTCGGGCTCCAGTCGGTACTGCGTAGCCGAACTCAGGCTGTAGGAGAGCGTGTCGTTGACCGGCTTTTCCGCCATCAGCACGCGGTCGGCGCGCAGGTGTGCTCCCTCGGGCGCATCGATCGGCACATCGAGTGTCGGCAGCACGTTCTGGTGGGTGGCGAGCAGACTGACGTGGTAATGCGCGGCGCCGGTGACTTCCAGCGTTGCGGGCGCCAATCCGAGGCGATCGCTAAACTTCCAGGTGAAACCGTCGTAACCGTTCATCACGTAGGCACGGAAGTAGCGCTGGCTGCGGTCGGGCGGCGTGCCATCGAAGCTGATGCGCATGGCGGGGCTGTCATCCAGCAACAGCTCGGAGAACGCACCCGGTGACATGCTGTCGGCGAGTCCGGTGATGGCCTGGTTGGGTGTTGGTGCACCCCATAGCGGCGAATCGAGACGGGGCACCAGCAGAAAGGCCAGCAGTGCCAGTGGCAAAGCGGCGGTGGTCAATGCCAGGCCCGGCAGTAGTGAGCGGGGCAGGCTGTGGCTTGTCTGTGCGGGTTCGAGTGCCCGCAAGGTGGCCAATGCCGGCAGCAGGCCCAGCGCGACGATGAAGGTGATCACCATGCCTTGGTCGAACAATAACGCGGCCATCAACGCGAAACAGGCGAAGCTGATGCCCACGCGGGCGTCGCGGATGGTTTCGGTCTCCAGCAGTTTCAGCACCAGCAGGCCGACGGCGAGCGCCGTACCCGGTTCGCGTCCGAAAATATTGCCGTATTGCAGGATCACCGCGAGGGTCAGCAAGACCAGCATCGGCAGCTTCAGCCAGCGCGGCACGCGGCCGGTCCGGCGCCGTCGCTGCCACCAGCGCCAGCCAAGTACCAGGCCCAGCGTGGCGACCAGCCACCATGGCATGTGCGAGGCGTGCAGGCCGAGCACCACGGCCAGGGTCAGGCTGAGCAGATCGAAGGCGCGGGTATCGATGGGCCGTTCGGATCGGGCCGTGCGCAGCCAGCTCATGGCAGTTGGGCCAGCGCATTCATGCAGCGCGCGTAATGCAGCGGACCGCTGCTGCTGTCGATCTCGTTGTCGGGCAGCCACAGGCTGTAGCTGCAACGCTGTGTCTCGGCCTCGTTCAGCCAGCGCGCCAGGCGCGCAATGCGTGCTTCGTTCTCCATGCCGTGCAGCTGACGCCAGTCGAGTTGCCACTGTGGGCGACTGTGCGGTTGTTCGAATTCCTTGACCAGCAGGTTCTCGTGTCGGGCACTCCTTTTCCATGCGATGTGGCGGCGCGGATCGCCGACCCGATAGTCGCGCAACGCGGCCAGCTCATCACCGCGTTGCAACTGCATCTGCCGGGCATCATCGGCCGGCGCACGGGGTGCCGGCCCGGCGCCTTCGGCACGTGGCCAGACCAGCACCGATTGCTCGGGATGCAGCCAGCTCCATGCGCGGAACATGCCTAGCGGCCAGCAGGTCCATACACGCACGCGCGGCAAGCTCTGCCAGCCACGTATTTCCGTGGGCAGAGAAAGTTGCGCATTGGCACTGCTGCGTCCATCAAGCGTGAAAGCCAGCGTGGTTTCACCCAGATCCACGCGGATGGCCTCGCGGGGGCGCGAGGAATCAAACGCGAGCGTGAGCGTGAGCGGGTCGCCGGCCACGGCCTGGCCGGCGCGAATATGCGCAAGGCGCAGGCTGTCCAGGTTGCGGAATGCCACCAGCATGCTTGCGGCACTGGCAGCGCCGAGCAGGCAGGTCAGCAACAAGGCCGCGTTGTTGTTGTAGTTCAGCGCGCCCGTCAGCATCACCAGCAGCAGTATGGAAAAGCCCAGCCCAAAGCCGGTCGGCACGATGTAGATGCGGCGCCGGTGCAAGGTGATCGGCAGGCTTTCCGGGCGACGATAACGGGTCAGCGCGGGCAGCCGGCCCTCGGCCCATCGTTGCAGCGGTTGCAGCAGGCCGCGCATCAATCCACCGCTACCTCGGCCAGCAACTGTCGCGCCAGCGTGTCGCCGTTGGCGCCACGTGCGGGCAGCACCCGATGGGCGGCCAGCGGAATGAACAACGCCTGGAGGTCTTCCGGCAACACGTGGTTGCGGCGGTGAAGCAAGGCCCATGCACGTGCGACGCTGAGCAGGGCCAGGCCGGCACGCGGTGATAACCCCACGCGAATGTCGGCATGTCGCCGACTGGCGGTCAGCAACGCCTGCAGGTAGTCGAGCAGGGCGCCGCTGGCGGTGATGGCTTGTGACTGGCGATGCAGTTCGAGCAGCGCCGTCGCATCCAGCTTGGGGGTCAGTTGTGCCAGCAGGTCGCGCCGGTTGCTGCCGCCGAGCAGGTCGCGCTCGGCAGCGGCGTCGGGATAGTCCAGTGACAGTCGCAGCATGAAGCGGTCGAGCTGGGAGTCGGGCAGCGGGAAGGTGCCGTTCAGATCCAGCGGATTTTGGGTGGCGACCACGAAGAACGGTTGCGCCAGCGTGTGCGTCTGGCCGTCCACGGTGACCTGTCCTTCGGCCATTGCTTCGAGCAGAGCGCTTTGCGTTTTGGGGCTGGCGCGATTGATTTCGTCGGCCAGCAACAGGCCGGTGAAAATCGGGCCGGGATGGAAGCGGAATTGTGCCGTTTCGCGTTCGTAGACGCTGACGCCGATGATGTCCGACGGCAGCAAGTCGCTGGTGAATTGCACACGTTGGAATTCCAGCGCGAACGTCGCCGCCAGCGCGTGGGCCAGCGTGGTTTTGCCCACACCGGGCACATCTTCCAGCAGCAGGTGGCCGCCGGCGATCAGGCAGGCAAAGGCAAGTTTCACCTGTCGCGGCTTGCCCAGCAGCACCAGGTTGACCTGGGCCATGGCGGCATCCAATCGTTGCGGCAGGGGTTCTTCGTGAGACGGTGGCATGACGGACATCGAGGGCCGGTCCTTCGCTGACGTAAGGCGCCCCAGTGTAACTGTCCGGTGGCGATGTTCCGCTGACGATCAGGGCAGGCTGACGCCGGCTTCGCGCAGCAGTCGTGCCAGCGCAATCAGTGGGAGCCCGATCAGGGCACTGGGGTCACGGTTGTCGATACTCTCGAACAGGCTGATGCCGAGGCCTTCGCACTTGAAACTGCCGGCACAATCCAGCGGTTGCTCGCGCTCCACATAGCGACGGATTTCGTCGGCGTGAAGTGTGCGGAAGCGCACGCGGGTGTGGTCGACGTGGGTGTAATGCCGATGGTTACGGGTGTCCACCACGCACAACGCGGTGTGGAAGTCGACGTCGTGACCGGAGCTGGCGGCAAGCTGGGCGCAGGCGCGCTCCATGCTGCCCGGCTTGTCCAGGATCAGATCACCCAGTGCAGCCACCTGATCGGAGCCGATCACCAGCGCATCTGGATAGTGCTGCGCGATAGCATCGGCCTTGGCCACGGCCAGGCGCAGGGCGCGCGCTGCCGGTGCTTCGCCGGGCAATGCCGCCTCGTCCGTACCCGGAGCCGCCTGTTCGAAATCGGTAATCAATCGGCGCAACAGTTCGGCGCGATAGCGCGAGGTGGAGCCAAGCACGATGCGTGGTGAATTCACGGCTTCGTTCATGTGTCCGACTCGCGCCGGATGTGTTCGCGCATGGCGCTGTTGAGATCGGTTTGCGCCTGATCGAGTGCTTTGAGCAGCGGCTGCAGGCGGCTGCGCGTGTCACGCATCGAGGCAGCAGCCTCGTCAAGTTCATGCTGGCTGGCCTGGGGCGAGCGATCGCGAATCCACAGTCGCTGTTGCAGCAAGGCGCGCAGACCAGCGTCGATGGCGTGGCTTGCATTCTGCTCGCTGGCGGCGGGCAGGTCCGGGTTGAGTGACATCACCGCGTGAGCTTGTTGCAGACCGGTACGGCAGGTCTTCAGATCCGCTTCGAGGCGGTCGGCCAGATCAAGCAGAGTGTTGAGACTCTGGCTGCGCAGTCGCTGGCGCCGTCGCAGCAGCAAGGCGGCCGCGGCCAGGCTGACAATCAGCACCAAGAGCGCGACGAGACCAAGCGTCAGATAAGCTTTCAAGGGCAGCGGCTCGCGTGGCAAAGGGATTCAGTCTGCCGCATCGGGGGCAGATCAGGCAAAATGGGCCCGGATTTGGCCTTTGCCAAGGCCCTGAACTTCCCGCCAGTTGACTTCGGGCGGCTTCGAACCTAACATTTCGCGATTATGTCCGTGACACTGCCAGAGTCCGTGGACGCTTGGCGCATGGTCTCGGCGCGGCGTTCGTTCCAGGGAACGCTTCCTGTAGCGTCCATGTCACGCCTGTGCGAGGCGTTGGCGGATACCGCGGGATCGGTGCATTTCGAGCTGGATTTCGGGCGCGATTCGCTGGGCATAAGCTATGTCGATGTGCGTGCCACCGTATCGCTGAGCGTGACATGTCAGCGCACGTTGGAGCCGTTTGAACTGCCGGTGACGGTGGATGCACGGCTCGGCCTGATCAGACAGGAGCGCGAAGAGGCCGGCTTGCCGCCTGATTGCGAACCGCTGCTGGTGGCCGAGGATGGCCGGTTGAATCCGGCGGATGTAATAGAAGACGAATTGCTGTTGGCGCTGCCGCTCATTCCGATCAACCCGAATAGCAGCCTGCCCGACGAAGTGATCAGCCACGAACCGGAAGACTCCGGCGAAGGGCAACGAGAAAATCCGTTCGCAGTATTGCGCGAGCTGAAGAAGTAAACGCCGACCCGAGTCATCCGGCCCGGATCATCAAGCCACAGATCATCAAGTTTCCGTTGGAGAACTACCATGGCAGTTGCCAAGAGCCGCCGCACCCCGTCCACCCGCGGCATGCGCCGTTCGCACGACTCGCTGACGACCGCGCAGCTGTCGACCGATCCGACCAGTGGTGAGGTGCATCTGCGCCACCACGTCACCAAGGACGGTTACTACCGTGGCAAGAAAGTGATCGAGACCAAGGGCGCCGTGTCGGTCGAGGATTGATCGATCCCAGGGCGTCCCTCGGGATGCCTTGACGTGCTCGGCAAAACGGCGCGGTCACGCGCCGTTTTGCGTTGTTGGACAGTCGAATGCCGATGCGGGTGGTTGCGCTGGCGCCGCCCAGGGCGTTCAATCCTTGGTTTACGTTGATGGATAGCTGAATGGCCCAGATCTACTCCCGCATCATTGCCACCGGCAGCGCACTGCCCGAGCGCGTGGTAACCAATGCCGACCTGGAAAAGATCGTCGAGACGAGCGACGAGTGGATTCTCAGCCGCACCGGCATTCGCCAGCGTCACATCGCTGCCGATGGTCAGACCACGGGAGATCTGGCGTTTCAGGCGGCTCAGCAAGCGCTGGAGACGGCGGGCATCAAGGCGTCCGAGCTCGACCTGATCATCCTGGGCACGACCACGCCGGACATCATTTTTCCGTCCACCGCCTGTCTGGTGCAGCATCGCCTGGGCGCCAACGGCTGTGCGGCCTTCGACGTCAACGCGGCGTGCTCGGGCTTCGTCTACGCGCTGGGCATCGCCGACAAGTTCATCAAGAGCGGGCAGTCGAAGAAAGTGCTGGTGATCGGTGCGGAAACACTGACCCGCATGGTCGACTGGACGGATCGCCAGACCTGCGTGTTGTTCGGCGACGGCGCCGGCGCGGTGGTGCTGGAAGCCTCCAGCGAGCCAGGCATCTACGCCACCTGCCTGCATGCCGATGGCGGCCACAAGGAATTGTTGTACAACCCGGTGGGTGTCTCCGTGGGTTTCAAGGACGAGCCCAACCACGGTGTGCGCATCCACATGGCGGGGCGTGAAGTTTTCAAGGTTGCTGTTAAGACGCTGGATTCGCTGGTTGAGGAAACGTTGTCGGCGGCTGGCATGAACGAGTCACAGATCGACTGGCTGATTCCGCATCAGGCGAACTTGCGCATCATCGAAGCGACCGCCAAACGGCTCAACATGTCAATGGAGCGGGTGATCGTGACGGTCGACAAGCACGCGAATACGTCGTCCGGTTCGGTGCCCCTGGCGCTGGATTACGCGGTGCGCTCCGGCAAGGCGCAGCGTGGACAGAATCTGCTGCTGGAAGCGTTCGGTGGTGGCTTTACCTGGGCCTCGGCGCTGCTGCGTTACTGATTCCCGCAAGTGTTTGCCGCTTGCCACGATGCTGCCTGCGGGCGGCATCGTGCGTTTTGATTGGGCGAATTTGCTGAATACAGCTGCGTATGGCGACCAAGGCGTGGCACCATATTCGCTTTCGTCGACAGGATTTGCCCATCCATGAGTTCAACCGCTGCCTCGCTTGCTTTCGTCTTTCCCGGCCAGGGTTCGCAGTCGGTCGGCATGCTTGCCGCGCTGGCCGCCGCGCACAATGAAGTGCAGGCCACCTTTGACGAAGCTTCGCAAGGTGCCGGTGTTGATCTGTGGAGCCTCAGCGCGCAGGGTCCGGAAGATCAGCTCAACAGCACCCAGAACACGCAGCCGGCGCTGCTCGCGGCCAGCGTGGCAGTGTGGCGGGTCTGGCAGAAGTTGGGTGGCGCACAGCCAGCGCAAATGGCCGGACACAGTCTTGGCGAATACAGCGCGCTGGTTTGCGCTGACGCACTGTCCCTGCACGACGCAGCGGCACTGGTCGCCGAGCGGGGTCGACTGATGCAGGCGGCGGTGCCGGCGGGAGTGGGCGCGATGGCGGCGATCCTCGGTGGCGATGACGCGCAGATTGCGGCGGTGTGCGAGGAAATGGCGCAAGGCCAGGTAGTAGCTCCGGCGAATTTCAACTCGCCCGGTCAACTGGTGATTGCCGGCAATACCGAAGCGGTTGATCGCGTCTTGGCCCGCCTGGCCGAGTTGGGCGTGAAAAAGGCGATCAAGCTGGCGGTGTCGGTGCCGTCGCATTGCGCCTTGATGCGCGATGCAGCGGACCAGCTGGGTGAGCGAATGGCGACGATCGCCTGGAAGCTGCCCGCGGTGCCGGTGATCCAGAATGCGGACGCCTGCAGTTACGGCAGCGTCGAGGAAATTCGCGGTGCCCTGCAGCGCCAGCTTTACATGCCGGTGCGCTGGACCGAGTGCGTGCAGGCGCTGGCCGTCAGTGGTGCCACCCGGATGGCCGAGTGCGGCCCCGGCAAGGTGCTGTCCGGCCTGATCAAGCGTATCGACAAGAGCATTGAGGCACGCGCCATTGGCGCACCGGCAGATATCGATGCCGCGCTTGTCGAGTGGGTATGACGGCACACTCCAACCGATTTCCGAAGGAACGAAGCAAATGAGCAAACCATTGCAAGGTGAGATCGCGCTGGTCACCGGTGCCAGCCGTGGCATCGGCGCGGCGATCGCGGACGAACTGGCCGCGATGGGCGCCACGGTGATCGGCACGGCGACCAGCGACGGCGGTGCTGCCGCCATCGGTGAGCGCATGGGCCCCCACGGCGGTCACGGTCGCGTGTTGAATGTCACCGATAGTGCGGCGGTCGAGGGCCTGGTCGAGGCGATCGCCAAGGAATTCGGTGCTGTTTCAATTCTGGTCAACAATGCCGGCATCACCCGCGACCAGCTGTTGATGCGGATGAAGGAAGACGATTGGCAGGCGATCATCGACACCAACCTCACCTCGGTCTATCGCACCTCGAAAGCGGTGATGCGCGGCATGATGAAGGCGAAGAAGGGGCGCATCATATCGATCGCCTCGGTGATCGGTCTCACCGGCAATCCGGGGCAGTCCAATTATGCGGCAGCCAAGGCCGGCATCATTGCCTTCTCCAAGTCGCTGGCACGCGAGATCGGCAGCCGCGGCATTACCGTCAATGTGGTTGCGCCGGGCTTCATTGATACCGACATGACCCGCGCGCTGCCCGAAGATGCCAAGCAGGCGATGCTGGGGCAGATCGCCCTGGGGCGCCTGGGTGAGGCGAAGGATATCGCGAGCGCCGTCGGTTTCCTGGCTTCGCCAGCCGCCGCGTATATCACCGGAGAAACACTGCACGTCAACGGCGGGATGTACATGCCGTAGCGTGTGTTGATGCAGTTGTCGCCAGCGGACTCGTTTTAGGCGACAATTGCGCTTTCGTGCCGATCAGCGGGGGTGTTCCCCGTGACATCGGACCATCGTGGCAGCCTTGCGGTTTAGCCACTACAATGCGCCGGACTTTTGCAGGCATTGAGCCGGCACAAACAAATCACACTCCTTGCGAGGTATGGGCAACATGAGCACCATCGAAGAGCGCGTCAAGAAAATCGTCATCGAGCAGTTGGGCGTGAAGGAAGATGAAGTCACGGCGAACGCTTCGTTCGTTGACGACCTGGGCGCAGATTCGCTGGACACGGTGGAACTGGTGATGGCACTCGAAGAAGAGTTCGAGACCGAGATTCCGGATGAAGATGCCGAGAAGATCACCACCGTGCAGCAGGCCGTCGATTACATCAAGGCCCACTCCAAGGATTGATCGGCAGGGAATTGACCGCCGTTGAACGGAGCTGCTCGCCATTGGCGAGTCGGTGGGTTCGATCGGCGGTAGCGAAGGCTGCGCCATCTTGGCGCAGTTTTCGTTTCTGGAATTTGTAACGTCCGACCCCGTATGGTTGCCCGCAACCAATGGCGTCCTGCAGCAACACCGGGTCTGGGCGGGTTGAACGGCTTTACCTGCGCTGTCGGCAGCGACAGATCCACGCAATCACGTAAGGAAATCAGCATGAGCAAGCGACGTGTAGTAGTGACCGGCATGGGCATCATCTCGCCGGTCGGCAACGACATCGCCAGCGCCTGGGACCGTGTCGTCAAGGGCGTCAGCGGGATCGGCCCGGTCACGCATTTCGATACCTCCGCTTATTCCACGCGCATTGCCGGTCAGGTTGCTGATTTCGAACCGGCTGACTGGATGCCGGTCAAAGACGTCAAGAAGATGGACCCGTTCATCCACTACGGCGTGGCGGCGGGTACCCAGGCCTTGCGCGATTCCGGCCTCGAAGTGACCGAGGCCAACGCGCCGCGTATCGGCGTGGCCGTAGGCGCCGGTATCGGTGGCCTGCATACGATCGAGTCCACCGCGCTGGAGCTTGCCGCGAAGGGGCCGCGTCGCGTGTCGCCGTTCTACGTGCCCAGCTCGATCATCAACATGGTGTCGGGCCAGCTTTCGATCATGTTCGGCCTGAAGGGTCCCAACATCGCCTGCGTCACCGCCTGCACCACCGGCACCCACAACATCGGGCTGGCGGCGCGGATGATCCAGTACGGCGATGCCGACGCGATGATCGCCGGCGGCGCCGAGTTCGCCACCACCGGTACCGCGATGGCCGGCTTCTGTTCGGCCAAGGCGATGTCCACCCGCAACGACGAGCCGACCAAGGCCAGTCGCCCGTGGGACAAGGACCGTGACGGCTTCGTGTTGTCCGATGGTTCGGGCGTGCTGATGCTGGAAGAGTACGAGCATGCCAAGGCCCGTGGTGCGCGCATCTATGCCGAGCTTGTCGGTTTCGGCATGAGTGGCGACGCGTTCCACATGACCGCACCGAGTGAGGGTGGCGAGGGCGCGGCGCGTTGCATGCAGACAGCGCTGAACGATGCCGGCCTCAATCCCGCCGAGGTGCAGTACGTCAATGCGCATGGCACGTCCACGCCGCTGGGTGATCTGGGCGAAGTGATGGCGGCGAAGAGGGTATTTGGCGATCACGCCTACAAACTGGCGATGAGTTCGACCAAGTCGACCACCGGTCACCTGTTGGGTGCGGCGGGCGGTGTCGAGGCAATCTTCACCGTGCTGGCGCTGCGTGACCAGGTGCTGCCGCCGACGATCAACCTGGACAATCCCAGCGAAGGTTGCGATCTGGATTTCGTGGCCCACACGGCGCGCGAGGCGAAGTTCGACGTGGCGATTTCCAACTCGTTCGGCTTTGGCGGTACCAACGGCACGCTGGCCTTCCGTCGCATCTGATTGATCAGGCGTGACTTGCCATCGTCGCATTCTGGACGGCCGACGCGATCTGCTCGCGCCGGCCGCTTCATTTCCCGCACGCTATCCATGCCTGCTGGAAAGCGTGGTGCATGGCACGGCGCAGTCGCGCTACGACATCTTGTTTGGCTTCCCTGAAGGCTCGTTGAGTCTGCAGGCGGATGGCTGCTTGCGGAACGGCGAAGGAGTCGTGAGCGAAGGCCGATTTCTCGACGCATTGGATGCGGCTTGGCAAGCCGAGCGCCTGTCTCCCGCTGACGACGGCCTGCCGTTCCACGGCGGCTGGGTGTTGCTGTTGGCCTATGAGTTGGCGGGTGAGATCGAGCCGGGTCTGGCACTGCGGCCGCCGGTCGGATTGCCGCTGGCGTTGGCCGTGCGTTGCCCTGCCGCAGTGATCGTGGACCACCTGCGCGAATGCACGATCCTGATTGCCGAATCCGGTAGAGAAGAACTTCTCGATCAGCTCGAATCCGATCTGGCGGTCATGCCTTCGATCGCGCCGATGGCGCAGCTCTCCGCTTGGGATGAGGACACGCCGCAGCAGTTCCTCGATGGCGTGGAGCGCATCCACGAGCATCTTTACGCTGGCGATATTTTCCAGGTAAACCTGTCGCGGTCATGGCGTGCACGTTATGCGCAGCCGCCGACACCAGCTTCGCTTTACGCCGTATTGCGCCAGGCCAACCCTGCACCGTTTGCCGGCCTGCTGCAGCAGCCGGGCTGGGCGGTAGTCAGCTCCTCGCCCGAGCGCCTGGTCGAAGTACGTGGTGGCGTGGCGCAGACCCGACCGATTGCCGGCACGCGCGCACGCCTGCAGGGCGATGATGAGATGGCGCGCATCCGTGAACTCAGCGCACATCCCAAGGAGCGCGCCGAGCACGTGATGTTGATTGATCTGGAGCGCAACGATCTTGGCCGGGTCTGCGTACCGGGATCGGTCGAGGTTGACGAATTGATGGTGGTGGAGAGCTATACCCACGTTCACCACATCGTGTCCAATGTGCGCGGACGCTTGCGCCGCGACGTAACGCCTGGCGAGGTGATTGCGGCGACCTTTCCCGGCGGCACGATTACCGGTTGCCCGAAGGTGCGCTGCATGGAAATCATCGCGGCACTGGAAGATGCGCCGCGTGGCGCCTATACCGGTGCGCTGGGCTATCTTGATCGCAACGGTGAGCTGGACTTGAACATACTGATTCGCACGCTGACCTTGCTGGGCAACGAAGTAAGTCTGCGCGCCGGTGCCGGCATCGTGGCGGATTCGCTGGCCGCCAGCGAGCTGGAGGAAACCCGCGCCAAGGCACGCGGGTTGCTGCGCGCACTCGGAGTGCCGGACTGATGTCGGCGCGCATGTTGATCAACGGCGTGGCGGAACAGCAGGTCTCAGCGCTCGATCGCGGCATGGCTTATGGCGACGGCGTGTTTGAAACCCTTCGACTGATCGGAAGTTCGGCGCCGTTATGGTCACGACACATGCAGCGGCTGCAGGACGGCTGCACGCGCTTGCGGATTCCGCCACCCGACGTGCAGCAGCTCTGGCACGAGGTGTTGCAGGTTACCCACGGCATGCCGCAGTCGGTGGTTCGCATCACGGTTAGCCGCGGGCAGGGCGAGCGCGGTTACGCGCTGCCGGCTAATCCATGCCCTACGCGAGTGGTGGCGGCGTTCGCCCCGCCACTCGTCGACCAGCACGCGTATGCACATGGCGTGCGCATGCGCGTCTGCGATCTTCGTCTGGCGGAACAGCCGCTGTTGGCGGGAATCAAGCATCTGAACCGGCTGGAACAGGTCATGGCCCGCGCCGAGTGGAATGATCCGTCGATCACCGAAGGCGTGCTGCTGGATAGCCACGAGCGGGTGATTTCGGCGACCATGGCCAATCTGTTCGTGGTGGTCGACGGTGAATTGCTGACGCCTTCGCTGCAGCGTTGCGGTGTGGCCGGGGTGGCGCGAGCGCAGGTCCTGGCCAGTTTTCCCGAGGCACGAGTGGATGACATGGCGTTGGCTACGCTGCGCAGAGCGGACGAAGTGTTTCTCAGCTCCAGCGTGCGCGGGATCGTGCCGGTCAGTTCGCTCGATGGGCGCGACCATCTGCCCGGTGCACTAACGCGTCGGGTACAGCAGCATTGGCGGGAATTGGGTTTTGTGATGGAGCAGGCTGGATGAGTGACAAATTGATGCGCGGTCGCGTGTGGCCCATGCTGCTTTTGCTCCTGTTTCTACTGGCGGCGGGCACGGCGACTTATTTCTGGAACGCCTATACCCGATTCAGTTCGACGCCACTGAACGTGGCTGCCGGTGGCAACAGTATCGATGTCAGTCGCGGCAGCAGTTTCAGAAATATCGTTGCCGACCTGCGGCAGCAGCAGCTGAGCACGGCCAGTCCGCTTTACTGGCGCGCGCTGGCGGCGCAGATGCGGGTGGGCGGCAAACTGCATGCGGGCGAGTACGCCCTCGAGCCCGGCATCACGCCGCGCCAGCTGCTCGCCAATATGGTGGCAGGCAAGGTCTTGCAGCGCAACTTCACCATTGTGGATGGCTGGACTTTTGCCGAGCTGCGGCAGGCGCTGGCCAAGACCGAGAAGCTGCAGCACGACAGCACGAACCTGGACGATGCCGCACTGATGCAGAAGATCGGTGCGGGCGGTGAGGCGCCGGAGGGACGGTTCCTGCCAGAAACGTATGCCTATGTGAAAGGCGATGGCGAGCTGGACATCTTGCGTCGCGCCCATGCGGCGATGGTGAAGACGCTGGCCGACTTGTGGGCCGGGCGCGCAAAGGATCTGCCGTTGACCACGCCTTACGACGCGCTGATTCTGGCTTCGATCGTGGAGAAGGAAACCGGCCGCGCGGATGAGCGCGCAGAGATTGCCGGGGTGTTCGTGCGACGCCTGCAGGATCATATGCTGCTGCAGACCGATCCCAGTGTGATCTACGGCATGGGCGCGAAATACGCCGGCAATATCCGCAAGAGTGATTTGACCACCGACACGCCGTTCAACACGTATACCCGCGCCGGCTTGCCGCCGACGCCGATTGCCTTGCCCGGCAGGCCGGCGCTGGTCGCGGCCCTGCATCCGGCCGACGGCGATGCGTTGTACTTCGTCGCGCGCGGTGATGGCGGTCATGTGTTCGCCAGTTCGCTCGAAGAACACAATCGCAATGTCGACTGCTACCAGCGGAAGCATTGCCGATGAGTGCGCGTGGCAAATTCATCAGCCTCGAAGGCGGTGAGGGTGCTGGCAAGAGCACCTTGCTGGCAGGCCTGCGCGAGCACATGGAACAGCAGGGCATTACGCTGGTGCAGACGCGTGAACCTGGTGGCACGCCGATCGGCGAAGCGCTGCGGGCTGTGCTGCTTGATCCGGCCCAGCACGGTATGGCCGCCGAAACCGAGCTGCTGCTGATGTTCGCTTCGCGCGCACAGCTGGTGCGCGAGGTGATCGAGCCGGCACTGGCAGCGGGTCGCTGGGTGCTGTGCGACCGCTTTGCCGATGCCAGCTATGCCTATCAGGGCGCTGGGCGCGGCCAGCCGAGCGAGCGCATTGCGCAGCTTGAGCGCTGGGCCTGCATGGGTGTGACGCCGGACCTGACCTTGCTGCTCGACTTGCCGGTGGCCACCGGTCGTGCGCGCGCCGCCGGTCGTGGCGACGCGGATCGTATCGAGGTCGAGGCCGATGCGTTTTTCGAGCGCGTGCGTGCCTGCTATCGCGCACGCGCCGTCGCGGAGCCGCAACGCTTTCAGCTGATCGATGCCAGCCAGTCGCCGGCCGAGGTGTTGCGCGCGGCGATGCGGGCTGTGGGAGATTTGCTGGCAGCGGAGCGGGCATGACTATCCTCCCTTGGCAAACCGCCCATTGGACCCGTTTACAGGCGAGTCGGCAGCGCGGTGCACTGGCGCACGCCATGTTGTTTTGTGGCGCCGCTGGGCTGGGCAAGCGTGCCTTCGTGCAACGCTTCGTGCATGGCTTGTTGTGCAGTGAGCCGACCGATGGCGAGCCTTGTGGCCAGTGCCGCGGTTGTCTGCTGATCGCTGCCGGTTCCCACCCTGACCTTGCCTTGCTGAGTTTCGGTCTGCGCAAGGACGGTGTGCAGCGCAGCGAGATCGTGGTCGACCAGATTCGCGAACTGTCGGCGCGGCTGGCGATGAACAGCCAGTTTGGTGGCTGGCAGGTGGTAATCATCGACCCGGCCGATGCGATGAATGCGGCAGCAGCCAACGCACTGCTGAAAACGCTGGAAGAGCCGGCGACGCAGACCATGTTGATCCTGCTGGCCGATGCGCCGTGGCGCTTGCCGCAAACCATTCGCAGCCGCTGCCAGCGGGTTGAATTCCAGCTGCCCGCCGAGGCCGAGGCGCTGGCGTGGCTGCAGGCCGAGGGTGTGCGCCATCCAGCCGAGGCGTTGGCTGCTGCCGCTGGCAATCCCGGGCTGGCGAAGGCGTGGGCGGAAGAAGGTGCGCTGGAACGTCGTCAGGAAGTGCGCAAGGATCTGGCTGCGCTGGCGGCGGGTCGTGGCCAGCCCACCGACATGGTCAAGCGCTGGCTGGACAACGAGCCAGCGCAGCGGTTGTGGTTTGCCGCTCAAGCCACTGCCGACGAAATACGGGCGCGCTCGACGGCAGCCACCGGTCCATTGGCCAGTGCGATGGATATCGAGGCGCTGACGCACTGGTATGCCGCTGCCAATCGCACGCGCGAGGCACTGCGTGGCCCGCTGCGTGGTGATCTGCTGTTGCTGGAGTTGTTGGCGCAGTGGCGATGAACACGTGAGCGCTGAGGCGCCACGTCCGCGGGTGATGCTTGCGCTGCCGCCGTTTTCCTCGCAAACGCGTTTGCTGGTGGTGGCACCGCATCCGGACGATGAGACCATCGCCAACGGATTGCTGATCCAGCAGGTGCGCGCGGCGGGTGGCGAAGTGCGTGTCTTGTTGCTTACCGCTGGCGACAATAATCCCTGGCCGCAACGTTGGCTGGAGCGCCGCTTGTGCATCGGTGTCGAGGATCGTCGGCGCTGGGCTCAGCGGCGGCAGTCCGAGTTCCTGCAGGCGCTGCGCTGCCTTGGCTTGTCCGAGTCGGACCAGCGTTCGCTGGGTTGGCCGGACATGGGCTTGACCGAGCACCTGCTGCAGGAATGCGATGCGGCGGTGGCTGCGTTGCTGGCGGCGATCAATGAATTTCAACCCAGCTTGTTGCTGGTGCCGGCGTTGTCCGATCATCACCCCGACCATGGCGCCGCGCATGTGTTGCTGCGGCTTGCTCTGGCGGAATATCCCGCCTCGCCCGTGCTGCTGACGTACTTGGTGCATGGTGTTTCGGGCGATGGTGACGTGTTTGAGGTGGTCGGCACGGCCGCACAGCGGACGGCCAAATTCGCCGCCCTTGCCGCCCATCGCAGCCAGATGGCGCTCAGTGGCAAGCGCATGCGACGTATGGCCAGTCGCGCCGAGTGCAGCGCTGCCCCGGCGCCATCGCAGCCGGCGTTGCCGTGGCAACCGCCGATCTGGCTGCAACCCTGGCTGCAGCTCAGCGTGGTCAGCGCAGCGGGTACGCAACGTTGGCGTTGGCGTGACGCGCCGCTGCGGCGTGATGCCTGCGGCAGGTGGAGGCTCCCGGCCGCGTCATCAGTGCACCCGGGCCCCACCTTTGCACGGCTGGCATTTACGCTGCCTACCCCGTGGATTTTCGACCATTGGGGTTGGTGCGAGTTGTCTTGAGGGAGTGCCGCGAGGGCTTCGGCTCTTGCGCCGGTGGATTGACCGGGATAGCTTGGCGGGATGGGGATGATGACGGCGGCTTGGTCCGTCATTACGTCGATCCGTCCACACCCGGATGACGACAATTCCAGTGGACCCAGCAACTGTCTGGAAGGACAGTCGTCATCGCACCTGCTCATCTGGTGGACATTCGAATGCAGACACCGGAGCAGAACTTGACGCAGGAGGCGGCCGGTGGAGCGTCCAGCGAGAGCCTGCACGCCGCGCTGTCCGAGATTGGCCAGCTGCTGGTGCGTTCACTCGAGCCGGCGGTGTTGTACGAAGCCGTCATCGAAGTGTTGCAGCGACGAATCGGTGCGCGACTGGTGATGATCGGTGAAATAGACCGACAGCGTGGCTGGCTGGAACGGGTTGCGCCGGCGAGCGTGCCCGCCGAGATGGCTGACATTTACCCTGATCGCATTTCGTTTTCGGCAGCACAGCCGGCGTTCTGGCGCGGCGAGCCACAGCTTGAGGCGGACGTCTGCAGTGCCGAAGTCTTGCAGATGTTTTGGCCAGCCTACAAACGGCACGGCATTGGTGCCGTGCTGGCCGTGCCGGTGCTGAAATTTGGCGAAGTCTGTGCGGCACTGACGATTCGCGCGCCGCATGCCGACGTTTTCACCGCACCATTGATTGAGTTGCTGCAGCAGGCAGCCATCAGTATCGGCTTTGGCCTGGAAGCCCATGCACAGCGAACCCGATTGACGCAGTCGGTGCGCGACGAAGAGCGGCAGCGTCGTGCGCTGCGCTTGCTCAGCGAAATGATCAAGCTGGTCAGCCACAGTGAAAGCGAGCAGTCGCTGCTGGACGGCGCGTGCCGCGTGGTGCGCTCCATCGGTGACTATCGCATGGCCTGGATCGGGCTGGTCGAGGCCGGTGCTCCCGACTGGTTGCGTCAGCAGTCACAGAGTGGGCTGGATGACTTTCCCGCGGCGGAGTTTCCATTGGGCGAGCGAGCGCGAACCCATATCGGCGATGCGCTGGTGAGGGCACTGGCGAGTGGTGAGCCGCAATGCAGCCATCAAGTTGCGGTGGATCACCTTGACTGGATGCCGTGGCCGGGTCTGCCTGGCGTGCAATCGCTGCTGGCTTTGCCGCTGCGGGTGGCTGGGGCGGTCGCCGGTTGCCTGGTGATCGGGGCTGGGCAGAAGGAAGCTTTCGAAGCGATCGAGGTACAGGTGTTCACCGAAATGTCGGTGGAGCTGGGCCTGGGTATCCAGGTACAGCGGGTGCAGGCAGCGCGGCTGGCGGCGGAACGGGGTTTGCGTTTCAATCTGCAGTACTTTCGCGCCGTGCTGTCCAATCAGCACGCGGGTGTCCTGGTGATGTCGGAACAGGGCCACGTGGCCTTTGCCAATGAGGCGTACTGCGCCATGTTCGGCCTGTCCGAAACGCCTGCCGAGCTGGAAGGAAAGCCGGCGGCATGGCTGTATGAGCGGTTGCGGCCGAGTTACCGATATCCGGAAGCCGAGGAATCGCGGATTGAAGACATCCTGGAACGGAATATTCCGGTCAAGGCTGATGAAGTGGAGATGACGGGCGGAAGGATCTTTTTGCGTGATTTCACCCCGATCCAGATTGACGGGGTTGCCAACGGACGCCTGTGGCACCAGCGCGACATCACCCAGCAGAAGTTGCATGAGGCGCGGGTGGAGCGACTGGCCTTCTATGATGTGGTGACTGGCCTGCCAAATCGTCGCCTGCTGTTCGAGATGCTGGAGCAGGCGCGCGAGCAGGCCAGGAAGCATGGCACGCTGCTGGCGGTGGGTGTACTCGACCTTGACCGCTTCAAGAGCGTCAACGACACCATTGGTCACGCCGGCGGTGACCAAGTACTGGTGGAAGCCTCGTCTCGCGTGGTGGGCATTCTGCGTGAGGCTGACGTGCTGGCACGCTTTGGTGGTGACGAATTTGCGCTGCTGATTCCCGGACTGGACAGTCGCGAGCAGCTTGAGGTGATCAGTCGCTGCATCCTGCAGGTGTTGCGCGCACCGTTCAATCTGATGGGCGAGCAACTGTACTTGTCGGCAAGTATTGGCTGGACGCTGTTTCCGCTGGACGATTCCCATGCCGAAGACCTGGTGCGGCACGCCGACCTCGCGATGTACCAGGCGAAGGATGAAGGCAAGGACCGCGGGTTGTTGTACGAGCCGGCGATGGAGTTCGAACTGATCCGCCTGCAGGCGATGCGTGAGCGGATCGCGCAAGCCCTGCAGCAAGGCCATTTGCAACTGCTGTTCCAGCCAATCGTCTACATCGACGGCCTGCCAGGTCTGCACGGCGTGGCCGGGATGGAAGCGCTGCTGCGCCTCAGCGACAGCGGGCAACTGATCGAGCCGGGCAAATTCATGCATGTGCTGGATGACCCGCAACTGGCCCGGCCGATCGGGCGCTATGTGCTGGACGAGGCGCTGCGTTGCTGCCAGTCATGGATACACGCAGGCATCGCGTTGCCGGTGTCGGTCAACATCAGTACCCGCCACCTGCTGCATCCGGCTTTCTTTGCCGACATTGATGCGGTGCTCGACATCTATCCGGACGTGATGGATGTGGGGTTTGGCATCGAAGTCACCGAAACCGGCCCGAGCATGGATCACGCTCGCGCCAAGGAAGTGATCGAGGAGTGTCGTCGTCGCGGCATTCGTGTCGGGCTGGACGACTTCGGTACCGGCACCGCTTCGTTGAGCCACATCCAGAAGCTTGATATCGAGCACATCAAACTGGATCAAAGTTTTGTGCGCGACATCCTCATCGATGAGCGCAACATGGCCATTGCGGCGGGCGTGATCACCACCGCACGCATGCTGGCCAAGGCGGTGATTGCCGAGGGTGTGGAGACGGCGGAGCAGGGTGATCTGCTGGCCTCGCTGGGTTGCCATCAGCTGCAGGGTTTCTGGATATCCCGGCCGATGCAGCCTGCCTTGGTTCCAGAATGGGTGATGGGCTGGGTACCACCAGCCTCCTGGAACAACATGGTCGATGAGCGTCAGTTGCTGCTGACGGGGCAGCCAGGCAATGAATAACGCGGTCGTTGGGTTGTGGCTGGCCGGCACCCAGTGGTGCACTGCGGTGACAACATCTAAGATTCATGCCATTGATCGGACGTTTCGGAAGTCCGGCAGGAGCCAAGCATGAAACCCATGGGCGCCCGACAGGGCATCATCTCTTTGAAAATCAAGGACGCGGCATCGCTGTACAACGCGTACATGCCGTTCCTCAAGCACGGCGGCCTGTTTGCGCCCACGGCCCAGTCCTATTCCCTGGGTGACGAAGTGGTCTTGCTGGTGACCCTGGCCGAGGAGACTGAGCGCATTTCGGTGGTCGGCAAGGTGGTCTGGGTCAGTCCGGTCGGTGCACAGGGCAACCGCACGGCTGGCATCGGCATTCATTTCAATGCCTCGGGCGACGCCGAGGCGGCCCGCAGCCGGATCGAGAACATCCTGGCTGGCACGCTCAACTCGGAACGTCCGACGCACACCATGTGATGTCGGTTCACCACGCGGGGCGACATCCGCGTGCGGCGAGTGCTTCCACTGAGCGAATAGTTGACGCGGGATTGGTCGTCAAGGCTTGTTGTACCTCGGCGCGCTGATACAATGGCGAGATTCGTGAGTTCCTTTCGCGACACGTCGGACGTCCATGGCAGCAACGCCCGGGACGGGGTGGCACAGCCCGCGGCCCTCGAGGCCCGTCGAATCGAAATCGCCAGACCGTGAGTTGCTCGATCACATCCCACGGTCACTGATGCGCCCAGCGGCGCGGAGGTAAGTTGCATCGTGCTTGCCGAATACTGGCCTGTCCTGTTGTTCATCGGCGTCGCTGCCGGCCTTGGTGTGGTGCTGCTGGTCATTGGCCTGCTGGCGGGCCCGCGTCGCCCCGAGGCGGAAAAACTTGCGCCTTACGAGTGCGGTTTCGAGGCGTTCGAGGACGCCCGCATGCGCTTTGACGTGCGCTATTACCTGCTCGCCATCCTGTTCATCATTTTCGATCTGGAAATCGCCTTCCTGTTTCCGTGGGCGGTGGTGTTCCAGCAGCTCGGCGTGATCGCGCTGGTCGAGATGGGCTTGTTCCTGCTGCTGCTGGTCATCGGTTTCGCTTACGTGTGGAAGAAGGGAGCGCTCGAATGGGAGTGATGGATTCCGTCAGCCGGGTGATGCACAACCCGGACCCGTTGAACCTGGTCGACGACATCCTGCTGCCGGCTGCCGAAAACCCGGTGGTGCAGCGTGGCTTTGCCACCACCAGCGTCGATGCGCTGATGAACTGGGCGCGCACCGGCTCGATGTGGCCGATGACGTTCGGCTTGGCCTGCTGCGCGGTGGAAATGATGCACGCCGGTGCGGCGCGTCTGGACCTTGACCGCTATGGCGTGATCTTCCGCCCGAGCCCGCGTCAGTCTGATGTGATGATCGTGGCCGGCACCCTGGTCAACAAGATGGCGCCGGCGTTGCGCAAGGTCTACGACCAGATGCCCGAGCCGAAGTGGGTGATTTCGATGGGTAGCTGCGCCAACGGCGGCGGCTACTACCACTATTCCTATTCCGTGGTGCGGGGTTGCGATCGCATTGTGCCCGTGGACATCTACGTGCCGGGCTGCCCGCCCACGGCCGAAGCGCTGATCCACGGCATCCTGCAGTTGCAGAAGAAGATCCGCCGCACCAGCACCATCGCGCGTTCCTGAAGGCGCAGTCATGACTGATACCCCAAAGACTTCGCTGGCCGCGCAACTTGCCGCACGATTCGGCGACACGCTGACCATCAGCACGGTGCGCAACGAAACCGTTGCCGAACTGGCTGCTGCCGATTTGATCGCCGTGGCCACCGCGCTGCGCGATGAGTCGGCGTTCCGCTTCAGCGAACTGATCGACCTGTGCGGCATCGACTATCTCGGCTACGGCCAGACCGAGTGGGATACCGAAACCGTTTCCGGCACCGGCTTTTCGCGCGGTGTGGAAGGCGAGGCGCTGGGCCGTTTCGACTGGGCCGGGCGCCCGCGTGGCAATGGTGAAAACCAGCCGCGCCGCTTCGCTGCGGTGATCCAGTTGCTCTCGCTCGAACACAATCGGCGTCTGCGCCTGCGCGTGTTCTGCGCCGATGACAGCTTGCCGATGGTGCCGTCGCTGACCCTGGTGTGGCCCGGTGTGAACTGGTTCGAGCGCGAAGCGTTCGACCTGTACGGGATCATCTTCGACGGCCATCCCGATCTGCGTCGCATTCTGACCGACTACGGTTTTGTCGGTCACCCGTTCCGCAAGGATTTCCCGCTGATCGGCAACGTTGAAGTGCGTTACGACCCGCTGCAGAAGCGGGTGATCTATGAGCCGGTGTCGATCGAGCCGCGTGTGCTGGTACCACGCACCATTCGTGACGATGCCGATCTGATGCAGGCCAAGGCCGAAGCCACCGATCACTGGCGGGAGAATTGAGCATGCAAGAAATTCGCAACTACACGATGAATTTCGGCCCGCAGCATCCGGCCGCCCATGGCGTGCTGCGCCTGATCATGGAGATGGATGGCGAGACGATCGTTCGCGCCGATCCGCACGTGGGACTGCTTCATCGCGGCACCGAGAAGCTGGCCGAATCCAAGCCGTTCAATCAGTCGATCGGCTACATGGACCGGCTCGACTACGTCTCGATGATGTGCAACGAGCACGCCTACGTGCGTTCGATCGAGACCTTGCTGGGTATCGAGGCACCGGAGCGTGCGCAGTACATCCGCACCATGTTCGACGAGATCACGCGCATCCTGAATCACCTGATGTGGATCGGCTCGAACGCGCTCGACCTCGGTGCGATGGCGGTGTTCCTGTACGCGTTCCGCGAGCGCGAAGAATTGATGGACGTCTACGAGGCGGTGTCGGGCGCGCGCATGCACGCCACGTATTACCGGCCTGGCGGCGTTTACCGCGACCTGCCGGCGCAAATGTCGCAGTACCGCGAATCACCCTGGCACAAGGGCGCGGACCTGAAGCGCATCAACAGCTGGCGCGAAGGTTCGATGCTCGATTACCTGGAAGCCTTCACTGCCGACTTCCCGACCAAGGTGGACGAGTACGAAGAACTGCTCACCACCAATCGTATCTGGAAGCAGCGCACCGTCGGCATCGGCGTGATCAGCCCGGAACTGGCCCAGCAATGGGGCATGACGGGCGCGATGCTGCGTGGTTCGGGCGTCGAATGGGATCTGCGCAAAAAGCAGCCGTACGCCAAGTATGCCGAGATGGATTTCGATATCCCGGTCGGCGTCAACGGCGACTGCTACGACCGTTACCTGGTGCGCGTGGAAGAAATGCGCCAGTCGAACCGGATTATCCAGCAGTGCGTGAAGTGGCTGAAGGCGAACCCCGGCCCGGTGATGGTGAAGAACTTCAAGGTTGCTCCGCCGTCGCGGGTCGAGATGAAGGAGGACATGGAAGCCATGATCCATCACTTCAAGCTGTTCACCGAAGGCTATTGCGTACCCGCCGGCGAAACCTATTGCGCAGTCGAGGCGCCGAAGGGCGAGTTCGGTTGCTATCTGGTTTCCGACGGCGCCAACAAGCCGTTCCGCGTGCACCTGCGTGCACCGGGCTTTGCCCATCTGTCATCCATGGACACCATCGTGCGCGGCCACATGCTCGCCGACGTGGTCGCCATGATTGGTACCTATGACCTCGTGTTCGGCGAAGTGGATCGCTGAGCCGGCACGACGGAGAAACCCATGAAAGCCACCGGACATTTCGAGCAGGTCAGGAACGTTGACCCACTCGCGCTACTCACCGAGCACACCCGCCAGCACATCGATGCCTGGGCGGCCAAGTTCCCGCCGGATCGCAAGCGCTCGGCGCTGATCCAGGCGCTGTTTGGTGCGCAGGAGCAGAACAAGGGCTTCCTCACCGACGAGCTGATCACCGCCGTCGCGAAGTATCTCGAACTGCCGGCGATCTGGGCGTATGAGGTGGCCAGCTTCTATTCGATGCTGGAGACCAAGCCGGTCGGCCGAAACAACGTGGCGATCTGCACCAACATTTCGTGCTGGCTCAACGGCGCAGAAGACCTCTTGCGTCATTGCGAGACGAAACTCGGCATCAAGGCAGGCGAGAGCACGCCGGATGGCCGCATCTACCTGAAACTGGAAGAAGAATGCATCGCTGCGTGCGTCTACGCACCGGCGATGACGGTGAACGGTCACTACCATGAGCGCCTGACCATCGAGAAGATCGACACGATCCTCGACGGCTTGAGCATGGAGGGCCCTGTGCACGGCCACGACGCCGAGGGGAATCACTGATGGCCGTCGGACCCGCACCCCAGGACCACCAGGTCGTCTACACCACGCTGCATTTCGACAAGCCGTGGTCGATGGACAGCTACGAGAAGGTCGATGGTTACAAGGCGTGGAGAAAGATCCTTGCCGAGAAGCCCGATCCGGCGTCATTGATCGACGAAATCAAGAAGAGCAGTCTGCGCGGCCGTGGCGGCGCGGGCTTCCCCACCGGTCTGAAGTGGTCCTTCATGCCGAAGGGCGACATGCAGAAATACATCTTGTGCAACTCGGACGAATCCGAGCCGGGCACGGCGAAAGATCGCGACATCCTGCGCTACAACCCGCATGCCGTGCTCGAAGGCCTGGCCATCGCCTGCTATTGCACCGGCTCGACCGTGGCTTACAACTACCTGCGTGGCGAGTTCCATCACGAGCCGTTCGAGCACATCGAAGAGGCGTTGAAGGAAGCCTATGCAGCCGGGCTGCTGGGCAAGAACGTGCAGGGCAGCGGTATCGATGTCGATATCTTCAACGCGCTGGGTGCGGGTGCCTATATCTGCGGCGAAGAAACCGCGTTGATGGAATCGCTGGAAGGCAAGAAAGGCCAGCCGCGCTTCAAGCCGCCGTTCCCGGC
The DNA here is from genome assembly GCF_029224025.1 of Rhodanobacter sp. AS-Z3. Taxonomy (NCBI): domain Bacteria; kingdom Pseudomonadati; phylum Pseudomonadota; class Gammaproteobacteria; order Lysobacterales; family Rhodanobacteraceae; genus Rhodanobacter; species Rhodanobacter sp. AS-Z3. The sequence continues at coordinate 2,160,623 of NZ_CP119392.1, forward strand.
CGGTTTCGGTCTTTACGGCAAGCCAACGACGATCAACAACACCGAAACGTATGCTTCGGTGCCGGCGATTCTGCGCAATGGCGCGGACTGGTTCCTCAATATCGGCAAGCCGAACAATGGCGGCCCGAAGATCTTCTCGGTCTCCGGCCACGTCAACAAGCCGGGCAACTTCGAAATCCGTCTTGGCACGCCGTTCGCAGAACTGCTTGAGATGGCCGGTGGCGTGCGCAATGGGCACAAGCTCAAAGCGGTGATCCCGGGCGGCTCCTCGATGAAGGTGTTGCCGGCCGAGATCATGCTCGAGAGCACGATGGACTACGACTGCCTGCAGAAGGCCGGTTCGGGCCTGGGTTCGGGCGCGGTGATCGTGATGGACGAGACCACCTGCATGGTCAGGGTCTGCCATCGGATCTCGCGCTTCTACAAGGCCGAATCCTGCGGTCAATGCACGCCGTGCCGCGAAGGTACTGGCTGGATGCATCGCGTGCTGACCCGCATCGTCGAAGGCAACGGCACCGAGGAAGACCTGCATCGCCTGAAGGCGATCGCCGGCCAGATCGAAGGCCACACCATCTGCGCGTTCGGCGAAGCCGCCGCGTGGCCGGTGCAGGGTTTCCTCGCCCGCTTCTGGAATGAATTCGAATACTTCGTGCAGCACGGTCACTCGATGGTCGATGACCAGCTTGCACAAGCCAACTCTGGAGTTGCTGCATGAGTGCGCAGCCGACCGGCACCGCGCCGGACCTGATCAACATCGAGGTCGACGGCAAGCCGACGCAGATCCGCAAGGGCGCGATGATCATCGAGGCTGCCGATGCCATCGGTGTGTCGATTCCGCGTTTCTGCTACCACCGCAAATTGCCGATCGCCGCGAACTGCCGCATGTGTCTGGTCGACGTGGAGATGGGCGGCAAGCTGATGCCCAAGCCGCAGCCGGCCTGTGCCACCCCGGTGGCTGAAGGCATGAAGGTGATGACGCGCACGGACAAAGCGCTGAAATTCCAGAAAGACGTGATGGAATTCCTGCTGATCAACCACCCGCTGGACTGCCCGATCTGCGATCAGGGCGGCGAGTGCGAACTGCAGGACGTGGCGCTGGGCTATGGCCGCAGCGTGTCGCGTTATACCGAGCGCAAGCGCACCGTGGCCGACGAGAACATCGGGCCGTTGGTTGCCACCGAAATGACGCGTTGCATCCATTGCACGCGTTGCGTGCGGTTCACCAGCGAGATCGCCGGCACCTACGAGCTGGGTGGCATGAATCGCAGTGAAGACCTGCAGATCGGCACCTATATCGGCAAGACTATCGAGACGGAACTCTCGGGCAACATCATCGATGTCTGCCCGGTCGGTGCGCTGACCAACAAGCCGTTCCAGTTCAAGGCGCGTGCGTGGGAACTGATCGCCAAGCCGTCGATCGGCTATCACGACGCGCTCGGTTCCAATTTGTGGCTGCATGTACGCCGCGGCGAAGTGATGCGCACCGTGCCGCGCGACAACGAGGCAGTCAACGAATGCTGGTTGTCTGATCGCGATCGCTACAGCCATCAGGGCATGTACGCGGATGACCGTATCAACGCCCCCGAAATCAAGCGCAATGGCGAGTGGCAGGTGGTGGGCTGGGAAGAAGCCCTCGAGTTTGCTGGCGCCGCGCTGAAGAAGGCGCCGGGCAACGAATTGGGCATCTTGCTGCATCCAGCCACGTCGAATGAAGAGGGCGATTTGCTGATGCGGCTGGCTCGCGGTCTCGGCAGCGCGCATATCGATCATCGTCTGCGCCAGCTCGATTTTGCGGACAACGCTGCGGCGCACCCGTTCGGGTTGCCGGTGGCGGAAGTTGGCCAGATTCGCGCGGCCTTGCTGGTCGGTTCCGACCTGCGTCACGAGATGCCGCTGCTGAATCATCGTCTGCATCAGGCGACCAAGCAGGGCGCCAGGGTCTACGCGATCAACCCGGCGCATTTCGATTTCAATTACAAACTGGCTGGTGAGGCCGTCGTAGCTCCGCCGGCGCTGGTCGACGCGCTGCTGGCGCTGGCCAGGGCCGCGGTTGCCGCAGGCGCTACGGCGCCGGCCGCACTGGCTGACGCGATTGCTGCGGTACAGGCTGATGCCGGTGACAACGACACGATCGCGGCGCTGAAGTCCGGCAACGCGGTGGTGATCGTTGGCGAAGCGGCGGTGACGCACCCGCAGGCTTCCTGGTTGCGTGCGATCGCCCGCTTCATTGCGGCGGCAACCGGCGCGGGTTACGACGAGCTGCCGGTTGGCGCGAATGCCATGGGGCTAGCCCAGCTTGGCGTAGTGCCGGGCAATGGCGGACTGGACGCGCAGGCGATGCTGGTCCAGCCACGCAAGAGCTACGTGTTGTACGGCGTCGAGCCGCCGCACGATTTCGCCGATGGCGCGGTCGCGTTGAAGGCCTTGCGTGGCGCGGAGCAGGTGGTGGCATTCAGTGCCTACGCCAGCCCGGCGTTGCGCGAAGTGGCTGATGTGATCCTGCCGATCGCCTTGCTGCCGGAGATCGAGGCCACCTTGGTCAACGTCGACGGGCTTGCCCAGAATGTGGTCGCTGGTGCGAAGGCGCCGGGTCAGACGCGTCCGGGCTGGAAGGTGCTGCGTGCGCTGGGTGGCGCGTTGCAACTGGCGGGTTTCGAATTCGATGACTTGGCCGGTTTGCGCGAAGGCATCGCCAGGCGCGCGGTGGCCGAGCGCAGTGGTCTGGCGGCACGCTCGTCGATCAGTGGCCTCAGCCGTCTGGCGACCTGGCCGATCTATCGCATGGATGCCGTGCTGCGTCGTGCCACCGCGTTGAACGCCCACCCGCTCAATCGTGCGCCTGCGGTACGCCTGAATGCGGATGAAGCGGGGCGTCAGGGGTTTGCCGCCGGCACCACGGTGCGTATTGCCGAGTCGGTGCTGCCCGTTGTGATCGATGCCGCCGTGCCTGATGGTGCGGTCTGGATCGAGGCTGCGAATGACCTCACCGCCACGCTGCCGCCGTATGGCGCGTCCATCACCCTGAGCAAGGCTTAAGCAGATGCTTGATCAACTCATCCATCAGCTCGTCGTGCCGATCCTGTACATCCTGGCGATCGTGTTGCCGCTGGTGCTGGCGGTGGCGATGTTTGTCTACTGGGAGCGCAAGGTTCTCGGCTGGATGCATGTGCGCATGGGGCCGAACAAGATCGGTCCGTTCGGGGTGTTGCAGGCTTTCGCCGACGTCGTGAAGCTGCTGATCAAGGAAGTGATCCTGCCGACCAAGGCAAACCGCTTCCTCTATTACATGGCGCCGATGATTGCGCTGGTGCCGGCGCTGGCCGTCTGGGCCGTCGTACCGTTCAGCAGCACCATGGTGCTGTCGAATGCAAACGCCGGCGTGCTGTATCTGCTGGCGATGACCTCGATCGGCGTCTACGGCATCATCATTGCCGGTTGGGCGTCCAACTCGCGCTACGCGCTGCTTGGCGCGATGCGCTCGGCCGCTCAAGTGATCTCGTATGAGCTGGCGATGGGCCTGTGTCTGGTTTGTGTGCTGGTGCTGGCGGGGTCGTTGAATCTCACGGACATCGTCAACGCGCAGGCTGGCAGCAAGGGCATTTTCGACTGGTTCTGGCTGCCGCTGCTGCCGGTGTTCGTGATCTATTTCATCTCCGGCGTGGCCGAGACCAATCGTGCGCCGTTCGACGTTGCCGAAGGCGAGTCGGAGATCGTGGCCGGCTTCCACGTGGAATATTCCGGCTCGGCATTTGCGCTGTTCTTCCTCGCTGAATACGCCAGCATGATCCTGGTCAGCTTTCTCGCCGCGATCTTGTTCATGGGTGGCTGGTTGTCGCCGTTCCCGACCTCGTGGGGCTTCATCGGGCACGGCGGTTTCCCCTGGCTGCTGATCAAGGCGTTCCTGTTTTCCTTCATGTTCCTGTGGTTCCGCGCCACGTTCCCGCGCTATCGCTATGACCAGATCATGCGGTTGGGCTGGAAGGTCTTCATTCCCATCGCCATCGTGTGGGTTTTCGTGGCTGGCCTGATGAAGTACTACGGCGTAGTCAGCATCGGCATGGGGAGCTGAGCATCCAATGAATCGCATTACCGCTTATTTCAAGAGCCTGCTGCTGGTTGAGCTGTTCCAGGGTATGGGTTTGACCATGCGCTACATGTTCAAACCGAAGTACACGATGCGCTACCCGATGGAGCACATCCCCAAATCCAATCGCTTCCGAGGTCTGCACGCATTGCGTCGCTACGCGAATGGCGAAGAACGCTGCATCGCCTGCAAGCTGTGCGAAGCCGTCTGTCCGGCGCTGGCGATCACGATTGATTCGGCACCGCGCGAAAGCGATGGTCAGCGTCGTACCACCCGTTACGAGATCGACCTGTTCAAGTGCATTTTCTGTGGCTTCTGTGAAGAAAGCTGCCCGGTAGATTCGATCGTCGAAACCTCGATCCACGAATACCACTTCGAGAATCGTGGCGAGAACGTGGTGGACAAGCAGAAGCTGCTGGCCATCGGCGACCGCTTTGAACAGCAGATTGCCGCCGACCGCGCACAAGACGCGGCGTACCGCTGAGGCCCATGATGAATCCCGAACTGCTTCAACTCATCTGCTTTTATGCCTTCAGCTTTGTCACGGTGGCAGCAGCCCTGTCAGTGATCACGCTGAAGAATTCCGTGCATGCGGTTTTGGCGCTGGTGCTCACGTTTTTCAGTGCCTCCTGTCTGTGGTTGCTGCTGGAAGCCGAGTTCCTCGCGCTGGCGCTGATCGTGGTCTACGTCGGCGCGGTGATGGTGCTGTTCCTGTTTGTGGTGATGATGCTCGACATCGATCAGGAGAAAATGCGCGAGGGCTTTGTGAAGTTCCTGCCGATCGGCCTGTTCGTGGCGGTGATCATGCTGGCGGAAATGCTCGGCCTGATCGGTGTGCGGGCCATGCAGGCCCATGTGTTGGGTGCTGACCCGGCCGTTGCGGCCGGCGTATCGAACACTGCATGGCTGGGCAAGGCGCTGTACACCCGCTTCCTGTTGCCGTTTGAAATTGCCGCATTGATCCTGACTGTCGGTATCGTCGCCGCGGTGGCGTTGACCCTGCGCGAGCGTCGTGATGCCCGTTACGAGTCGGCCAGTCAGCAGGTCAAGGCAGACCCGACCCGGCGCGTGCGTATCGTGAAGATGGCGGCCGTGCGTCCCGACGAATCGACCGAATCCCAGGAGCCGCAGCCATGATCACGCTTGCGCACTACATCGTGCTCGGCGCGGTGCTGTTCTGCATCGCCGTCGCCGGCCTGTTCATCAACCGCAAAAACGTCATCGTGCTGCTGATGTCGATCGAGTTGATGCTGCTTGCCGTGAACATGAACTTCGTGGCGTTCTCGCGCTTCCTCGGCGACGTGTCGGGGCAGGTATTCGTGTTCTTTATTCTTACCGTGGCTGCGGCAGAAGCTGCCATCGGCCTGGCGATTCTGGTGTTGCTGTTCCGTACGCGCAGCACGATCAATATCGCCGACATCGACAGCATGAAGGGTTGATCCGATGCAGCTTTCGACATCCATCCTGCTGACGATTGCGCTGGCGCCGCTGGTCGGTTGCCTGCTCGCCGGCTTCCTCGCCAGGTTCATCGGCCGCGCCGGTTCGCACAGCGTGACCATTCTTGGTCTGCTGATTTCCTGTGCGCTGTCGTTCTACGTGCTGTATCAGCTCACCCTTGGTGGTGCGGCCGAGTACAACCAGAACCTCTACACCTGGTTCCAGGTCGGTCCATTCAACGCCAGCGTCGGCTTCATGGTCGATCGCCTGACCGCGATGATGCTGGTGGTGGTGAGCTTCGTGTCGTTGCTGGTGCACGTGTACACCATCGGCTACATGCGCGATGACCCGGGCTATACCCGCTTTTTCAGCTATATCTCGCTGTTCACCTTCTCGATGTTCATGCTGGTCATGAGCAACAACTTCATGCAGCTGTTCTTCGGCTGGGAAGCGGTGGGCCTGGTGTCGTACCTATTGATCGGCTTCTGGTACAAGCGCCCGACCGCGATCTTCGCGAACTTCAAGGCGTTCATGGTCAACCGCGTGGGTGACTTCGGTTTCCTGCTCGGTATTGCGGCGGTGCTGTATTTCCTCGGTACGCTGGATTACGCCACGGCGTTCAACGCGGCGCCCGGCCTGGTCGGGAAGACCCTGCAGATTACGGCGCATACGCAGTGGGATGCGGCCACGGTGATCTGCATCTGCCTGTTTATCGGCGCGATGGGCAAGTCGGCACAGGTGCCGTTGCACGTGTGGCTGCCTGACTCGATGGAAGGACCGACCCCGATCTCGGCGCTGATCCACGCGGCGACCATGGTCACTGCGGGCATCTTCATGGTGGCGCGCATGTCGCCGCTGTTCGAGCTGTCGTCGACGGCGCTGAGCTTCGTGCTGGTGATCGGTGCAACCACGGCGTTGTTCACCGGCTTGATCGGTATCGTGCAGAACGACATCAAGCGGGTGATCGCGTATTCCACGCTGTCGCAGCTGGGTTACATGACGGTGGCGCTGGGCGTGTCGATGTATTCGGGCGCGGTGTTCCACCTGATGACGCACGCATTCTTCAAGGCGCTGCTGTTCCTCGGCGCCGGCTCGGTGATCATTGCGATGCATCACGAGCAGGACATGCGTTACATGGGCGGCCTGCGCAAGTACATGCCGATCACCTGGATCACCATGTGGATCGGTTCGCTGGCGTTGGTGGCGATTCCGTTCACCTCGGGCTTCTATTCGAAGGACGCGATCATCGAGGCAGTCGGCGAGTCGCATCGCTGGGGCGCGCATTACGCCTACTTCTGCGTGATGGCCGGCGCACTGGTGACGGGTCTGTACACCTTCCGCCAGATGTACCTGACCTTCCATGGCAAGGAGCGCTTCACCGTCGTCGAACAGCATGGCCATGGCCATGATCACGATGATCACGGTCACCATGAGCCCGGTGTGCTGGCGCATGCACCGAAGGAGTCGCCGTGGGTGGTGACGCTGCCGCTGGTGTTGCTGGCCATTCCGTCGCTGCTGGTGGGTTTCTTCACGGTCGGTCCGGTGCTGTTCGGCAACTGGTTTGGTGGCGCGATCCACGTCAACGAGGCGAACAACGTGCTGGCCGAACTCGGTCAGGAATTCCACGGTTCGTTGGCGATGGCGCTGCACGGGTTCAAGCAGCTGCCGTTCTGGCTGGTAGTCACGGCGTTCGTGATCACCACGTATATCTATCTGTTCAACCCGGCGCTGGCCGGTCGTGTCAAGTCCGCGCTGAAGCCGCTGTGGACGGTGCTGGATCGCAAGTATTGGGTCGACAATTTGTACTTCGCCGTGTTCGCCCGTGGCGGCGTGATGCTTGGCCGGTTGTTCTGGAAGGCCGGCGAGACGGCGGTGATCGATGGCGCGATGGTCAACGGCTCGGTGAGCCTGGTGCATCGCGTCGCCGCGACCGCACGCCGTCTGCAGTCGGGTTACCTCTATCACTACGCGTTCGCGATGATTCTCGGCCTGATCCTGCTGCTTGGCGGGTATTGGTTCCTCGGTTCCATGCCGGTCGGGCAATAAGGGAAACAGATCCATGTTCAATCATTTGCTCAGTTTGTTGATCTGGCTTCCTGTCCTCGGTGCGATCCCGGTGCTGCTCGCCGGTTCGGCCCGCCCGAACCTGGCGCGCTGGTTGTCGCTGCTGGTGGCGGTGCTGACCTTCGTGGTCAGTCTGTCGCTGCTGGTGCAGTACGACCCATCCGGCAGCGCCATGCAGTTGGTCGAAAGCCACCTGTGGATTGCCTCGTGGGGCGTGCATTACGGCTTGGCGGTCGACGGTATTTCGGTGGCACTAATCGTGATGACCACCTTCGTCGGCATCCTGGTGATCGCTGGTGCCTGGGAAGTCATCCAGGACAAGCCGCATCAGTACATGGCGGCGATGCTGATTCTGGAAGGCCTGCTGATCGGCGTGTTCTGCGCCACCGACGCGCTGCTGTTCTATGCGCTGTTCGAGGCGATCCTGATTCCGATGTTCATCCTGATCGGTATCTGGGGTGGCCCGCGGCGCGTGTATGCGACGCTGAAGTTCTTCATCTACACGTTCTTCGGCTCGGTCTTCATGCTGATCGCGCTGCTGTACCTGTACCAGAAGGCGCACACGTTTGATCTGGCCACGCTGGCGGCGCTGCCGCTGACGATGAAGGAGCAGACCTGGATCTTCTTCGCGTTCCTGATCGCATTTGCGATCAAGGTGCCGATGGTGCCGGTGCATACCTGGTTGCCGGATGCGCACGTCGAGGCGCCGACCGGCGGCTCGGTGGTGCTGGCGGCGGTGATGCTGAAGGTGGGTACCTACGGCATGCTGCGCTTCATTCTGCCGATCGTGCCGGATGCGGGCGCCCACTTCGCGTGGATCGTTATCGTACTGAGCCTGGTTGCGATCGTTTACATCGGTTACGTGGCACTGGTGCAGGAGGACATGAAAAAGCTGGTGGCGTACTCGTCCGTGGCGCACATGGGCTTCGTCACGCTGGGTATCTTCATGGCGTTCATGCTGGTGCGCGATGCCGGCAATACCAACATGGCCACGCTCGGCATGCAGGGCGCGATGATCCAGATGATTTCGCACGGTTTCGTTTCCGGCGCGATGTTTACCTGCATCGGCGTGATGTACGACCGCATGCATACCCGCGCCATCAAGGACTACGGTGGTGTCATCAACGTGATGCCGTGGTTCGGTTTCTTCTACGTGCTGTTCGCGATGGCCAATTGTGGCTTGCCGGGTACCAGCGGCTTCGTCGGCGAATTCATGGTGATCCTGGCCAGTTTCAGCGCCAACCCGTGGATTGCATTGTTTGCTGCCTTCACCCTGATCATCGGCGCCGGTTACACGCTGTGGTTGGTCAAGCGCGTGCTGTGGGGTGACATCACCAATCCGCACGTGGCCGAGATGAAGGAAATCAACGGTCGCGAAACCTTCGTGCTGGCGTCCTTTGCCGCCGCCGTGCTGGCGCTGGGTATCTGGCCGCAGCCGCTGGTCCACCTGATGGACAGCTCGGTGGCGCAGTTGGTGCAGCAGCTCGCCATTCACAAGATTTGATCGGGACCGAACATGCCAACAATGAATGACATCCTGATCCTGTTGCCGGAGTTCTATCTGGTGGCGGCGGTGTGCCTGCTGCTGCTGATGGACGCCTTCATGAAGCCCGCGCAGCGTCCGCTGCTGCACTGGATTTCCATTGCCGTGCTGCTGGTCGCGATTTATCTGGTGATTGCCGGTCAGCCACCGCAAGCGGTAAGCGCGTTCGGCGGCATGTTCCTGCGCGATGACGCGGCCGAGATCCTGAAAGTGTTCGTGCTGGGCACGACGGCGATGGTCTTTGTCTACGCGCGTCCGTACCTGATCGACCGCAAGCTGCTCGGCGGCGAGTTCTACACGCTGATGATCTTTGCAGTGATCGGCATCATGCTGCTGGTCTCGGCCGGCAACCTGGTAACCATCTATCTGGGTCTGGAACTGCTGTCACTGTCGTCGTATGCATTGGTGGCGCTGAACCGTGACGCGAAGCTGCCGCCGGAAGCGGCGATCAAGTACTTCGTGCTGGGTGCACTGGCTTCGGGCATGTTGTTGTACGGCATGTCGATGGTCTACGGCGCTTCCGGCATGGGCGGCACGCCAACGCTGGAGCTGTCCCAGTTGCACAACGTGATGAGTTACACCACGTCACCCACGCTGCTGCTGTTCGGCCTGATCTTCATGATCGTGGGCATCGGTTTCAAGCTGGGTGCGGCACCGTTCCACATGTGGATACCGGACGTGTATCAGGGCGCGCCGACGCCGGTCACCACGTTCATCGCGTCGGGTTCGAAGCTGGCCGCGTTCGGTATGGCCTGGCGCCTGCTCGATGGCGGCATGGGCGATCTTTCGCATCACTGGCAGTTGATGCTGGCGGTGTTGGCGGTACTTTCGCTGGCGATCGGAAACCTCGTTGCGATCGTGCAGACCAACCTCAAGCGCATGCTGGCGTATTCGACCATTTCGCACATGGGCTATCTGCTGCTGGGTCTTGCGGCAGCCGGTCCGGAAGGTTATGCAGCGGCGATGTTCTATGCGATCTGTTATGCGCTGATGGGCGTGGCTGCATTTGGCGTGATGCTGGCGATGAGTCGGGCAGGGTTCGAGTGCGAGGAAATCGCCGACATCAAGGGACTCAACCAGAAGTCGCCGTGGATGGCTTTCCTGATGCTTCTGGCAATGTTCTCGCTGGCCGGTGTGCCGCCGCTGTTCGGTTTCTGGGCCAAGGTTCTGGTACTTGAAGCAGCGATTCATGCAGACATGCTGTGGCTCGCGATCGTCGGTGTGGTGTTCGCCATCATCGGCCTCTATTACTACCTGCACGTGGTCAAGGTGATGTACTTCGACAAGCCGGTTGAAGGCAGTCAGTTGCAGGCACAGGCCGACAAGCCGTTGCGCGTGGTGTTGTCGATCAACGCGCTGTCGCTGTTGGTGTTGGGCTTGTACTGGGGACCGTTGCTGGGCTGGTGCCGTCACGCGTTTGGTCTGTGATATTTCGATTGTTGGTGTTGTTGCGCGATTGAGGCTTGCAAGAAACCGGCCACCCCGGTAAACTCTTCGGACTCTGATGCGGGGTGGAGCAGTCTGGCAGCTCGTCGGGCTCATAACCCGAAGGTCGCAGGTTCGAATCCTGCCCCCGCTACCAGATCTTTCTTGTTGCAAGAAAGCCTCCTCGTGAGGCTTTTTTGTTGGGCGCACGGAGGCGTCGTGCCTGGCAGCTTCGGCAGTCAAGCGCACCGGAAAGAGCTGTACGAGGAGGAACATCGGCGTGATAAGGAAATGGGCCGTTGGAGCCCATTTTTTGTTTCTGCTGTTCGGCGGAGTGAGTCGGGAAGACGATCATGGATACACAGGTACTGGCACAGCGCTTTACCGAGGTACTGACCGATCTGGGTCTGGAATGCCTTGGTGTGGAGTTCAATCCGTCGCACGGGCAGAGTACGCTGCGCGTTTATCTGGACTTGTTGAGCAAGGAAACCGCTGACGGCGAACGTCGCGAAGTCGGCATCGAGGATTGTGAAACGGCGAGCCGCGAATTATCCGCCTTGCTGGACGTGGAAGATCCGATTCCGGGCAATTACGTGCTGGAGGTTTCTTCGCCGGGGCTTGATCGCCCGTTGTTTACGGCCGAACAGTTTTCGCGAGTTGACGGTCAGGAAGTGAAATTGCTGCTGCGGGCGCCGCTGGAAGGTCGTCGTCGTCTGCGCGGCAAGCTGGTTTCGGTGGCTGGAGAGCACATCGTGCTGGAAGCCGAAGGCAAAACGTTCGAGTTCGATCATTCGTTGGTGGAAAGTGCGCGAGTGGTGCCGGATTGGGTAGCGCTGGGTTATGCGCCGCAACCCAAACCCGGCGGCAAGAAATAAGTCATTGCGGTCATTCATGGCCGCGTTCCAAGTTTTTGCGTTGCGGGATGGACGCAACAATTCAACCATCGGTGTCCGCACAGGGTGCCTACGGAGTTGCAGTAATGAGCAAAGAACTTTTGCTGGTCGTCGATGCAGTCGCCAATGAAAAGGGCGTGCCGGAAGAAGTGATTTTCGAGGCGATGGAGGCCGCACTGGCTTCAGCCGCGAAGAAGCGCTATCCCGACGAAGAACCGGATGTTCGCGTGTCGATCAATCACGACACGGGCGAGTACCAGACCTTCCGTCGCTGGGAAATCATCGCCGATGACGGCGAAATGGAAGATCCATCCTTCCAATTGCGCCTGATGGACGCGCTCGATGAGCGCGATGACGCGCAGGTCGGCGAGTACATCGAACAGCAGGTCGAGAACGCCGAATTCGGTCGCATTGCCGCGCAGGCCGCCAAACAGGTGATCGTGCAGCGCGTGCGCGAAGCCGAGCGCCAGCAGGTGGTGGATGCGTTTGCTGATCGCGTGGGCGAGCTGGTTACCGGCATCGTCAAGCGTGTCGAGCGCGGCAATATCTATCTGGATCTGGGTAGCAACGCTGAAGCCTTCATTCCGCGCGACAAGACGATTCCGCGTGAGTCGGCTCGCGTGGGTGATCGCGTGCGTGGTTATTTGTATGAAGTGAAGTCCGAAGCGCGTGGCCCGCAACTGTTCGTGTCGCGCGCTGCGCCGGAATTCATGATCGAATTGTTCAAGCTGGAAGTACCGGAAGTCGGCCAGGGCCTGGTCGAGATCAAGGGCTGCGCCCGCGATCCGGGTGACCGCGCCAAGATCGCCGTGCTGGCGCATGACAGCCGTACCGATCCGATAGGCGCCTGCATCGGCATGCGCGGTTCGCGTGTGCAGGCGGTGTCCAACGATCTCAATGGCGAGCGCGTCGACATCATCCTGTGGCACGAAAACCAGGCGCAGTTCGTGATCAATGCGATGGCGCCGGCCGAGGTGCAGTCCATCATCATGGACGAGGAAAAGCACTCGATGGATATCGCGGTGGCCGAGGACAAACTGTCTCAGGCGATTGGTCGCGGTGGCCAGAACGTGCGCCTCGCCAGCAAGCTCACCGGCTGGCAGCTCAACGTGATGACGCAGGACCAGGTCACCGCCAAGAGCGAGTCCGAACAAGAGGCTGCTCGTCAGTTGTTCATGGACAAGCTCGAAGTTGATCAGGAAATTGCGGTCATTCTGGTGCAGGAAGGTTTTTCCAGCATCGAGGAAATCGCCTACGTGCCGAGCGCCGAGCTGCTGGCCGTGGAAGGCTTCGACGAAGACATCGTCGAAGAACTTCGCGCCCGTGCCCGCGACGCTTTGCTGACCGAGGCACTGGCGGTGGAGGAGGGCGTGGACGACCATCAGCCTTCTGACGAACTGCTGGCGCTTGAAGGGATGGATGAGGCTACCGCTTACGTGCTCGCCTCTCGTGAAGTCACGACGGTCGACGATCTGGCGGATCTGGCGGTGGATGACCTGATTGATATCGAAGGCATGGACGAAGATCGCGCGGCAGCGCTGATCATGGCCGCACGAGCGCCGATGATCGCGCAACTGGAGAAAGGCGGCTAACCGCGGACGGCAACACCCTGGATGGGTGTGCCGCGAAAGGCTTCTGACGAAGCTTTTCACCAAGGATGGAGGTGGCGGTAGTGATAATGCCGCACAGACGATAAGCGCGGGAACGGCGGAGCAAAGAACACGATGTCGGACGTCACGATCAAACAACTCGCCCAGGTGCTGGGTATGCAGGTCGACAAGTTGCTGACGCAGCTTGGCGAGGCAGGCATGAAATTTTCCGACCAGGAACAGGTCATCAGCAGCACCGAGAAGGTGAAACTGCTGGGCTTTCTGCGTCGCACGCATGGCAAGAGCGAGGCGGTAGCTGAAGTCGATGACAGCGCTCCGCGGCAGATCACGCTGAAGCGACGTACAGTCGGCGAGCTGAAAGTCGCCACCCCGGGCGGACGCGGTGTGGCCGCGACGGCGAAGACTGTCAACGTCGAAGTGCGCGCCAAGCGTACCTACGTCAAGCGCAGCGTGATCGCCGAAGAAGCGGGTGCCGAGCCGGAGCGCGAAGATGCCGTGCGCAAGCTGCAGGAATCGCAGCAGCAGCGTGAGCAGGAAGAGCGCGAACGTCACGAGGCCGAGCAGCGCCGCGAGGCCGAAGTACATCAGCGTGCGCAGGAAGAGCAACAGCGCAAGGCCGAGCAGCAGCAGAGTGAGGCTGCCGCCGCGGTGGCGGCTGCTGCCGAGCCCGTTGTGGCGGCAACGCCAGTGGAGCCGGTTGCCGTTGTGGCCGAGCCGGTTGCCGCCCCCACCAGCGCGGTGGAGACGCCTGCCGACGACACATCGACCGTGCAGCGCATGGATCAGCGCGAACTAGGCATGATCCTGCCGCGCATTCATGAACCGCGCAAGCGCGAGAAGCTGGTCAAGCCGGTGGCACCGCCCGCGGCGACGCCAGCTCCTGCTCCGGCGCCGGTGCGCGCGGCTGCGGCAACGACCAATGCTGCTGCTCCGGCAGCGGCAGGCAGCAGCGATGCTCGCGGCAAACCCAAGCATTCGCGTGAGCGTGCCGAAACACCGGGAAACAAGGAAGATCGGGAAGCCGGCAAGCGTTTTGCCGGTGGCCAGATGCACCTGAGCGAAGCCGATCGTGCCCGTCGTTCCTCGTCCAGTGGCAAACGTGGCAAACCCACCCGCCATGGCGGTCGTGAGATGTCGCGTAGCAGCGGCAGCACGCCGACGGGTCCGCATGGTTTTTCGCGGCCCACCGCACCGGTGGTGCGTGAAGTGGTTGTCGGCGAAACCAATGTGGTCGCCGACCTGGCCCAGAAGATGGCGGTCAAGGGTTCGGAGGTGGTCAAGGCGCTGTTCAAGATGGGCGTGATGGCGACCATCAACCAGACCGTCGATCACGACACCGCCGTGCTGGTGGTCGAGGAACTGGGCCACACGCCGGTGGCCGACAATCAGAACAATGCCGAGGAAACGCTGGCGGCACATACCCAGAGCGTCGAACTGGATGGCGAAAAGGTTGCTCGCCCGCCGGTGGTAACCATCATGGGTCACGTCGACCACGGCAAGACCTCGTTGCTGGATTACATTCGCCGTACCAAGGTCGCCTCGGGCGAAGCCGGTGGTATTACGCAGCATATCGGTGCGTATCACGTGGAAACGTCGAAGGGTGTGATCACCTTCCTCGATACGCCCGGACATGCCGCGTTTACTTCGATGCGTGCCCGTGGCGCACAGTCCACCGACATCGTGATCCTGGTGGTCGCTGCCGATGACGGCGTGATGCCACAGACCGTAGAAGCGGTGAAGCATGCGCGCGCCGCCAAGGTGCCGCTGATCGTCGCGGTCAACAAGATGGACAAGGACGGCGCCAATCCCGACAACGTCAAACAGGGTTTGGTGAAGTACGAAGTGGTGCCGGAAGACTGGGGCGGCGACGTCCAGTTCATTCCGGTGTCGGCCAAGACCGGCGCCGGCGTCGAGGATCTGCTCGATGCGATCTCGGTTCAGGCCGAAGTGATGGAGTTGCGTGCCGTTGCAGACGGCCGTGCCTCGGGCGTGGTGATCGAATCCAGTCTGGATCGCGGTCGCGGCCCGGTGGCTACGGTGCTGGTGCAGCAGGGCACGTTGAAGAAGGGCGACTTCATTGTCTGCGGCATCGAGTACGGCCGCATGCGTGCCTTGATCGACGAAACCGGCAAGCAGGTGACCGAAGCCGGTCCGTCGATTCCGGTGCAGGTATTGGGCTTGTCCGGTGTGCCGGAAACCGGCGACGACTTTGTCTGCGTCGAAGACGAGCGTTTGGCCCGCGAAGTGGCGCAGGAGCGTGAGCTCAAGCGTCGTGAAACGCGCATGGTCAGCAAGAGCAACCGGCTTGAAGACATCATCGCCAAGATGGGTCAGGGCGTGGAGCAGCAGACGCTCAACATCCTGGTCAAGGGCGATGTGCAGGGCTCGGTCGAGGCGCTGCGTGAGTCGCTGACCCAGATCGGCAACGAGCGGGTTCGTGTCAACGTGGTCGCCTCCGGTGTTGGCGGCATCAACGAATCCGACGCCACGTTGGCGGCGGCCTCGAAGGCGCTGGTCATCGGCTTCAACGTGCGTGCCGATGCGTCGGCACGCAAAGTGATCGAAACCAGCGGTCTTGACGTGCGTTACTTCTCGATCATTTATGACGTGATCGATCAGGTCACCCAGGCGGCCACCGGCCTGCTCGGCATGGAAGTGCGCGAAGACATCATCGGCCTGGCCGAAGTGCGCGATGTGTTCCGCAGTTCCAAGTTCGGCGCCGTGGCGGGTTGCATGGTCACCGAAGGTCACGTCAAACGCAGCAAGCCGATCCGTGTGCTGCGTGACAACGTGGTGATCTTCGAGGGCGAACTGGAATCGCTGCGCCGCTTCAAGGAACTGGTCGACGAAGTGCGCAACGGCATGGAGTGCGGCATCGCCGTCAAGCAGTACAACGACGTCAAGCCGGGCGATCAGATCGAGTGCTTCGAACGCACCGAAGTGGCACGCACGCTTTAAAGCAGAAACGAGTGTGCAGAAGTGAGGAATGAGTGAGAGCCTGGCTTTCCCTCTTTTCTCACTTCTCTCCACTCTCTATTGAGATTTTTCCATGCCTTCCCGCGATTTCAAACGTACTGACCGTATCGGCGCCGAGTTGCGTCGCGAGCTTGGCTTGCTGGTGCACGCGGCCGTGCGTGATCACGGCTTGCCGTCGGTCAGCGTGTCGGACGTGGAAATCACCCGTGACCTGGACTGGGCCACGGTATGGGTCACCGCCTTGATGCCCGAGCAGGGCCTGCCGGCGGTGAAGGCGTTGAATGAGATAGGCCACGAAATTCGCCACGCGCTGGCGCACAGCGGCATGCGCATGCGCCGGGTGCCGGAATTGAAGTTCAAGTACGACGATTCAGTGGACAAGGGTGAGCGAATCGAATCGCTGCTGCGCGAGCAGGCACGCACCATCGCTCCGCCGGACGGCGACCAGCAGGACTGAGTCGCTTGCCTCAGGTATGGCTGAAACGATGAGTCGCGAGTCCCGTATCCAGTTCCGTGATCTGCACGGTATTGTCTTGCTCGACAAGCCACTGGGCCTGAGTTCCAACCAGGCGTTGCAGGCGGTGCGTCGGCTGTTGCGTGCGTCGAAGGGCGGCCATACCGGCGCGCTTGATCCACTGGCTACCGGTTTGCTTCCCTTGTGTTTCGGCGAGGCCACCAAATTGGCCGGCAGCCTGCTTGGCGCGCGCAAGGCGTATCTTGCTGAATGCCGATTGGGCATCACCACCGACTCGGCGGACAGCGAAGGCGACTTGGTTTGCCAGCGTCCGGTGCCAGCGCTTGATGATGCGGCGATCGAGGTTGCGCTGAGCAAGCTGCGTGGGCGCATTCTGCAGGTACCGCCGATGTATTCGGCGCTGAAACTCGAGGGCGAGCGGCTTTATGCCAAGGCGCGGCGGGGCGAAATCGTCGACGTGCCGGCGCGTGAGGTCGACGTGCATCGCCTGGAGCTGCTCGGGCGTGCCGGTGACAACTTGCGGCTGCTGGTGGAATGCGGCTCGGGTACTTATATCCGCTCGCTGGCGGTGGATCTGGGTGAGGACCTCGGTTGCGGTGCCCACCTGACCGCGTTGCGGCGAATCTGGGTGGAGCCGTTCCGCGAGCCGCAAATGGTGACACTGGAACAGCTGGAACAGGCGGCAGAACAGGGTGATGAGGCCTTGCTGGCGTGGCTGCTGCCCGTATCGGCGGGTATCTCGGATCTTCCGGTAATGCATCTGGACGAAGCACAAAGCATGGCCATTTCACGTGGCCAACAGATCAATTTGCCGGGATTGCCGGAAATCGGCCGCTGCGCCGCCTATGCCAGTGACGGTGGGTTATTGGCGTTGCTGGAACCGGATGAGCAAGGGCGGGCTCGCGTCATTCGGGGCTTCAACCTGCCGCCGGGCTGACTGATTTGGCCCCAAAAGGCCGCGCGCACTTGTTGTAACAGCACTCCGGTCAGTAGAATAGACAAGTTATTTCAACGCTTTCACTCAACTAGGCGAAGCTTGCGCTTGCGTCATCGCCGATGATGCAAGCGCAAGCTTCGCATCGCCTTATCAAGGAAACGTACTCCATGTCCCTTACTGCAGAACAGACTGGCAAGATCATCGCTGATTTTGGCCGCGTGCCGAACGACACTGGCTCGACCGAAGTGCAGGTTGCACTGTTGTCCGCCCGTATCGACCATCTCACCGGCCACTTCAAGGAGCACAAGCAGGATCACCATTCCCGCCGTGGCCTGCTGAAGCTGGTCAATCAGCGCAAGCGTCTCATCAGCTATTTGAAGGACCGCGATCTGGCGCGCTACCAGACCCTGATCGAACGCCTCGGCCTGCGTCGCTGATTCGCGCGTGCGTTCATTCGTGAACGCAAAGATCAAGAAGCGCCCGACCGCGGGCGCACTTCTCAATCAGATCAGGAATTAAGCACGTGGCAAAAGTAACCAAGTCATTCCAGTACGGTAATCACGAAGTCACACTGGAGACGGGCGAAATTGCCCGCCAGGCATCCGGTGCGGTCATGGCCAGCATGGGCGGCACCGTGGTGCTGGTCACCGCCGTGGCCGCGACCAAGCAGAAGGAAGGTCAGGATTTCTTCCCGCTGACCGTCGACTACGTCGAGAAGTTCTATTCGGCCGGTCGCATTCCCGGTGGCTTCTTCAAGCGCGAAGGCCGTCCGACCGAGAAGGAGACGCTGACTTCGCGTCTGATCGATCGTCCGGTGCGCCCGCTGTTCCCGGAAGACTTCAAGAACGAAGTGCAGGTGATCGCCCAGGTCGTCTCGCTGAACCCGGAAGTTGACGGCGACATCGTTGCGCTGCTCGGCGCCTCCGCGGCACTGAGCCTGGCCGGTATCCCGTTCAAGGGCCCGATCGGCGCAGCACGCGTCGGTTACGCGAACGGCAAGTACCTGCTGAACCCGACCGCCACCGAGCTGAAGACCTCCGAGCTGGATCTGGTGGTTGCCGGTACCGCTGGCGCGGTGCTGATGGTCGAGTCCGAAGCGCAACTGCTGTCCGAGGATGTGATGCTCGGCGCGGTCATGTTCGGTCACCAGCAGATGCAGACTGCGATCCGTGCGATCGCTGAACTGGCCACCGAGGCAGCTCGTCCGTCGTGGGACTGGAAGGCTCCGTCCGTCGATGCTTCGCTGGTGGCCGCCGTCAAGGGCGCGGTCGGTGATCAGCTGGCTGCCGCTTTCGCGGTGCGCGACAAGCTGGAGCGTCGTGACGCGATCTCCGCCATCAAGTCCGATGTGCTGGCTGGCCTCAAGGCACAGGCCGAAGAGAACGGCTGGTCTACCGGCGCGATGGCCAAGGAATTCGCCGAGCTTGAATACCACACCATGCGCGACAGCGTGCTGAAGACCAAGGTGCGCATCGACGGCCGTCAGCTCGACGACGTGCGTGCGATCACCGCCCGCGTCGGCGTGTTGCCGCGCACGCACGGTTCGGCACTGTTCACCCGCGGCGAAACCCAGGCACTGGTTGTCATCACGCTGGGCACCACGCGTGACGCGCAGATCATCGACGCACCGGGTGGCGAGTCGAAGGACCCGTTCCTGTTCCATTACAATTTCCCTCCGTTCTCGGTCGGTGAAGCGGGTCGTTTTGGTGCGCCGAAGCGTCGCGAGATCGGCCACGGTCGCCTCGCCAAGCGCGGCGTGCAGGCGGTCAAGCCGAGCATCGAGGAATTCCCGTACGTTGTGCGCGTGGTCTCGGAAATCACCGAGTCCAACGGCTCCTCGTCGATGGCTTCGGTGTGCGGTTCCTCGCTGGCCATGATGGACGCGGGCATTCCACTGAAGGCTCCGGTGGCCGGTATCGCCATGGGTCTGGTCAAGGAAGGCAACGACTTCGTCGTGCTGTCCGACATCCTCGGCGACGAAGATCACCTCGGCGACATGGACTTCAAGGTAGCCGGTAGTGCCGAAGGCATCTCCGCGCTGCAGATGGACATCAAGATCGACGGCATCACCGAAGAGATCATGAAGGTTGCGCTGGCTCAGGCCAAGCAGGGTCGTCTGCACATCCTCGGCGAAATGGCCAAGGCGCTGACCGAAGCCCGCACCGAGATGAGCGAGTTCGCGCCGCGCCTGATCACCATCAAGATCCATCCGGACAAGATCCGCGAAGTGATCGGCAAGGGTGGCGCGACGATCCGTTCGATCACCGAAGAAACCGGCACCACGATCGACATCACCGATGACGGCACCATCATCATCGGTTCGGTCAATCGCGAGGCGGGTGAAGCGGCGAAGAAGCGCATCGAGCAGATCACTTCCGACGTCGAGCCGGGTCGCATCTACGAAGGCAAGGTCGCCAAGCTGATGGACTTCGGTGCGTTCGTGACGATCATGCCCGGCAAGGATGGTCTGGTGCACGTGTCGCAGATTTCCGATGAGCGGGTCGAGAAGGTTTCCGACAAGCTGAAGGAAGGCGACATCGTCAAGGTCAAGGTGCTGGAAGTAGACAAGCAAGGTCGTATCCGTCTGTCGATGAAGGCGGTAACCGAGGACGAACGCGCCGCTGGCGTCTGAGTTCCCGCTTTGACAGCAGCAAGATGAAGAAGGCCCGGCTTACGTCGGGCCTTCTTCGTTATGGTCGCGATGATTTTGCATGGTGGCGATTTGCTAGGATGGTGGAACCGTTGAAGAGGATGTACCGATGGCCGATCCCGCAAGTGATTTCATGAAGGACTATCAGGCGTTGGCACAGCAGTCGTGGGACTCCTGGACGCGGCAGCTCCAGCAGCAACCTGCAGCGAATCCGTTTGCACCGCCGCCGTCACAGGCCACCGGTGGAGATACGCTTGAACGCACGCTGGCTGGCCTGAAAGGGTATTTCGACTGGATGCAGAATGCTGCAAGCAGCGGTGTCAGTAATCGGCCATCCAACGACTGGCAGCAGCAGTTGCAACAGATGTTCGGCGGTGCCAGCCAGCCTTTCGCGCAGGCTTTTGGCGGTATCGACAGTGCCGGCGCGCAGAGTTTTGCCCGACAGTGGCAGTCATGGTCGCAGGCAGCTCAGCGCAGCGGCTTCGGCGACATGCCGGGAGCGCACGGCCCGACCCCGGCCTTCGGCATGGATCGCGAACAGCAGATGCAACAGCAGGAGCTGGGCATGGCCATGCTGGCGTCGATGCAGGCGTCGGCCAAATATCAGGAGCTGATCCAGCGCGCCAATACGCAAGGCATGCAGCGCTTGCAGCAAAAGCTGGCTGAACATGCCGCGCCGGGCCGGCAGGTCGATTCGCTGAAGGGTCTATACGACCTGTGGGTGGATGCGTCGGAGGAAGCTTATGCGGGCATCGCGTTGTCCGACGAGTTCCGCGTTGCTTACGGCGAGATGGTCAACACCCAGATGCGCGTGCGCCAGCTGCAGCAGAAACAGACCGAGCAGCTGTGCCAGCAATTGGGTGTGCCCACGCGCAGCGAGGTGTCGAGCCTCGGTGAACGGCTGCAGGCCTTGCGCCGCGAGTTCCGCGCAAGCCAGACGGGTGATGGCAGCGATCACACTGGCGAGATCATGGCTTTGCGACGAGAAGTAGCTGCGTTGAAGCGCCAACTGGGCAACGCTGTTCCCGCCAAGCCTGCAGCGAAGAAAGCCGCTCCCGCGCGAGCACCCGTGGTCACGAAGAAATCTGCACCGGCGAAGAAGCCTGCAGCAGCAAAGAAGCCTGCACCGGCGAAGAAGCCCGTAGCAGCAAAGAAGCCTGCTGCGGCGAAGAGTACGCGCAAGTCTGCTGCAGCATCCAAATCCACGGCCACCGCGCGCAAGCGCAAATAAAGGAGCGTCGCCATGCAGACCCCCATGCACATCGACCCGACCAAGGCGCTGACCGACATGGCGGCATTCCAGCGCAAGCTGGCTGCCGGCATGGCCAACCTGCGCGGCATGCGCGAGCCCGAATACGCCAATACGCCACGCGAGCTGGTCTACCGCGAGGACAAGCTCAAGGTCTGGCATTTTACTGGTCACGGCAAGACCACTTCGAAGACGCCGCTGCTGATCGTCTATGCGCTGGTCAACACGGTGTGGATGACCGATCTGCAAGCCGATCGCTCGATGGTGCGCAACCTGCTGGAGCAGGGTGAGGACGTTTACCTGATTGACTGGGGCTATCCCGATGGCGCCGACCGCTGGCTAACGCTGGACGATTACATCAACGGTTATCTTGACCGCTGCGTCGACGCGGTGCGTGCGCGCCACGACCTGGATGCGATCAACTTGCTGGGCATCTGCCAGGGCGGCGCGTTTTCGCTGTGCTACACGGCGCTGCACGCGGACAAGGTTAAAAACCTGATCACCATGGTGACCCCGGTGGATTTCCACACGCCCGACAACATGCTGTCGAGCTGGTGTCGCAACATGGACGTGGACTTGTTTGTCGACACCATGGGCAATATTCCTGCCGGGCTGATGAACTACGTCTACCTCACACTCAAGCCGGTGCGACTGAATCAGCAGAAGTACATCGGCATGGTCGACATCCTCGACAACCCGGCCGAGCTGGAGAATTTCCTGCGCATGGAGCGCTGGATCTTTGATTCACCCGACCAGGCGGGCGAAGCGTTCCGCCAGTTCATCAAGGATTTCTACCAAGGCAACAAGCTGGTCAAGGGCACGCTGGAGATCGGCGGCCAGAGCATTGATCTGGGCATGATTACCCAGCCGGTGCTGAACATCTTTGCCGAGCAGGACCATCTGGTTCCACCGGATGCCTCGCGCGCGCTGGGCAAGCATGTGGGTACCACCGATTACACCCAACTGGCGTTCAAGGGCGGTCACATCGGCATCTATGTTTCCGGTCGAGCCCAGCGCGAGGTGCCTCCGGCGATTCACCAGTGGCTGCGTCAACGCAGCTGAACGTACTCGCCTGTCGTGCGCAATCACGGCGCGGCAGGCGATAATGGATGGATGAAACCATCTGCTGATACCCACGATTCCATCCGCGCCGTGCAATGGCGCGGTGATCATCTGCGTCTGCTTGACCAGCGTCTGCTTCCCGCCGAGGAAAGCTGGATCGCCTGTCGGGATGCCATGCAGGTGACCGAAGCGATCCGCAACCTTGCCGTGCGCGGAGCGCCGGCGATCGGCATTGCGGCGGCCTGGGGTGTGGCAATGGCGGCCCAGCAGGGTGTTCCGCTGGAGCCGGTATTGGCGACCTTGCGTGCCGCACGTCCCACTGCGGTGAACCTGATGTGGGCACTGGACCGCATGAAGAAACGCATCGCTGCGGGTGCCGGCGCTGACGAACTTTTGCGTGAAGCGCAGGCGATTCAGGACGAAGATCTGGCCGCCAATCGGAAGATGGGCGAGTTGGGGGCGTCGCTGATCACAGCTGGCTCGGGCGTGTTGACCCACTGCAATACCGGCTCGCTGGCCACGGCCGGCTACGGCACCGCGCTTGGCGTGATCCGCGCTGGCGTGGCCAACGGGCGGATCGCCCGCGTTTACGCCGGGGAAACCCGCCCATGGCAGCAGGGTGCGCGACTGACCATGTGGGAATTGGTGCGCGATGGTATTCCCGCCCAACTGATCGCCGACTCTGCCGCCGCTCATCTGATGAAGTCCGGTGCGGTGCAATGGGTGATCGTCGGCGCCGATCGGATCGCGGCCAACGGTGACACTGCCAACAAGATCGGCACTTATCAATTGGCGATTGCAGCGAAATACCATGGCGTGAAATTCATGGTGGTGGCACCGTCCTCGACGGTCGACATGGCTACCGGCACGGGCGAGGAAATCGAGATCGAATTGCGCGATGCAGCTGAGTTGTTGAGCACGGCGGGAAGGCGCACGGTCGTCGAAGGTGCACAGGCGTGGAATCCTGTCTTCGATGTGGCGCCGGCAGAACTCATTGATGCCATCGTGACCGAACGTGGCGTGATCGAGCGTCCGAACAGCCTTGCCATGCAGGCGATGTTCGGCTGGTAGGCGTGCCATCACAGGCTGATCTGAACGCTTGCAGAGACCCTTCGGCCGCACCATTCGCGGCCGGCGCAGCCGTTGGCCCGACTGCGTGTCAGCCGCTTTCATCGGTGTTGCGCTGATCAATATTTAAGCAACCTGCAGGGTGCTGCGCGTGCGTCGCGAGTGACGCATGTAAATCATTGATTGCAAAAGATTAAATACTGTCGTTTTAGGTGCTGTCGTGCTACACTTTACCGGTTGATTTCGGGTCACTTGCGCACGCGCTGGAGGCGCGGCGCCAGCGTCCTTTTTTTTGTCATCAAGGAAGCCGATTCATGGCAGAACTCGCCAAAGAAATCATTCGCGTCAACATCGAAGACGAGATGCGCCAAAGCTACCTCGATTACGCCATGAGCGTGATCGTGGGCCGCGCACTTCCCGATGTACGTGATGGTCTGAAACCCGTGCATCGTCGTGTGCTGTTCGCGATGAGCGAGCTGGGCAACGTCTGGAACAAGCCGTACAAGAAATCGGCGCGCGTGGTCGGTGACGTGATCGGTAAATACCATCCGCACGGTGACCAGTCGGTTTACGACGCGATCGTGCGCATGGCGCAGCCGTTTTCGCTGCGCTACATGCTGGTCGATGGCCAAGGCAACTTCGGCTCGGTTGACGGCGACAACGCGGCGGCCATGCGATACACCGAGGTGCGCATGTCGCGCCTCACCCACGAGCTGCTGGCCGACATCGACAAGGACACCGTCGACTTCGGTTTCAACTACGACGAGAGCGAGCGCGAGCCGCTGGTGCTGCCGTCGCGCGTGCCGACCTTGCTGGTGAATGGTTCATCCGGCATCGCGGTTGGCATGGCCACCAACATCCCGCCGCACAATCTCAACGAAGTCATTGCCGCGACGATCGCACTGATCGATGAGCCCGCGCTCAGCATCGACGATCTGATGCATTACATCCCGGGTCCGGACTTCCCGACCTACGGCATCATCAACGGTTCGTCCGGCATCATCGAGGCGTACCGTACCGGTCGTGGCCGCATTCTGGTGCGGGCCAAGGCCGAGATCGAGACCGAAGCCAATGGCCGCGAAACGATCCTCATCCACGAACTGCCGTACCAGGTAAACAAGGCGCGGCTGATCGAGAAGATCGCCGAGCTGGTCAAGGAAAAGAAGCTCGAAGGCATCAGCGAGCTGCGCGACGAGTCCGACAAGGACGGCATGCGTGTGGTCATCGAAATCCGCAAGGATGCGATGGGCGATGTGGTGCTGAACAACCTGTTCCAGCAAACCCAGATGCAGGTGACCTTCGGCATCAATATGGTGGCCCTGCTGGATGGCCAGCCGAAGTTGCTTAACCTCAAGGACATTCTCGAGGCGTTCATTCGCCATCGTCGCGAAGTCGTTACCCGGCGCACCATCTTCGAACTGCGCAAGGCACGTGCCCGCGCGCATATCCTCGAAGGTCTGACGGTGGCGCTGGCCAACATCGACGAAATGATCGAGTTGATCAAGACCTCGGCCTCGCCAGCGGAAGCACGCGAGCGCATGCTGGCGCGCAAGTGGCAGCCGGGCATGGTGGGCGCGCTGCTTTCTGCCGCCGGTGCCGATGCCTCGCGTCCGGAAGACATGGACCCGCGTGAAGGCCTGAAGGCCGACGGCTACCAGTTGTCCGAAGTGCAGGCCCAGGAAATCCTGGCGATGCGCTTGCACCGTCTGACCGGGCTGGAGCAGGAAAAGCTTTCCGACGAATACCGCCAGATCCTGGAGGCGATTCGCGCGCTGATCGAGATTCTGGAGAACCCGAACCGCTTGCTGGAAGTGATCCGCGAAGAACTCGAAGCGATCAAGGCCGAGTTCGGCGATGCACGCCGCACGGATATCCAGCATTCGCAGGAAGACCTCAATGTACTCGATCTGATCGCGTCGGAAGACGTCGTGGTCACGCTGTCGCACACCGGTTACATCAAGCGCCAGCCGGCCAGCACGTATCGCGCGCAGAAGCGGGGTGGCAAGGGCCGTTCGGCTTCCGCACTGAAGGATGAGGATTTCGTCGAGCAGCTGTGGGTGGTCAATACGCATGACACCTTGCTGGCCTTTACCAGCATCGGTCGCGTCTACTGGCAGAAGGTCTACCAGATTCCGGAATCCGGCCCCGGTGCGCGCGGCAAGCCGATCATCAATCTGCTGCCGCTGGGCGAGGGCGAGAAAGTACAGGCGGTGTTGCCGATCCGCGAGTATGCGGAAGATCGCTTTGTGTTCTTCGCCACCAAGCACGGTACGGTCAAGAAAACCCCGCTGAACGAGTTTGCGTTCCAGCTGCAGAAGGGCAAGCTGGCGATCAAGCTGCATGACGACGATGCGCTGGTCAATGTGGAAATGACTGATGGCAACAGCGACATTCTGTTGTTCGCTTCGAACGGCAAGGTCAATCGTTTCGACGAGAACACCGTGCGTTCGATGGGTCGTACTGCGGCTGGTGTGCGCGGGATGAAGCTGATTGGCGGGGCCGAGGTGGTGTCGCTGATCGTCGCGGCGGAAGGCGATATTCTCACCGCCACCGCTCGTGGTTACGGCAAGCGCACCGAGTTGGTCGAGTTCACCAAGAAGGGGCGTGGTACGCAAGGTGTCATTGGCATCCAGTGTTCCGAGCGCAATGGTCCGCTGGTCGGTGCGGTGCAGGTCACCGAGGCGCACGAGCTGATGCTGATTTCGGATCAGGGCACGCTGGTGCGCACCCGTGTCGCCGAAGTTTCGCAGCTCAGCCGCAATACCCAGGGTGTCACCCTGATCAAGCTGCCGGCTGACGAGACCCTGGTCAGCGTGATGCGGCTGGATGCGGAAGAGGACAATGCTGAGGATGTGATGGTCGCCGACGACGCCAGTCCATCCAGCCACAACGACGCCGCAGCCATCGAGCCAACCTCGACTGACGAGTGAGTTTGATGCCAGCGTGAAATGAAAAGAGCCCCGGCATGCCGGGGCTCTTTTTATCTGGGTGTTTGACGGCTGCTGGCATGGGTGGTTGCAGGAGCGCCGGGAATCTATAGGTTCCATTTTGCCGGCTATAGCTCAGATTCCCCAATCAGGACGACTGCCCCCAGGTTGCCGGAGAACCCATCCGCCGGCTTCCCACGTCAGCCGCCAACAAGGGCCAGTATCGCTTCGGCACTGGTAACGCGAAACTCACCGGGGGCTTCCAGCTCCAGCAAGCGCACTACGCCGTCCTCCGCATACAGGGCGAAGCGGCGAGCGCGCAGGCCCATGCCGAAGGCAGTGCCGTCCAGTTCCAGTCCCAGGGCCCGGGTAAAGCTGCCGTTGCCATCGGCCAGCATCAGCAAGCCAGCGGGAACCTGTTGCGATGCGGCCCAGGCTTGCATCACGAAGCCGTCGTTGACGGCCAGACACATCACCGTGATGCCGCTTTGGCGGAACGCATCGAAATGCTCCGTGTAGCCGGGCAGGTGTTTGTTCGAGCAGGTCGGCGTGAATGCGCCGGGCACGCCGAACAGCACGACCTTGCGTCCGGCGAACAGTGCGCCGGTCTGTGCTGGCTTGATGTCGCCATCGATGCACTGCAGGCTGACATCGGGAATCGTTTCGCCGGGTTGAATGCTCATTGCGGATCTCGGTGGGGGATAGGTGAGCCTCCATGCTAAAGCGACGGCTGCCGGCTTGTCGCCTTGAATCGTCGGCGAGCGTACCTATTTTCTCCGTCAGGCGGTAATCCACCGCAATCTGTTCGAGGAGAGTCGCAATGAATCTGAATCGTCACGGTATCTGGAACACAAACCATGGTCTGCCCGAGGAACTTCGTCAGGCATTCGACCGTTTCCTGCAGCCGGAAGACGGCGATGCATCCAACGTGGTCACCAGTCAGTGGGCGCCGCGCGTGGATATTCGCGAAGACGAGCAGCGCTTCGTGATCCTGGCCGATATCCCCGGCGTGGACCCGGCGCAGATCGAAGTGAGCATGGACAAGGGCATCCTCACCATCAAGGGCGAGCGCGAGCCCGGTGGCGTGGAAGACAGCGGCAAGTTCACCCGCGTCGAACGTGCGCGGGGTGCTTTCCATCGTCGTTTTGGGCTGCCCGACAGCGCCGACGCCGATGGCATTACCGCCACCGGCAAGTTGGGTGTGCTGGAAATCGTGATACCGAAGAAGGCGCAGGCAACGCCGCGACGCATTACCATCAACGCAAGCCACTGAGTTTGTAGAGGGCTGTGCCGCGGCGGAGTTGATCCGCCGCGGGTTTTGGGTGAGTCGGGGAGTGGCAAGTGGAATTCAAAGATTATTACGAGATTCTGGGTGTGAAGCCCGATGCCAGCGAGGCCGAGATCAAGGCGGCGTATCGCAAGCTCGCGCGCAAATACCACCCGGACAAGAACAAGGAGGCCGGCGCCGAGGAGAAATTCAAGGCAGCCAACGAAGCCAACGAGGTGCTCAAGGATGCCGAGAAGCGGCGTTCCTACGATCAGCTGCGTGCCGGTGGATATCGCCAGGGTGAGCAGTTCCGGCCGCCGCCGGGCTGGCAGGGTCAGCATGGTGGCGGTGACGACGGCGATTTCAGCGATTTCTTCGAAAGTTTGTTCGGACGCGGCGGCGCGGCGGGCGGCCATCGCGGCCAGCCGCGCCCGCGTCGGGGTCAGGATGTGCAGGCCTCGGTGCAGATCGAGTTGCAGACTGCATTCGATGGTGGCCGCACGCGGCTGTCAATGTCCGATCCAAGTGGCGGCGAGCGCGTACTGGAAGTGAAGATTCCCGCGGGCATCCAGCCAGGACAGGTCATTCGCCTGTCCGGCCAGGGTCAGCCAGGCATGGGTGGCGGTCCCAAGGGCGATCTCCTGCTGGAAGTCGGCATTCGTGAAGACGCGCGCTTCCGCCTGGAAGGCCGCAACGTGGTGCATGTGCTGCCGATCACGCCCTGGGAGGCGGCGCTGGGCGCCTCGGTGCCGGTGCCGACGCTGGCGGGCACGGTCGACCTGCGTATCCCGGTTGGCTCGCAGTCGGGGCGAAAGCTGCGTCTCAAGGGCCGGGGCATGCCAGGTTCCCATCCCGGCGATCAACTGGTGGAGTTGTCCATCCGCACACCGCCGGCGGAGACCGACAAACAGCGCGCCGCTTACGACGCCTTTTATGCAGCCTTCAGCGACTTCAATCCACGCCAGTCGGCGGGCTGATTCGCCAATGAAAAACGGCGCCTCTCGGCGCCGTTTTTCATTGCCTTTGGGCAACAGCTCAGTTCGGCAGGAATTCCTGCAAGGCCTTGACCAGTTCCTCTTCCTTGATCGGCTTGGTCACATAAGCCTTGGCGCCCTGGCGCATGCCCCAGACCTTGTCGGTTTCCTGATCCTTGGTGGTGACCAGGATGATCGGGATATGCGCCGTATCGGCGTTCTTGCTGATCGTGCGGGTTGCCTGGAAACCATTCAGGTTCGGCATGACCACATCCATCAGGATCAGGTCGGGCTTTTCTGCCTTGGCCACTTCCACGCCAGCGGCGCCGTCTTCGGCGGACAGGGTTTCATGCCCGAGCTTCTCGACGATTCGCTTGATGCCAAGCAGCTGTGACGGAGAATCGTCGACGATCAAGATGCGTGCCATAGAAAAATAGTCCCCTGCGAGTTTCGTTGATTCTAAGCTGTGGTGATGGTACTTCCAAGCGCGGCTACGTCAAACCGTGCTGTCGATACATACCAGGGTGCGGCCGAAGGATTCGCCTGCGAGCATACGCCCAAAGCTGCCCGGTAGTTGGTCGAGGCCGACTTCGCGTGTGGCGATGCGTTCCAGATGGCGTGGCTTCCAGTCGCTGGCCAGATGTTGCCAGATGCGGTCACGCAGCTCGCGGGCGGTGCCGGCGGAGGCAATGCCGAGCAGGCTGGCGCCGCGGATGATGAACGGCATCACGGTGCTATCGAACGTGATGCCGCCGGCGTTGCCGCAGAGAGCAACATTGCCATACGGGTTGATCAGCGGCAGCAGTCCACTCAGCATCGCACCGCCCACGTTGTCCAAGGCGCCGCCGAAGCGGGCTGAATCCATGGGCTTTCCGCTGAAGCTGAGCTGGTGGCGGTCGATACATTCGCGTGCACCCAGCGCGTGCAGGCTGTCGAAATGGTCGGCTTTGCCGCTGATGGCATGCACCTCGTAGCCGGCGCGGCTGAAGATGTCGATGGCCAGCTGGCCCACACCGCCGCTGGCGCCGGTCACTGCGATCGGACCCAGTGCCGGTGTTTGCCGGTTGTCCTGCATGCGCAGCAAGGCCAGCGCGGCGGTGAAGCCGGCGGTGCCGATGATCATGCTTTCGCGCAGGCTGAGGCCGGCTGGCAGTGGAATGGTCCAGCGTGCGTCCAGTCGGGCGTATTCGCCATAGCCACCGTCGCGTGTCTCGGACAGGCCGCTACCGGTGCACAGCACCGCATCACCTTCCTTGAACGATGCATCGGTGGACGCGACCACATGACCGGCCACGTCGATGCCGCCGTTGAGGGGATACTGGCGCAGGATGCGGCCCTTGCCGGTGCCGGCCAGCGCATCCTTGTAGTTGATCGACGAGTACGCAACCTTGATCAGCACCTCGCCGACCGACAGTGCATCGATAGTCATCGGCTCGATGCCGGCACGGTAGCCAGCCTCGTCGTTGTGGATGCGGAAAGCGCGAAAAGCATTCATGGCGGTGTTCCGGAGGTGCGGTCAGGCGTCGACGCTTCGCGTGTCGATCCATTTCGGTACGTAGCCACCTTGATAGTCCTGCATCCAGTCGAACAGCGAGGCCATGCTGTCGCCGAACCAGATGCTGTCGCGTTGCTCGGCACGCACGAAGTTTTCCTCGACCATGTGCTGCATCATCTGGCGCAAGTCGCGGTAGTAGCCGCGTACGTCGAGGAATGCGCACGGATAACGATGCAGGCCCAGTTGCGCCCAGGTCAGCATCTCGAACATCTCGTCCATGGTGCCGAAGCCGCCGGGCAGGGCGACGAAGGCATCGGACAGTTCGTACATGCGCGTCTTGCGCTGGTGCATGGTTTCGACCACCACCAGTTCACTCAGCTGGGGATGGGCAACTTCCAGTTCGACCAACTGGCGCGGAATCACGCCGATCACGTTGCCACCACCTGCCAGCACGGCGTCTGCCACCACACCCATCAACCCGACTTTCCCGCCGCCATAGACCAGCGCAATGCCACGCTTCGCCATTGCGGTGCCGAAGGCATGAGCCTGCTCACGATATTCAGGATGCCGGCCGCTGCTGGAGCCGCAGTAAACGCAAATGGCGGTGGGTTGGGGCATGAAATTGCCTGAGCCAGAGAGGTGGGTAGGAGCCCGTCAGCGGGCGATGCGGTTACGGTGATGTTCCATCGTGCATCAGAGCAGAAGCATCGCTCGCTAGCGGACCCCTACCCCGGAACACATCGGCCCGCTCATGTCGCCACGAGCGGGCCGATGTAGTTGCGCAGAGTCGATCAGTTGCCCTTGTGGATGGCGCGCTTGTCGACCGACAACGCGGCCTCGTGCACGGCTTCGGAGAGGGTCGGGTGCGCGTGGATGATGCGTGCCATGTCTTCGGCCGAGCCCTTGAACTCCATTGCGACGACGCACTCGGCGATCAACTCGGAGACGCCCGGGCCAACCATGTGCACGCCGAGGATGCGGTCGGTTTCGGCGTGGGCAATCATCTTGACCATGCCGACCGCCTCGTTCATCGCCACGGCGCGGCCGATGGCGGCGAACGGGAAGGTGCCCACCTTGTACGGCACGCCTTCTTCCTTCAGCTGCTTCTCGGTCTTGCCGGCCCAGGCAATTTCCGGCTCGGTGTAGATCACCCACGGGATCGTGTCGTAGTTGACGTGACCGGCCTTGCCGGCAATCCACTCGGCCACCGCCATGCCTTCCTCGAAGCCCTTGTGCGCCAGCATCGGCCCGCGCACGGCGTCGCCCACGGCCCAGACGCCATCGACGCCGGTGTGACAATGCTCGTCCACCGCGATGCGACCGCGCTCGTCCAGCTTTACACCACAGTCGTCGGACAGCAGATCGGCGGTGTAGGCGCGACGGCCCACTGCCACCAGCAACTTGTCGACCACCAACTGATGTTCGCCGTCCTTGTCGGTGTAGGTGAGGTGGACTTCATTCTTTTTGACTTCGGCCTTGGCCAGCTTCGCACCGAGCTTGATGTCCAGCCCCAGCTTGCCGAGTTCCTTCAGCGCGACCTTGGCGACATCCGCGTCGGCGGCACCGAGGAAGTCGGGCAGCGCTTCCAGCACGGTCACTTCGGCACCCAGGCGACGCCACACACTGCCCAGCTCCAGACCGATCACGCCGGCACCGATCACGCCCAGCCGTTTCGGCACTTCGGTGATGTCGAGCGCGCCGGCGTTGTCGATGATGTACTTGCCGTCGAACTTGGCGAACGGCAGCTCGATCGGCACCGAGCCGGAGGCCAGGATAACGTTGACGGCGCTGATGGTCTGCTTGGCGCCATCGTTGCCGGTGATCTCGACTTCGTTCCCCTTCAGCAATTTGCCCTTGCCGAAGAAGCTGGTGATCTTGTTGACCTTGAACAGCTGTGCCACGCCACCGGTGAACTGCTTGACGATCTTGTCCTTGCGGCCAATGAAGGTGCCCAGGTCGACCTTGGCGTTCTCCACCGTGATGCCGTGCACTGGCAGATTGTGCGCGATGTTGTAGAACTGCTTGGACGAATCCAGCAGCGCCTTGGACGGGATGCAGCCCACGTTGAGGCAGGTGCCGCCAAGTGCTGCCTTGCCGTCCTTGCCAGCCCACGCGTCGACTACAGCGGTCTTCAGACCAAGCTGTGCAGCGCGGATCGCGGCGTGGTAGCCGGCCGGGCCGCCACCGATGACGATGACATCGAATTTGTCGCTCATGGCTAAATTTCCTTGTAAGCGGGAACAGGGAACGGGGAGCAGAAGCGGTGGTTATCACCGTCCCCTGTTCCCCGTTCCCGCATCATTAGAGACCCAGCAGCATCCGCTGCGGATTTTCCAGCTGGTTCTTGATGTCGACCAGGAACAGCACCGCGTCCTTGCCGTCGATGATGCGGTGGTCGTAGCTGATCGCGATGTACATCATCGGCGCGGCGATGATCTGACCGTTCTCGACGATCGCACGCTCCTTGATCGTGTGCATCCCGAGGATCGCGCTCTGCGGCGGGTTGACGATCGGCGTGGACAGCAACGAACCGAAGGTGCCACCGTTGGTGATCGTGAAGGTGCCGCCCTGCAGGTCATCCAGCGACAGTTTGTTGGCGCGTGCCTTGGTGGCGTAATCGGCGATGCCTTTCTCGACGTCGGCAAAGCTCATGTCCTGCACGTCGCGCAGTACCGGCGTGACCAGGCCCTTGTCGGTCGACACGGCGATCGAGATGTCCTGATAGCCGTGATAGATCACGTCGCCGCCATCAACTGAAGCGTTGACGTAGGGGTAGCGCTTGAGCGCTTCGGCGGCGGCCTTGACGAAGAAGCTCATGAAACCGAGCTTGACGCCGTGCTCCTTCTGGAACGCGTCGCCCAGTGATTTGCGCATCTTCATCACTTCGGCGAGGTTCACTTCGTTGAACGAGGTGAGCATGGCGATGGAGTTCTTCGACTGCATCAGGCGCTCGGCGATACGCGCACGCATGCGGGTCATCGGCACGCGCTCTTCCGGGCGCGAACCCGGCGTCGGCTTCGCTACTGGCGCTGCTGCGGCCGGAACCGAGGCACTGCCACCCTTGCCATAATTGACCAGGTCTTCCTTGGTCACGCGGCCATCGCGGCCGGTACCGGCGACGTTGGATGGATCGATTTTCTCTTCGGTAGCGACGCGCAGGCCGGCCGGGGACAGGTCGGCGGTGCCCTTGCCCGCGGCCTTCGGAGCTGCGGCGGCCGGAGCGGCTGCTGCAGGCGCCGGTGCTGCCGCGGCAGGAGCCGGAGCAGCCGCTGCGCCTTCCTCGATGATCGCGATGATCTGCTCGCTGTTCACCGTATCGCCCACTTCGTGGCGAATTTCCTTCAGCACGCCGTCCACCGGCGAGGGCACTTCCAGCACCACCTTGTCGGTTTCAAGGTCGACCAGATTCTCGTCGCGCTTCACCGCGTCGCCGGCCTTCTTGTGCCAGGTTGCGATGGTGGCGTCGGAGACGGACTCGGGCAGGACGGGGACTTTGAGTTCAATGGACATAGCGATCCTTGGGTGTCTTTATTCTGCAGAGTGGTCGGTGCCAACCGGCGTAACGAGCGCCTGTTCGACAAGTGCGGACTGTTCGGCAACATGGGTATTGTGATGGCCTGCGGCCGGTGCCGGCGAGCGTGCGCGTCCCGCATACGAGAGACTGCGCTTGCTGCCCGTGCAGGCCTGCAGGTGGTGGCGAATCTGGAACCAGGCGCCCTGGTTCATCGGTTCTTCCTGGCACCAGATCACTTCCTTGGCGGAAGCATACTTGTCCAGTTCGGCCATGACTTCGCTGCGCGGGAACGGATACAGCTGCTCGACGCGTACGATCGCCACGTCGTTCAATTCGCTTTTCTCGGCCTGCTCCAGCAAGTCGTAATAGACCTTGCCCGAGCACAGCACCACGCGCTTGACCTTCTTCGCCGCCAGCTTGCGGTGCTCGCCGATCACCAGCTGGAAGCTGCCGTTGGCCAGTTCGTCCAGTGTCGAGACAGCCAGCTTGTGACGCAGCAGCGATTTCGGCGTCATCACGATCAGCGGTTTGCGTACCGGACGCAGCATCTGCCGGCGAATCATGTGGAAGTCCTGCGCCGGCGTGGTCGGCACGCAGACCTGCATGTTGTCGAACGCGCACAGTTGCAGGAAGCGTTCCAGACGCGCGGAAGAGTGTTCCGGGCCCTGGCCTTCGTAACCGTGCGGCAGGAACAGTGCCAGGCCGCACAGGCGGTTCCACTTCGCTTCGCCGGAGCTGATGAACTGGTCGATCACCACTTGGGCGCCGTTGGCGAAGTCGCCGAACTGGCCTTCCCAGATATTGAGCGTGTCCGGATCGGTGGTGGAGTGGCCATATTCGAACGCCATCACCGCTTCTTCGCTTAGCAGTGAATCGATCACTTCCACATCGGCGCCGGCCCGCAGCGTGGCCAGCGGCATGTAGGTGTGACCGTCCTTCTGGTCATGCAGCACGGCATGACGATGGAAGAACGTGCCGCGGCCGGAATCCTGGCCGACCAGCCGCATGTCGTGGCCGGCGTCGATCAGGGTGGCGTATGCCAGGTTTTCGGCGAAGCCCCAGTCAGCCGGTTGCTCGCCAGCGGCCATCTTGCGGCGGTCGTCGTATATTTTCGCCACGCGCGCCTGCAGCGTGAGATCGGCTGGCAACGTGAGGATCTTGTTGGCCAGTTCCTGCAGTTTCTTCGGCGGAACGGTGGTGTCGGTCGGCATCGACAGCTTGCCGCCAAGAAACTTCGCCCAGTCGACGTGGCTGTCGCGCATGGGCGAGGGGTCCAGATCGGTCATCGGCGCACCGGCTTCCAGTCGTGCGCGATAGGCCTCGAACTGTTTCTGCGCCTCGCCTTCGGCCAGCACGCCCTGTTTGACCAATTGCTGCTGGTACAGGTCACGCGTGGTCGGGCGCTTGCGGATGATCTGGTACATCACCGGCTGGGTAGCTGCCGGTTCATCCGCTTCGTTGTGTCCGTGGCGGCGGTAGCAGACCAGGTCGATCACCACGTCGCGGCGGAACTGCTTGCGGAAATCGTAGGCGATATGAGTGGCCAGAATCACCGCTTCAGGATCATCGCCATTCACGTGCAGCACCGGCGCGTTGACCATCTTGGCCAGGTCGGTGCAGTACATGGTGGAGCGCGCGTCCTGCGGATTGGAGGTGGTGAAGCCGACCTGGTTGTTGACCACGATGTGCAGGCTGCCACCGATCTTGAAGCCACGGGCCTGCGACATGTTCAGCAGTTCCATGTTCACGCCCTGACCGGCGAACGCAGCATCGCCATGGATCAGCACGGCCATCGACTGCGTGTGCAAGGTGTCGCGGCGTCGCGTCTGGCGCGCATGCACCGAGCCGCAGACCACCGGGTTGACGATTTCCAGATGCGACGGGTTGAACGCCAGCGCCACGTGCACGCCACCCTTCGGCGTCTTGACGTCAGCAGAGAAGCCCATGTGGTACTTCACGTCGCCGGAATGGGCCGGATCATCGGGATGATCGAAGCGGCCTTCGAATTCGTCGAACAAGGTTTTCGGTGGCTTGCCCAGAATGTTGACCAGCACGTTCAGACGGCCGCGATGGGCCATGCCAATCACCAGCTCCTTGATGCCATTGTCGCCAGCAGCACGCACAACATCGTCGAGCATCGGAATCAGGCTGTCGCCGCCTTCCAGCGAGAAACGCTTCTGGCCGACGTACTTGGTGTGCAGATACCGCTCGAGACCTTCGGCGGCGGTGAGGCCGTCCAGCACGCGCTGCTGGGCGGTCTTGTCCAGACCGCTCTGGCCGGCTGCCTGCTCGATGCGGCTGTAGATCCAGTTGCGCTGCTCATGGTTGCTGATGTGCATGAACTCGGCGCCGATCGTGCTGGCGTAGGTTTTCTGCAGGCGATTCAGCAGCTCGCGCAGTTTCAGGCGCAGACCACCGCCGGCGTAGTTGCCAGCATCGAATTCGGTATCGAGGTCGGCATCGGACAGGCCGTGGAAGGCCAGGCCCAGGTCCGGCGCGGTCATCTTCTCGGTCAGGCCGAGCGGATCGAGATCGGCGGCGAGATGGCCGCGCGAGCGGTAGGCGGTGAGCAGGCGCAACACGCCAGCCTGTTTGCGCGCATGTTCATCGCTCATCGGCGCGGCAGTGGCGCCGTTGTTGCAGCGCTGCTTCTGTGCTGCTTCGATGCGGGCAATGGCGGCTGTGTGAGAAACGTCTCCCGACTCGCGACCCTTGAACGATGAAAAGTACGTGGCCCATTCGGCGGAAACCGACGAAGCGTCGGCAAGCCAGGCGTCATACAGCGATTCAACGTAGTCGGCGTTGCCGCCTGCGAGTTGGGAGGAATCGAAGAACTCGCGGATCAGGTTTGTAGTCACGTCACCACCGGCAGGGAAGGGATGCTTGCGGTCATCCGTGCGACCTTCGAGTCGCGGTTTCCGATCGGCTTTCAAGCCCGACAGGCCGCTGCTACGGATGACTGGGGAGAATCCCCATGATTATAGCCGTTGGCTGCTGCGACGCGGCAACCCGTAAGCGGCATGAGAATGGCCGGCAGCCGGTCTGTTCGGGTCATGGCTGAGGTTCGCTGGCGCGATGGGTCGCGTTTTCATGCGATTTACGGTCGTTTCGAGCCGAACTGTCCGCGCGAGCCTCCGGCCAGCTGCGGTTCATCCGTTTAGATATTCAGCGACTGCAGCTCGCTGGCTCGCTCGGCGCGATCCCAGACTTCGTCGAAATGCTGTTGCAGCGGAACTTGATTGGCTCTGTCGCAACGGGCAGCGCGGCCCTGGGCGCGATCGGCTTCGGGCAGAAACAGGTAACCACCGGCATCGTTGAGCAAGTAGGCCGAGATATAGGCGAGGTCAGCTTCCTCGACCGGTGTGCGAATCTGGAAGGCACTGGGCAGGCGTTGGGCGAGCGCGATCAGGCGGTGGTCGTTGCGCAGAGCGGCGGCTGGGTCGTGCAGGATGATGCGGATCTGCGCGCCGCGACCGGAAATCGCGATACGCCGCAGTTCGGCCAGCTCGTCCGTGCTGGCATAGGCATCATTGCCCAGCAGCGGCAGGTAGATGTTCAACTGATGGCGGGTGTCGACCAGCAATTGCAGGCGCGCGGCCGCCGTCTCGCTGCGAGTGGCGGCCGCGAGCATGCCGATGTCACGCAGCGGCGGTGTGGGCTCGTCGTCCACGCGGGGCAACGCCATGCGCATGCCGCGATGCTGCAGTCCGGCGTCCTCGAATTCTTCGCCGTAGGCGACAAAGCCGGCTTGCTCGTAGAAGCCCATTGCGCTGACCTGGGCATCCAGTGCCACTTCCGGCCAGCCCTGGCTGCGCGCTCGCGCGATCAGTTCGCGCAGCACAGCTGCACCCACGCCGCGCCCACGCCAGTCCTTCAGTACCGCCATGCGACCGATCTTGTGCGCCGGCGTGAGCCGCCCGCATCCGATCGGCCGGCCTTGTTCGTCGCGCGCCAGCACGTGCCAGCACTCCCCATCGAGCCCGTCACGCTCGCGCTGTTCGGGTACGCCCTGTTCGTGGATGAACACGGTTTCGCGCAGGTCGAGCAAGGCGCTGCGCTGATCAGGGTTTGACCAGTCAGCGACCTCGATATGGAAATCCTGCAGCTTCATCGGCGTGTGCTCAGCGGCGCTTGCGCGGTTTCCGGACAATCAGATGGCCATCGTTGACCAGCGCCAGCAGCAGGTTGCGCTCGTTGGCGTTGATCTTTTTGGCGGGCGTGAAGCTGCGCTGTTCGCACAGTGCCTGGGCCATTGCCGACGTAGCCTGGTAGGCACCACCGCTGACGTACAGCGTGCAGGCGGACTTGTGCTGATGCCAGGCCAGTCGCGACCACGGGTGACGCAGCAACTGCGCGCCCTCATCGAGCTGCTTGCGCAGGGCGGCGAGGTCCAGCGGTTTGGCCAATGCGGCCGGGATCTGTGCATTGCGGTAGCGGGTGATGAAACGGCCGAACCAGTCGTGCAGCAGGTCGTCGCGCAGGGCGGCGGCAAACGGCAAGGCGTTCTTCAGGCGCTCCAGCACGGCGCGATCGATTTCGCCGGTGACCTTGGCCGGCTTCAGGTCCGGATCGGCGTAACGTAGCTCGTCGGGAAGCTGCTCGGCGATGTAGTCGGCCAGATCGCCAGTCATTTCGGCTTGCGACGGTGCACGCATGCCGACGGAGAACGTCATGCACGGGCCGCCGAAGGCAACGCCATCGTGCGGCACGCCCGGTGGCAGATAGAGGATGTCACCGGCGTCGAGCAGCCATTCGTGGGTGGGCTCGAACTGCGCCAGTTGCTTCAGTTCGATGCCGGGACGGAACGCCTTGGGCGCGATCGGGTCATCGCTGATCGCCCAGTGTCGCTGACCCAGCCCCTGGATCAGGAACACGTCGTACTGATCGATATGCGCGCCGACGCCACCGCCCGGTTCAGCGTAGGAAACCATCACATCGTCCATCCGCCAGCTCGGCAGGAAGGTGAAGTGTTCCAGCAGGCCCGCCACATCGGCATCCCACTTGTCGACGTCCTGCACCAGCAGGGTCCAGTTGCTTTCGGGTGTCTTGGCGAAGTCCGCTTCGCTCAACGG
Source organism: Rhodanobacter sp. AS-Z3 (assembly GCF_029224025.1). NCBI lineage: Bacteria > Pseudomonadati > Pseudomonadota > Gammaproteobacteria > Lysobacterales > Rhodanobacteraceae > Rhodanobacter > Rhodanobacter sp. AS-Z3. Next base: position 2,199,345 of record NZ_CP119392.1, read on the forward strand.
GCCGGAATTGACCTGCCAGCGGTCATGTTTTTCGTCGTGCATGATCAGTCGCGCCAAAGCGGCGGGTTCGCAGGCCAGGCCGGCCAGATCGTCCGGCTGCAGCGGCGGCTGGAAGTTCGGGAACGCCTGACGAATCAGCAGCGGACGCTTCTGCCAGTAGTCGCGCAGGAAGCGGGCGGGCGACATGCCCAATGGTTGCTTGGCAGAGCCGCGGACTTCGATCGGGAAAACAGTGGGCTTGGTCATGCGGCCATTGTAACCGCCACCGAGGCACGCTGGATCAACGCAGTGCCTGCGCCACGCCATGCAGTCCTAGTCCCAGTACCGTCGTGGCGGCCAGCAGGGTGGCTGCGCGCGGTGGCAGCAGCCGTGTCAGCAAGGCGCCGAACGGGGCGGCGACGACACCACCGGCAATCAAGCCGAGTACGGCAGCACCGTGGCTGGCACCGACGTTCAGCAGGAAGCCAATGCTGGCGGCGGCGCTGACCACGCACTTGGCCAGATGCACGGTGCCAATTACCAGCCGCGGCGTGGCACCACGCGCCATCAGGGTGGTTACCGTGATGGCGCTCCAGCCGCCGCCGGCGACCGCATCGGCAAAGCCGGCAAGCAGGCCCAGTGGCCGTGCCGCCGACGGAACATGATCATCGTGTTGACCGGTTCGCCGCCTGCCGCGCAGCAGCAGGCACACGCCCACGCCAAGCAGATACGGCACCAGGGCCAGCCGCATCCATGTCGCGGGAATGTAACTGAGTACGAGTACACCCAGTACTGCACCGATCACGCCGGGTATGGCGAGCGCCCAGAACAGCCGCCGCCGCACATTGCCGGCGGCCAGGTGACTCAGCCCGGAGGCGCCACAAGTAAACGTCTCCGCATAGTGCACGTGGGCGCTGGCCAGCAAGGGTGGCAGGCCCAACGCCAGCAACATGCTGCTCGCGGTAATGCCGTACGCCATGCCCAGTGCGCCGTCGATCAGCTGCGCCAGCGCGCCAACAGCGGCAAAGGTGAGGAACTCGGTGACTGGCAGCATGCGGTGCAGGCATCCGTGTGCATGGCGGGTTCCGGAAGTATTGGCAACGACGCGCAGGCGTGGAAATAAGGCCTTGGCATATGCACATGGCAAGGCATCCTTTCCCGTCGTGAGGGCTGATCGCTACCTTTACCGAAAGACGTATAGACGTCCAAATGGATTTAACGTGAATTCTGTCGTTTCCCGAAGTTTTGCCGATGCTGTGCCAGCGGCGGACAAGATGGTCTTGCTGGCCCAGGGTCTGGCCGGATTGAGTGCGGCCCAGCTGTACTGGGTGGCCGCCTGGAGCGCCGCGCAGGCCGAGCAGGTCCAGCGTGGCGGCACGGTGGCAGCTTTGGCTCCGGCGGTGCAGGTGGGTGAACGACTCACCATCGTCTTCGGCAGCCAGACTGGCAATGCGCGGCGCATTGCCACGGCGCTGGCCAGCCGCAGCGAGGCGCTCGGCCTGCCCATGCGACTGCTGCGCGCCGATGCCTACCCGCAACGCGAGTTGGCGCAGGAGCGCCATTTGCTGGTGGTGGTCAGCACCCAGGGCGACGGCGAGCCGCCGGATGATACGCGTGGTCTGTTCGAGTTCATCACCGGCAAACGGGCGCCGAAATTGCCGGCATTGCGGTTTGCGGTGCTCGGCTTGGGCGACTCCAGCTATCCGCAGTTCTGCACCGTCGGGCGCCAGCTGGATGAGCGGTTGGCGGAACTGGGTGCGAGCCGCCTGCATCCTTTCGGCGAGGCCGATCTGGAATTCGAACTGATCGCCGAACCCTGGTCGGAGCAGGTGGTGGAACGCGCGCGTGATCTGCTGAAGCCGGTCGCTACCCCTGCACGAGTGACTCCGCTGCACGTGGTTCCGCCGGCCAGTGCGTATTCCCGCGAGCAGCCGTTCAGTGCCACCGTGCTGGCCAACCAGCGCATCGTCAGCCGGGATAGTGCGCGTGACATCCGTCACCTGGAGTTGTCGCTGGAAGGTTCTGGCCTGCACTACCAGCCCGGCGATGCGCTGGGTGTGTGGCCGCGCAATCCATCGGCGTTGGTCGAGCAATGGCTGGATGTCCTGCAGTTGGATGGCGCGCAGGAAGTTGTCTTGAAGAATCGTAGTCAGTCGCTGCGGCAATGGCTGGAACGTGATCGGGAAATCACCCGGCTGCATCGCGGTTTCATCGCCGCGTTGGCAACGATCGGTGGGCACGCCGAGCTGGCCGAGTTGCTGCAGCTGGAACGGGCGGCGCCACTGACACGGATGCTGGCCGACGACCAGCCGATTGATTTGCTGCAGCGCTATCCCGCGACGTGGCAAGCCGAGACCTTGTTGGATGCCTTGCGTCCATTGACGCCACGGTTGTATTCGATCGCTTCCAGTTCGGCTGCGGTGGGCGACGAGGTGCACCTGACCGTGGCGGTGGTGGATTACCAGGTCGATGGTCAGCCCCGCTGGGGTGCAGCCACAAGCTTGCTGGCTGCCAGTGACGAAGACGCGCAACTGGAAATCTTCATCGAACCGAACGAGCGCTTCCGCTTGCCGGCCGATGACTCACGTGACGTAATCATGATTGGCCCGGGTACCGGCGTGGCGCCGTTTCGTGCCTTCGTGCAGGAACGTCGTGAGCGTGCCGGCAGCGGGCGCAACTGGTTGTTCTTCGGTAATCGCCATTTCGCCAGCGACTTTCTGTATCAGGTCGAATGGCAGCAGGCGCTGCAGGACGGCGCGCTGCACCGCCTGGACCTGGCGTTCTCGCGGGATGCTGATCTTCCCGAACGTCCGCACAAGGATCTCCGTGATGTTGCGAGGGACTCGCACAAGACCTACGTGCAGGATCGTTTGCGCGAGCGCGGCGGCGAGCTCTACACCTGGCTCGAGGGCGGTGCGCATCTTTACGTTTGCGGTGATGCAAAGCAGATGGCGCGAGATGTCCACGCCGCGTTGATCGACGTGGTCGTTACCCACGGCGGCCAATCCGCCGAGGCCGCCGAAGCGTGGCTGGGTGACTTGCTGCAGCAAGGGCGTTATGCCCGTGACGTTTATTAATCCGTTCGTCCATGCACGCCTGAGTCCAGAAGCGGCCATCCATGGCCGCACTCTTCAGAAAAGAATTCGCCCATGCCTTCCCATCTCGAAAAAATCAAGAACGAAAGCCGTTTTCTGCGCGGTGGGATCGCCGAGGGCCTGGCTGATCCGGTCACTGGCGCGATCAGTGACGACGACACCAAGCTGCTGAAATTCCATGGCAGCTATCAGCAGGATGATCGCGACCTGCGCGAGGAGCGTCGCCGTCAGAAGCTGGAGCCAGCCTACGCGTTCATGCTGCGCGCCCGCTTGCCCAGTGGTGTGGTGACGCCGGCGCAATGGTTGGTGTTTGATCGCATTGCACGTGAATACGCCAGCGGTTCGCTGCGCATCACCACGCGGCAGACGTTCCAGTGGCACGGCATCATCAAGCGTCGGCTGAGGCCGACGATTGCGGCGATTCACGATGCGCTGGCCAGCACAATCGCTGCTTGTGGCGACGTCGTGCGCAACGTGGTCAGCACGGCCAATCCGGTTGAATCGGCGGCCCATGCCGAGGCCTATGCATGGGCGACGCGGCTGTCCGCCGAGCTGGCACCGAAAACGCACGCGTATCACGAGATCTGGCTCGACGGCGCGCAACTGGCTGGCAGTAAATCCGCGGTGGAAGAGCACGAGCCGCTGTATGGCGCCACCTATCTGCCGCGCAAGTTCAAGATTGGCCTGGCGATTCCTCCGCTCAACGACATCGATGTGTTCGCGCAGGATCTGGGCCTTGTCGCGATCATTGAACAAGGACAGTTGCGCGGTTTCAATATCGCTATTGGTGGCGGCATGGGCGCGAGCCACAACGATGCCAGCACCTATCCACGGCTGGCCAGCGTGATCGGATTCGTGCCGCCCGAGCAACTGTTTGAGGTGGCCGAAGCGATCATCGGTGTGCAGCGTGACTGGGGTGATCGTGACGAGCGCAAACATGCGCGGTTGAAATACACGCTGGACAAGCGCGGCTTGGCTGCGTTCCAGCATGAGCTGGAATCGCGACTTGGCTATGCCTTGGCCGCCCCGCGCCACTACCACTTTGCGCACAACGGTGATCGCTACGGCTGGGTCGAGGGGCACGAGGGACGCTGGCATCTCACTTTGCATATCGAATCCGGCCGGCTTGCCGATGTCGGTGATCGGCGCTGGCTTACCGGCCTGCGCGAGTTGGCGAAGGTGCATGCGGGCGACTTCCGTCTGACCTGCAACCAGAATGTGATCATCGCCAACGTTCCGGCGGGCGAGCGCGAACGCATCGACGCAATTGTTCAGGCACATGGGCTGGGCGAGTACCGCGCACAAAGTGGTATCCGTCGACACGCGATCGCCTGCGTGGCGTTGCCCACCTGCGGCTTGGCGATGGCTGAAAGCGAGCGCTATTTGCCCGCGCTGCTGCCCAAGCTGGAGGCCTTGCTCGCCCACCATGGGCTGGCAGCCGCGCCGATCCTGCTGCGGCTCTCTGGTTGCCCGAACGGTTGCTCACGGCCTTACCTTGGCGAGATTGCGCTGGTCGGTCGCGGCCCGGGTCGCTACGACTTGCGCCTCGGTGCCGACTTCAGTGGTCAGCGGCTGAATCAGGTCTATCGCGAGAATATCGACGAGGCGACGATGCTTGAAGTGCTTGATCCGGTGTTTGCCCGCTATGCCGATGAGCGCAACAAAGACGAAGGTTTCGGTGACTTCCTGTTACGTGCCGGCATTCAGCCCCCGATAGTCTCGCGGCAGATTCCGTTGGCCGTGCTCGCGTGAGCGCCGCGCTGGCGACATCGGCGTCCCATGAGCCGCGCGCACTGCTTGAGCTGAATGCGCGGCTGGCCCGACTCAGCGCCACGCAGCGGGTGGCATGGGCACTCGAACATGTTTCCGGTGAGCTCGTACTGTCATCCAGCTTCGGTGCTCAGGCGGCGGTTTCACTGCATCTGCTGACACGGCAGCGTGCGGAATTGCCGGTGGTGTTGATCGACACCGGCTACCTGTTTCCCGAAACTTATCGCTTTGTCGACGAGTTGACCGAGCGGCTCGCGTTGAACCTCAAGGTATATCGCGCGCCGCTCAGCCCGGCCTGGATGGAAGCGCGCCATGGACGGCTATGGGAGCAGGGCATCGACGGGCTCGATCACTACAACCGGCTGCGCAAGGTCGAGCCGATGCAGCGTGCGCTGACCGAGCTGAAGGCCGTGGGCTGGTTCGCCGGCCTGCGTCGGGGGCAATCGCGCAGTCGCCATGCGATTGAGTTTGCAGAGCATCGCGATGGCCGCTGGAAATTTCATCCGCTGGCTGATTGGAGCGACCGCGACATCGGCCACTACCTGACACGTCACCAGTTGCCGTACCACCCGTTGTGGCAGCACGGTTACGTCTCGATCGGCGATACCCATACCACTCAGCGCTGGGAGCCGGGCATGGACGCCGAGGAAACCCGCTTTTTCGGCCTGAAGCGCGAATGTGGATTGCACGGCATCGCGTGATTCATCTGGCTTTGCCGTTGCAAAAGCTCTTTCCGGTGAAGGCACTTTTCGGCCATGAATCACCTCATGTCCGTTGCAGCGTTGGAAGCTGCCGCCGTGCGTCATGGTGGCAGCGCGCTGTACCCATCGGCGGTCATGCTGACAAGCCGCGAGCATCGGCTGGTCAGATGCCAATGCGCGTGAGCAACAACGGTCTGCTTATGGATTGAGTGGTGATGTCCGACTTTGTCTGCTGCTGGAAGGCTCAGGCAGCGTCCGACAGTGCGGCGAACGGACTCTCGCGCCAGTGCGGCACGCCCGTCCATTTGCCGGCTGCGGCATCACCCGCCAGCGTGCGCACCACGTCCCGACGATCAAGGTGCGGCGCAAATTGCGTGATGAATTCCAGCATGTATTCGCGCAGTACGCTTTCCCGCCGCAAAACGATCCACGTCGTGCATTGCGGGAACAGGTGATCCGCCGGTAGCGTGGCCAGGTCGGTGTCGCCGGGCAGGATCGCCATTTCGGCCAGCACGCCGATACCCAGGCCGGCGCGCACGTAGGTTTTGATCAGATCAGCATCGCCTGCGGTCATCGCGATTTGCGGTTTCAGGTTGCGTGCCTCGAACGCCCGGCGCAGCGAGGAGTCTGCTTTAAGCGACGACTCGTAGCTCACCAGCGGCAGCTTCGCCAACGCGTCCAGGGTACGGCCCTGGCCACGCGCGACCAGCGGGTGACCCCGTGGCGCGAGGATGGCTCGATGCCAGTGGTAAGCCGGCAAGGCGATGCCGACGTCGGGTGGTGCACCAGCCGTGCTGATCACGGCCAGGTCGACCCGGCCAGCTTCCAGTTGCGCCAGCACTTCGCTGTCACGACCCGGTTGCAGGTGCACGCTGACTTGGGGGTAGCTCTGGTTGAGCGCGCTGATCGCGGCAGGCAGGGCGAAGCGGGCTTGGGTGTGGGTGGTGGCAATGCGCAGTTCGCCGTGCGCTTCGTTGCGCAGATTGGCGGCGATCGAACGAATGTTGGCCGCTTCGGCGAGGATGATGCGCGCACGCTCCAGCACCTGTTGGCCGGCATGGGTCACCGTATCCAGGCTCTTGCCCTTGCGCACGAACAGCTGGAAACCCAGTTCGTCCTCAAGCTGCCGGAGCTGCTTGCTCAGGCCCGGTTGGGTGGCGTGCACGCGCTCGGCAGCCAGCGTGATGTTCAGGCCGGAGTCGGCGATGGCGATCAGGTAGCGAAGTTGCGTCAAGGTCATGGCGAAAGTCTCGTGAACGGTCGGGGTCGTGGGTGCGAGGCGCGAACGAAGCACGAATACATCGCATGGCATACGGCACCGCCACGGCTGGCGCGGGAATACTGGCCATCGCCGCGAGACGGGGTGTGGTGAATGAATGGCGTGGAAGTGAACGCATGATAAGACGTCTATACGTCTATTTGCATGTTTGGTCAAGTTTGGCTTGGTCATAACCGACGGACATATGCGTGGTGTGGCAAATCATTTGTCGGTGTTCGGCTGTCTGCGTAGCGTGGCCATTTCGTCATTGTCAGTGCGGGTTGCCACGAATGAAGTTGTATCCATTGTTCGCTGATCTGTCCCGCCGCGCCGTGTTGGTGGTAGGTGGTGGCGCGGTCGCCGAGCGCAAGGTGGCGGCCTTGCTGGGTGCTGGCGCACAGGTCACGGTGAATGCGCCGCTGCTCACGCCGGCGCTGCAACAGTGGGTGGCGGATGGTCGTGTTGCGTATCGAAGTGAATCGTTTCGCGAAGGCTGGCTGGATCGGGTCTGGCTGGTGGTGGCAGCGACTTCGGATGTCGAACTGAACCGGCTGATTGCGACGTTTGCCGAGCTGCGGCGGATCTTCGTCAACGTGGTGGATGATGCGGCGTTGTCCAGCTTCCATGTTCCCGCGGTGATTGATCGTTCGCCGCTGGTCATCGCGATTTCCAGCGGTGGCGAGGCGCCGATGCTGGCGCGACTGCTGCGCGAGCGTCTGGAGACCTTGCTGGATCATTCGCTGGGTGGGCTGGCGACGTTGGCGGCACGATTGCGCACGCGCATTCGCGCCAGATGTCCAGACATGGCCACGCGTCGTCGCTTCTACGAGCGACTGTTCGCCGGGCGTGTCGCGACCTTGCTGCGGCAGGGGCAGCCTGATGCGGCCTGGCAGGAAGCAGAGTCGGCCTTGCTTGCCTCACCGGAGGTGATGGCGGGTTCGGTCGTGCTGGTCGGCGCCGGGCCTGGCGATCCCGGTCTGCTGACCTTGCGTGCGCTGCGCGCGCTGAACGAAGCCGACGTGATCCTGCACGATCGACTAGTCAGTGCCGAGGTACTGGAACTGGCGCGGCGTGACGCGGAGCGTATTGAAGTTGGCAAACAGGCGGGTCATCACCACGCGACCCAGGACGGTATCCACGCCTTGTTGCTGCAGCACGCGCGTGCCGGGCGACGGGTGGTGCGGCTGAAGGGCGGTGATCCGTTCGTGTTCGGCCGTGGCGGCGAGGAGCTGGAATTCCTGCGCGATCACGGCATTCCTTATGAGGTGGTGCCGGGCATCACCGCGGCGCTGGCTTGTGCCGCTTACGCGGGAGTGCCATTGACCCACCGCGATTACGCGCAGTCGGTTCGCCTGATTACCGGGCATTGTCAGTCGTCACATGATCGACCGGATTGGGCGGCGCTCGCGCGGGAACGGCAAACTCTGGCGGTTTACATGGGGGTAGCCGAACTCGGTGCGCTGCAGGCAGGCCTGATCGCACACGGTCGTGCGTCTTCGACACCGTTTGCCTTGATCGAGAACGGCTCGCGTGCCGAGCAGCGCGTGATTACCGGCATGCTGTCCAACCTGGTCGAGCGCGCCACTTTTCACGGCGTGCATTCGCCAGCGCTATTGATTCTCGGTGAAGTGGCCGCGCTTGCGCCTTCGTTGGCGTGGTTCGGACAGCCGCCATTGGGTGCCACCGTTCATCCCATTCATGCGCCGGAGCGATGTGAGCCGGCGGCCGTGGACGTGCTCGCGGCCGTGCATCGCGCCTGACAGAAAAATCATTAGCGCAGGTGCAATATGCCTGCCGATCAACCTGCTTACTGGAGTCTTTCCATGATCTACAACAGCATTCTCGATACCGTTGGCCGCACACCGATCGTGCGTCTGCACCGATTGGCACCGAAGCATGTCGAGCTTTACGTCAAGGTGGAGTCGTTCAATCCGGCAGGGTCGGTCAAGGATCGCCTCGCCCTGGCAATCATTCTGGACGCGGAGCAGCGTGGCGTGTTGAAGCCCGGCCAGACCGTGGTGGAAGCTACCTCGGGCAATACCGGTGTGGCGTTGGCGGCGGTGTGCGCGGCACGTGGGTATCCTTTTGTGGCGGTCATGACCGAGACCTTCTCGGTCGAGCGGCGCAAGCTGATTCGCGCCTATGGCGGCAAGGTCGTGCTTACGCCGGCCGCTGCACGTGGTACCGGCATGGTCGAGAAGGCGCAGGAGCTGGCGAAGAAACATGGCTGGTTCTTCGCCGACCAATTCGAGAATCCGGCCAATCCGGCGTATCACAGACAGACCACCGCGCCGGAAATCCTGAATGACTTCGCCGGTCGCCGGCTGGACTATTTCGTCAGTGGCTGGGGTACTGGCGGCACCCTCACTGGCGTTGGCGAAGTGCTGAAAGTGGCGCGCCCGGATGTGCAGGTGATTGCCACCGAACCGGCTGGCGCGGCCCTGCTGTCAGGCAAGGAATGGCAGCCGCACAAGATCCAGGGCTGGACTCCGGATTTCGTGCCGGCCGTGCTCAACTCGAAAGTCGTCGACCGGATCGTGCTGGTTGACGACGTGCTGGCGCGTGACACCTCACGCGCATTGGCCCAGCGCGAAGGCATTTTTGCCGGTCTTTCGTCCGGTGCCACCTTGGCGGCGGCGCTTGAGGTCGCGAAAGACGCGCCCGAGGGTTCGGTGCTTTTGGCCATGCTGCCCGATACCGGTGAGCGCTATCTGTCGACCTTCCTGTTCGAAGGTGTCAACGAAGGCTCGGACGAAGTCGAGTAACGCTGACGGTGTCGGTCTTGTGGACGTGGCGCGCAAAACTGGCTTGCCGATGGCCGGCGTTGCAGGTGACGGTGATGGTTCACTTGCGGCGCGCGCCGGGCTTTTCGATGCCAGCGTCGTTGGCGCCCCATTGCGCAAGCAGCTTCTGGCCTACTCCCGCGAGCGCATGGATCGCCGGCAGCAACTCCCGGCCCAGTTCGGTCAGCGCATATTCGGCTGAGGGTGGCGAGGTATCCAGCAACTGCCGCGTGACCATGCCACGAGCTTCCAGCTCGCGCAGGCGCGCACTCAACACCCGTGCGGAGATGCGCGGGATGTCGTGGCGCAGTTCACCGAAACGGCGCGGTGCAGCGCTCAGGTACCAGATGACATTGGGTGCCCAGGCGCCACGCAACAAGTTCAGGCTCTCGGTGAGTGGGCAGGCGGGAGGTGGCGTTACCACCTGGCTTTTGCGAACGGGCAGGCCCATCTGAGGTTCCCCCGGGTGCGAGCCGGTAACTGAGTGGATACCGCATTCTGCCACTAACGATCAGTTACGTGGTATCCATCAGTAACTCATCTGGCTAACATGGCGGTGACATCCTGCCGGCCTTTCTGGCTTGGCGGGATAGCACGATCCCCCTATATCCCCATGGAGAAATCGCATGAAGCTTTACTATATGCCCGGTGCCTGTTCGCTCTCGCCGCACATCGTGGCGCTGGAGGCCGGGCTTCCCGTGCAGTTGATCCGGGTCGACGGCAAGACCAAGCGCACCGAGAACGGCGATGACTTCCTGCAGATCAATCCCAAGGGTTATGTGCCGGCGTTGCAGCTCGATAGTGGCGACTTGCTGACCGAGGGGCAGGCGATCGTGCAGTTCCTGGCTGATCAGAAGCCGGAAAGCGGGCTGGCTCCGGCGAATGGAACGCTGCCGCGCTATCACCTGCTGGAACTGCTCAGCTACATCAGTTCCGAGCTGCACAAGACCTATAGCCCGTTGTTCAACCCGTCAACGCCGGCCGAGGTGCGTCAGGAGCGCAAGGATTACCTGCGCAAGCGTTACGCGACGCTGGATAGCTTGCTGGCGAAACAGGACTGGCTGCTCGGCGACCATTTCACCGTTGCTGACGCCTATCTGTTCACCGTTACCAATTGGGCCAAGCACGTGGATCTGGACCTGTCCGAATTCGCCGGCCTGACTGCATTCCAGCAGCGCGTTGCCGCGAGACCGATGGTGCAGGCCGCGCTGGCTGCCGAGGGCTTGCTCAAGAAGTCGGCGTAAAAGCGCAGGAACTCGACCGTGGCCGGCGCCGTGAGGCGCCGGCTTCTTGGTGCGGTGCTGCCGGCCAATGGCCGCGTCTTTTGTCGTCTTCCGGGTGACACATTTCACCTGTTGATGTGTCGCGTGATCGAGCAAGTGTCTGGCATGCGCCAGGCAGGCTGATCGGGCAGCGTCGTGATGGCTTGTGCTGCGGCGTGGTGCAACCGTAAAATGGTCCGCTTTCGTATAAGGTAATCATCGACTTAGACGATCATGCCCAGCGTGCGTGGAGGGCTCTGGCGAGACTGTTGAGGCAGTCGGCAATAGTCTTTCATATCAGTTGGTTGGGATCGTTTTACAAGGGTGGCAAGGCGAGAGTGGCGGAATTGGTAGACGCACCAGATTTAGGTTCTGGCGGTTAACCCCGTGGGGGTTCGAGTCCCCCCTTTCGCACCATGCCCCGTTGATTTCTTTAGTTTTCCGGGCGGCACAGCCGCCATGGCGCCTGCGCGGGCCCACAACAATCAGGTAGTACCAGGAGACGTCATGCAGGTTTCGGTTGAGAACATCGGTTCGCTCGAGCGCAAGCTCACGGTGAAGTTTCCCGCGGAGCGGTTTGAAACGCAGGTCAGTGCACGCATCGTGGAGATGGGCCGCACGGTTCGCCTGAAGGGTTTCCGCCCGGGCAAGGTGCCGACGACGGTGATCAAGCAGCGTTTCGGCGACCAGGTACGTGGCGAAGTGTTGTCCGACCTGATCGGCAGCACGCTGCGCGAAGCGGTGGCGCAGGAGAAGCTGCAGCCGATCGCGAACCCGGCCATCAATACCACCGGCAAGCCGGAAAACGGCGAAATCGCCTATACCGCGACGTTCGAAATCATGCCGGAGTTCCCGCAGGTCGACGTGGCTGCGCTCGAGGTCAAGCGTCCGGTGGCTGAAGTCAGCGACGCCGACATCGACAAGATGCTGGAAACCCTGCGTCAGCAGCGTCGCAGCTTCGACGAAGTGGAGCGCGCGTCGGCTGAAGCCGATTTCGTGATGTTCGAATATGCCGCCAGCGCGGGTGATTACCGTTTCCCGGCCGAGGGCCTTGAGCGTGCGGGCAGCGTGCTCGGCTCGGGCACCTTGTTCAAGGCGCTCGACGAGGCACTGACGGGTCGCAAGACCGGTGACAACTTTGAAACGGACGTGCTGTTCCCGGAAGACTTCCGCAACGAGGAACTGGCTGGCAAGAATGCCACGGTCAGTTTCAACATCCTCAAGGTGCAGGCGCCGCAGCTGCCTGAGATCGACGCCGAGTTCGCCAAGTTGTTCGGCATTGCCGACGGCAATCTGGAAACCTTCCGCAAGGAAGTGCGCGCGAACCTCGAGCGCGAACTGAAGGCTGCCCTGATGGGTCGCTTGAAGTCCGAAGTGGCGGAGAAGCTGTCGCTGGCCCATGCCGAACTGGATGTGCCGAAGCTGATGGTGCAGTCCGAAGCTCGCAACATGGCCGCCGGCAGTGTGCCGCAGGGGCAGCAGCCACCGCCGCAGTTGATCGATGCAGCGATGCCGGTCGCTCGCCAGCGGGTGATTGCTGGCCTGCTGATGGGCGAGATTGCGCGCAAGCAGGAAATCAAGATCGATCGCAAGCGCGTGGCCGAGCAGCTGGCCGCGATTGCCTCGACCTACGAAGAGCCGGAAAAGGTCATTGAACTGTACAACGGCGACCCCCAGCTGATGTCTGGGCTGCAGAATCGCGTGATGGAAGACCAGGTGGCAGAGTGGGTGGCAGATCATGCCAAGACCACCCAGCTGGATCTGACGTTCGACGAGGTGATGCGTCCGGTCAACGGCTGAGCAGAGGCCTGAGCAATCAGGCCAATCGGCTTCGGCAATCGCGCCAGGTACATCAACGGAGAGCTGCAATCATGGCCATGGATACAATCCAGAACCTCAATTTGGTACCGATGGTCGTCGAGCAGACTGCTCGCGGCGAGCGCTCCTACGACATCTACTCGCGCCTGCTGAAAGAGCGCGTGATCTTCCTGGTCGGTGAGGTCAACGATCAGGTTGCCAACGTGATCGTGGCGCAGATGCTGTTCCTTGAATCGGAAAATCCGGACAAGGACATCAACTTCTATATCAACAGCCCGGGTGGTGCCGTCACCGCTGGCCTGGCGATCTACGACACCATGCAGTTCATCAAGCCGAATGTCAGCACCATGTGCATCGGTCAGGCCTGCAGCATGGGTTCGTTCCTGCTGATGGCGGGCGCCAAGGGCAAGCGTTTTGCATTGCCGAATTCGCGCATCATGATTCACCAGCCTTCGGGTGGCGCACAGGGGCAGGCGACCGACATCGAGATTCAGGCGCGTGAAATCCTGTATATCCGTGAACGCCTGAACAATATCTACGCCGAACACACCGGCCAGTCGGTGGCAAAAATCGAGCTGGACATGGAACGCGATCGTTTCATGAATGCGGTGGATGCGAAGGCGTATGGTTTGATCGACGAGGTGCTCGACAAACGTGCCGGTGAGACGGTGAAATCCGCCTGATTTCAGGTTTTTCCAACCAGGTCACGAGAAGGGCTTCACGTCTGCAGGCAGACGTGAAGCCCTGTGTTATTCTCGCGACGCATCCAGATTCAGCGGGACCGAGAGTATGAGCGACGACCGACAGGGGCGTTCCAGCGACAGCGGCAAGATTCTTTATTGCTCATTCTGTGGCAAGAGCCAGCACGAAGTACGCAAGCTGATCGCGGGTCCCTCCGTGTTCATCTGCGACGAGTGTGTAGAGCTCTGCAACGACATCATCCGCGAGGAACTGGAGGAAAAGGCTGCGTCTGGCCGTACCCAGTTGCCGAAGCCCCGCGAGATCCGCGAGTCGCTGGATCAATACGTGGTGGGCCAGAGCCGTGCCAAAAAGGCGTTGGCGGTGGCGGTTTACAACCATTACAAGCGGATCGAGTCGCGGCTGAAAAGCGATGACATCGAGCTGGGCAAGTCCAACATCCTGTTGATCGGTCCGACCGGCTCGGGCAAGACGTTGCTGGCCGAAACGCTGGCGCGGCTGCTCAATGTGCCGTTCACGATCGCCGATGCCACCACGCTGACCGAAGCGGGCTACGTGGGCGAGGATGTCGAGAACATCATCCAGAAGCTTTTGCAGAAGTGCGATTACGACGTCGAGAAGGCCCAGTCGGGTATCGTTTATATCGATGAAATCGACAAGATCTCGCGCAAGAGCGAGAACCCATCGATCACTCGCGATGTGTCTGGCGAAGGCGTGCAACAGGCTTTGCTGAAGCTGATCGAAGGCACGCTGGCCTCGGTGCCGCCGCAAGGTGGTCGCAAGCATCCGCAGCAGGAGTTCCTGCAGGTCGATACAAAGAACATCCTGTTTATTTGTGGCGGCGCGTTCTCCGGGCTGGACAAGGTGATTCAGCAGCGCTCTGAGAACACCAGCATCGGCTTTTCGGCCGAAGTGCGCTCCAAGGAGCGTACCGAGAATCTCGGCAAGGTACTTTCCGAAGTGGAGCCGGCCGACCTGGTGCGCTTCGGTCTGATTCCCGAGTTCGTCGGGCGTTTGCCGGTGGTGGCCACGCTGGACGAGCTGGATGAACCGGCGCTGGTAAAAATCCTCACCGAACCGAAGAACGCGGTAACCAAGCAGTTCAAGAAGCTGTTCGAGATGGAAGAGGTGGAACTCGAATTCCGCCCTGAGGCGCTGCAGGCGATTGCCAAGAAGGCGCTCAAGCGCAAGACCGGTGCCCGCGGCCTGCGTACCATTCTGGAACAAGTGCTGCTGGATACCATGTACGAGCTGCCTTCGCTGGAGCATGTCAGCAAGGTGGTGGTGGATGACGCGGTGATCGAAGGTCAGGCCGAGCCTTACCTGATCTATCGCGGCAACCTGCAGCAGCGCGTGGCGGGTGAGGGCGGCGACGCCGCCTGACCATTCGCTCTATCCGCATGGACGACGGCTCCGGTGATTTTCCCGGAGCCGTTTCTTTTTCAACGGCTCGCCAACCTTGACTCGGTCGGTGTTCGCCTCCACTTGACGAGTTGGGATACCCGGCGCAGTGTCGGGTTGAACGCACAATCGACCGAGGGACCTCTCTTTCATGGCCAAGAACGCCCCCCTTCCTGCTGCGCTGGACGCTTTGCCGGTATTGCCGTTGCGCGACGTCGTGGTTTATCCGCACATGGTGATTCCGCTGTTTGTCGGTCGCGACAAGTCCATGCGCGCGCTGGAGCGCGCCATGGAAGGCGAACGCCAGATCCTGCTGGTCGCGCAGAAGAGCCCGGACATCGACGATCCGGAGATTTCCGACCTGCATCAGGTCGGCACGCTGGCTGGCGTGCTGCAGTTGCTGAAATTGCCTGATGGCACCGTGAAAGTGCTGGTTGAAGGCCAGTCGCGCGTGTCCGTCGAAGGCTTCAAGGAAGAGGACGGCATGCTGACCGCGCGTTCGCGGGTGATCGAGCCCGTGTACAACGTGAAGGAACGCGAGCTCGACGTAGTCTCCCGCACGCTCATTTCGTTGTTCGAACAGTTGGTCAAGCAAAGCCGCAAGTTGCCGCCGGAAGTTTTGGCCAGCTTGTCCGGCATTGACGACCCGTCGCGTGTCGCCGATTCCATTGCCGCTCATCTTTCCGTGCGCATGGCAGACAAGCAGAAGGTGCTGGAGACGGCTGATGTCGGTCTGCGGCTTGAACTGCTGATCGGCCTGGTCGACGGCGAGATGGACTTGCAGCAGGTCGAAAAACGCATCCGTGGTCGAGTCAAATCGCAGATGGAGAAAAGCCAGCGCGAGTATTACCTCAACGAACAGATGAAGGCGATTCAGAAGGAGCTGGGTGACAACGAAGACGGCCCCAACGAGGTCGAGGAACTACAGAAGAAGATCGAAGAGTCGGGCATGCCCAAGCCGGTGTTGACCAAGGCACGGCAGGAGTTCAACAAGCTCAAGCAGATGTCGCCGATGTCCGCCGAGGCGACCGTCGTGCGCAACTACCTTGACTGGCTGGTCGGGGTGCCGTGGAAGAAGCGCAGCAAGGTGCGCAAGGATCTGCAGTTGGCCCAGGAGGTGCTGGACGCCGACCACTTCGGATTGGAGAAGGTCAAGGAACGTATTCTTGAATACCTCGCGGTGCAGCAGCGCGTCTCGTTGATGAAGGGCCCGATCCTGTGTCTGGTCGGACCACCCGGCGTGGGCAAGACCTCGCTAGGCCAGTCAATTGCGAAGGCCACCAATCGAAAATTCGTCCGCATGAGCTTGGGCGGCGTGCGCGACGAAGCCGAAATTCGTGGTCATCGGCGCACCTACATCGGTTCGATGCCTGGCCGGATCGTGCAGAACATCAACAAGGTGGGCGCGAAGAATCCGCTGTTCGTGCTCGACGAAATCGACAAGATGTCGATGGATTTCCGTGGCGATCCGTCCTCGGCATTGCTTGAGGTGCTGGACCCGGAACAGAACCATGCGTTCAACGACCACTATCTTGAGGTCGATCTGGATCTGTCCGAGGTGATGTGGATTGCTACCGCCAATTCACTGAACATTCCTGGTCCCCTGCTGGATCGCATGGAAGTCATTCGCATTCCTGGCTACACCGAAGACGAAAAGCTCGGCATCGCGCAGAAGTATCTGCTACCCAAGCAGCTCAAGGCGAACGGGCTGAAGCCCGAGGAACTCAGCGTCAACGAAGAGGCGCTGCGCGACATCGTGCGCTTTTACACGCGCGAGTCTGGCGTGCGCAATCTGGAACGCGAGATTTCCAAAATTTGCCGCAAGGTGGTCAAGGAGCTGACGCTGGGGCAGGTCAGGAAGCTCAAGGTCAAGGCCGTCGCGAAGAAGGGCAAGGGCAAGGCGAAGCCTGCTCTGGACAGCGTCGCGGTCACTGCGGACAACCTCGATCATTTCCTTGGCGTGCGTCGTTTCGATTTCGGCCGCAAGGAGCTGCAGAATGAAGTGGGTCTGGTCACTGGCCTGGCCTGGACCCAGGTCGGTGGCGAGTTGCTCAGCATCGAAGGGTCGGTAGTGCCCGGCAAAGGCCGCTTGGTGCATACCGGTCAGCTCGGCGACGTCATGAAGGAGTCAATCCAGGCAGCTTTGTCCGTAGTGCGGGCACGTGCCGATCAACTCGGTATCGATCCCGAGTTCCACCAGAAGCTCGATGTGCATATCCACGTGCCGGAAGGTGCCACGCCGAAGGATGGTCCCAGCGCGGGCATCGCGATGTGCACGGCGTTGGTGTCGGTGTTGACCAAGGTGCCGGTGCGTTCCGAAGTCGCCATGACCGGTGAGATCACGCTGCGTGGTCGAGTGTTGCCGATCGGTGGTCTGAAGGAGAAGCTGCTCGCGGCCCATCGCGGCGGAATCACCACGGTGATCATCCCCGAAGACAACAAGAAAGATCTGGTCGACATGCCGGCCAACATCACCTCCTCGATGCAGATCTATCCGGTGCGCTGGATCGATGAAGTGCTGGATATCGCGCTGGAGCGTCCGCTGCAGCCCAGTACTGCCAAGGCTGAAACCCCCGCAGGTGTTGCCGGGGACTCCACGGAGGCACATTCGCTGACTCACTAGGCCGCCACCTCAGGGGTTTGCTGGTGCCGGTTTGGAACGCCACGCGACAGCGCGACGTTGCTCCGGCATGTTCAACCCCGTGCGGGGATCTTTGACCTAGCCGTTCAGTGCTTGTTTTGCAAGCGGGCAAAAGTTCACTTTATCGTGCAAAAACGTTGCTGTGACTTGTGTTGCGCCTGCTGGCAACGCACTGGTATAAAGGCGTTACCGTAGTCCCGGCGTTGTCCGTCAGCGCAGTGATGCGGGGTTGCTTCACGGCATCCTGCAAGCCAACCATCCATGTCGGCGTCTGGTCTTCGGACTGATGGCGTCGTCGAAATCCGAACGAGGGAGTTTTCTCAATGAATAAAACCGATCTGATCAATGCCATCGCCGAGAAGGCCGAGCTGACCAAGGCCGACGCCGGCCGTGCTCTGGAAGCCTTTTTCGAGACCGTGCAGAAGTCGTTGAAGAAGGGTGAGGACGTTTCAGTCGTTGGCTTCGGCACGTTCACCGTGCGCCAGCGCGCTGCGCGTACCGGTCGCAACCCGCGTACCAACGAAGCGATCAAGATCAAGGCATCCAAGGTCCCCGCGTTCAAGGCTGGCAAGACCCTCAAGGATGCCCTAAACTAAGCGGCTGACGCTTGGTTTCGGGTGCTTAGCTCAGCGGTAGAGCGTCGCCCTTACAAGGCGGTGGTCGTAGGTTCGATCCCTACAGCACCCACCAGAAAGAATGCGGAGTGGTAGTTCAGTTGGTTAGAATGCTGGCCTGTCACGCCGGAGGTCGCGGGTTCGAGTCCCGTCCACTCCGCCACAGTTCACAAGGGCGCCCGTGTGGCGCCCTTGTCATTTGAGCGATACGCGTTCGGGCGGCGTTGCCGGGCAGCGTATGACGGTTGGCTGACTTGAGTTATTTGCGCACCGTGCGCTTTCACCATCTTGCGGGAAGATTTCGATGCTGCAGGCAATGCGTAACAAGATGCATGGATGGCCGTCCATCGTCCTCCTTGGGGTTTGCGTCGCTGCGATGTCGCTGTTTGGCATGGAGAGCTACTTCATGTCCCATGACGACGCCTTCATAGCCAAGGTCGGCAAACACGAAATCGACCAGCGCGCGTTCCAGGACCGAACAAACCAGTTGCGGCAGCAGAAAGTTGCCGAGCAAGGCGACAAGTTCGATTCCGCCGCGTTCGAGAGTACCGAGACCAAGCTGCGCATCCTCGACGGCATGATCGACGAGCAACTGCTGCAGCAGGCGAATGATGACTGGGGCCTGCGCGTTTCCGGCGCGGCGATGCGCGATTACATCGCCTCGATTCCCGCCTTCCAGGTCAACGGCCAGTTTGACGCAACCAGCTACAAGGCCTGGCTGACCAGTCAGTACAAGACACCGGAAAGCTTCGAGAACGAGATCCGTGCTTCATTGGCGATCCAGTTGTTGCCTTCGGCGATCAACGCCAGCACCCTCGTCAGTGATGCGCAGCTTGACCATTACATGAAGTTGCAGGCCCAGCGCCGTGACCTGCGCTACTTCGTGTTGCAGCATCCGACGCTTGAAAACAATGCGGTGAGTGATGCCGAAATTGCCGCCTGGTACAAGGCGCATCAGGCTGATTACATGAAGCCCGAGATGGTTTCGGTGAAGTATGTCGAAGTTGTCGGTGCAGATTTGCCGTTGGCGGCGCAGCCGAGCGACGAAGATCTGCAGAAGCGTTACGAGAGCGAGAAGCAGCGTTTCGTGCAGCCGGAACAGCGTCTTGCTTCGCATATCCTGATCGACGTACCCGCCAATGCCACGCCGGAGCAGCAGAAGGCTGCGCTGGCCAAGGCTGAGAAGATTGCCGCGGAAGCGAATCCTGAAGACTTTGCCAAACTGGCAGAGCAAGATTCGCAGGACCTCGGCTCGCGTCGTATGGGTGGCGACCTTGGCTGGCTGGAGAAGGGTGTCACCAATGAGGCGTTCGATTCGGCCTTGTTTGCCCTGCAGAAAGGCCAGATATCCAAGCCGGTGCTGTCAACCGACGGTTATCACATCATCTGGCTGCGCGATGTTCGCAGCGGTGAATCCAAGCCGTTCAGTGAAGTGCGCGATCAGTTGGTCAAGGAAGCGACCACGGCGGATCGCGACCGCAATTACAACGATGTCGCGGGCAAGATGTCCGACAACACGTATCAGAACCCCACTTCGCTTGAACCGGCTTCGGATGCATTGAAGCTGCCGATCAAGAAGACCGCCCTGTTCTCGCGCACTGGCGGCGAAGGCGTGGCGGCGAACCCGAAGGTGGTTGCTGCAGCTTTCAGTGATGACGTGCTGGTTCAGGGCAATAATTCTGCACTGATCGATCTGGGCAACAACCACTCGGTGGTGATTCATGTCGATCAGCACGTAGCCGCAGCCGCCAAGCCGCTGGCAGAAGTGCGTGACGATGTGCAAAAGAAGATCCTTGACCAGCGTACGGCTGCGGTCGAGAAGAAGCAGGCTG
This sequence comes from Rhodanobacter sp. AS-Z3, assembly GCF_029224025.1. NCBI lineage: Bacteria > Pseudomonadati > Pseudomonadota > Gammaproteobacteria > Lysobacterales > Rhodanobacteraceae > Rhodanobacter > Rhodanobacter sp. AS-Z3. The sequence continues at coordinate 2,219,198 of NZ_CP119392.1, forward strand.
AGGACGGGCTGGCGCGCCTGCGCAAGGGCGACAGCATGGACGACGTGGCCAAGTCGCTGGGTGCCACGGTCATTGCCGTGAAAGAGGCGCTTCGCCACTTTGAAGTGCCTGCGCCGCTGTTGACCGAGGCCTTCCTGCTGCCGCACCCGCTGGCTGACAAGTCGCAGTTTGCCGCGGTGGATATGTTGAATGGCAGCTATGGTTTGCTGGCCGTGGACAAGGTGCAGGACGGTGACCTGTCCAAGGTGTTGCCGGAACAGCGAGAGATGCTACGCCAGCAGATGGCGCAGGCCTACGGCTACGAAGCGACGCGCGAGTTGATCGATCAACTCAAGGCGAAAGCCAAGATCAAGATCAACAAGCAACGCCTGTAATTTCACGGTCCATGCGTCATGGGTATTGAGGAAGGACGACCTTGTGTCGTCCTTCCTTTTTTGTATTCAACGGTAGTGGACATGCCGGCGTGTGCAGCCGAACATGGTGCGCGTTCGGGGTGTTGCTGAAACAGGGGAAGACATGGGCAAGGGCAGGTTGGAAGCGTTCAGCGATGGCGTGATTGCGATCATCATCACGATCATGGTGCTGGAGCTGAAGGTACCGCAGGACACTACCCTAGCGGCTTTGGGGCCGCTTGCGCCGGTATTGCTCAGTTACGTGCTCAGCTTCGTTTACGTGGGCATTTACTGGAACAACCATCACCACATGCTTTCGATCAGCCACCGGGTGTCGGGCATGGCTTTGTGGGCCAACTTGCATCTGCTGTTCTGGTTGTCGCTGTTTCCGTTTGTCACGGCCTGGATGGGTGAGAACCACCTCGCACAGGGTCCCACAGTTATTTACGGTAGCGTCCTGCTGATGGCCGCTATCGCTTACTGGATACTTGAGCAGGCACTGATAGCCGTCGGCGGCGCTGATTCGGCATTGCGAGCGGCGATTGGTTCTGACTGGAAGGGAAAGTCTTCACCGGTGTTCTACCTGTCCGGGATTGCGCTGGCCTTCTGGCGACCGTGGGCGGCGCAGCTTGTTTACGCTTTGACGGCGTTGATCTGGCTGGTGCCGGATCGGCGCATCGAGAAGGTGGTCGAAAATTGAGTCGCTCCGCTGCGTACTCGCAGCGCCATTGCACGTCACTGGGGAGTCATCATGAAAGCAAGAATCCTTCTGGTCGGGCTGCAAGTGTTGTTGGTGCTGGCTATCGCCGGGCCGGCCCGTGCGGTGGTTCCTGATGCTGATGCCGCAGCCATCCGGCAAGTGATGGATCAGCAACAAGCTGCCTGGAACCGTGGCGATATTGATGGTTTCATGCACGGTTACAAGGATGCGCCCGATACCACCTTCGTGAGTTCCAGCGTACGCAAGGGCTATCGCGTGATCCTCGCCGGTTACCACCAGCACTATGCGACCAAGGACCAAATGGGGCAGCTCACTTTCTCGCAGTTCGAGGTGCGCTTGCTGACCGGGAGCAAGGGCGAAGTCGACTACGCCGTGGTCACTGGACGTTTCCATCTTGATCGGCAAGCTCACGGCGAGACGACCCAGAATGACGGCGTGTTCTCGCTGCTGTGGCAGAAAACTCCGGAGGGCTGGAAGATCATTCTTGATCACACCAGCTGAGCGGGAGGATTCGTCGCAAGACTCTCGCTGATCTGTCAGGGTTGCAGCAGAAACGCCAGCGACTCAGCACACGGTGCATCGACCTTCAGGGTCAACAGCGCGTCGGCGCGCGTGCGCCCCAGTGTGACGGCGGCGATCGGCTTGCCGGCGCGTGCCGCGGCGTCGACGAAACGGTAGCCGGAATAGACCATCAGCGACGAGCCGACCACCAGTACGGCATCCGCCGCTTGCCACGCGCGTGCGGATGTCTCCACACGTTCGCGGGGTACCGCTTCGCCAAAGAACACCACGTCGGGTTTCAGGATGCCGCCGCAGTGTGGACAGGGCGGTACCGTGAAGTGCGCGAAGTCGTGACCTTCCAGGTCAGCGTCACCATCCGGCGCATCGGCGGCATCGAGTTGTAGCCAAGCTGGATTGCATGCCTCCAGCATTTGCTGGAATGAATGACGGGCCAGCCGCGCTTCACAGCTCATGCAGCGCACTTCGTCGAGCCGGCCGTGGAGATCGAGGACCCGCTCGCTGCCCGCTTTCTGATGCAGTCGGTCCACGTTCTGCGTCACCAGCAGCTCGATGCGTTCGCGCCGCTCCAGCTCCGTCAACGCGTGGTGGGTGGCGTTGGGCGATGCACTGCCAAAACGCCGCCAGCCAACCAGGCTGCGTGCCCAATAGCGTTGGCGCGTCGTCGGTTCATGCATGAAGGCGGCATAGTTCACCGGCGGTGGTCGCTTCCACTGCCCGTCGCGATCACGATAGTCGGGAATGCCTGAGTCAGTACTGCAGCCCGCGCCGGTAAGCACGAACAGGCGCGGATGGTCGGCGATGAATTGCTGGAGCAGAGTCATGGGCAAGACAGCGCTGAGATGGGGATGAACGGAACCAGGTAAGTCACCGACTTGTCACGTCGGCGGATGGGGGTGATCATGGGCGTCGGCAGCAGTGTGTCCGCCTTGCGGTGAATGGGACTCTGAGCAAAGGGAACAGCACATGGATCAAGTCAGTAACGAAAGTCACGCGATCACTGATGTGCAGAAGATCGACGCCGACAAGTACAAGCTCTGGCATGAAAAGCCGGTTGGCAAATTCTGTCTCGGCTTTTCGGTTTTCGTGATGGCAGAAATCCTTGTTTATGGAACCTTGCACTGGATCTTTCCGTTGATCTGAAGCATGGCATGGGTCGAGCGACATGCGTTCGGCCTGGCGCCCGCCGTCGCTGCCGGGAAGCAGTATTCAGCACAGGCAAGCTAGCATGGCGGCATGACGTTCAACCTGGCCGACAATTCATTTCGCGTACGTGGTTGCCTGCCGGCATGGCTGCTTGCCCTGTTGCTTGCAGGCTGTGCTTCGCAGCCGGTGGATCTGACGCCGTCGCACAGTCCAGCGCATGTCCGTGCGGAACTGCTGCGTTTGATGCCGAGCAGTGCCCGCGATCGAGTCGACTGGGCCACCGACATCCAGGTTGCACTCACCGCGCAACGAATCGTTCCGTCCACGCCGAATTTGTGTGCGGTGTTGGCAGTCACTGAGCAGGAGTCGGGCTTTCAGGTTGACCCGGTGGTGCCGGGGCTTGGAAGGATTGCGCGTCAGGAAATGGATCGCCGCGCCGTGGCGCAGCACATTCCCGGATTGTTGGTGGACGCCGCGCTGTGGCTGAAATCGCCGGATGGGCGGCGCTACAGTGAGCGCCTGGCGGCGGCGCGCACGGAGCGGCAGCTGAGCGACATCTTCCAGGACTTCATTGGCATGGTGCCGCTGGGCAGGCGTCTGTTCGGCGAGCTCAATCCCGTGCACACCGCCGGCCCGATGCAGGTAAGCATCGCGTTCGCCGAAGCGCATGCGCAGGGCTATCCGTATCCGGTCGAAGGAACGATGCGGGACGAGGTGTTCAGTCGGCGCGGTGGCATGTATTTCGGCATCACGCATCTACTTGGCTATCTCGCAGACTATCCGCAGATGCTGTACCGCTTCGCCGATTTCAACTCCGGCTGGTACGCCAGTCGCAACGCGGCCTTTCAGCAAGCGGTGAGCATGGCTTCGGGAATGCCGTTGGCGCTCGATGGTGACCTGGTGCGGCCAGATGCGAGTTTTGGCGATCCGCCTGGTGCGACCGAGCTGGCCGTACGTTCGCTGGCTGGCCCGCTGCAAATGAGTGATTCGGCGATCCATCGCGCGTTGCTGCAGGGAGAGCAGCAGGACTTCGCGGCAGGGAAACTATACCTGCGTATTTTCGCACTGGCCGAACGGGCCAAGGGTCGATCACTGCCTCGCGCGGTGCTTCCGGGCATTACATTGAAGAGTCCGAAGATCACTCGAAAACTCACCACCGCATGGTTTGCCAAACGTGTGGACGAGCGCTGGCAACGCTGCATGCGACGCGCAGGGATAGCGCAGCCCTGAACAGTTGGCTGGGTTGTGCATGCATCGTCATTACATGCGGCAGGCTAAGCTCGTTCGAACGGCGCTGGTTGGTGCCGCGCTGCCCACGAAGGAGACTGCGATGAAGAAGATTCCCACTGGCGCCTGGATTGTAGTTGCCGATGGCGGTGGCGCACGACTGCTGCGTAATGTGGGCAGCGGGCTGGTCGTTTCACTTGAGCAGGTCGAAGTGATCGAGCCGAAGGATCTGGCCAATGAGGGCCCGGCCGGGCGTCAACCGCCCGAGCGAAGTTCGGCCGAGATCGACGAGGCGACCTTCGCCAAGCAGTTGGCCAGACGGCTGAATGCGGCTGCGTTGAAGAACGAGTTTGCACACCTGGTGTTGGCGGCCGACCCGCAGACACTAGGCCAGATCCGACCTTTGCTGCATGAGGAAACCAGCAAAAGGATGGTAGAGGAGTTGAACAAGACCTTGTTCCATGCGCCCCTGGCTGATATCGAACGTGCTTTGAAGCCGACTTGGTAAGGGCCACCGAAGCGCTGATGGATTTCATTTTACGGGTTGAAGATTTCGGCTGAGTCACCCACGTTCCGTGGCGCAGCCAGCAAGCAGGAGTTTCACGTGGGCAAGCTTTCCGACTTTCCGATCACGGCGCAGTGGCCGCCGATATATCCAGACCGAATCCAGTTGTATTCGCTCAGCACGCCGAATGGGGTCAAGGTTTCGATCATGCTGGAGGAAGCTGGGCTGGCGTATGAGCCGCACCTGGTTGATATCAGCAAGGACGAAAGCCACACGCCGGCCTTCCTTTCGCTGAATCCGAACGGCAAGATCCCGGCGATCATCGATCCGGACGGTCCGGGTGGCGAGCCGCTGGCCTTGTTCGAATCCGGTGCGATTCTGTTGTATCTGGCCGAAAAAACCGGGCAGTTCATTCCGGCCGATCCGGCGCGGCGCTGGGAAACCATTCAGTGGGTGTTTTTCCAGATGGCATCGATTGGTCCCATGTTTGGTCAGGTCGGCTTCTTCCACAAATACGCCGGCAAGGAATACGAAGACAAGCGACCGCTGCAGCGCTATGTCAACGAATCGAAACGGCTACTCGGCGTGCTTGACGCGCGACTGGATGGGCGCCGCTGGATCATGGGCGAGGACTATACGGTTGCGGATATCGCGACGCTGGGTTGGGTGAACAATCTGCTGACGTTCTACAACGCAGGAGAACTAGTGGCGTTCGACAATTTCCTGCATGTCTCGGCGTGGCTTGATCGCGGGCTGGCGCGGCCAGCGGTGCAGCGTGGCCTGACGATTCCTGCCAGTACCTGAAACTTGCCACGATTTCGCCATCTAGAAGGCCGTAGCGCGCCTGCCAGGCTGGTTAGCCTCAGGCGTTCCGGGCGGTTGTCGTCCCCATGCGAGAAAATCCAATGAATCGTCGAGGCTTGCTGCAGGGCATTTTGCTGGGGGCGACGGCGTTGCCGCTGTTTGGTGTGGCGCTCGCGACGCCGGCTCCCTCCGATCCGCGTAACGTGGATGCGGCTGCTGCACGCCTGGCAGCTCTGGAGCGCCAGCACGGCGGCACGCTGGGCGTGGCGATACTGGACACGAGCAGCGGCCGCCAGGTCGCGCATCGTGCCGACGAACGCTTTCTGATGTGCAGTACGTTCAAGTTGGTGGCAGTAGCCGCCGTATTGGCGCGGGTGGATCAGGGCAGGGAGCAACTGGATCGTCGCATCATCTTCGGCAAGAACGTCCTGTTGAACTGGGCGCCGACAACGACGCACCGCGTGGGCGCGCCAGGCATGACGGTGCGCGAACTGTGCGAAGCGGCGATCACGGTAAGCGACAACACCGCCGCGAACCTGTTGCTGGCCAGTCTCGGCGGTCCCGCCGCCGTGACTGCGTTCGTGCGTACGCTTGGTGATCCACTCACCAGGCTCGACCGAACCGAGCCCGAGCTCAACGTGGGCAGTCCGGGTGACTTGCGCGATACCACCACGCCGGCCGCGATGCTCGCTGATCTGCAGGTGCTGTTGCTTGGCAATGCACTTTCCGTGGCATCGCGCGGGCAATTGATTGAGTGGCTCTGCGGCAACACCACCGGCAATGAACAGCTGCGCGCCGGCGTGCCGGCTGGCTGGAGAGTCGGTGACAAGACCGGCAGCGGCGCCCAACACGAAGCCAACGACATCGGCATCCTGTGGCCGCCGCAGCGCAAACCGCTGCTGGTGACGGCCTATTACAAGGGTTCGACTGCGGGCGCTGACGGACGGCATGCGGTATTGGCTGCGGTGGGCCGTATCGCTGCATCGATCGCGGTGCTGCCCAGCGGTCGTTGATCCAATCGTGATGGCTTCCACATCAGGTTGCTGGGTAGCGTAGTCCGCATTTTTCGGATAATCAGGGTTCCGGGAAATCCCCTGCGTGCCGCGTGAGCTGATTGAGACGAGAAGCATTCCGCCCATGGTGGGCCAAGGCGCACACAATGCCGGTCATGGCATTCGGCAGCGCACCCGCCTAACGCCACATTTCGATCCTTGATGATACCCGTGCAGGAGATGTTCCATGGCTTCGTTCGAATCGTCGTCACGCTATGCAGCCTCTATTCGTCGGATGCACTGGACGATATTTGTTCTGGTGTTGCTGGCCTACGTCTTCATCAACCTCTTCGAGCAGTTTCCGAAGGGCAGTGCCACCCGCGTTAACGTGCTGGCAGCGCACTACACCGCGGGACTCGCGGTGCTGCTGCTGGTGCTGCCACGTTTGCTGCTGCGCCTGCGCAATGGACGTCCAGCCATCCTGCCGCCACCACCTCGCTGGACCGAGTTGCTGGGCAACATCACCCAGGTTGCGCTGTACCTGTTCCTGTTGGTCCAGCCGATTCTCGGGATCATCACGCTGCAGATCGGCGGCAAGCCGGTAACCCTGTTTGGCTGGACTCTGCTGCCTTCGTTCGTGGACTTGCCGAATCGCGTCTTGTCGCATCAATGGGAAGATATCCATGGCACCGTCGGCACGATCTTCTATTACGTGATCGGGTTGCACATCCTGGCTTCGATCTGGCACCACTTCGGTCGCCGTGACAACACGTTGAAGCGGATGCTTTGAACCCAGCGCCTTCCGATCGCCTGACCTTTGCAGAGAGCTCCCGCGTGCACCGACGCCATCACGAAAGACACCGTACCGGCCGAATGGGCTGGCTGCGCGCCGCGGTACTTGGCGCAAACGACGGCATCGTCTCCACGGCTAGCCTGGTGCTGGGCGTGGCTGCCGCCCACGGCAGCGCGCAGAGCGTACTGATTGCCGGCATTGCCGGGCTGGTAGCTGGCTCGATGTCGATGGCTGCCGGTGAGTATGTGTCGGTGCATTCGCAGGCCGACAGCGAACGCGCCGAACTCGAACGTGAACGCCACGAGCTGCAGACCGATGTCGAAGCCGAGCACAAGGAACTCGCGGCGATCTACGCGAGCCGCGGACTCGATCCTGTTTTGGCCAGGCAAGTTGCCGACCAGCTGATGGCGCACGACGCGCTCGACGCCCACGCGCGCGATGAGCTTGGCATTACCGAGGCATTCAGGGCGCGACCGCTGCAGGCTGCCGCAGCCTCTGCCCTGAGTTTCGCGGTGGGCTCCGCACTGCCGTTGCTGATGGTGGCACTGACACCAGCCAGCATGTTGCTGCCGCTGGTGTTCGCCACCTCACTGGTGTTTCTCGCGGTGCTCGGCGCGCTGGCCGCCTGGGCCGGCGGCGCGCCGATGGGCGTTGGTACCCTGCGCATCACGTTCTGGGGCGCCCTGGCGATGGCGATCACCGCCGGTGTCGGCATGCTTTTTGGCGTGAGCGGCTGATACCAGGATGACTCATTCTCCGGGGTGATAAACCCGTTCGGTATGGCCGTCCAGTTGTTCCGGCCAGAAATACACCGTGCGCAGGTTGCCGGTGGTGTAGCGCTCGGCTTCGTCATTGAAGTGCTTCGAGTCAGGATGACCGCTCTCGCCGCCGGCGGTGATCGCCCTCGCACTGACTTTCGGACCGAACTCGACCACCGCGACGAAGCTGTTGCCACTGGTGCCGTAGTAGCGCTTCGTGCCGGGCCAGCGGTGTGCGCCGAACGAGGCCAGTGAACCCCAGCGCGAGGAAACGAACGGTACCGGAATGCTCGGCTTGTTGTCGTTGAAGCTTTGCACGATGGCGCTGTCGTTGCGCTGGAAGCGGTTGATCTCGCCCCACGGCACGCCCCAGCTGCCGAAGTCCTGCTGCAACCGGTCGGAGGCCGCAACCAGGGCATCCAGGCGGGCTTTCGGACCGGCGTCTCCCGCCATGAAGTCGTAGACCGACTGGTCTTCCGACTCGGCCTGGGCATGTACCCGATCCCACAACGTGTCGCCCCAGAACACCGCCAACGAAGTCGGCATCGAGGCGATGCCCCAGCGGTAGTCCCAACCGCGCAGCAAGGCGATCTGGCCGGCCAGACGCGGCTTCAGCGGATCGTTGTCGGGCAGCCGGTCGTAGTCGGACACCAGTACCGGGATCAGTTGCGAGAACGCGGGCAGGTAGGAATCGAACGCCGCCGTGATCAGCGAGGCCTTGCTGAAGTCGCGCACGCGATCGAGCACGCGGGTGGCGTGAATGCCACGCGGGTTTTCGCCGAAGGTATCCATGTAGCGGGGATAGTCCTTCTGCTGCGGGCTGAACTTGCCGGCGGCGGAGTAGGGCCAGTTGTTGGTGTTCATGATCCAGCCGTTCGGCGGGTTGAGCAGGTGCGGGGCTTCGTCCAGCGCATGCAGACCATGCCAGTCGGTAGCCGGATCGCTGCCGTCGACGGGCTTGGTGTAGTCAAAACGGTTGTCGCGTTTGGGGATGAACTGCGGATGCATGTACGCGATCTCGCCCTTGTCGTCGGCGAAGATCGTGTTGTTCGACGAATTGGCCTTGAGCTCGGCCACCTTCAGGTAGCTGGCGTAATCGCTGGCCTTGGTGCGCAACCAGCTCTGTTCCAGCGCGGCCATCGGCTTGTTCATCAGGGCCGTGGCGATCCACTGGTGATCGGCGGCGCGCACGATCGGTCCGTGATGGGTGAAACGTGCGGTGAAGCTGCGGCTGGCCATCGAGCCATCTTTCGCGCGATAGCTCAGCTTGATCGTACGCGAGGTGACTGGTCGCAGTTCCTTGCCGTAGCGGTAGAACCACTGGTCGCCCTTGTGCACGATGGTCTCGGCAAATTCGTCGACCACGTCGGCGCCGGTGGAGGTATGCATCCAGCCGATGTGCGGGTTGAAGCCCTGGTAGATGAAGAACTGGCCCCAGGTGACCGCGCCGTAGGCGTCCAGGCCTTCATCGCTGGACATCTGCAGCTCGGAGCGGAAGAAGAACGAAGTGTGCGGGTTGATCCACAACAGCGCGTGGCCATCCGCGGTGAGCTTGGGCGCGATCGCAAAGCCGTTCGAGCCGGTTGGCTCTACCCAGCTCGACGGCGTTTGCACGCTGGCCAGCTTGGTTCCGTCCTTGTCGTAGAACGCGGCAAGTTGATCGAGCGAGACCCGCTCGATGTCGCCGCCGATGCTGCCTTCGCTGAAGCTCAGCGCCATCCATGGTTCGAAATGGCGAATCACGCGCGGATGCACGTCCGGGTGAGTGGCGAGGTAGTAGTTCAGGCCATCCGCCCAACTGTTCATCAACGCCTGCAGCCAGGCTGGGCTCTTGGCGTATTGGTCCTTGAGCACCACCGGATCGATGAACAGCTGCTGGCGAAGATCACTCCAGATCGCTGACTCGCCTTCCGCTTCGGCGAGCCAGCCCAGCGAGTTGAGGTAATTCGTCTCGACCCGGTTGAAATCGTCTTCGGCCTGGGCGTAGGCCATGCCGAACACGGCATCCGCGTCGGTTCGGCCATGTACATGGGCGATGCCCCAGTCATCACGGGTGATCGTGATGGCCTGGGCCTGACGCTGCCAGCGAGCCTGGTCGGGCGACGCCGTCTGTGCGCTGGCAAGCAGCGACGTCAGCATCAGTGTCGTGCCTAGCAGGCAGCGCGGCAGCAGGCTGGGCAATGCCGGGCGATACATCTTGCTCAAGGTTGGAGTGTGCATCAGCTTGTGATCCCCTGGTTCGCCGGCGCTGCCGTGTCGGGTGGAGTTGATCACTACTGGCTCGCTCATGCAAAGCCTGGGGTTAGAGCGTGCACAAAACTCGGTGCAGCCAGTTGCATGGCGCCGGCCCTTGTTCCCGGTGAGCAGTGTTTCCACATCCCGGTGGCAGCCCGCATTCCGGGGTGTGAATCATCCGTGGCTGGTGCTAGTCGGGCAGAAGTACGATCCTCATGACCTGTTCTTCGTGCCACACGGCGAGTGGCGCGAGGTGTGGTGAAAGGCGGATTTGCGCAAATGAAGGGGCATGCAACATGAAGGTCTTGCTGCTTGGCGCCACGGGCATGGTAGGTCAGGGTGCGTTGCGTGAATGCCTGCTGGCTGAGGACGTGAGCGAGGTGCTGACGCTGGGCCGCACGCCGAGCGGACAGCAGCACCCGAAGTTGCGCGAACTGATTCATGCAGACCTGTTTGACCTCGACGCGATCGAAGGCCAGCTGAGTGGTTTCGACGCCTGTTTCTTCTGCATCGGCATGACCTCTGCGGGGATGGACGAGGCAACCTATACGCGACTGACCCTGGACCTCACGCTGGCCGTGGCGAAGATGCTGGCGCGTTGCAATCCACGGATGAGCTTTGTTTATATCTCCGGTGCGGGTGCTGACAGCAGCGAGAGCAGCCCGACCATGTGGAAGCGGGTGCGTGGCCGCTTGGAGAACGCGCTCCAGCGACTGCCGTTCAAGGCGGTTTTCATCTTCCGCCCGAACATCATCCAGCCGCTGCACGGGATTCGATCCAGGACCGTTGCGTACCGATGGTTCTACACCCTCACGCGGCCGTTGCTGCCACTGCTGCGCGCCTTGATGCCAAACAGCATCCTGAGCACTGAAATCGTCGGTCGCGCCATGCTTGCGGTGGTGCGCGATGGGGCGCCGAAGGCCGTGCTGGAAGCAGCCGATATCAGCGCTTTCGGATTGCCTGCGGCGAGCGAGGGTTGATCGCTGCACTTGGCTTGGCGCGTTGCGTGACGGCCGCCATTCCATCGCGTATCGCCCGGGCCGTTGCCCGATGCCGATGACTCACTCTGCGAGCTGATGCTCGTCGTGGGCACTTCAGCGATCGCCGTCAGGGTCGGTCAATTTCGCCGGATTGCGGCCTGGTAGCCAGATCGCCACCCGCCACACAGGCACTCTTTCTGGCGTGGCCGCAAATTGCAGGGCCTGGTCCGCCTGCGTGAGCTGGCTTTTCCGTGAATTGCAAATGCAGATTTTTCGATAGCGCTGCTGCGATATCGGGAGAGCGGCCGCATGTGGAATCCTCCACCCGGCCGGATAGCGACGCAGTAATCCACTGAGTCGCAACATTCAAGGAGAACGCAATGCACAACGAATTCAAACTTGCCGGCCCGCAGACTGAACTGTCCAGCTATCCCCAGTGGGCGCAGGACATGGTGGCCGATTGCGACAGCACCAAGCGCAGCGTCATCGAACATCCGCTGTGGGGATCGATGATCGACGGTACCCTGGGCAAGACCGGGGTGACCCATTTCATGGTGGGAATCTGGCCAGTCATCGAACGCTTTCCGGCCTACATGGCGCAAAGCCTTCTGAAAACCCGGTTTGGACGGAGTGATGGCGACAACCTGGCGCGACGCTGGCTGGTGCGCAATATCCGGGTCGAGCAGAATCACGCCGAGTACTGGGTCAACTGGGCCGAAGGTGCCGGCATTCCGCGCGAGCAACTACTGCATGGATTGGCGCCTTACGGCACCGAGACGCTGGCCAACTGGTGCGAGGAGGTCAGCAAGACGGATACGCTTGCCGCAGGCATCGCAGCCACCAACTATGCGGTGGAAGGTGCTACGGGCGAATGGTCGCAGTTGCTGTTCCAGAGCACCCGTTATGCCGAGCGGTTTCCGGAAAAAGGCCGGGCAGGTACGTTGCGCTGGCTTCAGTTGCACGCCGCTTATGACGATACCCACCCGTGGGAGGCGCTGGAGATAGTCTGTACACTGCTGGGAACCAAGCCATCTGCCGATGAAGTTGTTCATATTGGCGAGTGCATCAAGCGCAGCTACACCAGCATGCGGTTACTCGCCGACCGCTGTATTGAGCCGAATCGTGTTTTTGAAGTGTTGAGCGAGGCCGCAGCCTGACGGATCAGGTTCGGAACAGGACGTTCAGAACGTGATACTTCAATCACGAACCAAGGGACGCAATGGGTAGTTCGCAATTCACCTTGCAACGACCGCTGTCACGGCGCCTTATGCCGCTTGCCTATGGGTTGGTGGTCATGCTGGTCGTTATCCTGGCGTTGACTTGGGGCGCTCTGAAATTGCAAGTGGCTCTCGCCGGTTTTCTCAACGGCGAGAGCATTTGGTCGAAGGCGCAGAAGCAGTCGGTCATTTCCCTGGAGAGCTATGCCAGCTCGGGCGACCCTGCCGCGTTGGCGGATTACCGGCTCAATTACGACGTGTTGATGGTGGACCTTTCGGTACGTGACAAAGTTATTTCGGGTGAGTTTGATTACGCTGAAGTGGCTGGCCTGCTACACCGCAACAACACGGTCGACTCGGCGATTCCCGGCGTCATTTTCATGTTGCAGCATTTTTCCGGTGCGCCGTACATGCGCGATGCAGTGGATGCCTGGCGCTCCACCGATGCATCGATTGTCGAGCTCAATACCCTTGCCGATGCGCTGGCTGTTCGTTATGCCGCCGGTCCGCTGAGTGAGCAGGAGATTGCAAGCCAGCGCGAGCGTATACATGCCATCAACGCGTACATCGAGCCGCGCAGCAAGTTGTTCTCGCGCAAGATCGTCTACGGTGCGGTCTGGATGGGGCATGTGCTGTTCTGGAGCGTGCTGGCGGCGGCTTTACTAGCTGCAGGGTTGTGGCTGGGCATGGCACGCAGAATTCTTGCCGGCATACGTGGTAGCGAGGAGCGTTACCGTTTGCTGTTTGACAGTGCGGCCGATGGCATCGTGATGATCGATGAGTCCAGTGGTCGGATACTGGATGTCAATCGCACCACCTTGCAGTGGACCGGGCGTGCCTCGGCTGATCTGGTCGGCGACCGCTTCGTCCACCTGTTCGTGCAGTCCATGGTGGCGGATTCAGCCGGCCGGGCCAGCAGCAATTTATTGCTGGGCGAACGCGGCAGCACGCGTCCGGTGGAGCTGCAGACCAGTGTCGCCAGTTGGGGCGACCAGCCAGTGCGTCAGGCGATCATTCGCGATATTTCCGACCGTGTGAAGATGGAGCAGGAACGGCGAATCGCCGCCGAGGCACTGGCAGGTATTGCCGAAGGCGTGATCATTGCCGACGCACAGCGACGAGTGATTTCCACCAATGAAGCGCATGCGGTACTGAGCGGTTTTGCTGTCGCGGCGTTGCTGGGTCGGCCCCTGGATGAAAACCGCTGCCTGCCGGATGGACGGCGGCTGCCCAGGTCGATCTGGGACAGTGTTGCGGCTGGCCGAAACTGGAGCGGCGAAGTGCTGAGCACGCGGCGCGATGGCAGCAGCTATCCCGAGCAGCTCAGCATCAGCGCGATCCGCGATGCGGACGGCAATCCGCAGTATTACGTGGCGGTTTGCACCGACATCCACGAGGCCAAGGCAGCGCAACATCGGTTGGAGCAGATAGCTCGGCACGACCCGCTTACCGGTTTGGTCAATCGGGCGGAATTCGAGCGGCACTGCGCTGAGGCGATTGCGGTGGCGGAACGCGAACGGTTGGCGGTGGTGGTGCTGTTCATTGATCTGGATGCATTCAAGATCGTCAATGACAGCTACAGCCACGCAATTGGCGATCGCTTGCTGGTCAAGGTGGCCGAACGGATCAGTCGTCAACTTTCCGAGGGTGATGTAGCCGGGCGTATCGGTGGCGACGAGTTCACCGTGCTGCTGCCGCGGTTGATACTACGCGAGGATGCGCGGGCGATTGTCAGTCGCTTGCTGACGAGTCTGGCCGAACCGCTGTTGGTCGAAGATTACGAGATCGTGCTCAGCGCCAGTATCGGCGTGGCCGGGTACCCGCTCGACGGAACCACCGCGCCTGCCCTGATTGCCAATGCCGATGCGGCGATGTATGCCGCGAAGGCCGAAGAGCGCAATGCATTCCGCTTCTACACGCCGATGATGCATGCCGACACGCGACGGCGCCTGCAGTTGGCGACGGAGCTGCGCCAGGCGCTGGCACGCAATGAGTTCCATATGGTGTTTCAGCCCAGCGTCGAGTTGCGGACCGGGCGCATCGTGGCAGTGGAGGCGCTGTTGCGCTGGAACCACCCGGAACGTGGCGAGATCATGCCGGGCGAATTCATTCCCGTGGCCGAAGGGCTCGGCTTGATCCGGCGTATCGACGAGTGGGTGATGCAGGCGACCTGCGCGCAGATTCAGCAGTGGGATCTGGCCGGCATGCCGCCGATCCGGGTTGCGGTGAACATCTCTGCGCGATGGTTCGGGCATCCTGCGTTTGTCGAGGAAATCAGTCGCGCCTTGCAGGCGCGACAATTGCCGGCTAGTCGTCTGTTGCTGGAGATCACCGAAAGTGCCATGTTGCGCCTTGGCGACGATATCGAGCGCACCATGCAAACCCTGCATGCGCTGGGAATCGAAGTCGCCATTGATGATTTTGGTACCGGCTATTCCTCCATGGCTTATCTGAAACTGCCTGCCGTGGCGTATCTGAAGATCGACCGCTCCTTCGTCACCGGTCTGCCGGGAAGCGCCAACGATGTGGCGATTACCGAAGCCATGCTGGCGATGTCGCGCAGCCTTGGCCTGATCACCATTGCCGAAGGCATCGAGACTGAGGCACAGCACGATTTTTTAATGCACAGCGGTTGTGTCGAGGGGCAGGGCTATCTGTACTCGCGACCGTTGCCTCCCGATGCTGTGCGGCAGTTGCTCAGCCCCAATCAGCCGCTGGTTCCCACACGGTTGAAGCTGGTGCCGCCCAAACGCGGCTGACCAGGATCGCACCCGTCGTGCTGGCGCGGGCGCATTGACCTGCATCAGGGCGCCGGAGACCTGCCGGGGCGAGACTGCACGGCATCTTCTTCAGTCGTGCATCCATGACCATTCGCGAACACATTCCCGACGGCAGCAAGTTCATCAGCCCGCAGGGCAGTCGTGCAGTCAAGGGCGGCATTCGTCCCAATGCCGCCAGCGGCGTGCCTGATGTGGATCGCAAGCCGCCGTGGTTGCGCGTCCGGCTACCGGCTGGCACGCAGTACGAAGCCGTGCACGAGATCGTTCGCAGCCACAAGCTGAATACGGTGTGCGCCGAATCGAAGTGCCCGAACATTGCCGAGTGCTGGGGGCGCGGTACTGCCACCTTGATGTTGATGGGCTCGGTGTGCACGCGTGCGTGCAAATTCTGCTCGGTCAGCACTGGCAACCCGCAAGGCTGGCTCGATCCGCTGGAGCCTTTGCAGGTTGCCGACGCGGTCGCGTTGATGGGGCTGAAGTACGTGGTGTTGACCTCCGTCGATCGCGATGATCTGGCCGATGGTGGCGCCGCTCACTACGCCGCCTGCGTACAGGCGATCCATGAGCGTTCGCCACAGACTTCGGTAGAGGCGCTGACACCGGACTTTGCCGGCAATCTTGATGCCGTGGCGACGGTGCTCGACGCGGGCCTGGTCACCTACGCGCAGAACCTGGAGACGGTGGAGCGGTTGACTCATCCGGTACGCGATCCACGCGCCGGCTATCAGCAAACCCTCGATGTGCTGGCTTTCGCCAAACGACATGCGCCGAAAACCTTGACCAAGACCAGCCTGATGCTGGGGCTGGGCGAAACCGATGTGGAAGTGGAACGCACGCTCGACGATATACGCGGCGCCAACGTTGATGTGGTTACGCTGGGTCAGTACATGCGGCCAAGCCCGCATCACTTGCCGGTGCAACGCTTCGTTACCCCTGACGAATTTCGTCATTACCGCGAACTGGCGTTGGGCAAGGGCTTTCTGGAGGCGGTCGCCGGGCCGCTGGTACGTTCAAGCTATCGCGCCGAGCGCGTGCTGGAGCACAACAACCTGGGTTTGTGAGCCAGCCGCAGTGGACGCGACAGGTGCCGCACCGGTGGGCGGCGGTTGTTCCACCATTCGACGATGGGAGTCACGACCATGCCAATTCGTTTGCCACGCTTTTTTCGCACCAGTCTTGTCCACATGGGCTCCATCGAGCCGGTAGGTGGTGGTATTTCCAGCAAGCAGCAAGCGTGCGATGCCGAGGTGCGCGCTCGCGAGCGCCGCATCGACGAGCAGTTGGCGCAGAGCTTTCCCGCCAGCGATCCACCGAGCTGGGTGCAAGGTACGGCGCCGCTGCCGCGCTGAGTCGCCGTGCAAATTTGAAAGTATTGAACAGTCCGATTTGTCGAGGAGGATGAAATGGACGCATCGATGTACCCGCCGTCCACGGCGGAAACCGCGCGAAAACGCCGCGAACTGGCACCGGAGCCGCTGAAGGCCTTCAAGGCTTTCAGTGCCGCGGTGTTTGCTGATGGTGCCTTGCCGAACGTTACCAAGCAGTTGATCGCGGTGGCGGTGGCGCATGTCACCCAGTGTCCGTATTGCATCAAGGGACATACCGCCGAGGCCTTGAAGCAAGGTGCCAGCGAGCAGCAGATCATGGAGGCGATCTGGGTCGCCGCCGAGATGCGTGCCGGTGGCGCTTACGCGCACTCCACGCTGGCATTGGATGTCATGGCCCACACACACGAGGCAGGCTGACATGGCGACGCGTTTCACTTCGGTTTCCCGCAACATCCTCGACGCCGTTGGCGACACGCCACTGCTGGAGATCGAGGGCGTTTACGCCAAGCTCGAGTTCCTCAATCCGTCTGGCTCGATCAAGGCGCGTATCGCCAAATACATGATCGAACGCGCCGAAGAGGAGGGCTTGCTCAAGCCCGGCGATACGATCGTCGAGGCAACCAGCGGCAATACCGGCAACGCGCTGTCGATGGTGGCGGCCGTGAAAGGCTACCGCATGCTGGTGGTGATGCCCGAAGGACTGTCCAGCGAGCGCGTGGCGATCTCGCGGGCGTTCGGTGCCGAGGTGTTGTTCTGCGGCAACTTCCACGTCAACGAGGCGCTGAAACGGGCACGCGAACTCGGCCAGCAGCCGGGCTACTTCGCGCCGGCCCAATTCGAGTCGGAGTGGAATGTCGAGGAAAACCGCTTGATTCTCGGGCCGGAGATCCTGTCGCAACTGCCGGCCGGTCAATTGCCCGACGCGCTGGTGCTTGGTGTGGGTACCGGTGGAACCTTGATCGGCGTAGGCCAGGCGTTTCGCGAAGCCAATCCCAACGTGCGCCTGTTTGCGATGGAGCCGTCCGAGTCGTGCACGATCCTGTGCGGGGAAATCGCCACGCATACCATCGAGGGTATTTCCGACGGTTTCGTGCCGGGTATCTTCCAGCGTCATTCCAGCCTGGTGAAAGAGGTGCTCAGTGTCTCCAGCGCCGACGCCGTGGCCGAGATGAAGCGGCTGGCACGGACTCATGGCTTGTTCTGTGGTCCAAGCTCGGGTGCGCATTTGCTGGCTGCCAAGCGTATTCGGCAGAACTTCCCCGAGTTGAAGACGGTGGTGACGGCGTTCTGCGACGAGGGCGAGAAGTATCTGCATGAATATTTCATGCAGACGGCCCCCGGCGAGGTCGACGCGACGCACTTCCGCTGAGCCCCGCGCTCGGTAGGGTGGGCGCGGCCCGCCGTATGTTTCCGTAGGAGCGCAATGCCCGCCCTACCAAAGCATTTGCCTACAGCGGCGCGCAGTGGCGGTTCAGCCATTCCAGGTCGGCGCCATCCAGTAGCGGGCTGAGCGCAGCCCGTACGCTGGCGTGGTAGTCGTCCAGCCAGGCGCGTTCTTCCGGATTGAGCAGCACCGGTTCCAGTGCGCGGCGGTCGAACGGGCACATGGTCAACGTCTCGAAGGCGAGGAATTCGCCGAACTCGGTCTGCTCGGCTTCGATCACCACGGCCAGGTTTTCGTGCCGAATGCCGTGGCGGCCGGGCTTGTACAGGCCCGGCTCGATCGAGCTGATCATGCCTGGTTGCAGCGCCACCAGCGCGCCAGCTGCCGTTGGCGGGCGAATGGACTGTGGACCTTCGTGCACATTGAGAAAGTAGCCCACGCCATGGCCGGTGCCATGGCCGTAGTCCATGCCGGCCGCCCATAGCGGCGCACGTGCCAGCGCATCCAGTTGCGGACCGCTGGCGCCCTTGGGGAACCGCGCGCGGGACAGATTGATCATGCCCTTCAGCACCAGGGTTGCATCACGGCGTTGTTCGGCAGTCGTCTCGCCCAGTGCCAGCACGCGGGTGATATCGGTGGTGCCGCCGAGATATTGCCCGCCGGAGTCGATCAACAGCAGGCCTTTCGCCTGCAACGTGCTGTGTGATTCCGGGGTGGCGCGATAGTGCGGCAGCGCGCCGTTGGCCTGATAGCCGGCGATGGTGGCAAAGCTCTCACCGACCCAGCCGGGCTGGGCCGAGCGCTCCTCGTGCAGCAAACTGTCTACATCCAGTTCGGTGACCGTCATGCCAGCGGCCAGTCGCTGTTCCAGTCGGCGGAATCCGCGTACCAGTGCTGCACCGTCGCGGCGCATCACGTCACGAATGTGTTCAAGTTCGGCGGCAGTCTTCACGGCCTTGAACGCGGTGCTGGGGTTGGCAGCTTCGACTCGGGTCACGCCCGCTGGGATTGCCGCAGCGATGGTGTCGACCACGCGGCCGCTGTCCAGCAGCAGGCGATCACTTGCCCCCAGTTCGTTCAATGCGGAGATGGTCGATGCATAGTCGGCAATGCCGATACCGTCCGCAGCCAGTCGTGCCACCAGTGCATCGTTGAGCTTGGCGCGGCCAACGAACAGCGTGGCGCGTTGTTCTGCCTGCACCAGCAGATGGGCCAGAAATACCGGATTGCACTCCACGTCGCTGCCGCGCAAATTGGTCAGCCAGGCGATGTCGTCCAGGCTGGAAATCAAATGATGCGTGGCGCCCAGCTTGTGCATGGCCTTGCGCAGCCGGCTGAACTTGTCGGCGCGCGTGATGCAGGCGTAAGCCGGATCGTGTTCCACAACCGCTGCCTGCGGCAGGGACGGCCGGTCCGGCCAGATCGCGCCGGGCAGATCAAGGTCGGTGCGCACCGTAGCTCCGCAGAGGGCCAGATGCTTTTCGATCTGCTGGCGCGTGGTGACGGCCAGACTGTCGCCAGCCACCGCCAGCACGTCGTCTTGTTGCAGGTTTTGCTGCAGCCATGCCAGGTGTTCGGGCGTATGCGGCACGCGCAGCTTCATCAGGCGGATGCCGCTGCCGGCCAGTTGCTGCTCGGCCTGGGAGAAGTAGCGCGAGTCGGTCCACAGGCCGGCTTCGTCGCGACCGACGATCAGGGTGCCGGCCGAACCGGTGAAACCGGACAGCCATTCGCGGGCGGACCAGTGGGACGGCAGGTATTCGGAAAGGTGCGGGTCGGCGCTGGGTATCAGTACGGCGGCGACGCCATGCTGCTGCATGGCCGTGCGCAGCGCGACAAGACGATCGGGGATGGGGCTGTTCATTTGTTCATGCTAACAGGCAGTCGGTAGCCGTTTCACGGGGTGCCGGGCAACGGAAATGAACTGATCACGACGAAATTTGCTTTGCCATCTCGCAGTGACGCGCTTCTGCAGCTAAAATGCCTAATTTCCACACGGCTGCTTTCCATGACTCCCCTGATTTTCGTCACTGGCGGTGTGGTGTCCTCGCTAGGCAAGGGCATTGCAGCGGCGTCGCTCGCCTCCATTCTTGAAGCACGCGGCCTTTCAGTCACCATGATGAAGCTCGATCCCTACATCAATGTGGATCCGGGCACGATGAGCCCGTTCCAGCATGGTGAGGTGTATGTCACCGACGACGGCGCCGAAACCGACCTTGACCTGGGCCACTACGAGCGCTTCCTGCGCACCCGGCTGACCGGCAAGAACTCGATTACCACTGGCAAGATTTACGAAAGCGTAATCCGCAAGGAGCGCCGCGGCGACTATCTGGGCGCGACCGTACAGGTGATTCCGCACATCACCGACGAGATCAAGCACTGCATTCACGAAGCCACCCGCGGCTTTGACGTGGCCCTGGTCGAGATCGGTGGCACGGTGGGTGACATCGAATCGCTGCCGTTCCTGGAGGCGATCCGCCAGCTGCGCGTGGAGCAGGGCCCGGAAAAAGTGGTGTTCATGCATCTCACCCTGGTGCCGTTCATCAAGGCCGCCGGTGAGATCAAGACCAAGCCAACCCAGCATTCGGTGAAGGAACTGCGCTCGATTGGTATCCAGCCAGACATTCTGCTCTGCCGTTGCGAGGAAGCGCTGCCGGAGGCCGAGCGCCGCAAGATTGCGTTGTTCACCAACGTGCCCGAATCTGCGGTGATCAGCGCGCCAGACGTGGACGTGATTTACAAGATGCCGCTGTGGCTGCACAGCCAGGGTCTGGACGACATCGTGGTGAAACGGCTCGGGCTGGATGCCGGTCCTGCGGATCTGTCCAGTTGGCAGCGCACCGTCGATGCGGTCGAGCATCCGAAGGACGAAATCACCGTCGCCATCGTCGGCAAGTACGTCGAACACAAGGACGCCTACAAGTCGCTGGGCGAAGCGCTGCGGCATGGCGGCATCAAGCAGCAGACGCGAGTCAACCTGGACTGGATCGACTCCGAACAGATCGAGGCCGAAGGCGCAGCCAGTGTGTTGGGCAACGTCGATGCGATCCTGGTGCCCGGTGGTTTCGGCAAGCGCGGTTTTGAAGGCAAGGTGCTGGCGGCGCAATATGCGCGCGAGCATGGCGTGCCGTACTTCGGCATTTGTTACGGCATGCACGCGGCGGTGGTGGATTTCGCCCGCCACGTCGCTGGCCTCGAGGACGCCGATTCCAGCGAGAACGAGCGCAATACCGCCAACCCGGTGATCGCGCTGATCACCGAGTGGACCACGGCCACCGGCGAGATCGAGCAGCGCAGTGATCGTTCCGATCTCGGTGGCACCATGCGTCTGGGTGCGCAGGAGTGCCGTCTGAAAGCCGGCACGCTGGCGCGCGAAATGTATGGGCAGGACGTGATCCGCGAGCGGCATCGCCATCGCTATGAGTTCAATAATCGCTATCGCCAATCGTTTGAGGATCTCGGGCTGGTGATTTCGGGCAAGTCGATGGACGATTTGTTGGTGGAGATCGTCGAGCTGCCACAGCAGCAGCACCCGTGGTTTCTTGGCTGCCAGGCGCACCCGGAATTCACCTCAACCCCACGCGATGGACACCCGCTGTTCAGTGGCTTCGTGCGTGCTGCGCGCGAGTTCAAGGCGGTTCATGCCGGCCACAAGCTGGCACAGGAGACCGTGGCATGAAGCTTTGTGGCGTAGAGGTTGGGCTGGATCAGCGGCTGTTCCTGATCGCCGGTCCCTGCGTGGTCGAGTCCGAACAACTGCAGCTGGATACCGCCGGTACGCTGAAGGAAATCACCGGTCGGCTGGGCATCCATTTCATCTTCAAGTCCAGCTTCGACAAGGCGAACCGTTCGTCCGGCGACAGCTTCCGTGGCCCCGGCCTGGAAGAAGGCCTGCGCATTCTGTCTGAAGTGAAACGCCAGATCGGCGTGCCGCTGCTCACCGACGTGCATGAATACACGCCGATGGACGAAGTGGCTTCGGTGGTTGATGTCTTGCAGACGCCAGCCTTCCTGTGTCGGCAGACCGACTTCATCCAGAAGGTGGCACGCGCCGGCAAGCCGGTGAACATCAAGAAGGGGCAGTTCCTGGCGCCGTGGGACATGAAGCATGTGGTGGCCAAGGCCAAGGCGGTCGGCAATGACGACATCATGGTGTGCGAGCGCGGCGCCAGCTTCGGCTACAACAACCTGGTCTCGGACATGCGCAGTCTGAGCGTGATGCGCGATACCGGGTGCCCGGTGGTATTCGATGCCACCCATTCGGTACAACTGCCCGGCGGGCAGGGCGCGACATCCGGTGGTCAGCGCGAGTTCGTGCCGGTACTGGCGCGCGCAGCGGTGGCCGTGGGCGTGGCGGGTCTGTTTGCCGAAACGCATCCTGATCCCAGCAAGGCGCTTTCCGACGGACCGAACGCATGGCCGCTGGATAAAATGGAAGCGCTGCTGGAAACCCTGCTGGAGCTGGATGCCGTGACCAAACGGCATCGCTTCCTGGAGCAGGACGTATCCTGATTTTCCGGGCGCCGCGATGCGCCTGTATCAACTTTTCCCCTCAGCTTACGGAAACCGCATGAGCACCCAGATCACCCGCATCCACGCCCGTGAAATCCTTGACTCGCGCGGCAACCCCACGCTGGAAGCCGAAGTCACCCTGGCCAATGGCGGCTTCGGCCGCGCCGCGGTGCCCAGTGGCGCCTCGACCGGTTCGCGCGAGGCGGTTGAACTGCGCGATGGCGACAAGTCGCGCTACGGTGGCAAGGGTGTGAAGCATGCGGTGGCCAACGTCAATGGCACGATTGCCGCTACGCTGAACGGGTTCGACGCCGCCGACCAGAAAGGCCTGGACGACAAGCTGATTGGGCTGGACGGCACCCCGAACAAGGGCAAGCTCGGTGCGAACGCCCTGCTCGGTGTTTCCATGGCAGCAGCGCGGGCAGTGGCTGCCGCGCGCGACGAGCCGCTGTGGAGCTACCTGTCAGGCGGCAAGCCCGGTGCGCTGCCGGTGCCGATGATGAATATCATCAATGGTGGCGAGCACGCGGACAACAACATCGATGTGCAGGAATTCATGGTGCTGCCGGTCGGCATGTCCAGTTTCAGCGAAGCGCTGCGCGCGGGTGCCGAGATCTTCCACGCGTTGAAGAGCGTGCTCAAGGGTCGCGGCCTGAGCACGGCCGTGGGTGACGAAGGCGGCTTTGCGCCGAACCTGCGTTCGAATATCGAAGCGCTCGACACCATCCTCGAGGCGATCCACAAGACCGGTTACAAGGTCGGCAGCGAGATCCTGCTCGGTCTGGATGCCGCCGCTTCCGAGTTCTACAAGGATGGCAAGTACGACCTGGCGGGCGAAGGCAAAAAATATACCTCGGCAGAGTTCGTCGATCTGCTCGCCGGCTGGACCAGCCAGTATCCCATCGTGAGCATCGAAGATGGCCTGGCTGAAGGCGACTGGGATGGCTGGAAGTTGCTCACCGACACCATCGGCGATCGCATCCAGGTGGTTGGCGATGACTTGTTCGTGACCAACCCGGTGATCTTCCGCGAAGGCATCGAAAAGAAGATCGCCAACTCGATCCTGATCAAGGTGAACCAGATCGGCACACTGTCCGAGACGCTGGAAGCCATCGCGATGGCCGATGCTGCAAAGTATTCGGCGGTGATCTCGCATCGCTCCGGCGAGACCGAGGACACCACCATCGCCGATATCGCGGTGGCCACCACGGCGACTCAGATCAAGACCGGTTCGTTGTGCCGCAGCGATCGCGTGGCGAAATACAACCAGTTGCTGCGGATCGAGGAACAGTTGGGCAGTGCGGCGCGGTACGCCGGCCGCAATGCGTTCCCCAACCTCAGCCGTTTGCCGGACTGAGCGGGTAGCCGCCGGCCATGCTGCGCTGGATCGCCGTCCTCCTGATCCTGCTTCTGATCGGTCTGCAGCTGAAGCTGTGGACCGGCAACGGCAGCATGCGCGAAGTGGACAGCCTGCGTGTCTCGGTGAAGAAACAAGCCGACGACAACGCCAGGCTGTTGCAACGCAATCAGGCAGTGGGTGCCGACGTGCTTGACCTCAAGCAGGGCGACCAGGCGATCGAGGCGCGCGCGCGCACCGAACTGGGTTTGATCAAGCCTGGCGAAATTTTCTACCAGGTGGTCGAGCCGCCGGCTGGTGCGGCTAGCAGTGCGACACCGCCCGCGAAGCCGCCTGCCGGATCGCCATGAGTGCGGCCACGGTGTGGTGCGTGGTGCCAGCTGCAGGTCGTGGCACCCGGGTCGGCGGCGAATGTCCCAAGCAATACCTTCCCCTGGCCGGCCGACCGTTGATCGAACATACGCTGGAGCGGCTTGCCGCGCATCCGCGGATTGCCGGTTTGCTGGTGACGCTGGCCGCAACGGATACGCACTGGCGTGGTATCACCGCGTTGCATGACAAGCCGGTGCTGACCACGATCGGTGGTGTCGAGCGCAGCGATTCAGTGCTGGCCGGCCTCGATGCCTTGCCGGAAAGTGTCGCAGCAGACGACTTCGTGCTGGTTCACGACGCCGCGCGTCCCTGCGTGCGTGCGGCGGATATCGACAAGTTGATCGATTGTGCGGCGACTGGCGATGGTGGTCTGCT
Source organism: Rhodanobacter sp. AS-Z3 (assembly GCF_029224025.1). Lineage (NCBI taxonomy): Bacteria > Pseudomonadati > Pseudomonadota > Gammaproteobacteria > Lysobacterales > Rhodanobacteraceae > Rhodanobacter > Rhodanobacter sp. AS-Z3. The sequence goes on from NZ_CP119392.1 coordinate 2,243,595, forward strand.
GGGTGCACCGCTGCGCGATACCCTGAAGCGGGCGAGCGACGCGGGTTGCAGTGAACTGACCGAGCCGCGTGATCGACGCTGGCGTGCCTTCACGCC